>JAABSO010000001.1:0-295000 GCA_011390335.1 Desulfotignum sp. | reverse complement strand
ACACACAAACCGTCTCTCGAGAAGACCGGCGTAATATGCATGAATTTAAAACCAATGTCAAACCTTTTTTGTCGATTTTTTTATCTTTTTTTTATACCGCTGATTTTTAAGGACTTATTTATATGGATGCTTTCATCATTGGATGTTTTTAACCTTTTTCAACCACTGCAATTCTTATTGCAGACACAGATTTTTTCATCTATGGTTGGATTTTACCAATTTTGGAGGCATGCCGTGGTTGCTGTCATGGATTCTGGTGCCTGGAAACAAAAAGCCATGGCTTTTGTGACCCGGTGCCACCGCCATTTGTGGGGAAAAAACAATGAAGATCCCCTGGTGTTTTTGTATCATCAGGGACTTACCCATGATTTTATCCGCCGGATGCACCTGGGGTGGAACAAACACGCCCAGCACCGAGATTTGATCAAATGGGGACTGTCTGACGCAGAAGGAGACCTGTCCCGGTTTTTGCTGCCCGCCGGCATTGTGCTTCCCTGTATAAAGGAGAAAAACCTGCAGTCTGTTGTAATTCTTCCCATAACTTCCGACTGCCCGCTCTGTCTGGTGCCGGGCAGCTGCCATGACATCATTCTTGGCGACGGCGGCCAGCCGCCTGTGTTGTGTGTTGATATTTTTACCGGACTGCGGACGCTTCAGGCATCCGGCACACCCGTGCGCCTGCATCTGAATCCATGGAAAACAGACCGAGAGGAACCCGGTTGATACTTCATGAGCCGGGCCTATTGCACCGGCACCACCGGGGGCTTTTTTTTGCGCCTGATATTCACCACCATGATGCCGGCCACGATAAGGGTTATGGCAGCCAGCAGGTGGTTTGTGACCGGCTCGTCCAGCAGGAGCACCCCGGCTGCCACCCCTGCCACGGGAATAATAAAAATAAATGAATACAGAGAGGATGCACCGAATTTCCGGAGCATGCTGTTCCAGGATACAAATCCAAAAGAACCCGTGGCAAAAGCCTGAAATATAATGGCAGTGACTACCAGAGGTGTAACCTTTATTACCATGATATGATCAAAGAGCATACCTCCTGCAAATAAAAAAGGGACCGCAAATATCATAGGATAAAAAGTTACCTGGATGGCATTGAATTCCTCGATGATCCGCTTGAGATACACCGCAGATACAGACCACGAGAGCACCGCGCACAGGACAATGATATCTCCGGTTTTCAGATCGGCATTCAGATCTGGTTCATCCATAAACAAAAGAGCCACCCCGATAAATCCCAGAGTCACCCCCATGCCTTTGCGCCAGGTGATCCTGTCTCCGGGAATATAAAAATGGGCCAGTATCAATACCATGAAAGGAAGCACATTGGCGATGAGGGCGCCATGGGAAGCGGTGGTTCTGGCAAGTCCCAGGTGAAAAAAACCCACCTGGAAAGTGAACAGCACACAATGGATGGACAGCAGACGGATCTGGTTTTTGGTCAATGCCAGGGGAATCTGCCGGCAGCGAGCCCATAAAAACAAAGTAACAGCAGCAATACTAAATCGGATAGTGGCAGAGGTGAAAGGCCCCAGACCGGTAAACCCTGTTTTTATGGCCACCGTGTTACAGCCGAACAGGACACAGAGAAACACCGTGAATATGCTTGCCTTAACGGTCATCTTCGCATCTCTCATGAATGCTCCTTCAAAAACCATAGGCTATTTTCCCAAATCTGGAGAAAATACACGAAAGTCTTTTTTCTGGCAACGGATTTCAGGTCCATCCAGGCATCTTTTATGGGTGGTCCTGAACCTTCTTTCCACAGCCGGTTTTTGACAATTGCCCCAAACTCATGTACAAATAAAAATGCGCTGTTATTAAAAACATTTATTGTGTGGTTCAAAAATACTGACCCCTGAAAACAGATGACAACTCCTCTAAGGATACGGCAATGGAAACCGATATCAGCCTGAAAAATGTCTCATTTGCCTATAAAAAACAACCCATCCTTGAAAATGTAACCCTTAGCATTACCCACAGGGAATTTGCCAGTATCGTGGGACCCAACGGCGGAGGAAAAACCACCCTGCTCAAGCTGCTTTTAGGACTGATCCATCCAGATAAAGGCGACATACAGGTGCTTGGCACTCCACCTGAAAAAGCCAGAGAGCGCATCGGGTATATGCCCCAGTATGCCCACCTGGATATGAACTTTCCCGCCACTGTGCTGGATGTGGTGCTCATGGGCCGCCTGAAAAAAAGCACTTTCTGGTTTTCCAAAAAAGACCGGGACCAGGCGCAAAAAGCCATTAAAACAGTGGATATGACCGGTTTTACCCACACCGGTTTCAATGAGCTTTCCGGCGGTCAGAAGCAGCGGGTGCTCATCGCCAGGGCCTTGTGCGGCAGACCCGACATCCTTTTGCTGGATGAACCCACTGCCAATGTGGACCACGAAACAGAAGAAAATCTGTTTTCCATTCTCCAGGAGCTCAACCGGAAAATGACCATCCTGGTGGTCTCCCATGACCTGGGGTTTGTTTCCAAGTATGTCAAAACCGTTATCTGCGTGAACCGCCAGGTGGTGTTCCATCCCACCACCCTGGTGGAAGGCACCATGATCAAGGATATCTATTACGGTGATCTGAAAATGGTCCGCCACGACCACCGGTGCAGGGGCCCATTGCCATGATTGAGTTTTTCCAGGCCCTTGCGGACCCGGACAACCGGTTTCTGACCTATGCCATGGCCATGGGGGGACTGGCCTCCATTGCCTTTGGCATCATCGGCACCTTTGTCACCATCAAGCGCATCAGCTACCTGGCAGGCGCCATTTCCCATTCCGTGTTCGGCGGCATCGGCCTGGCCCTGTATCTCCAGGTGAAAATGGGTATTTCCTGGTTCGACCCCATCCTCGGGGCTGTGCTGGCAGCAGTGGTATCCGCCCTGGTGGTGGGCCTGGTGAGCATCCATGCCAAAGAACGCGAAGACACCATCATCGGCACCCTCTGGGCTGTGGGCATGGCCTGCGGTATTCTGTTCATTGATAAAACCCCCGGGTATTTCAGCCTCAGCTCCTATCTGTTCGGAGATATCCTGCTCATCTCCCACAGGGACCTGGTGTTTGTCATCTGTCTGGATGTGCTGATTGTGGGGGTTGTGGTGCTGTTTTTCAACCGCTTTTTCGGGGTCTGCTTTGACAATGAATTCACGTTGCTGCGGGGGATCAACACCACCTTTTTCTATTTGTTTCTTCTGGTGCTCACCGCCCTGACCGTAGTGCTGCTGGTGCGCATCGTGGGCATTGTCCTGGTCATTGCCCTGTTGACCATCCCCCCTGCCATTGCCGGGTTTTATGCCAGGCGCCTGTGGCAGATGATGCTGTATTCCGTCTTGCTTTGCGCCCTGTTTACCTGGACCGGGCTTGGCATCAGCTACAGCCTGGCCCTGTCTTCCGGCCCCACCATTATTGTATTATGCGGCACGGTCTATCTTGTTCTCCTGGCAGCAAACAAACTGGTGTTTACACATAACAAGTAACGGCTGGCCCTTCAAAATGCTGCAGACACCATAAACCGATCCCAGATATTCCCAGCTTAGCGCTGCATATCAGGGATATTATGTGCAAACCCATCTTTCCGGGCCATAAAATATACCGACCCGGTGACATACCCTGCCAGAGGGTTTCTTTCGGGTTGAATTCACATCCCATCTAAGGAATAATTATACAGTTAATGGTTTTTACATTGATTTTATTGATTATTTTAATGAATGAATCCTTTTGAGAGGAAAAAAATATGCATGCAATGATTGCGTTATGGACCCACCCCAGATCCATTTCAACGGCTTTTGAACGGGTTATGATGGAAAGGGGGGATTTGAACATCCTGCATGAGCCCTTTTCATATCTGTACTATGTGCACAAGGAAGCAGCCGCCATAGACCAGCAGTACGTGGATCCGAACCATCCCACCGATTATCCGGGGATCCGGGCCCATATTGAAAAAGCTGCCGCAAACCAGGGTGTGTTTTTCAAGGACATGTGCGCCCACGGCTATGAATACCTAAAAGATGATGACACCTTTTTGCAGAAACTGAACAACACCTTTCTGATCCGGGACCCTGCCAAGGCCATTGCCTCCTATTATGCCATGCATCCGGCGGTGACCATAGAGGAGATCGGGCTGGCCCAGCTGTGCGGTATCTTTGAAAAAGCCCGGGATTTTGAAGAGGCCCCCATTGTCGTGGATGCCGATGACCTGGAAGACAACCCGGAAGGCATCATCAGAGCCTATTGCCAGGCCCTGGATATACCGTTTATCCCGGAATCTTTGACATGGGAGCCCGGACACCAGTCTGAATGGGATATCTGGGAAGACTGGCACACCGATGCGGCCAAAAGCACCGGCATACAGAAAAATGTGGAAACATTTGCGGTCACCGTGGAAAACAATGACCGGCTCAAGGCGTTTTATGAAGACCAATTTCCCTATTATGAAAGAATGTACCAGGAAAGGCTCTGCCCGGAACTGGTCTCATAGCGGATCGGTTTTTACCGGCCCTGTCTGCTGCTGCCTTTCATTGGAATCACAGACAACCTGCCCCTCAAAATCCAGGATAATGACACGGATCGCAAGCTTATGCCCGGCAAATGATCCGGCATTTTCCTGGATTTTTTTTCCCACATGGCGGATCAGGTCCGGATAATTCGGATATATAAAGGAAAATGCATGGCGGGCGGTATTGGCATTGGCAATCTGTCCGGCCAGGGTCTTGGCGCCTGTAATTTTTTGTGCCCAGTCTGCCAGGGTATCCAAGGCCATCCCGGATCGCGCTGCATGGGTGTGCGCATACCCCAGGGCCATTTTCACGGCTTTGCCGAAAAAAACCGTGTAGATAATCTGTGTGATGAACGGCTGGGCCAGGGCCTCCTGGATGGCGGCTTTGAAAAAATCCCCGGTCTGGACAAAGGCTTCTTCAGAAAACTGTGGAAACAGTGCCATGGCATGGCGTTCGCTGCGCCGGCCTGTGGTGAACACGAGGGCGGTAATCTGTTTTGCCGCTGCCACACAGATACCGGCCCTGATGGTGGCGATATAGGCATCATGGGACATGGGGGTCACCACACCCGTGGTCCCGAGAATGGAAATACCGCCCATGATGCCCAGCCGGGCATTCAGGGTTTTTTTTGCCAGCGCTTCCCCATGTGGCACAAACACAGTAACCGCCACCTGATGGGTCTGTTCCTGCGCCCGCGTATCGTATACCGCCTGCACCGCTTCCATGATCATCTGCCTGGGACCTGGGTTGATGGCCGGCTCCCCCACGGCAATTTCCAGGCCCGGTTTGGTGACCCGGCCCACGCCAATGCCACCTGTAATGCGCACCTGCATGGCATCTCCCGGTGTCAGGGTCACCCGGGCCCCGATCCGGGCCTTGTGGGTGATGTCCGGGTCGTCTCCTGCATCCTTGACAATCTCTGCCTCACAGCAGTTTTCTGTCAGGCAGCGCACCTGCTGCACCGCCACCATCCGGGTGCCGCCCCCAAGAAAAACAATTGCCACCTCTTTGGGAGCGGTGCCGGTGAGCAGCCGTATCAGGGCCGCCTTGACCGCGGCAGAAGCGGCCGCACCTGTGGTAAATCCTTTTTTCAAAGGTTTTTGTGCCATATTTTCCCTAACCGCCCAGCCGCAGTTTTCTGAATTTTTTACAGTTTTCCACAAAACAGCGGGGAACATCCGGGTTGGAGCCAAAATGCACATGCAGGTATGATCCCAGGGTTTGGCCAATCTGGTATCCCTGCACCTGCACATCCTGGCCGGCCCGGGAGGTAACGTCAAACACGTTATCGTACAGGCCGGCTTTGTCTGATACCACCGACGAATAGTGAAATTCATGGCCCCTGACCCGGGCTCCTCTGGCGCCTATAAGCGTATCTTCTACAAAGGTGATTTCCCGGTACCCTAAGGACCTGAGCCTGCCGGACATGCGCACACCAAGATCAAAACACCCGGCCATGGACACTGGCTGATCATGGTCTTTGGGCCAAAGCGTTTTGCACAGGAACATAAATCCCCCGCACTCCCCGTAAATAGGCATGCCCTTCCGGCTGAAGGCTTTGACAGCTGACAGCAGAACCGGTTTTTGTGACAACGTGTCTGCAAAAAGCTCGGGGTAACCGCCCCCCAGGTACAGGCCATCTATATCTTCAGGCAGGCGGTCCTCTGCCAGAGGAGAGAAGAACACCAGGCAGGCACCGGCGTTTTCCAGCATGGCCAGGTTGTCCGGATAGTAAAAGCAGAACGCCTTGTCCCGGGCCACGGCAATCCGTGGGTTTTTTGGAAAGGGTTTTACAATGGGACCAGCTGGCGTTTGTGATTCAACCGATGTTTCCGGTCCGGCCGCATCTTTTCCAACCTGCGGTTTTGGCGTTTTTTCGTTTTCTATGGGTTCAGGTATTTTTGCCGGTTTCAAAAGATTGGAAATGAGCCGGTCCATGTCCAGTCCCTGGTCCACCATGGACACCAGGGTATCAATCACAGCCGGCTGGATCACATGTTCCTCTGCGGTGGTCAGGCCCAGGTGGCGCTCGGGCATGACTATGGAATCATTTCTGGGCAGATGTCCCAGGCAGGGGGTGGTGCAGGTCTGTTCCACTGCCTCTTTGAGATATGCATAATGGCGCTGGCTGCCTGTGAAGGTAAACACCACGCCGGCCAGCGTCAGGTCCGGATCAAAGGTTTCAAATCCCTTGACCACTGCTGCCGCACTCCTGGCCTTTCCTTTGGCCGACACCACCAGCAGCACGGGCAGGCCCAGCCATTTGGCCATCTGGGCGGTGGACCCGGATTCTGTTATGGCATCATAGCCGTCAAACAGCCCCATGACCCCTTCCACCACTGCCAGGTCCGCCCCCCTGGAATGTTCATGAAACAACCGGCGGTTGTAATCTTTTGAAAGCATCCAGGAATCCAGGTTATAACTGGTGCGGCCGGCAATATAGGCATGGTGGCCCGGATCGATGAAATCCGGCCCCACTTTGAACGGTGCCACTTTCATGCCTCTGGCACGCAGCCAGGCCAGAATGGCCAGGGTCAGGGTGGTTTTCCCGGTGCCGCTGCCGGTGGCACCTATTACAAAGCCTTTGATGTCACACCTCTATCCATCTGAATTATCCATTTGAATGTCAGGGGGTTTCATGGACCGCTGTTTCATATGCCATGATGGCCAGGGCATTGACCACGGCCGCGGCCACGTTGGAGCCGCCTTTTCTGCCCGCATTGGTGATGTAGGGGGTATCCAGGGCCGTGAGCGCCTGTTTGGATTCTGCGGCATTGACAAATCCCACAGGCAGCCCGATCACAAGGGCGGGGTCTGCCTTGCCCTCCTTAATGAGCCTGATAAGGTGGAGCAGGGCTGTGGGGGCATTGCCCACCACGTAAATGCCGTGTTTTATCCGGTCTGCTGCCAGCTCCACGGCAGCCAGGGCACGGGTGGTGCCGTCCGCCGCAGCCCGGGCCGCCACTGCCGGGTCTGTCATCAGGCAGGAAACCGTGCCCTTGAAATGTGCAATTTCTGTTTTCCTGATGCCCACCCTGGCCATGTTGGTGTCCGTAAAGATGCTGCATCCCTTCTGAATGGCAGCGACCCCTTTTTCCACTGCATTGTTGCCGAACCGGATGGTGCGGATATAGTCGAAATCAGCTGATGTATGGATCATCCGCCGCACAACAGGCCAGTATTTTTCATCAAAACCATGGTTTTTGGCTTCTTTTTCTATGATTTGAAAACTTAAATCTTCAATCTCCTGTGGCTTCATCCAGGCTCCTTTATCTTACAATATGTCATGATGACCGGCAAAATAAAACACAGTATCATTTTTTTGTCCGGGATTCAGCACAAAAAAAGCAGCGTCATTAAAAGACGCTGCTTTTTTTCATAAACCGTTTAAGGCTTAAAAAAAACTATCCGGCAACATCAATCCCGGGATCACATCCAAGATGACTGTCCGGATTTTCACACTCAAAATTTTTCTGCCGGGTATCCACATGGCCTTCATCCCGTTCCTTATCGCTTTCAATATAGTTTTCATGCCTGGTATCAGTCATTTTATCACCTCATGCAAGTAGTTGTTTTTAAACGGCCCTAGCTTGACCATGCATTTAAGTTAGGCATGAATAACAAAGAGTCAATCACTTAATTTTTTTCGCGATCGATATATTGGACAGACACGCCGGTCACGGTCAGGCAAAAAGAGTAACTATTCCTGCAATATCTTATCAAAGGTCAGATTATGTGAAAGAATGTGCTGTTCCAGGGCATCCATACCGATCAGGGATGTATTAGAAAAAGGAATGGTCTGGACGGGAAAGCCGGGAAACAGAGTTTTTTGTGACGGGGCCGCAGCATCCGCCTTTATCCGTTCATTGCAGATCAATCCCGTAATTTGGATGGCCAGCCGGTCCAGATGTTCAATAACCCGCCCCGTTTCAGCCACGGAAAGGACATCCTGGTTAAACACCACATAAAAACAGGTCTTTGCCGGATTTTCAAACAAAGCTTTGAGCTGCAGATAGTCTGACTTCATCTCTTGAATCCGGTGCAGTACCTTATCACGCTCAAATTCTTTGCCGGCCAGCGTGATCCGTGAGATGATCTCTTTTTTCTTGTTAATCTGGGTCCGCAGTTTTTCAAGCTGGTCAATCCATGTCAAAGACAGGGCGGGAAGATTGAAAAACCGCAAAGACAAGGCCGTGGGCGGCAGGTCAATCACCAGGTAATCATAGTCGGCGTACCGGGTTAATAGGTCTGTGAAAGCGGTTACCAGGGCATATTCTTCCATGCCCGGTGAAAATTTTAAAATATCAAAATAATGCTCCAGGTTGAATGCAGTCAGATAGGCATAACTGGCTTTGACATTTCTGGCGGTTTTGGCCAGATACCGTTTGATCTGTTTATCTGTGTCGACCTGGAGCACCTCAAGGCAGGGGCCTATGGTGCAGGCTTTGTCAGAAAAAAGGGTTTCAAAAATATCTGCCTGGTTGTGGGCATCATCAAAAGACGCCAGGAGCACTTTTTTGTTTTTCTCTTTCAATACCAGGGAAATCAGGGCAGATGCCGTAGATTTGCCGGTACCGCCTTTGCCCAGAAAAAACAGTGTGCGAAGATTTTTCATGGGTCTTATGAAATATCAAACACGGAAAACAACCTGGACAATGGTTCGTTTGACGTGTTCATCCTTTCAAGCAAAAGCTGTAAATCCTTTTCCATCAATGGCAGAAGATCCATACTGAGGTGTGCCGGCGGGGAGGGCATGCCGATAAACGACCCCTGGACCAGCAGGGCAAAAATATACTCCAGCTCCTGGCATTCCGCTTCAATGCTATTGACCGCCTTGTTCCGGGCCACCGCATCTGCAGCCTGCCACAAGCCGGCGACCTGTTTTTTAACCCTGCCAAAGATCTGCCGAAAATCTGTGTGCTGACTGTTCATGTCACCCTGAATATTTTTTTGTCAAAGCCGATGCGCTTTTGTGATGGATAGTAATAATACAGTGCATACAACCCCATTAAAACAATGGCGGCGGCATAAAATCTGGGAAAATCACAAAAAACCGCCACAAACGTTAGATACGGGGTTATCTGGGATATCCACAGAAGCCGGCGCTGAAAAGTCAGAAAATCTGCCGCCGGAACCATCTGCTGCTTTCTGACGGAATGGGCAAACAAGGTCCGCAAAAAAAGCGGGCCGGCAATGGCGGTAATGGCTGACACAACAAAAACAGCTGCCGGGAGCACTGCAGGTAAGCTAAAACAGCCCGGAGTAACCAGGTTCAGTGATTTTACCGTGCCCAGGATCAGCAACAGGCCCAGGGCCGGCAACACCATTATAACATACTGTGTTTGAAGTTTTTTGTGCATTCAGTGTCAGGATCGGTACCAGGCCTGCACAAACAGCAGGCCTGGTCCTGAAAATAGTTGATATATTATCTGTTTTCCGAAACGATTCGGTTTTCCGGGGTGATGTTGATAAACCGCAGGAACCCTTCCGCCGTGATCCAGACAGCCAGTATAAGGATAATGGCATTGACCACCTGAAGCAGGATGTTGTGTGCCGTACCAAAACTGCCCTGGTTCAGGATCAGGGCCCAGATAGTCATCACCATCATGAACAGGGCAGGGATGCCTGATATCATCCATTTAAGCCCGCCCTTGTCTTTAAGATATACGGTAATGATGATCAAAGCCAGGCCGGCCAGGGTCTGGTTCACCGCACCAAACAGTGGCCACAGCTTCAGTGCCCCGTTTCCGCTGGGGCCGCTTGCAAAAGCCAGAAGCAATGCCGTTCCCACCGCTAAAAAGGTGGTGATATATTTGCCGGACAACGCGGTGAGCTTCACACTGTCAAACAGTTCAGACAAAATATACCGCTGGATCCGGGTGGCGGTGTCCAGGGTGGTGCCGGCAAAGGATGCCACAAACACCCCCATGATGACAACAGCAATGCTGGCCGGTACCCCAAAAGAGGCGATCATGTTGGCGGAGCCATCCACAAACGCCGCCACTTTTGATCCCAGCCCGGCCGCAGCCGCCCAGGAAGAATAATGGGTTGTCCAGGCAGCTATCCCCACCAGGGTTTCACCGGATTTGGTCACATACCCCATGCCGATACCGGCGGACACAGCAATAATCACCAATGTGGCAAGGGCCCCTTCCATGAGCATGGAGCCATATCCCACAAAGAGTGAATCGGTTTCATACCGGACCTGTTTGGCGGACGTGCCTGAAGACACCAGAGAGTGGAACCCGGAAATAGCGCCGCAGGCAATGGTGATAAACAAAAAAGGCCACATGGGCGGGGCTTCGGCCGGGGACATCTGGACTGCCGGCGCCACGATGGACAGGTTTGCAAAAAATGCGGAAAAAAACACCCCGATCACCAGCAGCACCATCACGATCATCAGCTGATGGGAATTGATAAAATCCCTGGGCTGCAATAATGTGGTGACCGGCAGGGTGGAGGCGATAAAGGCATAGATCAGCAACAGGATTGTCCAGACGCCTGTGGGGGGAATCCCTGCAATGGTCGGCATTGTAATGGGAAGATAGGCACCGATGAACACGGTGACATACATGAGCACCACGGCAATAATGGACCAGGTAATGATGCTTTTGCCCTGTTTGTAAATGGCATGACCCAGATACAGGGCAATGGCTACCTCACACCAGACAGGCAGAACCGATGTGGGATACATGGCGAACACCACGGCGATCACCAGGCCGAAAATGGCAATCACAATCCACAGTTCCAGAAAGACAATCAAAAAAAAGAAAAACCGGGTGCGGTTGTTGACATATTTTGATGTGTAATCGGCAATGGACTTTCCCTGGTTTCTCATGGAAATAATCAAGGCCCCGAAATCATGCACAGCACCCATGAAGATGCTGCCGAAAAACACCCAGATCATTGCCGGCACCCATCCCCAGATAATGGCGATGGCCGGTCCCACAATGGGGCCGGTTCCGGCAATGGAAGTAAAGTGATGACCGAAGATCACCTCTTTTTTGGTGGGAACATAATCCACACCATCTTCCTGAACAACAGAAGGCACCTCTGCTGCCTTGGCCAATTTGAAAATTTTCTTTCCAATGAACCGGCCATACACATTGTACATTAAAATATACCCGATAAAGGAAATCACCATGATTAATAATGCATCCATTCTCTCTCTCCTCCCTGTGGCTGTGAGATGAAACAGTTAATATGAATCACGGCAAAAGCGTTCAATCTTGCCCGCTTTTGTCTGGTAAAACCTTCCTTAAATTACAGCAAAATAGATGCCACGCTGTATCCTGGGTTAAAATGGCCTTTGTTACAGTACATATGCCCATGATATAAAAAAGTAAACCCCAAAAAGACACAAACCTGCATCCAATCAAAGCAAAAACGCGACTTTTGCGCCCGGACGTTGACGACCTGTATTAAATGAACTATAGAGCTTGTTGACAGGCACAGTTGAGAATAAAACCAATGGAGCCAGGACAAACATGATGATTTTTCAGGGGATGGCCGGCCTGACAGTCTTTGTGGGACTGGCCTGGATGATCAGTGAAAACCGGGGCCAGGTGAAAATCAAAACCATTGTCATGGGCCTGGGCCTGCAATTGCTGCTGGCCCTTGCGTTTCTCAAGATCCCGCTGCTGGGCCAGGGATTTGCGCTTCTGAACCAGGTGGTCCTGGCCCTTGAACAGGCCACCCGGGCTGGCACATCCATGGTGTTCGGATACCTGGGGGGCGGCCCTTTGCCTTTTGAGGAAAAATTTGACGGCGCATCCTTTATCCTGGCGTTTCAGGCTTTGCCCCTGGTGCTGCTCATGAGTGCACTGTCTTCACTGCTGTTTTACTGGCGGGTCCTGCCCTGGGTGGTACAAAAATTTTCCCGGGTACTTGAACGGCTTTTCGGTCTGGGCGGGGCTGAAGGACTTGGGGTTTCCGCCAATATTTTTGTGGGCATGGTGGAATCCCCTTTATTTATCCGGCCATATGTCAGCGCTTTAACCCGCAGCGAACTGTTTGCCCTGATGACATCGGGCATGGCCACCATCGCCGGCACCATGATGGTGCTGTATGCCAATATCCTGGGAGACATCATCCCGAATGTTTTGGGCCACATCCTGGCTGCCTCCATTATCAGCGCCCCGGCAGCCATTACCGTGGCCAAGATCATGATTCCGGAAACAAAACCGGTCACCTCCGGGAAACTGACATCCCCTGATCCTGCCACCAGCGCCATGGATGCGGTAACCAGAGGCACCATTCAGGGCGTGGAGCTACTCATCAATATCATTGCCATGCTCATCGTGCTGGTGGCCCTAGTACACCTGGCGGATATCCTGCTCAAAATTCTGCCGGATGCCGGCCAGGAGCCTTTGACCCTCCAAAGAATTTTTGGCTGGGTCATGGCGCCTGTGGTCTGGCTCATGGGAATCCCCTGGGCCGAAGCCGGTACTGCCGGGGGGTTGATGGGAACCAAAACCATTATCAACGAATTTGTGGCCTACCTGAGCCTGGCCAGCCTTCCCAAAGAGAGCCTGGGGCCGGACAGCCGCCTGATCATGCTCTATGCCATGTGCGGATTTGCCAACCCCGGCAGCCTGGGTATCATGATCGGGGGACTGGGCACCATGGCCCCGGACCGCCGGGGTGAAATCGTGTCCCTGGGACTCCGGTCCATTGCTGCCGGCACCATTGCCACCTGCATGACCGGCGCCATTGTGGGACTAATCAGCTGACAGTCTGTCCTGAATGGCTGAATAAACCGACTGGGTGACCGGGGTCGGAATGCCTTGTGCCGCACCCTGTCTGAGAATCGTGCCGCCGAAAAGATCCCCTTCATTCACCCGGCCCTTGGATTCCACATCCCGTTGATAGGATGTTTTTGTATCACCGGGAAACTGGGCTGCTCTGGCCAGTTGTTCGTTGATGATATGCTCCGGCAGCTGAACCCCTTTGGCTGTTGCAATGGCGTATATTTCCTGCATGATTTTACGGGCTGTCTGTGCTGCATCCGGATCTGCTGCCACCTGGCTGATGGTCTTATTGAAAAATACCGTTGCCAGGGCAAAGGATGCGATAAACAGGTATTTGCCCCATATAGCCGGGCCGGGATCCGGGCGCCATTGAAAATTGATCTGCATGGCATCCAGAAAATCGGTGAGATTTTTCGGATCTAGCCCCACATGCTGCGGATCCGGCCCAAGTAAAATTTTGCCGTCCCCGCCACTCTGGCAGATAACACCTGGTGCCTGAATATGTGTGCCGACATACACACAGGCCGGCAGTACAATACCTGTGGTCAGATTTTTCCTGATCCGCTCATAAATATCAGCCCCGTTCAACAACGGCAGTATAATGGTTTTTTTGTGAACCTTTGGCGCAATCGCTTTTAACGCGTCATCCAGATCATAGCTTTTAACGCAGACAAAAATCATGTCCGGATCAGGCAGTTCATCCATATTGTCTGTGGCTGCCGCCGGCATCCCTGTAATGGTTTTTCGCTGTGTGATTACGGTGATGCCGTTTTGCCTGATCGCCCTTAAATGGTCTCCCCTGGCCACAAAAAAGCATGCACGATCCAGTGTGTTGTCATGATTGAGTGCATGGGCGATTTTACCGCCAAAAAATCCGCCTATACCGCCAACCCCATAGATGCAGATGGTACGTATTTTATTCATGTCTGGTCCTCCGTAAAATCAATTTCCATGCTCACAATATCTTCACCCATGCACAGGGTACAGGGTTGGCAAAAACAGGTCAAGATACTCCATTAAGGCGTTTTGTTGCTTGTTTACAACAAAAATACCTGGCAACGCTGTTCTGCCATATTTTTTAAGCGCTCAGCCTGCCGGCATTTCCAGCTTACGGATTGTCTGTCAGGGCATCTGAAGACGTCAGCAGGTCCGTGACCCCCCAGTTTTTTTCCGCCTGCAGATACTGCATTTTTTTAAACCCTTTCACCGCTATGAAAGACATGGCCCTTTCTGACAGTGCGGTAATGGACAGGGCCGGGTTTACTCCCAGATTGGCCGGGATCATGGAGCCGTCCGCCACGATCATGTTCTGGTACCCTCTCACACGATTTTTGTCATCGATCACGCCTTTTTCAGAGTCTTCATGGGCACTGCAGCCCCCCATGATATGGGCGGTAATCGGTGCATTCATATATACTTCGGAAACAATACTGGTGGGTATCCCGTTCATGTTTCCTGCCAGCCTGCGGGCGAATTCATTGGCAATGGGAATGTACACCGGATTTTTTTTATTACTGGCCTGTTTTGATCCCAGGGACTTGACAAACGGCCATAACCACCGGTGTTTCCGGGACACGTTCAGGTAGTTGTCATGGGTCTGCATCACCAGTATTATCAGGCTTTGACCGGCAAATCCGATGGGATTCAATATGCGCAGAAAATGCACAGGATGCCTGATAACATTGGCGATATAGCGAAATATCCGGGGTATCTTCCCCCCTCCGTCCGTGAGCAGCACCGGCAGCAGGCCCATAAAATCATTGCCCTTTGCATACCTGACCGGCTCCATGTGGGTATTGTCATCCGGGTGCACGCTGGAGGTTATGGCCACCCCGGTTGAAAAATCCACGTTTCCTGAACAGGCCCTGACAGCCAGAATCGCTTCGCTGTTGGTCCTGACCCGCTGTCCCAGATCATCAGACAGCCTCGGCATCCGGCCTGTCTCCTTCATTTTCAGAAGCAGAGAAAGGGTGCCCAGCACACCGGCGGATAAAACAACGCCTTTTGTACGAAAAACGGTTTTCCGACCCAATACACCCGTTGTCCTGGCACAGGTGATCTTGTATCCGTCAGCCCCGTCCGCTGACAGCGGGCGTATATCGATCACCCTGGTTTCGGGAATGATCCGGGTACCGAATTTTTTTGCAAAATACAGATAATTTTTGTCCAGGGTGTTTTTGGCATCTTTCCGACACCCGGTCATGCATGCACCGCAGAATTCACAGCCAATCCTGTCCGGACCTTCACCAAAAAAATAGGGGTCTTTTGCTTTTTTGCCCTGTTCGCCAAAATACACACCCACACAGGTTTTATGAAACGTGTGTTCCCGGCCGAAATCCGCAGCAGTTTTACGCATCAAATGATCTGCTTCCCCTATAAATGGGTTTTCAGCGGCCCCCAGCATTTTTTGCGCTATTGCATAATAGGGCACAAGGGCATCTTTTCCCCCCATCCGCCTGACCACCTCATTTTCAAAGAACTTATCCGGCGGGACATACAGCGTGTTTGCATAGTTCAGGCTGCCGCCACCGACCCCGGCACCGCTCAATATGAAAATGTCATTGAGCAGGTTCATCCGCTGGATGCCGTATAAAAAGATTTTTGGCATCCACAGATATTTGCGCAAATTCCAGTTTACCCTGGCAAAATCATCGTTTTTCCACCGTTTTCCCGCTTCGATGACCCCGACTCTGTATCCTTTCTGCGAAAGCCGCATGGCAGAAACGCTGCCGCCGAAACCGGAACCTATGACAAGGTAGTCAAAATCAAACTGCCGACCGGTCATCTGAAACTCCTGTTCGATTGTTCATTATCAGGGCACCATGCCCCAGGAAAAAATATCTTCTTTGGCCAGTATGCCGGACACCTGGGCAGCCCGCACCAGATCCGGGTTAAAAATATCCAGAAGCGCAAAATGTAAGCCTGCAGCTGCCAGCATGGCCAGATAGCTTTGCTCGATGGCCAGGCGCCTTGCCTTGTCCGGGGCATTGGTGCCCAGGTTGGAGATGCCGCCGATGGTTTTGACCGGAAAACCCAGCAGGTCCGGCAGGGTGCGGATCACCTCCAGCACCTGCCTGGCCTGGACAATGCCGTTTGCCCAGGCAAGGGGAGGAATCACAGGATCTATGATCACACGCTCTTTTGCCACGCCGGCAGCCTCCGCTTTTTCCATCAGATCCAGGGCCACCTCGAACCGCTGGGCCGCATCTGTTGGCACCCGGGAGTCCGGGTACAGCAAAAATCCCACGATATCAGCATCAAATTCTTTGGCCAGGGGCAGGATCTTTTCCAGTTTGCGGGGTTCTAAGGAAAACCCGTTGATGATGATCCGGTTTCTGGCTGCCTTCACCCCGGCTGTCATGGCATCGGCATTGGCCGTATCAATGAGCAGGGGCAGGTCTGTCACTGCCTGCACCGCTTCCATGAAAAAGGTCATGCCGATGTCAGCACATTTTCCCAGAGGTCCGGTGTTCACATCAATGGCCCAGGCTCCCCTGGCTTCACAGGCTTTCACCAGGGCCTGCACCGGTGCCGGATCAAACTGCTGCAGCGCACGTCTGATTTTTGGCCGGGTGATGCGCAGGTTATCGGCGATCAGTTTCATTCTTTCACCCTCTCTTTCATCCGGACCGTTACCGCACCGGCCATAGAAAAAATTCAGGCAACGGCTTATGCCCGACCCCCACTGCCCCGTCCACGGTATACAGCACCCAGGCATAGGCGGTATCATACATGCTGGTGGTGGCGGACCAGTAAAAATTCTGCACATCGGCAAACCCATGGTCCAGGGGCAGGGCCGGTGAATGGCAATCCAGATCAGTCAGGCTCTCCAGTTCAACAATACCGGGAACCCGCCAGTCATTGTACCCGTATCTGCTCTCTTTGTTCATCTGTGATACCATATCAGACGCGGATTGCCAGTCCAGGAGCCTTTGGGATATATTTGCATTCTTCACCCATGTAAGACCGGTGCTGTTGTCATGGACACATGCGCCATCTGTTGTAAACCTTTTGTCACTATGCGGCACCCCTGCCCGGAACTCGCCGTCCTGGCCGGATCCGTTACAGTTCATGACACTGCCGCCTGCATCAAAACATGTCTTCTGCCCGGTCTGAAGCACCCTGCTTGCACCATGATTTTCTCTGGCAATTCGTACCGGCCAGACCATATATGATCCGTATTTCATCCCCTTGAACACCCGGGCTCCGCCCAGATGGACATACCATGCCTGGTCCGGCAGCCGGGCACAGCTTGAGGCGGTCCAGTAATAACCGGTGAACACATTGATAAACGGGTGATCTTCCGGAAGGCTGGGATTAATCTTTTCATGGCTCATCAGGCTGAACAGTTCCCGGCGGTTGGGCAGCTTCCAGTCGTGATACCCGAAAAGACCGGAAGCGTTGAACGCCTTTATCTGTGACAAGGCCTCCTCCCAGGTCATGGGAAATTCCAGCAACCCTGCGTTTTTCGTCCACATCAGGCCGGTCTGTTCATCGATCACGACATCGTTATCTAAATTGAACCTGCACTTCATATCTTTTTCGTTTTCCTTCATTCTACAGGACCGGTTAATTTTTCCCCACATACATGCCGTCATAATCCAGGGTTGTCAGCGGGGTGGCTTCTGCATGACTCCCTGCTGACACAACCTCTCCGATAAAAAGGGTATGGTTGCCCGGCTGATTTTGTTGTATCACCTGCAACTCAAACCAGGCCAGGCAGTCTTTCAGAACAGGGACCCCGGTTTTTCCGGGTTTCCAGTCCATATTGGCAAACTTTTCCCCCGGATCCGGCCCCTTGAACCGCGCAAGCAGCTCTCTTTGCGACTGATCGATGATGTGCAGCCCAAAGGCCCGGCTGTTTGCGATCATGTCATGGGAATACCGGTTGGGATGCACCGCCGCCATGATCAGGGGCGGATCATAAGACACCTGGGTCACCCAGGAGGCGATCATGCCGTTGATTGTATCATCCACCACCGTTGTCAACACATAAATGCCGTAAGTCATCTGCCCGAAGGCTGACTGCCACTGCTGTTTCATATCATTCTCCTGTTCTGTGTGTTGCAAGTGTTGCAATTTTCACCTCTCTGCCAAGCTTGAACATGGCGGAAAACCGCATCACCTGTCTGCCGTCTTCATCAGAAACCACTGCCTGTCCCCGGACCTGCCGGTTTTCAAGAGGTGTCACCTCTGCTCTGGCAGACAGGACCCCCTTTGTAACCGGCTCCAGAAATTCTGCATTCAAGGAAATGGTCCCGAACCGGCTGTCCGGAGGAAGGATACTTTTGATGGCCATGGCCACGGCTGTATCCGCCAGGGTGACAATTGCACCGCCATGGGCCATTCCCTGTCCCTGGGCCAGCTGATACACAAAGGGCATGGTCAGATAAGACTGCCCGTCTTTTGCTTCGACTATATCAAGCCCCAGCAGTTTTTCAAACGGTGCACAGCTAATCCACTGATCAAGGATGACCTGGTGCGGCCCGGTATACAATCTGTCTGAATCCATTTTTTCCAATCCTCTTCATTCATATTCCGCTACCGCTAAGAAATAGTCATACTGGATATGGGTATCCAGAATAATGATGATGCTTCAATCTTGCAATCCGATAATAGTTCGAAATTCATTACCTTTTTTAGGTTATTTTACTTTCCCTTTCAATTCAACAGATGTTTTTCTTTTTCATTTCTTTCATATATTGTAGCCTCTTACAGCGCTATTGAAAAACAAATATTTTCTCTTTATTTTTAAAATCAAAATCAGGTATGATGTAATCTTTATTTCCAATACATTTTTTGCAGGGAGTCATGGTTGTGGAAGAAAATATCATTCGTTTTGCCGGCCGCATGGAGCAGCTGCCGCCCTATCTGTTCGGCATGATCAACAAGATGAAAATGGAAAAACGGCGCAACGGAGATGACGTCATTGATTTAGGGATGGGAAATCCCATGGATCCCACCCCGGATGCGGTCATTGAAAAACTGGTGCAGGTGGCCAAGGACCCCAAGTCCCACCGGTATCCGGAAAGCTCGGGCATGCCCCATTTGAAACAGGAGATCGCCAAATATTACAAGAGGCACTATGAGATCGGTCTGGATGCGGAAAAGGAAACCTATTTCACCATCGGCTCCAAAGAAGGGATTTCCCATCTGTGCCTGGCCATCATGGGGCCGGGGGATTCTGTGCTGGTGCCGGCGCCGGCCTTTCCCATCCACATCTATGCCGCGGTCATTGCCGGGGCCAATGTCATGCGGATTCCCATTGCACCGGAGCAGGGGTTTTTGGACCGGATTATCAACATCTGCGAATCCTGCTACCCGGCTCCCAAAGTGCTGATGCTCAACTATCCCCACAACCCCACCGGCGTGGTGACGGACACCGCGTTTTTCACAGAGATCGTGGCTTTGGCCAAACGGTTCAAGTTCATGGTGATCAATGACTTTGCCTATTCCAAGATCACCTTTGACGGGTATCAGGCACCCAGTTTTCTGGAGGCCCCCGGGGCCAAGGATGTGGGAGTGGAGTTCGGCTCTTTTTCCAAATCCTACAACATGGCAGGATGGCGCATCGGCTACTGTGTGGGCAATGAACAGATCGTCAAGGCCTTAGGCCAGATCAAGGGGTATTTTGACTACGGCATTTTTTCCGCCATCCAGGTAGCGGGTATCATTGCGTTAAGAGACTGTGACGACACCATCCCGGTGCTGGCAAAGACCTATGAAACCAGACGGGATGTGCTGTGTAAAGGCCTTTCCCGCATGGGATGGAATATCACCCCGCCAAAGGCCGGCATGTTTGTATGGGCCAAAATTCCGGCACCTTTTGATAAAATGGGGGCCATGCAGTTTGCCATTGAGATGATGGACCGGGCCAATGTGGCTGTTGCCCCTGGCACCGGGTTCAGTGAGGAGGGCGAAGGATACCTGCGCCTGGCCCTGGTGGAAAATGAGGAGCGGCTGCGCCAGGCCATGCGGCAGATGAAAAAAGCCATGGATGCCCTGGCAGAAGAATTATAAATAAAAAAAGACCTGATAACCGCTTTATTTTTGGTTATCAGGTCTTTTTTTATATGAAAGTCTTCAGTTATCAGCTTCCTGTAAACAATTACACATTTTTCCCTGCTGGGTTACTACCGGCTAAAAGCTAACAGCTAATGGCTAACCGCTTTCATGGTTTGTTGTATCCGCCAGGGCATGGGTGTTATTCACAAAAAGATTCTAATAATCCAGCGAAGATACCTCTAACGCGTGTTTCTGGATAAAATTACGCCGGGGTTCCACCTCTTCACCCATGAGCAGGGTGAAAATCTCGTCCGCTTTTTCCGCATCCTCGATGTTGACCTGGAGCATCATGCGCTTTTCCGGGTTCATGGTTGTGTCCCACAGCTGTTCCGCGTTCATCTCCCCCAACCCTTTGTACCGCTGGATGGTAATGCCTTTTTTGGCCTCCGCCATGATAAAGGCGTACAGGTCGTCAATGGTGGTAAACTCATTTTTGATTTTTGCATCTTCCTGTTTGGACATCACGCAGAAAGGCGGTTTATTAAGGTCGGCTATTTTTTCATAGCTTTTGAGCATCTGCTTGTAGTCGCTGGTGGCCAGAATTTCCCTGCCCACCCGGAGCAGAAACTGCTTGCCTTCCTTGTCATAGATATCCATCTCAAAGATGTTGCGCTCCTTGTCATATTCGATCTCCCTGGGCTGGTACCCGGATTTTTCAAGATCTTCTGACAGGGCCGTAAAATTACTGCGTTTTTCTAAGAAAAACTTGTCTTTGACTCCGTGGTGGATGATGTTGAGCAGCATGCCGGTGTCAAAATCGCGCTTGCGCAGCAATGATACCGCGTTGAAATAATAGGTCATATCCAGCATGAACTGGTAGAATTTTTCCTCAGGGATCGGGTCGGCCTCGCTTTTGATGTACAGATCTTTCTGGGAGGCGATGCGCTGGATCAGGTACTGGGAATATTCCTCCTCGTTTTTCAGGTACAGCCCGCTTTTTCTGGATCCCACCCGAAACAAAGGCGGCTGGGCAATGTACAGATACCCTTTGTCAATCATCTCGGGCATCTGGCGGTAGAAAAAAGTGAGCAAAAGGGTCCGGATATGGGAGCCGTCCACATCTGCGTCAGTCATGATCACCACCTTATGGTACCGGATCTTTTCCACATCATATTCTTCCTTGCCGGCACCCGTGCCCAGCACCGTGATGATGTTCTTGATCTCATCGCTGCGCAGGATCTTGTCAAACCGGGCTTTTTCCACATTGAGAATCTTGCCTTTCAAAGGCAGGATGGCCTGGAACCTTCTGTCCCTTCCCTGTTTGGCAGACCCGCCGGCAGAATCACCCTCCACCAGGAACAGTTCTCTTTCCGCAGGATCTGCAAACTGGCATTCCGCCAGCTTGCCCGGCAGGGTGGAATCCATGAGGGTCCCTTTTTTCCTTGCCAGTTCCCTTGCCCGTTTGGCTGCATCCCTGGCCCTTGCCGCATCCACTGCCTTGGAGATGATCTGTTTTGCCACGGTGGGATTTTCTTCCAGAAAATGGCCCAGTTTTTCGTTAAGCATGGATTCAACGATTCCCTTGACCTCGTTGTTACCCAGCTTGGTCTTGGTCTGGCCCTCAAACTGCGGCTCCATGATCTTCACGGAAATGATCACGGCCAGGCCCTCTCTCATGTCATCGCCGGAAAGCTTGAGGTTCTGCATGTTTTTGGGCAGGGTTTTGGATCCGGATATATAGGCGTTCACGGTCCGGGTGAGGGCGGCCTTGAACCCGGATACATGGAATCCGCCTTCAATGGTACGGATATTGTTGGCATAGGAATACAGTTTTTCCTTGAAGGTGTCATTGTACTGAATAGCCACCTCCACCTGGACATCTTTTTTATCCCCCTCAATGTGAATGGGATCATGCAGCGGGGTAGTGGATCTGTTGAGGTACTCCACAAAGGATACAATGCCGCCTTCATAGAAAAAATCATCTTTTTGGGCAGACCTCTCATCTTCAATAATGATCCTGACCCCTTTGTTCAAAAATGCCAGCTCCCGCATGCGCCGGGACAACACCTCATAATCAAATTCGTTTTCATTCATGATGGTGAAATCCGGGATAAACCTGATCCTTGTCCCTTTTTTCACGGTATCGCCTTTGATCATAAGATCTGTTATTTTATGGCCCCGAGAATAGGTCTGGTGGTAGATTTTCCCGTTTTTATACACCTCCATTTCCAGATGCTGGGACAGGGCGTTGACAACGGATATTCCCACACCATGGAGACCGCCTGACACCTTATAGGAATCCTTGTCAAATTTTCCGCCGGCATGCAGCTTGGTCATGACCACTTCACAGGCCGGGATGTGCTCTGTTTCATGCATTTCAACCGGGATACCCCGGCCGTTGTCCACCACACTTACGCTGTTGTCCGGATGAATGGTGATGTTGATGGTGTCGCAATGGCCGGCCATGGCTTCGTCAATGCTGTTGTCCACCACCTCATACACCAGGTGATGGAGTCCTTCCATGTCCACATTGCCTATATACATGGACGGTCTTTTGCGGACCGCTTCCAGTCCTTCTAAAATCTTGATGCTGTCTGCGTTGTATTCTTTTGTCACGGTGTTTTCTTTCATGATAAATGCATTGCCATTATTGCACAAATGAGGTTGTCATCATCCAGGGATTTGATGATGCACGGACTTTTGATCTCTTTTATATGGAGCACCACAGTGGCCTGGTCAAACAGGTTCAAAGCATCCATAAAATATCTGGGGTTGAAGGCGCTTTTTATTTCTTCACCATCATACCCGATCATCATGCGCTCTTTGGATTCTCCGATTTCCGGATTGGTGATGGTGACGGTGAGTTCGCCCGCCTTTAAATTGATGATCACGCTCTTGTAATCATCTGAGGTCAGAATGGACACCCGCCGCATCAGGGTGAAAAACATGGTGCGGTCCACTTCGATGCCGGTCATGATATCGGTGTTTATGAGGGGTCTGTAGTCAGGATACTCTCCTTGCAGCAGTTTGATCATAATGGATTCATTGACCCGCTGGAAAACAAAGTGGTTGTCCTTGATGCCCACCCGGATGGTTTCAGAACTGTTATCTATGAATTTATGCAGCTCCGATAATCCTTTTTTGGGAATAATCACATCTGCTTCAGGCAGGACAAGATCCCCGCTGTACGGGGCATCATAACAGTGCAGGCGCCTGGAATCAGTGGACACCATGCGTAAAAAAGGTGTGTCATTCTTTGTGATCTTTTCAATCAAAGCACCCAGTACATAGATGCGTTTTTCATCTCCTAAGGCGGATACAACAGAGGCAGTCTCCACCATTTTCCGCAGATCCCTGGCATTTATTTCAATGAAATCAACATTTTCTATTACCGGGGTTTCCGGAAAATTTTCATAATCTGATGATACAATATGAAACAGGCTGTCGCCTTTCCCGATCTCCACCCACCGGTTTTCCACTTCATTGACAGGAATCTCATTGTCAGGATATTCCCGGATGATTTCAAAGAATTTTTTTGAGCTGATGGACAAAATCCCTTCTGTTTCCACCTGGGCATCATAGGTTCCTGTGAATACGGTTTCCAGGTCATTGGCAGTGATGATGATCTGGTCTCCCATGGCCTTGATCAATACGTCTGAGGTGATGGTCAGATTTGTTTTTCTGCCGGTGATCCCCTGGATTTTTGAAAGGATCTCCAGGACCTCTTTTCTGTCAAATGAAAATCTCATTCAGGTTCCTTTTCCTATCTCTTATTGATTGTATTTTTTTTTAAAATATTTATCTCAAAACAGGGCAATTATCAATTGATAAATATTTTGGTTGTTTTATTTATAATTAGATTTTAAAAAACAATAACAACAATAAGGGGTGTTCATATGTTTATAACTTTTTAACTATTTGAAATAACATTATTTTTTTATTATTTTTGTGTTAAAAAAATGTTGGTATAAATCACATATGTCACAGGTTTTGAACCCCTGCCGCAAAAGGTGTTTAAAAAAGGGGTGGTTTTGATCATTTTTTCAACACAGTTTTAATCATTGTATATCCAGGCGCGCATCTGGCGCAAGCCGTTGTCTTTCCAGTCATCTGCCGTGCGCAGGTATAGATAGGCCAAAAAAAGGGTGTCAATAACCTGGGTGATCCGAAACAGCAGATGGGCTTTTTCAAGGATCAGGCCTTCGATTTCATCATCAGAGCCGTCCCTGCCGGCCGCAGGGGTTTTCAGCCCGGTGATATTGAAGCTTTCTCCTTTGATGGTGAATTTGTATTCCTCTTCCTGGCCAAGGGTGCACAAAAGGTTCATTTCCGTAACCTTGGCCCCTTTTTTCAGGGCGGTAGTGCCTTCTTCAAGCCCGGCCTGGTCCCCTTTGATGGTGATTTTTTCCTTGGATTTATCCCCTAAGGTGTTTTCCAGTACCAGGGAATTACCGATATCAAGGGAAACCGGTTCCTTTGATCCCATGATCCGGGTGATATCCTGGTCTGTTTCGATGATAAACCACAGCCAGGTTAAAAAGTCATTTCCTAAAAAGCCGTATTTATTGTAGGCGGTTGCAATATCCAGCATGGGTTACCTCACATGGTGCAGGGGGGTCAGGGTCATTATCCGGTCTTTCTGCGCAGATGAAAAAGCAGATTTTGTTTCAACCAGGGTATAGGGAAAAATGCGGATGGGTTTGAGGTTAAAGGATTTTAAAAATATGGTTTCAAAAAATTCATTTCCTGCCTTCTGGGTGGTGAGCAGAAAAAGGTCAGCTGATTCATAGTTCCAGAGAATATCATACACATTGGGGATGGACGGCATTTTGTGCATGAGCACATCCATGACCATCTCCTTGATTTCAGATTTTTCGTTTTTGGAAATAAAATCCCTGCCGGATTTTTCCTTTTTCTTTTCAATTTCAATGGCCATCTGTTTTTGCACAAGTTTGGCAGGGATCGATTTTTTATCGATACGCAGAGAAAAAAGAAAATAGGGGCCGAAAACAAAGGAAAATTTTTCAAAATCCGGCAGATACGGGCTTTCATACGGGGTCCACCCGGCGGAAATCTCCTCGTATTCATTTTCCAGCTTCGGGATGGCATGTTTGACCAGTCCCTTTCGCACCTGTTCCATGGGTTCATTGTCAAATTTATTCTGGATGTGATACCGGCTCACAGAAAGGGTGGTGGATAAAAATCCCATGTAAACTCCTTGTAATATGCTGCTAAGGTATTTTTTTTATTAAAAATATATTTAAAAACACATCCGCGTACACTACCATATTTTTTATCAGAAGCATAGAAAATAGATACATTAAACCTTCGAAGGTGACATGCCGTGTCATTAACATGCACATTTATTCGTGGGATTACCTGGTTGGAGATGGATACGGCATTTACAATTTTGATAACTTATTGTATGACTTACAGGTTATATTGGGATTTTTATATGTTCGCATAAAACCACAAGAGGTGAAAATTATGAAAAAAAACATGCAGACAATTGACGGGAATACCGCTGCAACCCATGTGGCATATGCCATGAGTGAAGTGGCAGCCATATATCCCATTACCCCATCCAGTCCGCTGGGAGAAATAGCAGACTCCTGGGCGGTAAAGGGTAGAAAAAATATATTCGGCCAGGTACTGGATATCAAGCAGATGCAGTCCGAGGCCGGGGCAGCAGGGGCTGTCCACGGTTCTCTGGCAGCAGGGGCTCTGACCACCACCTTTACAGCCTCCCAGGGGCTGCTGCTTAAAATACCCAATATGTACAAAATTTCAGGAGAGCTGCTGCCCTCTGTATTTCATGTCACTGCCCGGTCCATCTCCGCCCATGCCCTGTCCATATTCGGGGACCACCAGGATGTGATGGCAGCAAGACAGACCGGGTTTGCCATGCTGGCATCCTCATCGGTACAAGAAGCCCAGGACCTGGCCCTGGTGGCCCATCTGGCCACAGTGGATGCACGGGTGCCGTTTTTGCATTTTTATGACGGGTTCAGGACCTCCCATGAGATCCAGAAAATTGAAATGATTGACTACGAAGATATGGCATCTCTGTTTAACTTTGAGGCGTACAAAGCATTCAAAGCCCGGGCCGTGAACCCGGAACATCCGGATACCAGGGGCACGGCCCAGAACCCGGACATCTATTTTCAGGGCAGAGAAGCGGCCAACACATATTATCTGAAAGTCCCGGCCATTGTTACAGCGTATATGAAAAAAGTGGGGAATTTGACCGGACGGCCTTACCGTCTGTTTGACTATGTGGGAGATCCCCAGGCATCCCATGTTGTCGTGGCCATGGGATCTGCCTGTGAAGCCATCGAAGAATCCATTGCATGCCTCAATGAACAGGGATACCGCCTGGGCCTGGTCAAGGTCCGGCTGTACCGGCCCTTTGACACCCAGGCATTTTTACAGACCGTTCCCGCCACCGTGGAAACCATTACGGTGCTGGACAGAACCAAGGAACCCGGCGCCATCGGCGAACCCCTGTATACGGATGTGTGTACCGCATTCATGGAACATGGGGAAGGACCGAAAATCATCGGGGGCAGGTACGGGCTCTCTTCCAAGGAGTTCAACCCCTCCATGATCAAGGCGGTGTATGACAATATGAATGCCGTATCACCGAAAAACCATTTCACTGTGGGGATTGATGATGACGTGACCCACACATCACTGGATGTGGAAAAAGGGTTTGACCCGGCACCGGAAGGCACGATTTCCGCAAAATTCTGGGGACTGGGGTCTGACGGTACGGTTGGTGCCAACCAGTCAGCTATTAAGATCATCGGAGACAACACCGACAAGTACGCCCAGGGATATTTTGCCTATGACTCCAAAAAATCCGGGGGTTTGACCGTATCCCACCTGCGGTTCGGGGATGTGAAGATAAAATCCACCTATCTGATTGAAAATCCCGATTTTGTGGCCTGCCACAAATCCAACTATGTGCAGATCTATGATGTGCTCAAGGGCATCAAGGAAGGGGGCACTTTTCTGCTCAACTCCCAGTGGTCTGTAAAGGATATGGAAACCCGGATCCCCGGAGATGTGCGCAAGACCATTTATGACAAAAAACTCAACTTCTATAATATTGACGCAGTGGCCATTGCTGAAAAGATCGGCCTGGGCAACCGCATCAACATGATCATGCAGACCTGTTTTTTCAAGCTGTCCAATGTGCTGCCCGTGGAGGAGGCCATCAGCCTGCTCAAGCAGGATATCAAGGTGATGTTCGGCAAAAAAGGGGATGCCGTTGTGAACATGAACATCGAGGCTGTGGACAAAACCCTGGACAACCTGAAAAAGGTAAAGGTTCCCAAATCCTGGAAAGACGCGGTCAGAGAAGAAACCCATGCGGAACCGGCCACGCCGTTCGTTGAAGATGTGATGCGCAAAATCAATGCCCAGGGCGGAGATGACCTGCCGGTATCGGCATTTTCCGTGGACGGGGTATTTGAACAGGGAACCTCCAAATATGAGAAGCGCGGGGTGGCCATCAATGTGCCGGAATGGATACCGGAGAACTGTATCCAGTGCAACCAGTGCGCCTTTGTCTGCCCCCATGCCGCCATTATCCCCATTGTTGCCACTAAAGATGAACTGGCAGGGGCGCCGGACACCTTTGTGACGGTGGACGGCAAAGGCAAGGGCATGGAGGATTATGCATTCAGAATCCAGGTCAATCCCCTTGACTGCCAGGGCTGCGGCAACTGCGCCGACATCTGCCCGGCCAAAACAACCGCCCTGGTGATGAAACCGTTATCCACCCAGGTGGATGAACAAAAAACCAACCACACATTTTCTCTGGGTATTCCCTTTAAAACAGATATTCTCAAAAGAGAAACCGTCAAGGGCAGCCAGCTGCACAAACCCCTGCTTGAGTTCTCCGGTGCCTGTGCCGGGTGCGGGGAGACCCCCTATGTAAAGGTGATCACCCAGTTGTTCGGCGAAAGAATGACCATTGCCAATGCCACAGGATGTTCCTCCATCTGGGGGGGGTCTGCACCGTCCACGCCTTACTGCACCAATGCCGATGGACACGGCCCTGCCTGGGCCAGCTCCCTGTTCGAGGATGCGGCGGAATACGGGTACGGCATGATGCTGGCCACCCAGAGCCGGCGCAGCACCCTGGCATCCAAAATGAAACAGGCCCTGGAAACCGACGTGGCCCCGGAGGTGAAAAAGGCCCTGGAAGGCTGGCTGGACGGCAAGGATGACCCTGAGACATCCGCCAGATACGGCTTTGCCCTCAAAAATCTACTCAGGGATGTAAACCATGGGATTCTCAAGGAAATTTATGATGAAAAAGATGTGTTCACCAAAAAATCCCACTGGATATTCGGCGGGGACGGCTGGGCCTATGATATCGGGTTCGGGGGCCTGGACCATGTGCTGGCCTCAGGAGAGGATATCAATATCCTGGTGATGGACACAGAAGTGTATTCCAACACCGGGGGCCAGTCCTCCAAAGCCACCCCCACCGGTGCCATTGCCAAATATGCGGCCTCCGGCAAAAAGATCGGCAAAAAAGACCTGGGCCGGATGATGATGAGTTACGGGTATATTTATGTGGCATCCATCTCCATGGGCGCCAACAAGAACCAGACCATGAAAGCATTGCTGGAAGCCGAAAAATATCCCGGACCTTCTCTGATCATCTGCTATGCCCCCTGCATCAACCAGGGAATACGCAAGGGTATGGGAAAATCCCAGGAAGAGGGCAAGCTGGCTGTAGAATCCGGTTACTGGCCCTTGTACCGGTTCAATCCGGATCTGATAGATGAGGGCAAAAATCCCTTTATTCTCGATTCAAAGGAACCGGACGGCAGTCTCCAGGAATTTTTAGGGGGAGAGGTGCGGTTTGCGGCTCTGGAAAAAAGTTTTCCGGATGAATCTCAGCGGCTGCGCAAAAAAATCGAAAAAGAGGTCACGGACCGGTATGCCATGCTCAAAATGATGGCAGACGTGGGAAAAGCTGCTGATGATAAAAAAGAGAAATAACCGTTATCCCTGATGCGGTTTAAAACCCTTTAATGGCCGGAACCTGTGACAGGTTTCGGCCATTTTTCCAGGATGGTTTCACGGCGGGTAGATGAACTTTGAGCGACTCAGAATACGCCTGATTATGGCATTTATGCTTGTGTCACTTGTTCCCCTGGCCTCTTTGGGATACAAGCTCATCTCCCAGGGAGAAACCCTGATCGAAGAAAGAGCCTCCTCCTATCTGAACGGGCTGTCCAAACAGAACGCCGGAGCGATCAGGGAATTCATGCTGGAAAGGGTAAATGATCTCAAACACTTGTCCGGCGTGATCTGTATGCTGGATCCGGACGCTGCCGTACTTGCAGCGTATCTGGAACAGATGAAAGACCGGGTACAGCCCTACCTGGGGTTTTTTGGTGTGGACCGGTCAGCAACCGGTTTTTTTTCCACCAGGGATCCTGCCATGGATATGTTTTTAGATCAGCAGCCGGTGAATCACACTTGGATGGGTGCATCGTTTACCGATATTTTTGCCTTTCCCCTTGGACAAAAAAAAATTCCCGCTTTGGTGATCTGCACATCCATTGGAGCAGCACCGGAAAAAAACTGCAGCAGGTTATGCGCGGTGATTGATTTTCGGTTTGTGGACCTGCTGCTGCGGAAAAGCAATATTGAAGATACCGGTGAAGTGTATCTGGTGGATGATACAGGCAGGTTTTTGTCTGCATCACGGTTCGGGGCCAGGGCACTTGCAGACACCATTGCCATCGATCTTTCAGACGGCAGGGCCCACGGGCTGCATGAAATAATAGATTACAGAGGAGAACAGGTGCTCCAGGCCTACCAGAAAGTGGACACATTCCCCTGGTATGTGATGGCTGACCAGGATATGGATGAAATTTTGAACCGCATCAGGAACCTGGGGCGGGAGGCCATAATTTACGGCCTGTTGACAGCACTGGTTGTTTTCGGACTGGCGCTTTTTATTTCAACGGTTATCGTCAATATTTTAAAGGCCAAATACCAGTATGAAAAAGAGCTGGAGTTTCAGGTCATCCAGAAGGAAAAACTGGCCTCTTTAGGTCTTTTGACCTCCGGTCTTGCCCATGAACTGAACACCCCCCTTGCCAATGCCCTGCTTTATACCCAGATTGCAAAAGAAGAGCTGGCGGAATCCGGGGATGAAAAAGTGCATCAAAAGCTTGCCACCGTCATTGATGAGGTCAGGCGGGGCAGCACCATCATCAGAAACCTGCTGGATTTTTCCCGCCATTCCCAAAAAGATGACAACACAACCGACAGCAACAAGATTGTGGCAAAATTAATGGATATCACCAGGCACCATTGTGCTGCAAAAAATATCAGGGTAACAGCAGAACTGGAACCGGATATCCCTTTTGTAAAGGCTGATGCAAGCACGTTTCAGGCCATATTGACCAATCTTGTGGCCAATGCGGTTGAAGCCATGGACAAAGGCGGGGAACTCACTGTGAAAACAAGGTATATACCGGCGGTTAAAAAAATAAAAATAGAGGTTGCGGATTCCGGACCCGGCATTGCCGTCGAAGAACAAAAAAAAATTTTTGATCCGTTTTTCACCACAAAAAAATCAGGTGACGGCATTGGACTCGGCCTTTTTATCAGCTATGAAATGGCCAGAAAACTGGGGGGAGATATCAGGGTCATCAGTGCAACCAGAGAGCAGGCAAAAAAGCCGGGTACGGTTTTTACCCTTGAGCTGCCAGCGGTACAGGATGTTTCAGGAGTTTTATGAAAAAATATAAGATTCTGGTGGTTGAAGATGATGAAAAAATGAACCAGGGACTGGTGTATGTTCTTTCAAAACAGGGCTATGCCGTGACATCGGTTTATACCGGCGAAAAAGCGCTGGAACATATCAAAGACACCCGGTTTGACCTGGTTCTGTCAGATTTGAAACTTCCCGGTATTGACGGCAGCCAGCTTCTGCGTGCAGCCAGACAGTATGATCCGGATATGATGTTTATCATCATCACGGCATACGGCACGGTTGATACGGCAGTATCTGCCATGAAGCAGGGGGCGGAAGACTATATCCTCAAACCCTTTGACATGGAAGAACTGCGGCTGGTCATCAAAAAAACCCTGGAAAAACGGCAGCTGGTTTTAAGCAACATCCGGCTGCAGCAGCAGCTGGAAAAAAAATATACCTTTGACAATATAGTGGGTACCAGTGAGGCAATGATGGGGGTTTTCAAGGCCATTAATTTTGTCAAGGACGCACACGCCACCGTGCTGATAAAAGGAGAAACCGGCACAGGAAAGGAACTGGTTGCCAGGGCCATCCATTTTAATTCCAAAAAAGCGGCAAAACCCTATATTCCCGTCAATTGCGCCGCCCTCAATGAGAACCTTCTGGCCAGCGAATTGTTCGGCCATGTCAAAGGGGCATTCACCGGCGCCATATCAGACAAAATGGGATTTTTTGAGGCAGCTGACGGCGGCACCATATTTCTGGATGAAATCGGTGATATCGGCGCAGGCCTGCAGCAGACATTTTTGCGGGTCCTGGAAAATATGGAAATTCAGCCGGTCGGTTCCCATGAAACAAAAAAGGTATCTGTCAGGGTCATTGCAGCCACAAACAAGGACCTTGAGACCATGGTTGACCAGGCCATTTTCAGAAAAGATCTGTATTACCGGCTGCATGTGGTTGTGATTGACCTGCCGCCTTTACGTGAGCGGCAAGGGGATATCAGTCTTCTGGCACACCATTTTTTACACCAGTATTGTGCCGCCAACAACAAATCCATCACCGCCATCTCACAGGCGGTATTAAAAAAGCTGGAGGCATATTTCTGGCCCGGAAATGTAAGAGAGCTTGAAAATATCATTGAACGGGCCACGCTTTTTGAAACAGGGTCGAAACTGACCCTGAACAGCCTGCCCCATGCATTGATCAGACCGGATACAAAGGCCGGAACAGGTGCCGGCGATATCCATTCTCTGGAACAATTGAGCAAGCACCATATCTGCAAGGTCTTAGAAAAAACAAACCAGAACAAAACCCGGGCATCGAGTCTGCTGGGTATTGACCGGTCCACTCTGTGGCGTATCATGAACCGCCTGGACATAAAATAGTGTTGCACATTGCATCACCTGATGCAGTGTGCAACCGTTTCGCCGGTTTCTTTCCTTCCTGATTTCACCAATTTTTTTTCTATAACATATTATATTTACAACTATTTTAGTTTTATTTATGTCCGTGGCACGCGCATTGCTCCTGAAATGTACCGGCAGATCCTGCATTGTTATGTGCCGGTATCGACAGATCTCCGGTCTCCGGCAGTGCAGGGCACAAAAAATACCACGTAAAAAGCAAAGGATGCCCTATGGAAAACAACGTTTTTGGAAACCTGATGGATTGGGGATCTGTTCTGGAAAAACTGGAAAGATTGTCCCGGACCGGTGAACTGGGCTACTGCCAGGATGAATTGATCCGGCTGCTCAGGTTTGATCATAACTGGCGGCTGCGGGAGGCTGCCATCGAGGCATTGCCGTTAGTTGAAAACCCGGGCCTGGATCTGGCACAGGAGGTTCTTTTGTTAATAAAGCGCAGGGATCTGTATTATGATATCAGGATTCTGGCAACAGACAGCTTTGAAAAAATGGCCCATGCCATGGTGAAGAACCCTGACATTGAGAAAGACAGATTACAGGTATTTTTCACTGCTGCCATAAAAGATCTCAACGCCCTGCTTTCCTCTCCTGAGCCGCCGATATTTTACACCGCTTTGCAGCAGTGTGCCGGTCAGATCAAAAAAACCGCATCAGACCTGTAGCAGGCAGCCGTAAACAACCTATCATTTAGAATAAACAATAAGGAGCCATACCATGTTGATCGGGATACCCAAAGAGATCATGTACAAGGAAAACCGGGTTGCAGCACTTCCGGAAACCATTGAAAAATTCATAAAACTGGGATTTGACGTGCTTGTGGAAACAAAAGCCGGGGCCGGGGTTTTTGTGGATGATGACCAGTACCGCAATGCCGGGGCCGATATTGCAGCAGATGCTGCCCGGGTGTTTGAAAAATCCGATATTATTTTAAAGGTGAAAGAACCCTTGTTCAATGAACAGTTCAACACCCATGAGATCGACATGATAAAGGAAAACAGCATCCTCATCACCTTTTTGCACCCGGCGGCACCGTCCAATCATAATGATGTGAAAAAGCTGCAGAAGCGGCATATCACCGCATTTACCATGGACGGTATTCCCAGAATTTCCCGGGCCCAGCGCATGGATCCGCTGACGTCCATGAGTGCCATCACAGGCTATAAATCCATTATCATTGCAGCAGCCAATTTCCCAAAATTTGTACCCATGATCGGAACCTCCATCGGCATGATAAAACCGGCCAATATCCTGGTGATCGGCACGGGTGTGGTGGGGCTCCAGGCCATTGCCACAGGCAAACGGCTGGGGGGGGTGGTCAAGGCGGTGGATATCCGGCCGGATGCAAAAAAAGAAGCGGAAAGCCTTGGGGTGAAAGTGGTGGGGTTTGATGCCCCGCCGGAACTTGTGATCGGACAGGGCGGGTATGCAAAAGCCCTTTCCGACGACTGGCTTGAAAAAGAACGCCAGGCCCTGTCCCCCCTGGTTGCAGAGGCCGATATCATCGTCCTCAGCGCCCTGGTGCCCGGGGAGGTGGCCCAGACCCTGGTGACCCGGAAAATGGTGGAAACCATGAAGCCCGGTTCAGTGATTGTCGATGTCTCCATTGACCAGGGCGGCAATTGCGAGATCACGGACCCGGGAAAAGAGTTCATCCATAACGGGGTGTATATCTGCGGCATTAAAAACATTCCAGGTTCTTTGCCCGTTCACTCCTCCTGGTTGTATGCCAACAACCTGTATTATTTTGTGGAAAACCTGTTTAAAAACAAGACAACCGGCTTTGATATGACAGATGAGATCATCAAAGACTCCCTGGTGACCCATAAAGGAGAGCTGTTCCATAAGGGTACCAGAAAAGCCATGGGCCTGTCTGATTAACCGCAACCCCTAACTTTATCCGGAGCAGTCCAATGACAAATCTCTTATTGATGGCAGGGGTGTTTGTATTTTCCTTTGTGGTGGGGTATTTTCTGATTTCCCGCATCCCGACCCTGCTGCATACCCCGCTGATGTCCATGACAAACGCCATATCCGCAGTCACCATACTGGGGGTGTTGATACTTTTTTCCGTCACATCCACACGGTCTGAACAGATCATCGGATCTGTGGCCTTTATCATGGCAGCCTTCAACCTGGTGGGCGGATTTGCCATAACCGACCGGATGCTGCGCATGTTCAGGAAAAAACAGGGGGAGGGGAAAAAATAATGCCACAGACATATGCTTTTGTGAACCTGGTTCTGGATTTTTGTGTCATCGGTATTCTGATCCTGGGAATCTGGCTTTTCCGCCGGCCTTTTCTGGCAAAATACGGTAACCTTGCGGCAGCCTTTGCCCTGTTGTGTGCCGCAATTCTGGTGATTTTTCGAAACGGGATCATGCATCCCTATATTGTGGTGATATGCCTTCTGGCCGGGGCGGTTCCCGGATTTTGGGTGGCCAGAAAGATCACCATGATCCAGATTCCGGCCATGGTGGCGTTCCAGCATGGTGCCGGCGGGATTGCCGCGTTTTTTCTTTCCCTTGCAGAACTGATGCGGGGTTTTGAGCACCTGGGGGCCATGAATGAAATATCCGGCCTTCTGGGTCTGGCCATCGGCGCATTGACATTTTCCGGCAGCATGGTTGCCGCAGGCAAGCTTTCAGGCAGGCTGGGGCAGACCCCGACCATTCTGCCGCACCATACCCGGCTTGTCATGGCAAACCTGGGGGCCATGGCAGTAATGGTCATTGCCGCATTTTTTGCACCTGCCGGTGCTGTTCTGGTGTTTTATCTGCTCATCATCGCCCTTTCCATCCTGTTCGGCATTGTTTTCTCCATCCGCATCGGCGGGGCGGACATGCCGGTGCTCATCTCCTTTTTAAACGCCACCGCAGGGGTGGCAGCAGCCTTTTGCGGCATGATTATCGAGAATCAGCTGCTGATCGCCTGCGGGGCCACCGTGGCTGCCTCCGGGTCCATCCTTACCCATGTGATGTGTAAGGCCATGAACCGCAGCCTTTTCCATGTGTTTGTACCAAAAAAAGCGCCGGAAAAACCTGGTGCCGGTCAGGGGGCAGACCCTGATGCAACTGCCTTGTCCGGTCTTGCACCGCCTGCGGCGGAACAGGTCCTAAAAGAGCAAAAACCGGCATCCGATCTTTTTGAAACTGCGGCGGATCTGGCAAGAAATGCTGAAACAGTCATTATTGTGCCTGGATACGGCATGGCGGTTGCCCAGGCACAATTTGATGTGATCGATCTGTCCAGCAAACTGGTTTCCATGGGCAAAAAGGTGACATTTGCCATTCATCCGGTGGCCGGGCGCATGCCGGGCCACATGAATGTGCTCCTGGCCGAGGCCGGGGTGGATTATGATATGCTGGCGGAAATGGATGATATCAATCCTGCATTCAGCCAAACCGATCTGTGTTTTGTGATCGGGGCCTGCGATGTGGTGAACCCGGCAGCCATGGAAACTGACGGATCTCCCATATCCGGCATGCCCATTTTACGCAGCCATGAAGCAAAACATGTGGTGTGCTGTAATCTGGATGACAAACCAGGGTATTCCGGGGTTGAAAACTCCCTGTATAAAAACAGCAACACCGTTATGCTGCTGGGAAATGCCGGAGAAACCATCCGGCAGGTTGTTGAAAACCTGTCGGAAGAACAATCACACGCAGGGGATGCTTCTATAGAAACAGACACCGGAGCGCAACCCCCGGGCAGGAAGCAAGAAAATCTTCTGGATGCTGCCGTGGCACAACTGCTGTCAGCCCAAAAGATCATTATCATCCCCGGCTATGGCATGGCACTGGCCCAGGCCCAGTTCAAGGTGGTGGAACTGGCGGATCTGCTGGCATCCATGGGGGCACAGGTTGAATTTGCCATCCACCCGGTGGCCGGACGCATGCCGGGTCACATGAATGTGCTCCTGGCTGAAGCGGAAGTGGATTATGACAAACTGGTTGAAATGGATGATATCAATCCTGCCTTTTCCCAGACCGATGTGGTACTGATATTCGGGGCCTGTGACGTGGTGAATCCGGCTGCCATGGAAACCGATGGCAGCCCCATATCCGGCATGCCCATACTCAGGGCCCATGAGGCAAAAACCGTTGTGGTCTGCAACTTTGATGCAAACCCCGGCTATTCCGGGGTGGACAACACCCTGTATGCCGATCCCAAAACCATCATGCTGCTGGGGGATGCTGCCGCCACAGCCAGGGATCTGATTGCCGGGGTAAAAAAAGCGCAATAACCGGCAGGTCGCCACCGGCACTGGATATTTGCCATAAGCATACCAGGTTTTCGATCGCTGCGTGCAGCACCCTGTCCCAGGCCCCGCCCCTGGTGGTGTCCTGTGCCCGGTCCGAGATCTACGGGGGCCTGTCTGCATAAGAACAATGAAGCCCGGCAACCCGCCTTCTGGTTGAAAACCATCCCGGCATATTTTACCAGGCCCCCTCCGGCTCTGACGGTCCGTTCACAGGACACCACCAGGGGCTTTCCACAAAAACGCACGCTGCTATAGCAAATATTCAGACCGGCATAAAATCCTTTACTATTTTTCCATCTTTGGATATGTTGCTGCCCAACGTGGTGTATACATGGGTACCTGGATGGTCACATGACCGCCTGGAAGAATGGCAGATTGTTACAATACAAAGGAAAAGGCGGTTTTGGAAAAAAAAGCACACCCAAAGACAATGACATTTCCCGGAAAACATCTGCTGCCGGGTATACTGGCGTTTGTGCTACTGGTTTGCACGATTGCTGCAGTTTATTGCGTATCCACAGCCTTTTCCCGGACACAGGATTTTCATGCCGATCTGTCTGATACTGCAACCGACCAGACTATTACAGCCAACCAGACAGAGACGTCTGAAATACACCTCATTAAAGGAAGTTTCAAAAGCGGGGATACCGCCTCTGATGTTCTTGGGCCTTTTCTGCCCCTTAGGGAGATCTTTCGCCTTGAAAAGCAAAGCCGGCCGGTTTTTTCATTCACCCGGTTTAAACAAGGGCAGCCCTTTGAGATATCCCTTCACCAGGACCGGTTTGTGGCATTTGCCTATGACATTGATGACCGCCACCGGCTGGTAATAAAAAAAGAGCAAGACAGCTATGATATCAGAAAAATTCTCATCCAGTATGATATCCGGGAAGAGGTGATATCGGTTCAAATTGCTTCCAGTATTTTTGCGGCGGTAAAAAAAGCAGGGCACTGCACCTCCCTTGCAGGGCAGCTGGCGGATATTTTTGCCTGGGACATTGATTTTGCAAAAGATATCCAGCCCGGGGATCGGTTTCAGGTCCTGGTGGAACAACGGTTCCGGGATGATGCCTTCCAGGGATACGGCAATATCCTGGCAGCGGTTTTTGTTAACAAAGGGCAGGCCCACAAAGCATTTATGTTCACAGATACAGATGGCCATGCCGGATATTATGATGAAAAAGGGCAATCCCTTCAAAAGGCATTTTTAAAATCCCCGGTGAATTTTTCCAAAATCACCTCCTATTTTTCCGCCAGCCGGCTGCATCCCATTTTAAAAACCAGCCGGCCCCATCCCGGCGTGGATTATGCAGCACCAAAAAATACCCCCATCAAAACCGTTGCCGACGGCACCATCACGCAAATGGCCTATAACAATACCATGGGCCGGTATATGACCATCCGCCATTTTAACGGGTATGAAACCAGTTATTATCATATGAATAAATATGCCCCTGGCATGAAAAAGAGTGCATCTGTTTTCCAGGGAGATGTCATTGGATATGTGGGGAAAACAGGCCTTGCCACGGGATACCATCTGTGTTTCAAGGTGGAGAAAAACGGCAGTCCTGTAAATCCTTTGAAAATTCCGCACACAAGCGCAACACCCATTTCTTCTTCGGAAAAAGCGCGGTTTGCCAAAACTATTGCTCTGTATTCAGAAAAACTGATGACAGCCGGGTCCCTGGCCCGGTCCATCCCGTAAAATTCGTAAAAAGGCAGGTATCCATGGCCAATCCGATACGGGAACATGCAGTTCAGGGATTACAGCCAGGTGATACATTTTGTTTCACCCGGCAGTTTTCAGAAAAAGAAACCCGAGGTTTCGGCGATCTTACCCAGGATTACAATCCGGTGCACTATGATGCCCGCTGGACACGGACCAAGGGTTTCAAGGGCCTGATCTGTCACGGGCTTCTGGTGGGGGGTATGATCTGCGAATTCGGGGGCCAGGTGGGATGGCTGGCCACGGGCATGACATTCAAATTTTTGTATCCGGTCTATTTCGGGGATACCATCCAGTGCCGGGTCACCTTGACCTGTGTCCAGGACAGCGGCAGGGCTGAAGCAGAGGCCGTTTTTACAAACCAGGACGGCCGGCAGGTGGCCCTGGCAACCCTTACCGGCCGCCTGCCCCTGGAAGGCGAAAAAGCCCTTCTGGACCAGATGATCTCGGAAGGGGACCCTTTCAATGGGGCGTCCCATAAAAGCGGCTACCGCATAAACCAGGAACCGGGCAAAAAAACGGGATTATAGCAGATATCTGTTGCAGGTCCTTGCGGTCAGTGTGGAATATTTCCATACCTTTGGAAATATTCCACAGACAAATGCTGACAGCGTTGTAACACAAAATGCAGCAACCTGTTGGAATACAGGCTTTTTTATAAAATATTTTCCCCGGCACACGCTTTGCTTTAGGGTCAGGATAGTTTACCAACCTTCAAAGCTAAAGGAGAGATCATGCCGGAAAAAACTATTTCATCAGGTCTGTGTGCTAATTGTATACATGCAGGGCAATGCGGTTTTATGAAAAACAATACCAGGCCCATAATTTTTTGTGAAGAATTTTCATGTACCTGCCCGGAAAGCGCATGCGCACAACCCATTGTAGAGATCACAACACCATTGGCTGCAGTCAATGGATCATCTATGGAAAATATCTGCAGCAATTGTGAAAATCTGGAAACATGCTGCCTGCAGGAAAAACACCATAACACAGTGATGTGCTGTGAAGAATACAGGTGATATGCAAAAAAAAATTGCTGCCCTTGAAAAGCAGAACAGGAAACTGCAGCGGTTTTATGATGCATACCAGCAGGTCCAAAGCAATGAGAAAGAACGGGTAAAGGAACTCAACTGTTTGTACCAGGTCGCCCAGTGTGTGGTTCTGGAAAGAAACACCATCGCTGCATTGAAAAAGATTGTTCACATCATTCCCACAGGATGGCAGTTTCCCCAAAACTGCTGCGCCCGGATTCGGTTCAAAGAAAATATTTATCTGTCTCCTGAATTTTTTGCATCAGATATATGCCAGTCAGAAGACATATGCATCGACAATGAGACTGTGGGGGCCATAGATGTGTATTATCACCCGGATGCCGTTGCCGGAACCCCAGATCCTTATTTAAGGGAAGAACGGAATCTGCTCAAGGGCATTGCCAATATCATCAGCTTTTATATAAAAAAACAAAAAGATGATGAAGCCAGAAAAATAATTCAAAAACAATTGCTGCACAATGACCGTCTGGCCACCATCGGCCGCCTGGCAGCCGGCGTGGCCCATGAATTAAACGAACCTTTGGGCAATATTCTGGGCTTAGCACAGCTGTCCCTTAAGTTGTCCAACCTGCCGGAACAGGCAAGAAACGATCTGACCCGGATCCAGGAATGTGTCATGTATTCACGGGAAATTATAAAACAACTTTTGGAATTTTCCCGGAACGCCCCTGTACGTAAAGAAAAAATCTGCCTGAACCATGTGATCGAAAACAGTCTCACGTTTCTGGCGGCCCGGTGTACCAAGGAAGGGGTCGCCATTGAAAAGCGGTTTCAGGAAGATGTGTTTGTCATGGCAGATGCCAACCAGATAAACCAGGTGGTTACCAATCTGACCGTCAATGCTCTACAGGCCATGGGAAACGGTGGAAAAATTACATTCACCGTAAAAAAGGCTGCAGGCAAAGCGATTTTTTCCATTGAAGATACCGGGATCGGGATACCGGCTGAGAATATCAGCAGTGCGTTTATGCCGTTTTTTACGACAAAGGATGTGGACCAGGGCACCGGTCTGGGACTTTCTGTTGTGTACGGCATCATCAAAAACCATGGTGGTGATATCAAGGTCAGCAGTGAGCCTGAAAAAGGCAGTGTTTTTGAAATGTCACTGCCGCTGGAGATCGATTGATGCCGGACAAAAAACCAAAGGCACAGATTCTGGTTGTGGACGACAACAAGATCACCTGTGAGGTCATTCAAAGAAACCTTGCATCTGAAGGGTACCGTGTTTTTGTTGCCCATAATGTAAAAGATGCTGTTGATGTGCTTTCCCGTCAGGGCATTGATTTGCTGATCACCGATTATAAGATGCCCCGGCTGACCGGACTGGATATGATCGAATATGCCCGGGATCATTTCCAGGACCTGGGGATTATCATGCTTACAGGGTACGGGTCCATTAAAGGGGCTGTTTCAGCCCTGAAACAGGGGGCAGATGAGTATATCACCAAACCCTTCACTGATATGGAACTGATGGACACCGTGGCAAAATGCATAAAAAGATATCAGGAGCGCAGGATAGATCCTGGTATACTCTATTCTGACACCTGGTCCCGGTTCGGTATTATCGGCCAGTCTGAAAAAATGCAGCATCTGTTTGCCACCATACAAAAAGCCGGTGAAAATGACGCTACAGTCCTGATTCACGGGGAAAGCGGAACAGGAAAAGAACTGGTGGCCAGGGCCATTCACTACAGCCATAAAACCCGGGCTGTATATCCTTTTATTCCCTTCAACTGCCCGGGTGTTCCGCCGTCCCTTTTTGAAAGTGAGTTGTTCGGCCATGTAAAAGGGGCGTTTACCGGTGCGACACAGGACAGCAAAGGGTTTTTCAGGGCAGCTGAAAACGGATGCCTTTTTCTGGACGAAATCAGTGAACTGCCCTATGAACTCCAGGGAAAACTGCTCAGGGTGCTCCAGGAAAAAGAATATACCAGGGTGGGAGAAACCCGGCAGAACAAAGCAGATGTCAGGATTATGGCGGCCACCAATCAAAAACTGGAAGATCTGGTTGAAAAAGGATTGTTCCGCCAGGATCTGTTTTTTCGTATCAATGTCATTACTGTTGATATTCCGCCGTTGCGGGAGCGGGGCGATGATATTCTGCTGCTGACAAAGCATTTTATTGTGAAGTATGCAAAACAGCTGGAAAAAAAAGAACCGAAGCTCACACAAAATGCCATTACCGCCTTGAAAAATTATGCCTGGCCCGGAAATGTCAGGGAACTTGAAAATTTGATACACCGGAATATGATCATGAATGATACACAATATATGGACAGTGCTGCATTTCCGGCAGCAATGAAAAATACCATATCCCGGGAAAATAATGTTACCCTGAGCCTGTCGGAAATGACCAAAAAATATGTCAGGGATGTGCTTGCCCAAACCGGCGGAAACAAGTCAAAGGCATTGAAAATACTGAAAATTGACCGCAAAACCCTGCTCAAAAAATTATAGCGGTATTTTTCAGGCTTTTGGAATTTTGAACAATTTTTCCAGGATGTTTTCCATGGGGCACAGCCCGGTGAACGCAGACTGCAGCAGGTTCAGTCCCACAAAAGCGGTGAGCAGGAACCAGTAAGGGGAAACCCAGTGGCCCAGGGCCAGGGATGCCAGGATGAACAGGCCGGCAATGGCCCGGATGTAATTTTCCATTTTCATTTGACCGTCTCCTTTTATCGAAAATCCTTGTAGTGAATGCCGTATCTGGCAGCTTTGTAGGAAAATTTGCGCACCGTGATCTGGATGAGCCGGGCAGCATGCTTGATATTGCCTTTGGTGTTTTTCAAAGCATCCATGAGAATTTCCTTTTCCAGTCCTGCCACAGCTTTTTCCAGAGACTGGGGCAGGGTTTTGGAATCAGTACCGGTCTGGAGGGTGGCCGGCAGGTGATAGGAATGAACAGCCCCTTCGTTACACAGGATAACCGCCCGTTCAATGCAGTTTTCCAGTTCCCTGACATTACCGGGCCAGTGGTATTCCATCATCATGTCAATGGCCGGGGTGGTGATGCGCTTGATATCTTTGCCATGCTCCCTTCGGTATTTTTCCAGAAAATGGTCTGCCAGGAGGATGATATCTGTTTTGCGCATGCGCAGGCTGGGAATATAGATGGGAAATACATTGAGCCGGAAATACAGGTCATCCCTGAATCTGCCCTGCTGGACCATCTCTTCGAGATTGGCATTGGTGGCGGCAACAATGCGCACATCCGCCTTGATGGGTTTATATCCCCCTACCCGTTCAAACTCTTTTTCCTGGAGAACCCGCAGCAGTTTGACCTGGGCACCCGGGGCCATGTTGCCGATCTCATCTAAAAAAATGGTGCCCTGATCCGCTATTTCAAACTTACCTTTTTTCAGATGGGATGCACCTGTGAACGCGCCTTTTTCATGACCGAAAAGTTCGCTTTCGATGAGGTTTTCCGGAATGGCGGCGCAATTTATTTTGATGAAGGGCTTGTGGTGACGCTCTGAATTATAGTGGATGGCGTTGGCTACCAGTTCCTTGCCGGTGCCGCTTTCTCCCCTGATCAATACGGTGGCCGATGAAAAAGATACCTGGGATATCATCTGGAGCACTTCACGCATTTTATTGGAGTTGCCGATGATATTGGAAAAACTGTACCGGTTTTCCAGCTCGGTTTTCAGCCGCAGGTTTTCCGATTTCAGCCGCTCTTTTTCCAGGCGCACGGTTTCGATATTAATCACATGATGGGCCAGCATGGCCGCCACCACAGTCAACAGTTTTTCCCCCTGCTGCAACGCATGTTTTCCCTCAAAGGGCCGGTCCGCACTGATGGCACCCACCACCTGGTTTTCTTTTTTTATGGGTACGCAGATAAAAGAATAGTCCTGCCCCTGGATACGGTTTCTGGAATGGGTCTTGTCCAGAAATAAAGGTTCTTCGCTGATGCGGGGCACCACAGCTGCTTTGCCCGATTCCACCACCTTGCCGACGATACCTTCACCCGGAAGGTATTTTATCTGCCGGGTGGTTTCTTCTGAAATGCCATGGGCGATTTCAATACGGATTTCTCCGTTTTCCCGGTTGGTCAAAAAAATGATGCCCCGGACAAGGTTCAAAGACTCGGACAACACACCCAATACCTTGAACAGGGATTTTTTCATGTCCATGTGCTGGTTCAACGCCTCACTGATTTCATACAGCAGAGAGATTTCTTCAAGAGATTTCATAAATGGGTTTCCTGTGGCCTGTTCATCCGGCAATGGGTATTTTACGCCATAATTTTATCCAGAAACCTGGTATACTGTCAGGTTTCTGGATAATCATATTATGGCATAAAATGCAGTTGTGCAAAAGAGGATATTCCATGACTGGGTATGACCGGGAAAAACAGGCAATGAAAACGCTGGAATTCTGAAGAAAATTCAGGCACGGGAGCAGGTCATGAAACCTGTTTTTGAAAATGCGCCTGTGGGAATATGCCGGGTGAAAAACCGGGTGTTTACATAAATTGAAAAATTTTATATTCAGGCCTGTTCCAGGGTCTGGGGTTCTTCTTTAGCAAGGGCGTTTTCCATGGCTGCTGTTTTTTCCAGGGCCAGGGTATCAAGATGCTGCTCCACATATGCCCGCAGATTCCGGTCAGGATCCAAAGATTCAGAATAGTAATTGAGCACCCACCAGAGTTCGTTGAGTTTATATTTGTTGTCCTGCCACCAGGAAACCGATTCTTTTATGGCATCGGCTGTTTCCAGCTCAGAGTTGATTTTTACATAAAAATCGTAACACATGTTGCGGGTTACGGGTTTCAGGCCCAGTACGCTGGCAGTACTTCGGTTGATCACACCTGCCTCCTTTAAACCTTAGAGCATCATGTAGTGAATGGATTTTCATTCTTTACAGTAAACAAAAAAGATTGTAAACCCCTAATCTGTGTATTTTTTTGGTTGCATCTTTGGTTGTGGATACGGTATTTTGGTTCGGTTTAATCATATGAAAAAAGGAAGAAAAACATATTGTGGCAGACAAAAACATCATAACCCTTGTCATAGGGGGCTGCAGAAGCGGCAAGAGCCGGTATGCCCTGGATGCGGCCAACGCTGTTCCCGGCAGCAGAAAGATCTTTCTGGCCACATCCGTGCCCGGAGACCGGGAAATGGAAAAACGGGTGATCGCACACCAGGCCCAGCGGGGAGATGACTGGCAGACGGTTGAAACGCCGGTCCATATCCATGACGAAATTGCAGCCCATGCCCGGACAGCAGATGTGATACTGGTGGACTGCCTGACCCTGTGGACCGCAAACATGCTGGCACTGGAAATGGATGAACCAGCCATGCAAAAATGCATGGACCAGACCACCCTGGCCCTTTCTAAGGCCTGTTGTCCGGTATTCCTGGTCACCAATGAAGTGGGGTACGGAATTGTGCCGGAAAACAGTCTGGCAAGACGGTTCCGGGACATGGCCGGACTGGTGAACCAGCATATGGCAAAGACGGCAGATCAAGTGGTGCTCACAGTGGCCGGTATTGCCGTTACTATCAAACCAAAGGATGGCATATGAAATACCGGCATCTGTTCGGCCCGGTGCTGTCACGGCGCCTGGGAATCTCTTTGGGGGTGGATCTGGTAACCCACAAGATCTGCAGTCTGAACTGTGTATATTGTGAATGCCAAAATACCACCCTTCTGACAAAATCGCGCAAAGAATATGTTTCCTGTGACACCGTGTGCCGGGAACTGGACCATTACTGGGCACATAATGAAGATCCGGATTATATCACCTTTTCCGGATCAGGTGAGCCCTCCCTGAACCTGGCTTTGGGACAGGTGATTGCCTATATCAAAAAAAACAAACCCGGCGTGAAGGTGGCCGTGCTCACAAATGCCACCCTGATATCTGATCCCGGGGTGCGTGCCGACCTGGCCCTGGCCGATATTGTGGTGCCGTCTCTGGATGCGGTATCCCAAAAGGTATTCAATCGCATCAACCGGCCCTGTGCCGGTATCCAGCCGGCAGAAATTGTGGATGGTATTGCCGGGTTTGCCAAAGATTTTACCGGAGAGATCTGGCTGGAAATATTCATTCTGCCGGGGGTGAATGATACAAGAGAAGAACTGCAACTGCTCAAGGCAGCCATCAGAAAGATACAGCCCCACCGGGTGCAGCTCAACACCCTTGACCGGCCGGGCTCGGTTGATACCCTCACACCGGCTTCCCCTGATGAAATGGACCGGGTGATCCGTATCCTGGATGAAAAAAATGTGGAGATTATTGCCCGGGCAGGCACCAGGACCAAAGGTACAAAGGCTGCAGACCCGGCTTCTGCGGTGCTGGAAACCATTCACCGCAGGCCCTGCACAAAAGAAGATCTGGCCGCTATCCTGGGATTGCCGGCAGAAGAAATAGATCTGCTGCTGGCCGATCTTTCAGCAGCAGGGCGCATTACCTCCAGAACCCAGGCCAGGGGGGTATTTTTTTTCACCAGGAAAGAAGAGACATGACCCCGCCTAAAACAAACGGGTTTTTTTCGGATCTGCAGTCCTGTCTTCTGTTTTTAACGGTTTTGCCGGCGGGCCGACAGGCTGCCTATTCCCCCATGGGCATGATCCGGTTTTTCCCGGTGGCGGGCCTGGTTCTGGGAAGTCTGCTTGTGCTCACCGATATTGCAGCCTCGTGGCTGTGGCCTTTGCCTGTGGCTGCCCTGGCAGATGTGCTCTGCCTGGTGATTCTCACCGGGGCGTTCCACCTGGACGGCCTGGGGGATACGGCAGACGGCATTTTCAGCCACAGATCCCGGCAGCGGGCCCTGGAGATCATGAAGGACAGCCGCACCGGCATGATGGGGCTTGTGGCCGTGGTCTGTGTCCTGGCCATGAAGGTGGCCGGGATATATGCGGTAAAAGTTGCTTTCGAAACCGGTCAGGCCCTGCTGGTCCTGCTGCTGGTACCTGCCTATGCCCGGGCATCCATGATTTTCGGCATCCGGTTTCTGGACTATGGCCGCACCGGCACCGGCACCGGCCTGGACCTGTTTGCATCTGCCCTGGGACCAAAAGATTTTGTCTATTGCCTGATCCCCCTGTTTTTATCTGTGTTTTTAGGGTATAACGGCCTGGTTCTGAACCTGTTGTTCGGAATCAGCTGCTTGGGTATTTTATGGTTTTACAAAAAAAAGATGAACTGTATCACAGGGGATATGCTCGGGGCCATGACAGAACTTGTGGAAGCAATTTTGTTTCTGGGCTGCGGCGCCGCTTTTCTGTGAAAAGGATCGTATCATGATTATCGGTCATGGCGGCAACACAAAAGGGCTGGCAGAAGAACTGGGATGTTCTGCAGATGAGATCATCGACATGAGCGCCAACCTCAATCCTTTAGGGCCGCCGGAACGGATAAAAACCGTTATTATGGAGAACCTGTCAGTTATCCAGGCGCTTCCTGAGCCGGATGCAGGTTCCATGACCCGGGGTTTTGCCCGGTTTCACGGTATTGATCCGGATACCGTGATTGCCGGCAGCGGCACCACCTGGTTTATCTATACCATCCCTAAGGCCCTGGATGCGAAAAAGGTTGTGATCCTGGGCCCCACCTATTCTGATTACGCAGATGCCTGCGCTGTGCACGGCATTGCACCGGCGTTTTGCATGGCCAGAGCAGATAACGGTTTTTTGCCTGATCTGGAAGCGGTGTCAGATATGGCCGCCAGGGCAGACCTGGTATTTATCTGCAACCCCAACAACCCCACCGGTGTGCTGGTGGAAAAAGAGTTCATCACCACCCTGGTGCGCAGGCACCCTGATGTGTGTTTTGTGGTGGATGAATCCTACCTTCCCTTTGTGGAGGGGGCCGGCGACATTTCCCTGGTCCATGACACATCATATGGCAACCTGCTGGTGCTGTCTTCCATGTCGAAAATTTTTACCATTCCCGGGCTGCGCACCGGCTTTTTAAGCGGGGCAAAGCACCTGGTTGACACTGTCATGCATTATTACCAGCCCTGGAGTGTCAATGCCCTGGCCCAGGTCGTTATCACAGATATCTTTGAATACCCGGAGCAGATTGCGCCTTTTTATGAAAAAACCCGGGCCTATATTGCCGGGGAAAAAAAGAGATTTTTCGATGCGGTGGCTGACCTGAGGGGGCTTGTGCCTGTTCCCGGCCACACCTGTTTCATCCTGGCACAGCTGCTGCACCATACCGCCTCCCATGTGTGCCGGCAGGTGGGCGCAGACCGGATCCTGATCCGGGACTGCAGCAATTTTACCGGCCTTGACCACCGGTATGTGCGGTTTTCCCTCAAAGACCGGAAAACCAATACGGCTTTGATCCGAAGCCTTGAAAAGGCCCTGGCCCGTGGTTGAGGCTGCCTGGTATATATTTTTCGCCGCCTTTGTCCTGGATTTTTTTCTGGGTGATCCCCGCAGCCTGCCCCACCCGGTGGTATACATGGGCCGGGCCATTGGGTTTTTTGAGCCCCGTTTCCGGCGGTTTTTTATCAATCAGTTTACAGCGGGCGTGTTGTTTGCCGTTTTTTTGATTATCTGCACCTATTTTCTGGCCCTGGCCCTGATCTGGTCAGCCGGCCGGATCCATCTGTTTTTTGGCCAGGGGGTCCAGGTGCTGCTGCTGTTTTACTGTTTTTCCGTCAAAAGTCTGAAAGATGCAGCCCTTGTTGTTGCGCAGCCCCTTGGGGCAAAAGATCTGCCCACAGCCCGGCGCAATCTGTCCATGATTGTGGGCAGAGAAACCCGGACCCTGGATGAATCCGGTATAACCCGGGCTGCGGTTGAGACGGTGGCGGAAAATTTTGTGGACGGGTTTTTATCCCCGCTTTTCTGGGTACTTGTGCTGGGGGTGCCTGGTGCTGTGGCCTATAAAATGATCAACACCCTGGATTCCATGGTGGGATATAACAATGATACATATGCATTGTTCGGACGGGCAGCAGCCCGCATCGATGATGCCGCCAATTTTATTCCGGCCAGACTGGCGGTTTTTGTGATTGCCGCGGCAGCCTTTTTTGTGCCTGAAGCATCCGTTGCAGGGGCGTTGAAAACCGGATTTTCCCAGGGCCGGCAGCACAAAAGCCCAAACGCAGGATTTTCCGAGGCTGCCTTTGCCGGGGCCCTGCGCATCCGCCTGGGCGGGCCTGGTATCTACCACGGCAGGCAGGTGGACAAACCCTATATTGGTGCCGGCTTTGATGATCCGCAAATATCTTCCATTGTTTCTGCCTGCCGGCTCATGCAGGCAGCTGCGGTGACAGGGCTTTCGTCCGCCATTTTCCTGGCTGCGCTGCTCCAGGCTGCAGGGGTGGGATAATGAAAATGAAACGGCAGTTCCGCTTAGGCACCACCTCATTCATTTACCCGGACCATATTATTCCCAATGTCCGCAAAACAGGCGCGTTCTTTGATGAGATCGAACTGCTGGTGTTTGAAAGCATGCCTGGGGCCGTGCTGCCCACCCGCACCCAGATAGCCGAGCTGGCATGCCTGTCCCGGGATCTGGGTGTGGGGTATAATGTGCATCTGCCCACAGATGTCAGCCTCACCGGCAGTGCGGCAAAAGACCGGCAAAAAGCGGCTGATACCATGGCCCGGGTGGTGGAATTGTGTGCACCATTGTCTCCTTTAACCCACACCCTTCACCTGGAAATGGGTTTTGAAAGCGCACCCTCCGGGGCAATGTCCGGCACCAAACCGAACAGTAACTCAGATGAACTACTTAGAAGAGATAAAAAAGATGTGTCCGCCTGGCAGGAACGTGCCCGGGATGGCCTGGACCGCCTGATACCGCTGCTGCCCGATCCCCGGGTGATATCCCTGGAAACCCTGGATTATTCTCCTGCCCTGCTGCAGCCACTGGCACAGGCCCATGATCTCATGATATGTATTGATGCCGGCCACCATTTCAGGTATGGGTATGACCTGGCACACAGTTTTACGGTTTTCAGGGACCGGCTGGCCCTGGTCCATCTCCATGGTGCTGCCTGTCTGGAAAAAGGGATGAAAGACCATATCAGCCTGGACCATCTGGCTGCACACCAGATGCATCAGGTGTGCAGCCAGCTTGCGGGCTATCAAGGAACAGTGAGCCTGGAGGTATTTAACCGTCAGGACCTGAACCGGTCCCTGGCCGTGCTGTCTGGCATGTTTAATGATATCCCGTCCCATCTGCCGGCTTGAACCATTCATTTAAAATATGGTACGCTTCATCATATGAAAATTGTTCAGGCTGGTTCCAGACCCATTTTTTTTGGGATCTGTCAGATGGAGGCTTGTGAAATATGAACAGGAAACCCATTCTGTCCTTGGTGCAAAAAAGAAGAAAAACCCGTCAGATCCGTGTGGGTAATGTGCCTGTGGGATCAGATGCGCCGGTTTCGGTCCAGTCCATGACCAATACCCGAACCCGGGATGTGTCAGCCACTGTCCGCCAGATCAAAGGTCTGGAGACGGCCGGGTGTGAGATCATCCGGGTGGCGGTGCCGGAAATGGTGGACGCACTGGCCATCCGGCAGATCAAAGAGCAGGTGGCCATTCCCGTGATTGCAGACATCCATTTTGATTTCAGACTGGCCCTGGCTGCTGCTGAATCAGGAGCAGACGCGCTGCGCATCAATCCCGGCAATATCGGGGCGCATCACAAAGTGAAAAAAGTTGTGGACTGCGCAAAAGCACATGGTATATCCATCCGTATAGGCGTTAATGCCGGATCACTGGAAAAAGAGATTGCACAGCGCTTAGGAGCCACACCTGAGGCCATGATGGAAAGCGGCCTGGCAAATATCCGGATGTTGGAAGACCTGGGGTTTTATGATATCAAGGTGTCATTGAAGGCATCGGATGTGGCCCGCACCGTCGCAGCATACCAGCTGCTTGCCCAAAAAACGGATGTGCCTTTTCATGTGGGAATCACCGAGGCAGGGGGGCTGTATGCCGGCATCACCAAATCCGCCATCGGTATCGGGATGCTGTTGTCCAAAGGACTCGGGGATACTATCCGGGTGTCATTGACCCGTGATCCGGTGGAAGAGATCCGCACCGGGTATGAAATCCTCCGTGCACTGGGACTGAGAAACAGAGGGCCTGAGATCATCTCCTGCCCTACCTGCGGCCGGTGCCGGATCGATCTGTTTAAAATTGCACAGGATGTAGAAAAAGCTTTACTTGGGCGGGATTCTCAGATTAAAGTTGCCATTATGGGGTGTGTCGTCAACGGACCGGGCGAAGCAAAGGAGGCGGATATCGGCATTGCAGGCGCAGACGGCACAGGGATTATATTTAAAAAAGGCAGGGTGTTCAAAAAAGTGCACCAGGATCAGCTTGTGGCACAGCTGCTGTATGAAATAGATAAAATGACGCAAAATTCGGAGGATGTGAATGGGAGCAAAGAATAAAACAGCAATTACCCCCACCCGGGAACAGGATTATGCCCAGTGGTACCAGGAAATCATCAAGGCATCGGATATGGCGGAAAATTCACCGGTCAGGGGCTGTATGGTCATGAAACCCTGGGGATACGCCATCTGGGAGAACATCATGAATCAGATGGATGCCCAATTCAAGAAAACCGGGGTTAAAAACGCCTATTTTCCTTTGTTCATCCCGTTGTCCTACCTGGAAAAAGAAGCCGAACATGTGGATGGGTTTGCCAAAGAATGCGCTGTAGTCACCCACCATAAACTGGAAAAAAACAAAGACGGCAAACTGGTGCCGGCCGGGGAACTGGCAGAACCCCTGATTGTCCGGCCCACCTCTGAAACCATTATTGGTGAGTCCATGTCCAGGTGGACCACTTCCTACCGGGATCTGCCCATCCTGTTGAACCAGTGGGCCAATGTTGTCCGGTGGGAGATGCGTACCCGCATGTTTTTGCGAACCAGTGAGTTTTTGTGGCAGGAGGGGCATACCGCCCATGCCACAAAAAAAGAAGCGGTGCAAAGAACCCTGCAGATGCTGGATCTGTATGCCGAATTTGTGGAGGAACGGCTGGCAATACCGGTGATAAAGGGGCGGAAAACGGTTTCAGAACGGTTTCCAGGCGCAGATGACACCACCTGCATCGAAGCCATGATGCAGGACCGCCGGGCCCTTCAGGCAGGCACCTCACATTTTCTGGGCCAGAACTTTGCCAGAGGATCGGATATCCGGTTCCAGAACGAAGACGGCCAGGAACAGTATGCCTGGACCACCTCCTGGGGAACCTCCACCCGGATGATCGGTGGCATGATCATGGTGCACTCCGATGATGACGGTCTGGTGGTGCCCCCGCGCATCGCCCCGGCCCATGTGGTGATCCTGCCTATTCTTAAAAAGGGAGATGACAATTCAAAGGTGCAAGAGAGCGCCAAAGCCCTGAAAGCAGCTTTGGCTGATAAAAATTATTACGGCAGGCCGGTGGAAGTGGAAATTGATGACAGGGATATCGGTGGTGCCAGGGGATGGGACTGGGTGAAAAAAGGCATTCCCGTCCGGGTGGAGCTGGGCCCCCGGGATATTGCCGGCAACACCGTATTCGTGGCCCGCAGAGACAAAGATACCAGCCAGAAGGAAAGCATGGACAGGGATATGTTCATTGCCGGGATCACAGATATCCTGGACAATATCCAGCAGACCCTTTTTGACCGGGCTCTGGCATTTCAGAAGGCCAACACCTTTTATATCGATGCCAGACAGAAATTTTATGATCTGTATGAAAACACCGGCGGCGCCCGTAACGGTGCCTTTGTTTTTTCTCACTGGTGCGGGTCCGGGGCCTGTGAGGAACAGATTAAAAAAGATCTGTCCGTCACCATCCGGTGTATTCCCTTTGACGGTCCAAAGGAAAGCGGCCAATGTATCTGCTGTGAAAAACCCAGTGACCAGCGGGTGCTGTTTGCCAAAGCCTATTAACCGGGTGGTTTTCACCGGCGGGACAGGATAGGGTCAGCCAATGATTCGTATCACCGACATACTGGATACCATTGTCGAGTATAACCCGGAGGCAGACCTGGATATCATTGACCGGGCCTATGTGTATTCCGCCCGGGTTCATGAAGGACAGGTCCGGTTGTCGGGAGAGCCCTATCTTTCGCACCCCCTGGAGGTAGGAAAGATCCTGGCGGATATGCGCCTGGATGTGGAAAGTATTGCCGCAGCCCTGCTCCATGATGTCATCGAAGACACCCCGGCCACCAAGGAGGATATCCAGGAGATGTTCGGACCCGGGGTGGCCCATATTGTGGAAGGGGTGACCAAGCTGTCAGCCCTGCCTTTTTCCAACAAGGTGGCCCAGCAGGCTGAGTCGTTGCGGAAAATGATTCTGGCCATGGCCGATGACATCCGGGTGGTGCTCATCAAGCTGGCGGACCGGATCCACAACATGCGCACCCTTAAATACCATAAAAATCCCGATAAACAGGCTGCCATTGCCCAGGAGACCCTGGACATATACGCCCCCATTGCAGCCCGTCTGGGGATATTCTGGGTCAAGCACGAGCTGGAGGAAATAGCATTTTTTTATACCCTGCCGGATGAGTATGAATATATCGATGCCCTGGTGAACCGGGCCAAGGATGAAAAAGAAGCATATATCAAGGAGGTGTCAACCAGCCTTCATTATAAAATGGAGGAGATGGAGCTGCCCTGTGACATCAAGGGCCGGTACAAGCAGCACTACAGCATTTATCAGAAAATGGTCTCCCAGAACCTGGATTTTGATGAAGTATATGATATCATCGCATTCCGGATCATTCTGGACACGGTTCCCCAGTGCTATGCAGCCATGGGTGCCATCCATTCCATGTGGAAGCCCATCTATTACAAGATCAAAGATTATATCGGCAATCCCAAACCCAACATGTACCAGTCCATCCATACCACGGTCATCGGCCCCAAAGGAGAACGGGTGGAAATCCAGATACGGACCCAGGAGATGGACAGGATTGCTGAATCCGGTATTGCAGCCCACTGGAGCTACAAAGAAGGAACCCGCATCGATGAGACCACCGGGGAGATGTTTGCCTGGATCCGGAACCTTGTGGAAAATCAGGAAAATTTCAATGATCCGGATGAATTTCTCGAAAACGTGCGTATTGACCTGTACCCGGATGAAATATATGTGATCACGCCTGCAGGCGATATCAAGACCCTTCCCAAAGGGGCCACACCTGTGGATTTTGCCTACAGTATCCATACGGAGGTGGGGGCGGAATGCACCGGCGCCAAGGTCAACGGCAAAATCGTTCCTCTGGCCCATGAGCTAAAGACCGGTGATACCGTGGAAATCATTACCACCAAAGGCCATTCCCCCAGCCCGGACTGGCTGAACTTTGTCAAGACCGTCAAGGCCAGAACCAAGATCCGGGCAGTGATTAATGCCCGGGAAAAAGAGCGTTCCTACTCACTTGGTAAAGAAATGTGTGAAAAATTGTTCCGGAAGAAAAACCAGAACTTTAACGCCCTGATAAAATCCGGCAAGGTAGGGGAGGTGGCACAACACTTCGGATTCAAGACCGTGGATGATCTTATTGCCCATGTGGGATTTGGAAAACTCACCCCCATGCAGATTCTCAATAAGGCGGTGCCCCAGATGGAGCAGGATGTCAAAGATGAGGGGTTTGTGTCCAAGCTTGCGGACAGCAGGCAGAAAAAGTCAGACACCGGCATTATTGTTAAAGGGCTCAACGATATTCTGGTTAAATTTTCCAAATGCTGCAATCCTTTGCCCGGAGATCCCATCACAGGGTATATTACCCAGGGACAGGGGGTGACCATTCACCGGAGAAACTGCATCAATATCATGAAAATGAGCCAGGAAAGACTGATAGATGTTCAGTGGAGCGAGGAATATACCGAATCCTATCCAGCCAGTATCCGGATTAAAACCGATGACCGCTTTGGTCTGCTGGCAGATATCGCCTCGGTGATTTCCAAAAATAAAACCAATATCTTAAATGCCAGAACCGACACTTCCGATACCGGTGTGGCCATGCTGTATTTCACGGTTATGGTGGAAAGTTCAAACCAGCTGCGCAAACTCATGTCAGAACTGCGGCGGGTGAAAAAAGTCATAGATGTCAAACGCATTGTCCAGCATGAGTAACAGACTTTAACAATAGTGATAAATATGTCATGGGCCCAAGAAACAGCCAAAGCCCATGCAAAAGGAAGATATGCATGAAAAAAATTTTTATCCTGGACACCAATGTTATCCTTCATGACAGCGGGTGCCTACACCAGTTCAAGGACAATGATATTTACATTCCCATTACAGTGATTGAAGAGCTGGACAAATTCAAAAAGGGAAACAATGTCATCAACTGCAATGCCAGGGATTTTCTGCGAAACCTGGATGCATTGTCCTCTGATAAAATGTTCAACGGCGGCGTACCCCGTGAAAATGGCGAAGGGTCCATTGCCATTTGCCTGGATGTGGCCCTGGATGAGAAAATCAGGGAAAATTTTACGGAGATCACTTCAGATATCAAGATTTTGAATATCGCCTATTCTGTTGCCAAAAAACATCAGTTTCAGCATGTCGTCTTTGTCACAAAGGATGTCAATCTGCGGCTTCGTGCAAGATCCATTGGATTGAAAACAGAAAACTACAATTCAAAATTTGTTGAAAATATTTCAGATATGTACACCGGGCTGCAGGTGGTGGAGCATGTCCGGCCGGAAATTTTTGACAGCCTGTACAAAAAGCCGTATGAGGTGGCAAAAGCACGCCTGGGTGTGGAAAAAGAGTTTTATGCCAATGAAAACCTGATTTTGAAAAACGGATCCCACTCTGCCCTGGCATTTTATGACGGCAAAACCCAGACCCTCAAATCGATCCAGCCCCAGATATGTTACGGCATCAAGCCAAAAAATTCCGAACAGAGCTTTGCCCTCAATGCCATGCTCAATGAAGATATTCCTCTGGTCACGGTTTCAGGCAAGGCCGGCACCGGAAAAACCCTGCTGGCCCTGGCCGCTGCTTTGGCCAGAAAGCAGCTGTATCGCCAGATATTTATTGCCAGGCCGGTGGTTCCCCTGAGCAACAAAGACTTAGGCTTTCTGCCCGGCGATGTGGCCTCCAAGCTTGATCCGTATATGCAGCCGTTATATGATAATTTGGCGGTGATCCAGAACCATTTTAATGAGAATAATGCCAACTCCAGGCAGATCCGGGAACTGATCGAAGAGGAAAAGATAGTGATCACCCCCATTTCATATATCAGGGGGCGATCCATTGTCCGGGTTTTCTTTATTGTGGATGAAGCCCAGAATCTGACCCCCCATGAGGTGAAAACCATCATCACCCGGGCCGGTGAGGGCACCAAGATCGTGTTTACCGGTGATATTTTCCAGATTGACCATCCCTATCTGGACAGCCAGACCAACGGGCTTGCCTATATCATTGAAAAAATGAAAGGCCAGCCGCTGTATGCCCACATCAATCTGGAAAAAGGGGAGCGGTCCGACCTGGCGGAACTGGCTGCAAAAATTTTATAGACGTGGCCTGTCCGGAACTTATGCGGCCTTGGTAACCTTGCCTGCTTTGATGCAGCTGGTGCACACGTCAATTTTTCTGACGCAGCCCTCTTTGATAAGGGCCCGGACCCGTTGCAGATTGGGATTGAACCTTCTTTTGTTCAGGTTGTGTGCATGGCTGACATTGTTGCCCACCATGGGTTTTTTTCCGCAAATGGCACATTCTTTTGACATATCCAAAACTCCTGAAAGAAAAATTATTCCATAAAAAATATAACCTGATACTCTTACCTCTTCTTTGGGAAAAAGTAAAGAAAAAACTACTCTTTTTTGGCGGATTCCGCCTTGGCAGCGCATTCGGGGATCTGGTTCAAAGCGGTCTGGCTGTGTTCTGTGCCGGGATAGAATTCCACAATATATTCAAACCGTTTCAAGGCAGCCTGGTATTGTCCGGTTTTCATATAAAATTGTGCCACATACAGTTCATGGCCGGCAATCTTGTCAATGCAGGCATTGATCAGATCAGGCGCTTTTCGGGCATATTCGCTGTCTGGAAACTGCTCTGTCAATCTTTTGAACTGGGCCAGGGCATTTTTTGCCGGAGTGATATCCCTGTCCACGGTATCTATCCGGTTAAACCAGCACATGCCTATCTGATAGATAACATAGGGGACAGCCTCATTTCTGGGGTGCAAATTTTCAAATTGCTCATAGGCAATCACTGCCTGTTCATATTCTTCAAGGTGAAAATGGGCATCAGCAATTTTGAGTTCCGCCAGGATGGCGTATCTGGAAAAAGGATACCAGTCTTTAAGATCAGTATACGCTTTGACCGCATCCTTGTAATCCTCGCGCATAAAAGCGGATGCACCTTCAGCAGCAAGCTGTTCAGCGGTTTTTTCCATTCTTCGGGAATCTTCAAACAGGGAGCAGCCCGAAACAAGCAGCACCAGACATGCCAGAGACAATATTTTTTTCATTTTACAAGTTCTCAATATAATGTTCTGCAGAAACAGCAGCTATGGCGCCGTCACCCACGGCTGTGGAAACCTGGCGCAGCGGGGTGTCCCTGATATCGCCTGCAGCAAAAACCCCTGGCACGCTGGTTTCCATCCGGGCATCGGCACGGATAAATCCGTATGCATCGGTCTTGATACCATCCCCGATAAATTGGGCATTGGGCGAGGTGCCCACCCAGATGAAGCACCCGTTTGCCGAAAGGGTTTTTTCTTCGCCGGTTTTGACATTTCGGACATGGACCCCCTCGATACCAAACAAGCCATCAACACCTGTGGCAACAGTATCCCAGACCATTTCAATCTTATCATTGGCAAAGGCCCTTTCCTGGAGAATTTTGGTTGCCCGGAGTTCATCCCTGCGGTGGACCAGATAGACCTTTTTGGCAAACTTGGTCAGGTAGATGGATTCCTGAACCGCTGTGTCGCCGCCGCCGATGGCCACAACGGTTTTTTCCTTGAAAAAAGGGGCATCACAGGTGGCACAGAATGAAATTCCCTTGCCCATATACCGGTCTTCGCCGATTCCCAGTTTTTTGGGAGAAGCACCGGATGCAATGATCAGGCTTTTGGCTTTTATGGTTTGGTCCGCAAGCACCACCTCTTTTACATCAGTGCCCAGATTCAGGGACTTGACCTCTGCTGTATCTATTTTCAGACCCATCTCTTCGGCCTGGTTTTTCATTTTTTCCGCCAGATCAAATCCGCTGATACCTTCGGGAAATCCGGGGTAGTTTTCTATCCAGTCTGTGACAATGATCTGGCCGCCTGGGACGGCTTTTTCCAGCAGCAGTACATCCATTCTGGCCCTGGCCGCATAAAGTCCGGCAGTGAGTCCGGCAGGGCCGGCACCGATGATCACAAGATCATAATCAAAATCGGTCATGCAAAAGTCTCCTTACAAGACATTTTTTATGGTCTGCTCAAGTTTTTCCTTGCCAACCATGCCGGTAATCTGTTCGGCAACTTCTCCATTCTTGAAAAAGATCAGGGTGGGAATGGCCTGGACCCCGTATTTGCTTGGGCTGATGGGATTTTCATCCACATTGACTTTGGCAAAGGTCATCTGGTCGCCATATTCTTTTTCCAGTGCTTCAACAGTGGGGGCGATGGCTTTGCAGGGGCCGCACCAGGGGGCCCAAAAATCCACCATTATGGGTTTTTCCGACTGCAGTACTTTTTTTTCAAATCCATCATCATCGATTTCTATAATATTTTCTGCCATGGGTATATCCTGTTCTATTTAAGGTTAAAATCAGCTGTATTTAGAATACAGCCGCCTCAGTGACGCGCCTGCGCTACCAATTCGGTTTTGTGCCGGGCATCGGCCAGACAGGATCGCTGTTGACCAGCTTTGGGGCGCATGTGTTGTGCTCCCTGATACAACCGTCGGGGCTGCATCCTCTGTGACCAATTGTCTGTAACTATATGTGCATAAGGCGGTTTTGTCAAATAATGAATGGGCCGCCCCAATGTTTTGTCAAACCATCTTCTGTGTGTTTTCACCCCCTCTGCCGGCCTTGTAATGCAGCATGAAGGGCGATTTGTGACAAGATACCAAAGCGGTGTATGCACACCGGGGGGCAAAATGGATCCAGGCCCTGGATCCATTTGTTAAAGAAATCCAGGGCCTGGGACGGGGGTGTTGTTTTTTAAGAAGTGAGGCGGTTGTTCCGGCTTACCAGTTTTCTCCCAGAACCTCAAAATGGGCCTGTTCATGGGCACATGCCGGGCACAATTCAGGGGCTTCCGTCCCTTCATGCAGGTATCCGCAGTTGCGGCAGCGCCATGTGACAGGGGCATCTTTTTTAAAGACTTTGCCGCCTTCGATATTGGCGACCAGATCTTTGTAGCGCTTATCATGCTGTTTTTCCGCAACAGCAATGGCTTCAAATACCATGGCAATGGCATCAAAACCCTCTTCTCTTGCCACCGCAGCAAATCCCGGATACATCTCTGTCCATTCATAGGCTTCACCTGCGGAAGCTGCTTTCAAATTTTCCACTGTGGTGTCAATGACACCGGCTGGAAAGGCTGCAGTGATTTCTACCTCACCGCCTTCCAGAAATTTGAAGAGCCGTTTGGCATGTTCTTTTTCCTGGTCAGCAGTCTCGGAAAATATGTCAGATATCTGGACATACCCTTCTTTTTTGGCTTTGCTGGCAAAGTAGGTATACCGGTTTCTTGCCTGGGATTCACCGGCAAAAGCGGTTAACAGATTTTTTTCGGTTTTGGTTCCTTTTAGACTTGGCATGGATTTTCCTCCTTATTAATAGGGTTTACAAAAATTAATTGGCTGATGCTTTTGTTTGTGCTGTCTGCAGTCCTCACAATAGCCGGTCAGGCAGAGCCGTTTCCCGGTTATGGTACAGGTCCGTGTGATCTCTTCCGGCAGCGGGAGCTGTTCCAGGTCGGGATCATGAAAATCAAAAATTGTATTGCAGGACAGGCAGTAAAAATGGTGGTGGTCTTCCCGGTTGGGATCAAATCTTCTGGGATCTCCCTGGCCTTCCACAACATCAATTATCTGAATCCGGGCAAAGGTGATCAAGGTGCGGTTCACCGTATCCAGAGAAATGTTGGGAAAGCTGTGCAAAAGTTGTTTATGGATTTGGTCAGCACTGGGATGCTCTTTTGAATTTTTCAGCGCAGCATATACTGCTGCCCGCTGGGGGGTGATTTTTAATCCATGATTTTTGCACAATTGGGTGAACCGGTCCACACTCATCTCCTCTTTCTTGTTCATTTTGGCTATTAAATAGGATTAATACCTATTTGTCAAGGAAAACTTGAGAAAAATATCTGCCAACCTGCTATACTGGATAACAATCATGTTCATAAATTCAGGGAGGGACCATGAGAAATTTGCGATTATGCCAGGTGATTCTGCTATGCACAGCCTTTTTTTGGGGAAATCCTTTTCCGGGTCATGCCCTGGACAGCCAGCAAATCACTGATTTGATTCAGTCAGCGCGCCAGGGAGATACCCGGGCCATGCGGAAACTGGGCCAGGCCTATTATGAAGGTGACGGGGTGCTCAAGGATCCTGCCAAGGCAAAATGCTGGATCAGACAGGCACATGAACTGGGGGACAAAAAAGCGGAAATACTCTGGAATGATTTGAAATTATGGAAATATGCAGGTGATTGTGACACCCTGCTGCAGTTCCGGGAGGATTTTGCCGGAAACCGGATAGGTGTGCGCTGGGAGGACCCTGTCACAGGTATGATGTTTGTCTGGATTCCAGGGGGATGTTTTCCCATGGGGTGCCACAAAAATGCAGACAAATGTCGGGAAAATGAATTTCCTGTTCACCAAGTATGTCTGGACGGGTATTGGATGGGTGCCCATGAAGTCACCCAGGGCCAGTGGCAGGGCCTTATGGGATCCAACCCCTCCCGGTTCCAGGATGGCGCCATATATCCCTTGGAAATGGTTTCTTTTGAACAGGTGAGAGAATTTATCCGGGAACTCAACCAGAAAATCCCCCATAAATTTTCTTTGCCCACCGAAGCCCAGTGGGAATATGGATGCCGGAACAGGGGCCGCAAGATTCCCTATGCCTGGGGAAGAGAGGATTTCATGCCCCAAGCCAACTGCGGCAGTTGTGACAGCGGTTCTTTTCAGGGACGGACCGCACCGGTGGACAGTTTTTATGCCAACGACCTGGGATTGTATCATATGAGCGGTAATGTCGGGGAATGGTGCAGGGATGTCTATGATAAAAATGGTTACCCGGACCATGGATCAGACAGGTACGGTTTTAAAGAGAACGGGCGGCCCCGGGTGGTCCGGGGCGGGGCATACAGCGATAATGTATCAGCAACCGGATGTACCCGCCGCCAGGGCATGATGCCGGCCATGAAAAGCGAACGGGTGGGGTTCCGGCTGGTGGTTAAAAAGCGGTTTTAAAAACTGACCGGATAAAGCCATTCAGGGCATCAAAAGAAATTTTTTCCACCCTGGCGCTTCCCATGGCTTCCAGAAACACATAATACACAAAATGCCCATGTTTTTTTTTGTCCCTGCCGGCTGCATTCATGATTTTAGCGGCATCGTAATGCAGGTCCGTGGGCAGGCCAAGCCCCTGGAGCAGGGTAAGAATGCGCTCCACCTCCCGGGAGCCAAGCAGCCCTTTTTTCATGGAAAACACAGCAGCCGCTGCCATGCCCCGGGAAACAGCCCGGCCGTGTCCACAGGGATCGATTTTTTCAATGGCATGACCGATGGTATGGCCGAAATTGAGTTTACGGCGTTCGCCTGTTTCATGTTCATCCTGCTGCACCACACGGGACTTGATGGCCACAGAGTCAGATACCAGGTGCAATATGATCCGGGGATTTAGTTTCAGGGCTTTTTCCTGGTTTTTTTCGATAAAGGCCAGCATATCAGCATCTGCAATCAAGGCATGTTTGACAATTTCCGCCAGGCCATTGGAAATTTCATCCTGTGGCAGGGTTTTGAGCATCTCCAGATCACAGATCACAAAACAGGGCTGGTTGAACACCCCCACCATGTTTTTGTAGGCAGACAGATTGACCCCGTTTTTGCCCCCCAGGCTGGCATCCACCTGGGACAGCAGGGAGGTGGAAACAAATCCGAAATTCACCCCCCGCAGGAAAATAGAGGCCGAAAATCCGGTGATATCGCAGACAATGCCGCCGCCGATTCCCAGAATGAAACAGGACCGGTCACATCCCAGATCCACCAGCCGGGTTAAAATATATTCTACTGTGGCCAGGGTTTTGATCTGTTCTCCCATACCGATGGTGATGACAGGTGCTTTGGGAAAGGCATGGCCATAAAGGGTTTTTATGTTTTCATCGGTGATGATCACCAGGGGCTGGTCTGGCAGATATGCCCCGATATTGGCCAGGCGCTCCCCCACATGGATAGCGGAATCACCCCATTTCCCCTGTATGTGAAGGGTTTTCACGAAGCTTCAATGATGGTTCTGATGGCACGCATTTTTTCCATAACCTGTGCAAACTGGTCCGGATACAGAGACTGGGCCCCGTCGCTCAATGCCTCTTCCGGGTGGTTGTGGACCTCAATCATGAGGCCGTCCACCCCTAAGGCGGCAGATGCATAGGCCAGCCAGACCACCTGGTCCCGGACCCCTGCGGCATGGCTGGGATCCACAATCACCGGCAGGTGGCTTTCTTTTTTTACTGCCGGCACAACAGACAGATCCAGGGTATTTCTGCTGTGGCGCACAAAGGTCCGGACTCCGCGTTCACACAGAATCACATTGGTGTTGCCCTCTTCCATGATATATTCCGCCGCCATGAGCCATTCTTCGAGCATGGCAGACATGCCCCGCTTCAGGATGACCGGCTTTTTCGACTGCCCGGCCCGCCGCAGCAGGGAAAAATTCTGCATGTTCCTGGTACCGATCTGGATGACATCCACGCAGGCTTCCACCAAATCAAAGGTTTCGGTATCCATGACTTCGGTGACCACAGGAAGTCCGGTTTCTTCTCTGACACGGGCCAGGTATTCAAGGCCTTTTTTTCCAAGTCCCTGGAAGGAATAGGGGGATGTTCTGGGCTTGAATGCCCCCCCTCTGAAAAGGGTGGCCCCGGCTTTTTTCACCGATGCTGCAATTGCCAGCACCTGCTTTTGGCTTTCAACAGCACAGGGGCCGGCAATCACGGGCATGGTACCATTGCCGAAAACAGCGTCACCAATTTTGACCTGGGTGTTTTCCTGCCTGAACTCCCGGCTGACAAGTTTATAGGGTTTTGTCACCGGAATAACCTCCTTTACACCGTCAAGTCCCAGAAAATGGCCGGCGTCCACAGATCCTTTGTTGTACAGGATGCCGATGGATACCCGGTCTCCTCCGGGTATGGGCCGGGCTGTGTAGCCTTTTTTTTCAACAGCTGCAACAACAGCCCGGACCTGATCTTCAGTTGTGCCTTTTTGCATTACAAGTAACATTCAAAGCCTCCATTATGGGTTTTATCAGCATTCACAGGTTAGGGCAACACAAAAGGCTTGGAATATCAGGCCTGTATGGGAAAACAATTGTGGGCAGTATGTTTCACACACAGATGTGGTGCCGGCAGCAGGGCCTGTATGCAGGAATTTATGGGCGTATGTTTCTATGTATAAGAACAGATTCATGGCAGCGTATTATAGAGACTCTTTTTTTGGTGTCAATGAAAAAAACAAATACCATGAGAAAGAATGATTCTCATTTTCATTGCTTGACATGATTTGCCTTATCTCATATATTTCCCACAATTTATACGCAGGACAAAAAGGCAGTTGCCAGACCAACAGACATGATACATTTTGAAAACGCCGCGCCTGTAAAAATAAAGGGAGTGGGCGGGGGGTTGTGGATCTCTCTGGATCCCTCCCGACCGGAAGATGTTTTGATCACTGAAGTGGATAAAATTTTCACAAAATTAAAACATCTGGCAGTCAATGCCAACGTGGTCATCGACATGGGGGATGCCCGGGGCCATGACGATCTTTTTGCCCTTGTCAAATCCCGGTTGATTGAAAAATTTGAAGTGGGCAGGGTGACAAGTCCCCCGAAAAAACAGTCTGCCCCCACACAAAGAATCCGGCAGCGGGATCTTTCCAGGGGCTGGGACCAGCACCGCAGTGATGTGCTCATGCTCCGGGGCAGGGTCCGGTCCGGCCAGAAGATTGACACAAAAAAGCATGTGGTGATTTTTGGTGATGTCAATCCAGGTGCGGAAATTCTTGCCGGCGGGGATATTATTGTTCTGGGCAGACTGGCTGGAAAAGTACATGCCGGCAGCCCGGCAGATGAAACCGCCATCGTATTTGCCCTTGCCTTCGATCCCACCAGTATCAAGATCGGCACAATAACTGCTGCCGGCAGTGAAGAACGCAGCCATGCCACACCGGAGTTTGCCTGCGTGAAAAAGGGCAGCATTCTGGTCCAGGATTACATGACGACAAATCCGTTCAGGAAGATGCCCTGGCCGGAGCCGGTATAATCATAATTTAACTATAGAGGTGCGAACTTGGAAGGAAAAATCATTGTAGTCACATCCGGAAAAGGCGGCGTAGGCAAAACCACTGCCACCTCTTCCATTGGCGCGGCCCTTGCCCTTGAAGGCAATCGCGTGGCCATTGTGGATATGGATATCGGACTGCGGAACCTTGATGTTGTCATGGGGCTTGAAAATCGGATCGTTTTTAATATTGTGGATGTGGTCCAGGGCCGGTGCAAAGTTGAACAGGCAGCCATCCGGGACAGAAGAATTGAAAACCTGTTTTTGATTCCCGCCTCCCAGAGTGACAACAAGGACGTGCTCACCACTGCCGGCGTTGAAAGAGTTGCCAAGCAGCTGCGGTCCAAATTTGATTTTATCATCATGGATTCACCAGCGGGCATTGAGCGGGGCTTTGAAAATTCGGTGGTATCTGCTGACGAAGCATTGGTTATCTGCACCCCGGATGTGTCAGCTGTCAGGGATGCGGACCGGGTCATCGGGCTGTTGTATGCACGGTCTTTGAACCCCAAACTGATCGTCAACCGCATTGAACCCGCCCGGGTGGTGCGCGGGGAAATGCTCAGCCACGAAGATGTGCTGGAAGTCTTGTCCATTGACCTTGTGGGGCTGGTGCCCATGGATGAAAAAGTGCTGATTTCTTCCAATACCGGCACCCCCCTTGTGCTGCAGAATGATTCAAAGGCGGGAATGGCCTTTCGCCAGATTGCCCGGCGCCTGAACGGAGAAGAAGATCTGCCCATTGAGATGCCTGTCTATAAAACCAGCATGTGGCATAAACTCAGCAAGACATTCGGGTTAAAACAATAAGGAGAATTTTGATGCTCAGCGGATTGTTCAAACGGTTCACCACCAAAAAAAACAGCAGGGATGACGCCAAAAAGCGGCTTCAATTCTCTTTGATTTATGACAAACTCGAAGTCAACGACACCACATTAACCGATCTGCAGCAGGATATTGTGGATGTGATTTCCAAATATTTTGAAATCGATACAGATTCTCTGGAGTTAAAAGTCAAACGGGATGACAATGTGTCTGCCCTGGTATTCAACACCCCCATCCTCCATGTAAAGCGCAAAAAGACATGAAGTCAGGGTAACCGCATTTAACCAGCTCTCTTTTCTTTTGGCCGCTCGTCCCCCGCTCCCTGTGGGTGGCGTGCGGCCAAAGATTTCACCACCTGACGCTCCTTCCGGTGCCACCTGTAACAACGCGTATGCCTGTCCGCTTATTCCCCGATTTTGGATATCCTGATACCCAGTTCCTGGAGCTGGGCCGGTGATGTACTGGACGGGGCTTCCGTGAGAAGACAGGTGGCTTTCTGGGTCTTGGGAAAGGCAATAACGTTCCTGATGGAATCTTCTTTGCACAACAGCATGATGAGCCGGTCCAGGCCAAAGGCAATACCGCCGTGGGGCGGGGCGCCCGCAGCCAAAGCTTCCAGCAGAAAACCGAATTTTTCACGGGCTTCTTCCTGCTGGATACCCAGGCACGCCAGTACCTTTTCCTGGAGGGCTGTGTCATGGATCCGGATACTGCCCCCGCCGATTTCAATGCCGTTGAGGACCAGGTCATAGGCCCGGGAGTTGACCTGCAGCGGATCGGTGTCAAGTTTGGCAATGTCTGCTTCACTGGGGGCGGTAAAGGGGTGGTGCAGGGCCTGGTAACGCTTTTCTGTTTCATCGTATTCCAGCAGGGGAAAGTCGGTAACCCAGGTGAACGAGAATTGGTCTTCAGGGATAAGTTTGAGCCTGCGTGCCAGTTCGTTTCTGAGCTGGCCTAAGGCTTCATTGGTGATATGGGGCTGGTCTGCCACAAAAAACACAATATCCCCGGGGGCAAGATCCAGGCGCTGTGCCAGGGTCTGTTTTTCATCATCAGTGAAAAATTTGGCAATGGGCGACTGCCACTGGTCCTCTTTGATCTTGATCCAGGCCAGTCCCTTGGCCCGGTAGACAGCGGCAAATTCGGTAAGCTCATCTATCTGCTTGCGGGTAAAGGCAGCGCACCCCTTTGCATTGATGGCTTTGACCAGGCCCCCGCTTTTCACCACATTGGCAAACACCTTGAAACCGGTGTCTGCCACAATGTCTGATACATTGACAAGTTCCAGACCAAACCGCAGGTCCGGACGGTCCAGGCCGAACCGGTCCATGGCCGCAGCATAGGTGAGCCTGGGAAAGGGAACGGAAAGATCAGTGCCCAGCACTTTTTTGAAAATAGCACAGATCAGGCCTTCGGCAATCTCCATGATCCGGTCTTCATTGACAAAGGACAGCTCCATGTCGATCTGGGTGAATTCCGGCTGGCGGTCCGCCCGCAGATCCTCATCCCGGAAACATTTGACAATCTGGTAATACCGGTCAAATCCTGAAATCATGAGCAGCTGCTTGAACAGCTGGGGGGACTGGGGCAGGGCATAGAACTGGCCCTGGTTGACCCGGGAGGGAACCAGATAGTCTCTGGCCCCTTCAGGCGTGGACCGGGTTAAAAACGGGGTCTCGATGTCAATGAAGCCGTTGTGGTCCAGGTAATTGCGGATGGCCATGGTGGCCTGGTGCCGGGCCAGGATATTGCGTTTGAGCTGGGGCCGCCGCAGGTCCAGATACCGGTATTGGAGCCGGATATTTTCCGAGGCTTCCACCCGGTCTTCAATCAGGAAAATCGGGGTTTTTGCCATGGAAAAGATCGCAAGTTCCTCCACAAGGATTTCAATGGCGCCGGTGGCCATATTGGGATTAATCATATCCGCCGGCCTGGCCGTCACTTTTCCCTGGATGCCGATTACATATTCGCTTCTGATTTCCTGGGCTTTTTCATGGACGGTTCTGGAAACCAGGGGATTGAAAACCACCTGGGTGATGCCTTCTCTGTCCCGCAGATCCACAAAAACAACCCCGCCGTGATCCCGGCGGTGCTGCACCCATCCCATTAACACCACGTTTTTTCCAATATCTGTGTCCCGGAGCTCAGAACAAAAATGGGTCCGCTTCATATCTCCTAGTAAGTCTGTCACCTGGTCTATCCTTATGTTATCCGTTATCGGTTTGTAAAATTTTTTTCAGCGCAGGCACCAGATGGTTCATGGGGATGGAAACCTGTTCCCTGGTGGCCATGTTTCGCAGAATCACCTGGTTTTCCGCCATTTCAGTCTGTCCGGCAATGAGCACATGGCGGGCGTTGAGCTTGTCAGCCCGTTTCATCAGGGCTTTCAAGCTTTTTCCCCTGAAATCGGTGACAGCCTGAAAACCTGTCCGGTTCAAATCGCAGGACAGGTGATAGGCGGCTTCCATGGCAGGTTCCCCTAAGGCCACGATAAAAAGGTCCGGACCTGGTTCTTCTGCTATCTGTTCAAGCTGCTCCATCACTTCCACCAGGCGGTCAAACCCGATGGCAAACCCGATGGCAGGGGTGGGAGGTCCTCCCAGTTCCTTTACCAGGCCGTCATACCGGCCGCCACCGGCAACAGCACTCTGGGCCCCCAGGCTTGTAGTCTGAATTTCCCAGGCGGTTCTGGTGTAGTAATCCAGGCCCCGCACCAAAGATTTGTCAATGAAAAAATCCACTTTCTGCTTTTGCAGCGTGGTTTTCACCGTGTTAAAATGCTCTTCACAGGCAGAACACAGATGGTCCACCGTGGCAGGGGCCCCAACCAGGGCCGCCTGGCAGGTCTGCACCTTGCAGTCCAGTATCCGCATGGGGTTTTTGGTCATCCGCCGCTGGCAGATGTCACAGAGGGCATGTTTTTTCTCCCCTAAAAAATCCAGCAGGGACCGGGTGAAATCCGGGCGGCATTCCGGGCATCCCAGGCTGTTGATATGGGCGCTCAGACCTGTGAGGCCCAGTCTTTTGAACAGTTCATTCTGTAAAAAAATCAGCTCGCAGTCCACAAGGGCGGATGCAATGCCGAACACCTCTGCATCGATTTGATAAAACTGGCGGTAACGGCCTTTCTGGGGCCTTTCCCGCCGGAACATGGGCCCGGTCATATAAAATTTTCGGACAGGATCACTGGCATACATCTTGTGCTGGATATAGGCCCGGCAGATGGAGGCGGTGGCTTCCGGCCGCAGGGTCAGTTTGTCCCCTTTTCGGTCTGCAAAGGTGTACATTTCCTTTTCCACAATATCAGTGGCCTCACCGATACTCCGGGCGAACAGCTGGGTTTTTTCCAGTACAGGAATACGGATTTCCCGGTAGTTGAAGGCTTCAAACAATTCAAAGGCCATTTTTTCAACTTTTTGCCACAGCCGTATCTGTTCTGGCAGTATATCTCTGAATCCTCGTATGGTCTGCATGGTGGTTGCGTCTTCAGGTATAAGGTTTAATGTCAAAATTTTATGTAAACGCTCTATATAGTTTGAAATCAGCCTGTTAGTCAATACGTAATTCCAGGAAAATGCTGGGACAGCACCTATTTTTTCCGCAATTTTATGGAATTGGCATGGGCGTGCAGGCCCTCTATTTCCGCCAGGCGGATCACGTCATCTGCCTCGTTTTGAAAGGCCTTTTTGGCATAGTGAATCAGACTGGTTTTTTTTATGAAATTGTCCACGCCCAGCGCAGAGGAAAACCGGGCAGTTCCGGCGGTGGGCAGTACATGGTTGGGCCCGGCAATATAATCGCCTATGGGTTCAGGGGTGTAGGATCCTAAAAACAGGGCACCCGCATTGTGGATACGGTCAATGTAGTCAAATGGTTCTGACACCATCAGTTCCAGGTGTTCCGGGGCCAGACGGTTAGACAGATCAATGCCGGTTTCAATGTCCGGCACCAGCATGACAGCCCCGAAATTGTCCAGAGACTGTCTGGCGGTTTTTTGTCTGGGCAGCGCTTTTAACTGGTCTTCCATGGCGGTCAGGGTCTGGGAGGCAAGTTCTCTTGAATCGGTCACCAGGATGGCGGATGCCATGGCATCATGTTCTGCCTGGGACAACAGGTCGGCTGCAATAAATGCAGGGTCAGCTGATCTGTCCGCAATGATCAGAATCTCACTGGGCCCTGCGATCATGTCAATGCCCACAGAGCCTGCAACGATTTTTTTTGCCAGGGTCACATAAATATTGCCCGGTCCCACAATCACATCCACCTTTGGCACCTGGTCTGTGCCATAGGCCAAAGCAGCGATGGCCCAGGCACTGCCCGCCTTGAAAACGGATGAGATGCCCACCTTTTTGGCTGCTGCCAGGATATGGGGGTTTATTTTGCCGTCTGCCATGGGCGGGGTCATGAGGACAATGGATGAAACGCCTGCCACTGCTGCAGGAATGCCGCCCATGAGCACGGATGATACCAATGGTGTTTTTCCGCCTGTGGCACCGGGTGCATATACGCCCGCCGCCCCCACAGGCCTGACCAGTTGTCCCAGTATCACCCCGTTTCTCGGGGTGTCGATCCAGTCCTTTTGTTTTTGTTTTTCATGAAATCGGGTGAGCTGAAATATGGCCCGGTCCAGGGTGTCCAGAAACCGGGCATCAACCGATGCGAGCGCAGCATCAAATTCTTCTGTCGTCACTTTCAGGGTATCCAGGGTCACGGCATCCGAGTCAAACCGGTTGGTGAATTCCACCAGGGCCTGGTCCCCCCGGGTTTTCACATCATTGATACAGGCCAGAACATGGTCATGATCCGCGCTGGAAAACCCCAGGCCCCTGTCTATAATTGTTTTGACATGTGCTTCAGCGTCCCGGGAAGGGTATTCAAAAAGTTTCATGGTTTTATATTTGTTACTGTTTAGGGGTTTAAAGAAAATACGGCGGCTTTTTTTTAATAACGGACATGCCTTGCAGGCACAATAAATCATGTAATCCTCCGGCAGCCTGCCCGTTTGTTTCCTATAAGCAGCCGAAGATATACCAGAAATCGTGTAGTTAATCCAGGTAATAACAGCCTTGGGCTGACCAATCTTTTTTAACCCGGGTATGCCCACACCGAATATTAAAAGAACGCAACCGGTTTGAAAAGTTCTTTCATATAACAATCATGGCCTGAGAGACCACAACAAAGGATGAAAGTATAAGCAATCAGGTATTAGCTTAAAACTTAAAACTTTCATATAAGAACAAAAGGGCAGAAAAACTTTCTGCCCTTTTGCGGGTTTCAAAACACAAATGTACGGGTTAGAAATTTAAAGTTTTCTGCAGTTCTTCAGTGGTAAAATCCCATGGCACATTATGGGGGGGGACCGGATCTGTAAACATTTCGGGCAACTGGTCGTCAATTTTTGTGAATCCTGCTTTTTTGTTGAACTCTTTTTCATTTCTGAGAATGGATTTTCCCAGTTCCAGAATGTCATCCGGGGTAAGGTTCAGGCCGTACCTGGCATTGAGCATCTTTGCCACGGTGGGCAGTCCATCTTCGTTGTCCAGGACGGCAAAAGCCACAAACAGACACAGCCCGGCTGCATCAATCGCAGCTGTGGCGATCTGCAGTCCCTGGGACAATTCTATGTTGCCTGCGTTCTTGTGGGGATCAACCGAGCCGCCGACACTCAAAATGTTGGCGGTTACACCATAGCCGGCTGTATGGTCTGCCCCCATGGGGGTGGTGGCATAGGTGACGCCCACCCCTTTACAGGTACGGGGATCATAGGCGGGCAGTGCCTGTTTTTTCACCACCGGTACCCGGTCAACGCCCAGAGCGTCTCCGGTGAACTGGGCACCGTTTCCGATGATTTTGCCTTCCGGTGCATACGCCCCCACTTTGGAGAGCAGGTCAATGGCAGCCTGGCCGTCTCCCCAGGGGATCATGCCCCCTTCCATGGCAATGCCGATGGTCACCCCGGTTTCAATGGTATCCAGGCCGAAATCATCACACAGTTTGTCCAGGGTGGCGATCTGATCCATATCCTGGATGGTGGTGTGGGCCCCGAAGGCCCAGATGGTTTCATATTCAAACCCGCAGGTCAAAAAGTTGCCGTCTTTGCCATGGTACACATTGGAGCATTTGATAACGCATCCGGGATGGCATGCCTCTGTGGTGATACCGTTGCGTTTTTGAATGGTTTCCGCCATGGCTTCTCCGGATATGGCCTGGGCATGATCAAACCGGCCGGAGCGAAAATTTTTGGTGGGCAGTGTTCCGGCCTCGTTGATGACATTCACCAGCACGGCCGTGCCCAGGGCAGGCAGGCCTTCACCGGTGACAGGGTGATTTCTGAGCATTTCCACCCAGCGTTTGTTGGCAGCCTTGAACGCCTCTGGGTCCTTGATTTCCACCCGGGGGGCCCCGGTGTCGTCCACCACAATGGCCTTGATTTTTTTGGAGCCCATGACCGCACCAAGTCCGCCTCTGCCGTGTGCCCGTCCGGGCCGGCCGTTCATGTCCGCCTGGTTGATGGATGCCCCTTTAAGGCATTGTTCGCCGGCCTGGCCGATGCTCAGCACACCCACGTTTTTGCCGTATTTGTCCCACAGGGCTTCCATGACAGCGTAATTGCCTTTTTTGACCAGATCCTCTGCCGGAAGGATCTGCACCCCGTCCTTGTTTACCACCACCAGGCAGTATCCGTCATCTTCGGGTTTGTCTTCCAGAACCAGGGCGGTGATGCCCAGCCTGGCAAGCTTCTGGGACACAAGTCCTCCGGAATTGCTTTCTTTGATGCCGCCTGTGAGAGGCGATTTGGCGCCGGCAGACATCCTGCCGGAATCAGCAGCAGGAGAACCGGTGAGAACGCCGGGGGCGAAAATGAGCTTGTTGTTTTTTCCCAAAGGATGGCAGGTGGCCGGCACTTCATCCAGAATCATCTTGGATGTGAGGGCCCTGCCCCCCAGACCTGCATAATTCTCAGGTATTTCATCAAACGTAAAGGTTTTGCTCTTTGTGTTGATACGCAATAACTTTCCCATGTTTCCTCCTTGGCAAGATGCATTCATTTTTTTTACACTGCATGGCAGCACATGGTTTTAAAGACAGTGCCGGCCATTGTTGTGATCTCATTGGTGGTGGTGCTGTGAACCCGGCGTGACCCATCGGACCGGGCCCAACATACCTGTATCCCCTTTATGCCATGACAATGGGTTCAAGTCCAGTATAAAATACATACCTGAGAACCCCTTGGGGCGGTCTGTTAAAGACGGCCGGATTCCGACAGTTCTTCTAAGCCTTCTTTGTCCTGAATTTCAATGGTGCGGGTCTGGACCTCGATGAGGCCGGCATCCCCCATTTTTTTGAACACTCTGGAGATGGTTTCCGGGGTGGTGCCGATGAGGTTGGAAAGCTGGGCCTTGGAAATGGGCAGACTGACCCGGGCTTCATTGTCTTGCTCCCTGGACAGGGTGAGCAGGTATGCGGCAAGCCTGGCAGGCACTTCCTTGAGGCTTAAGGCTTCGATTTGCACCGTAAAGTCTCGCAGCCGCCTGGACAGATCTGCCAGCATATTCATGCCCAGTGCAGGGGTGGTGGTGAGCAATTTCACAAACCGGTCCCTGGGCAGAAAAATAATGCCGGCAGGTTCCAGGGCCATGGACGAGGCGGGAAAATTTTTTCCCTGGAACACCGGGACTTCACCAAAGGTGTGGCCGGGACCATAGATATGCAGGATCTGTTCTTTTCCATCCATGGAAAGCTTGAACACCTTGATTCTGCCGGTCTCCACAATATATATGCCGTTGCCCTTGTCCCCTTCATGGAAAATCATTTCCCCGCGTTTATAGGCTTTGCGCACGGCAATATGTGAAAGGGTTTCCAGGTGATCAGCAGACAAGCCTGAAAAAAGGGCAATTGTTTTTAAGATTTTGATACTGTATACTTTTCCTTATTACAGCGATTATCACCAGGCCGGTTCCGGCAACACATAAATATAAAAAAAGTGGTGTCTTGATTCAAATCAAGGTTTTATATGCCATGCTATAGTAAGTTTGCTGCAGGATGTAAAGTGTATTTGTTGGTTACCTGAAAAACAAGGAAGGTGGATAATGAAATGTCCGGGACAAGATACCCAGTACTGGGATCAGAATGCGATTTTTGAAACCCAATGTCCGGAATGCGGCCATGAAATGGAATTTTTCAAGGACGATGCCACCCGCCGGTGCGGTCACTGCAGCAAGAAGATTGTCAATCCGAAAATGGATTTTGGATGTGCCGCCTATTGCAAATTTGCAGAACAATGTCTTGGTACACTGCCTGAGGAGTTTGTGGCCCAGCAGGAGGATTTGTTGAAAGACCGGGTGGCGGTGAAGATGAAGCAGTATTTTGGCACGGATTTTACACGCATCGGTCATGCCGGCCGGGTAGCCAGATATGCTGAAAAGATAGGAAAACAGGAAAAAGCAGATCTGGCAGTGGTGCTGTGTGCGGCATATCTCCATGACATCGGCATAAAAAATGCGCAAGAAAAACATGGTTCAGCACAAGCAAAATACCAAGAGATCGAGGGTCCGCCTGTGGCAAAAGAAATTCTGGAAAACCTGGGTGCCAAAGAAGAACTGATAAAAGAGGTCTGCGATATCATCGCACACCATCACCATCCCGGGCCTGATGAAACCATTAATTTCAAAGCGGTGTATGATGCAGATATGCTGGCCAATATGGTGGAATGCCAGAAAAAGGAACAGATTGATTCAGACACCCTGTCAAAAAAGGTTCTTCGTATCTATCTGACGGATGCGGGCAGAGAACTGGCCATGCAGACGTTGGTACAAAACAGCTGACAAAAGAAAAAACAAAATAAAAAAAATAGAGGACAACCTGCGGATCAGGATATAAAGGAGAAAGGCCATGAAAGTGATCAGAAAAATAATAGAAATAGATGATGAAAAATGTGATGGATGCGGCAATTGTGTACCTTCCTGTGCAGAAGGGGCCATTCAGATTGTGGACGGCAAAGCCCGTGTCATTGCCGACAAGTATTGCGACGGCCTGGGGGCCTGTCTGGGGGAATGCCCCCTGGATGCCCTGCACATTGTGGAACGGGAGGCAGAGGAGTTTGACGAAGCGGCTGTAAACCAGTTGCTTGAAAACCAGGCAGAGACCGGAAAAAAGGATGCCATAAGGCCATCTGTGATCTCCGGGGGCTGTCCCTCAGCTGCCGTGAAAAGTTTTTCCACCTCCCCGTGTGACTGTGCCAACCAGGCAAAGAGCCAGGCCTCCGGTGGCGCGTCAGCACTGGGGCACTGGCCGGTGCAGATCCGGCTGGTGCCGGCCGGGGCCCCGTTTTTAAAAAATGCCGATCTGGTGATTGCAGCTGATTGTGTACCGGTTGCCTATCCCTCTTTTCATAAAGATTTTCTGGCGGGCAAGGCTGTGATGATCGGCTGCCCCAAGTTTGATGATGCCCAGGGATATGTGGACAAGCTCACCCGGGTGTTCAGAGAATCAGGCATCAAAAGCATCACCGCGGTGATCATGGAGGTGCCCTGCTGTGCCGGGCTGCCGGCCATTGTCAAAAAAGCCCTGGAAAACAGCGGCATGGATATTCCCTTTTCCCAGGTTATTGTCAGTGCCAGAGGAGAGATCCTTTCATGAAGTGGTCCCCTGAGGCGGAAGCTGCTATAAACAAGGTACCGTTTTTCATCCGCAAGCAGGTGAAAAAAAAAGTGGCGGCCCATGTGGAAAACCTTGGCCGGTCCATGGTACATCTGGCGGATGTGACCGTGTTAAAGCAGCAGTTTCTTACCAAAGGGGGCATGGCAAAACAGGTGAAGGGATATGATATATCCGCCTGCTTCGGCAGCGCAGGCTGCCCCCATGCAGCCTGTTCCACAGCAGATCTTATGACGGATCTGGAAAACCTGGTGAAACAGGCGGATATTTTATCGTTTCTCAAAGCATCCCTGGGTGAGAATATCAAATTTCACCATGAATTTCGCATTGCCCTGTGTGACTGCCCCAATGCCTGTTCCCGCCCCCAGATTGCAGATATCGGCATCATGGGGGCGGCGGTGCCGGTTGTGAAAAACACTGACTGCACCGGCTGCAATTTCTGTGTTCAGGTCTGCCCTGACCAGGCTGTCACGTTCACGGAGATAGAAGAAAAACCGGTCATTGATCAGGATCTGTGCCAGTGCTGCGGCAGATGCACCCAGGTATGTCCTGCCCATACCCTGGAAACCGCCCGGACCGGATTCCGGATTCTGCTGGGCGGACGCCTGGGACGTCACCCCCGCCTGGCCCTGGAAATGCCGGGCCTGTATTCTTATGACCAGGTTCTGACAGTGGTCCGGACCTGTCTTGATTTTTACAAAACCCATTCAAAAAACGGGCAGCGGTTTTCTCTGCTTTTTACCCGCATAAACCAGGTGATACCTCCCGAATCCGGATAATTGCATCAGCCGGTCTTTTTGTGCCGGCCGGTGTCCGGTTCCGGCGGTGCCCTGTCTCCGGCATGCCGGATGCTTCAGGATTGTAAGAAAAATACCTACACAATAATCAGAAATATTCCAATTGATCCTTTACTTTCCTGTTGTTAGGGTGGTATGAGCAAAAAATGATATGAGATTGTTTTTAATCCCACTAACAAGGAGGATCGTATGAAAGTAAGACATCTATTTTTTATCGGATTTGTTGCCATTGTTTCCCTGGCGTTCTGCCAGTCTGCCTTTGCCAAGGAAAGAATCGTATTCGGCGGCGGACCTGCCGGTGGCACTTTCCAGGTGGTGGCCAATGCCATCCAGGTGTATGACCCCATTAAAGCGGAACCTGATTTCAAAGTACAGGCCCAGTCTTCAGCCGGTTCTGTGGAAAATTTAAGAAAAACCGATGCCGGCCGGCAGCATATGAGTGTTGTGTATTCCGGACATGTGTACCAGGGCCGGAACGGGAAAATGAAAAATGATCCCACAAAATATGAAAATGTCATGGCCGTGGCATTTTTGTATGGTGCCCCTGCCCAGCTGGTTGTCAAAGCGGATTCTGGCATCAAAACTGTGAAAGATCTGGAAGGTAAAAAAGTGGGCGTGGGCAATGCCGGTTCCGGCGCATTTGCCAACTGTGAGCTTTTTTTCACCCATATGGGTGTGTGGGACAAGATTGAAAGAAATGCCATGGGGTATAATGATGCAGCCCAGGCATTCGGCAACAACCAGCTGGATGCTTTCTGGCTGTTTGTGGGATATCCCACCGGTGCTGTCATGATGGCGGCCCAGACCAATGATATCGCCATGGTCAACCTTGATAAAGATGCGGAAGAATCAGGATTTTATAAGGAATATCCCTATTTTGCCAAAGTCACCATTCCAGCCAACACCTATAAAGGGGTTGGCTATGAAGTGAACTCTTTCCAGGATTCAGCCCTGTGGGTGGCCAATAAAGATGTCTCTGCCGATACCGTCTACAAGATGCTGTCCCTCATTTATACTGATGAAGGTCTGGCCCATATGGTATCCCAGAAAAAAACCTTTAAGAGCATGTCTGTCAAATCAGGTCCCACCGGTGTTGTTACCCCGTTTCATCCAGGCGCTGAAAAATTCTGGAAAGAAAAAGGTGTTTTATAACACAAGCGTCCTTGCATGCTGATGTATGATACTACAGGCACGGGGCATTGCCCCGTGCCTTGCCGGTTTTCAAAAAACAGCCTCTTTGTGACACATGTAAAAGACCCCCCCCGGGCGCGTTCGGACCAAACAAACAGGTAGCTTCATTGGAATTTATTTAAAAGACAGGAAGGCGGATTGTGTACAATAAACTGAATCGATTCGAGCAAATTTTTTTTGATATCTGTTCGGTGACCCTGGTGCTTTTCTATTCCTGGGCCGCTGTGGTGCAGCCCATGGCCACCCAGTATCACCGGGGCGTGTATGTGATAATAACCTATATTCTTGTCTTTTTGCTTTACCAGGCCAAAACCCCCATCGGCCGGGTTATTGATTACATTCTGATCATATTGTCCGTGGCATGTGTCGGGTACTGGATCATCATGTTTGAGGCCATTAATTACAGGACCGGTGCGGAAACCCCTGTGGATGCAGCATTTGCCATTGTCGGGGTGCTCATCGGCGTGGAACTGGCCAGGCGGGTGGTGGGAAATGTTTTTGTGATCATGGGCGTCGTCTTTCTGTTGTACGGGGTTTACGGGTATAAGGCTCCGGATTTGATTTCCCATGCAGGGGCCCCGTTTGCCGAGCTGTGTGTCAGCATATTTTATAAAAGCGACGGGGTTTTCGGCATCATGGCCAGTGTTCTGGCCACCTATGTGATTCTGTTTGTTTTGTTTGGCGCGTTTTTGGAAAAATGCGGGGCACAGAAATTTTTTATTGACTGGCCCCTGGCAGCAGTGGGCCACCGCATCGGCGGTCCCGGCAAAGTATCGGTCATTGCCTCGGGCCTGTTTGGCTCCATTTCCGGTAGTGCCATTGCCAATACCGTGTCCACTGGGATGTTTACCATTCCCATGATGAAAAAAGCCGGGTTCAAGCCCCATGTGGCCGGGGGTATCGAGCCGGCAGCCTCCATCGGCGGGATGTTCATGCCTCCCATCATGGGGGCGGGCGGGTTTATCATGGCGGAATTGACCGGGCTGCCCTATTCCCAGATCATGCTGGTGGCGATTTTTCCGGCATTTATGTATTTTTTTTCCGTCTTTGTCATGGTGCATTATGAAGCCAAAAAAGACAATGTGGTGGGTGAAAGATCCAAATTCAGCGCCATGCAGATATTTAAAAAGCAGTGGTTTTATATCCTACCCCTGGTCATTATCACCATTTTCATGCTTTATGGGTTTTCCCCTGCGTATTCCGCTATCCTGGGCCTGATTACCTGTATTGTTATTTCCTATGTGAGAAAAGAGACCCGTATCGGTCCCAAGCGGTTTATCGAGGCTGCCAGGGAAGGCACGGAAAACAGCTTGAAAATCGGTGCCACCGTCGGTGTCATCGGCATTATCATCGGTGTCTTGACCTTTTCCGGCCTGATTCTCACCTTTGCCGATATTATGATTGAACTGGCCGGGGGGTCTCTTTTGCTGACCATCCTGCTGGTGGCCTTAGCCTCCCTTGTGCTGGGTATGGGGGTGCCGGTGACAGCCGCTTACCTGGTTACCGCTGTTGTGGCAGTACCGGCCTTAACCCATCTGGGAGTGAATGAACTGGCCGCCCACATGATCGTGTACTGGCTGTCCCAGGATTCCAATATCACCCCGCCCGTATGTATTGCCGCTTTTGCCGGGGCCACCATTGCCAAGGCCAACATGTGGAAAACCGCGTTTACTTCCTTTAAATTTGCCAAGTTCCTCTACCTGGGACCGATCCTTTTCGGGTATGTCCCCGGATTTTCTTTGGACGGCAGTGCCATGGATATTGTCAAAGCGTTTGTGGCCATTATCATCGGCACCTATGCCTATTCCTGGTTTCTCAGCGGCATCTGGATTACCCCTCTCAGAAGAGCAATTTTTAAAAGAAAAGCAGCCTGATTTTTCTACCAGGTTTTTTTCATCTTTTTTGGGCAGACAACCAAACCCGATGTGGTAAAATTTCTTTCACCACATCGGGTTTGGCATTTGGAATGTTATTTTTCAAAAGAAAGGATACCTGAAAATAAATATTTGGTTGCATAATCAACAATTTTGGTTCATATTGTGTGGGAACTAATTAGAATAGCAGGCAATTGTCATGGCACAAAAAAATATTGCACATGAAACCGGATTAATTTGATACCTGAAGCTGAACATAGGCACATGAATAATATTGCACCAGATAATTTTGAACGCGTTATTGATACCTCCATTGCCTATCTTGTGGGAAGAACTTCCCGGGCCATTATTAAACGCCTGACCAAAAAATTTGCAGATGCCGGATTTGATGTCAGTTATGAACAATGGAGTATCCTGATTCACCTGTACCGAAAAGACGGGCAGACCCAGCAGGAGCTTTCCAATATTGCGGTAAAGGACAAGGCTGCCATCACCCGGCTGCTCAATGTTCTGGAAAAAAAAAATATTGTTCTCAGGATACCGGACAGAACGGACAAGCGCAGCAAGCTGGTCTATCTGACCAACAAAGCCAAGACGTTTCAGAAGGATTTAATGGCTTTGGTGGAAGAAATGCTCCAGGAGGCGGAACAGGGAATTTCCCTTGAAGAAATGGACCAGTGCAAAAACACCCTCAACAAGATATTTGCCAATTTTGAGCGTCTCAATGCTTCTGAATTTCTGGTTAAAACTCCACCAGTCGATGCTGAATAGCATATCTGGATAAGTCTGCATTATTGCGCAGGTTGAGTTTTTTCAAAATTCTGGACCGGTAGGTATCAACAGTTTTTATGCTGATATTATAAGTTATGGCGATCTCCCGGTTGGAACTGCCGGTTGCCAGTTTGCGCAGCACCTGCAGTTCCCGCATGGACAAAGATTCTGTGAGCCCTTTGTTCTTGTTTCCCCGGATAAACCGTAAGGCCAGGGCCTCGCTGGCTTTTTCCGTAAGATACCTGCCCCCCGAATAAATTTTTTTCACCGCTGCCACCAGCTGCTCAGGCGCAGACTGTTTGGTGACATATCCCATGGCACCGGCCTCAATGGCCCGGATGACATATTGTTCCTCTTCATGCATGGTGAGTATGAGAACAGGGATATCAGGACAATAGGTGCCCATGCGGGTCACCACCTCCAGTCCGTCCATGCCGGGCATGGAAATATCAATTACCGCCACATCAGGTTTTTTTTCCATGGCCATGTCAAAGGCGGTTTCGCCATCTGCTGCCTCGGCAATCACCTTGATGTCAGAGCTGTCTTCCAGAACCCTGCGAAGGCCCTCTCTGACAATGCCATGGTCATCTGCCAGCAGTACTGTGATCATGGTTATCCTTTCACCTTTACTTTGCACGTGATGCAGGTGCCACTGCCCGGGGAGGATGTGATATCCAGCCACCCCCCTGCGAGGTTGGCCCGCTCCATCATGCCTTCCAGGCCGAATCCGGTCTGCCTGGTGCTTTTCGCAGGATCAAATCCAATGCCGTTGTCTTCCACTGTGAGAACCAGACCATGGGTATCTGTTCGCAGTTCCACAATAATGGCGGTGGCTTCTGCATGGCGAATGGCATTGGTCACCGCTTCCTGACCGATGCGGTAAAGGGCGGTGGCAAGGGTTTTATCAATTTCAGGAATCTGGTCCTGCCGGAATATACAGGAAACATTGGAGCGTTTTTCAAAATCCGACACCAAAGATTCCAAAGCATCAGCCAGCCCTAAGTCATCCAGCACCCGGGGCCTGAGCCGGTAGGACATATCCCGGACATCCTGAATGGTTTTGTCGATGAGAAAGCTCATTTTTTGGGCCCTGTCCGCAGCATCAGCAACCGTTTCTGCCAGGTGGTTTTTGAGCCATATTGCATCGATGCGCAGGGCGGTCAAAACCTGCCCCAGGTGGTCATGCAGTTCTCTGGCCACCTGTTCTTTTTCCCGCTCCTGGGATGCAATGATATTTTTGGATAAATTTTTCAGGTTTGTCTGGGCTTTTTCCAGTTGCGCGGTACGTCTGCTCACCTGCTTTTCCAGATCCTGGGAATACCGGGACAGCTTTTCCTTGGCAATCTCCAGATCTTTCTGGGTGCGGTTTTTTTCTGTGACATCCACGCTGACAGCCAGGGACCTTACCACCTGGCCGGTTTCATCTCTGACCCCGTAACAGGAAAGCAGAATATCAATTTTTTCTCCGGTTTTTTTTATATAGGTATAGGGCACATCCTTGAAAAACCCTGTTTTAAAAAATTGGGGAAAAATTGTTGATAATGCATAGTCTTTGGATTCCGGGGTGAAAAAATCGGTCAGATGTCTCCCGATAACCTCTTTGCGGGCAAACCCCATGACTTCCACCCAATGATCGGAAACCCGGATTATTCTGCCCTGTGTATCGATGGAGTGCAGCATTATCGGCGTTTTATGATAAATATCTCTGTACCGTTCTTCACTCATGCGCAGCTTTTTTTCCGCCTCTTTGCGCTGGGCAATCTCTTTCACCGCCTGCTGGTAAAGAAAAAATACAAGAATACCTGCCAGAATTGAAATAAATATGACAGCCGGCCCGATACCCCGAATAAAGGGCTGGCTCACCTGTTTTTCCAGGGTTTTTTTGTTTCGCAAAAAAACCACCTGCCAGTCCGGATAATTGGCTACCGGCAGACTGGTATATAAAAATGGTTTTCCACCAGGACCGGTTACAATTTCTTTTGCTGCCCTTTGAAATCCGGACCACTCCCAGGGGCCGTTGCCAAACTGGCGGGAATTGGCAAGCTGTTCCAGTTTTTCTTTATCCAGATCCCACAGGAGTTTGAAACGCAGTCCCGGCTGGCTGCTGATAAAAATCATGCCATCAGGGTCAACAAACAAAAGGATATGTTCAGATGCTGAAAACAGGGTGGTTTCAATAAATTCAATGGAGGATTTGATAACAGCCACCCCGCGTATGTTCTCTCCTGCCTGGTCATACACCGGATGGCTGTAATACACCCCCCGTTTCATGGAGGTGGTTCCCCGGGCCAGATAGGTGGCAGGCCGCCCCTGGATGGCGGTCTTGAAATAGGGTCTGAAGGAAAAATCATGTCCCACAAAACTGTCGTGCTGGTTCCGGTTGCTGGAGCAGATGGTAACCCCGTCCCTGTCCATGAGGTAGCTGACATCCAGCTCCAGGGAACGGGTAAACAGGTCCAGAATCTGATTTGCCTGGAATATGGTTTCCAGATTCTGGTTTTTGAGGGCCTGTTCCAGTTCCCGGATCCGGGCCAGGGTTTTGATGGGTTTGATATGTTCGGACAAATAGGTGGACAGCTGGTCAGTAAGCAGTTTCAACTGGGCGGCTGACTGGGTTTCCGCGTTCTGGAACACAGCTTTGCGGTAGGAATAATAGTAAAGCCAGCCCCCGGTGGAGGCGGACAAAAAGGCAAATACTGCCAGAATCAATATGATCAGTCGCAACCGCATGAAATCAGTATAGGCAGATGCAGCACAATTTTTCAATTGAGAATATTGCGGTTCTTCGATAGGATATCTGAAAATATAATTGATAAAACCCTTTTTTTTGAAAGTGAGACCCATGCCCGTCATAACCTTTAATGCATTTTCTTTTTTGCAGAAAAAACTCAAAGAAAAAAAACTGCCCTATGCCAATGTTTCTGTGACCATCTCTTCAGGCACCACTGCCGGGGATCTGATTTCCCAGATGCAGCTCACCCGAAAAGATGTGGAGGTGGTATTTGTTAACGGCCGGGTCCAGCCTCTGGATACGGTTCTTAAGGACCAGGACAGGGTGGCGTTTGTTCCCCATGGCACCCCGGGTCCCTACCGGGTGCTGCTGGGATTTAAAAACAAAAGCAATGGTTGAGCATCATATAAAAACCATCAGGGCCTTTATTGCAGTTCCTTTGCCCGGTGCTGTGCGGCACCTGCTTGCAGATCTTCAGTTTCGGCTGAAAAAAGCAGGGATCAAAGCCTCCTGGCCCCAGCCCGACAGGTTTCATCTGACGCTGAAGTTTTTGGGAGAGACTTCCTGTGACCGCCTGGCACAGATTCAGACGGTGATGGATCGGTTTTCCGGACAATACCCGGATCTTATTCTGGCCGCCGGCAGCCTGGGAGTTTTTCCGAAAATCAAAAAAGCCCGGGTCATCTGGGCGGATATAAAAGGAGATATCCGCGGCCTGGAACAGCTTTGCCATGAACTGGACAAAGACCTGCGCAGGTTTGGAATTCCCGGACAGACCCGGCCATTTTCGCCGCACATCACTTTGGCCCGCATCAAGGTGCCGGTATCTTCTCATACCCTGGAAAACCTGATCCAAGAACATGCTGACAGGTGGTCTGATCCATTTTATGCAGACAGCATGGTGCTGTATGAAAGCATCCTGTCTGCTAAAGGAGCTATGCATACCCGGTTGTTTCAAACAAAACTTGGCGTGTGATGATGACTGCTGAGAATGGTAATCTTATGGAATGCGCCCTCCTCCACTTCGCTGGCCTTTGTCTGAAGGCAAAATATTTTTTGGGGTGGAATTTTTAGATGCGCAGATCATGCCAAAGGGGTCACGTTGATCGTGTGCCTTTTTTTTTCTTCACGCTCAATTGCTGAAAAATTTTCCATGTCATTTGCAAGCACTGTTGAGGCAAATATGCCCTTTATTTGCGTCCCCTGGAAAGCCTTGCCGTAAATGATTATTTTGGGAATATTTTTTTGCAACCGTGCCCATTCATAATAAGCAACCTGCGTTTGCTGTAAAAACAGAATTTGTTTTTCAATTTCAGGGCGAAGGGATGTTATCTCATTTTCCAGGGCAAGAATTTCTGCATGGTGTTGTTTTTTTTCTGTGTTCAGTTCTTTTAGCGCGGCAATGGATTTTTCCATCCGTCGGTCAAAATTTTTGATGAGGGTTGAAATATTTTTTTCGCTGGTTGCTTTGGTATCTATTTTTTTCCACTCTTTTTCAAGAATATTTTTTTTGTATTTTGCCCTGTCATGAAACAGTTTTAATTCCACCATTTTTTGAAACAGTTTTCTTTCCAGCTGTTCCTGTTCCTGTTTTTTGTTTTTCAGATCTTCCAGTTTTTCTTTGATGCGGTGTTTTTTTTGCTGAATGGATCGGCCCAAAGCGGTGATATGGTGTTCCGATCCCGCAGCAATGGTGCATGAACGGGTTCTCAGGCTTCCGATGCCCCCAAGCACTATACCCTTTTTGGCATAAATTCTGGAGGAGATGACCCGGCATTGTTTTGCAGTTATTTTACCGCTGCAAAGGATTTCAGAGTCGATGATTTCATTTTTGACATAAATATTTCCAAAGGTTTCAATGCGGCAATTGTGGAGGTACCTCGCATGAATGTCCCCCTGGGACCGGATGGTTGTGTCTGTTATGCCTATACTGGATCTGATATCGCCCATAGCCTCGATGTGTGCACCCCGGATTTCCTTTGCAGAAATTTTTCCGGCTGTCACAGGATAGGCGCCAAAAAGGACGCCGGAGACGGACAGGTCTGCATAGGGTTCCAATGGACCGTATCGCTGGTCTGCATCTTCCAGGACATGGATAACAGGATGGATAAAAAGCATACGCTCTACAGACAGGCAGGGCATACCTGTTTTGGCTGCAACCACGCCCAGGCCATCCTGTGCAGGGCGTGTATTGCCGCCGCAATGAAAGGTAAAATCCGTGCCTCGGTCTTTCGGGCTTTTTTTTCCGAACAGATCCGTCTTCAGATAGGTGGCAGGGCCGGCGGTCTGGGTCATCAGGGATTCCCCCTTGCGCTTTTGGCCGGAGTCGGTCCCATCTGCGTCCAGAAAACATGCAGCCCGGGCATGGCGTATCAGGTCTGCTGAAAAATCTGTTTTGGCGGCAGTAAACTTTCGATCACCCATCTCCAGGTGGGCCTGGAGTATGGCATCCGGATATATGCCATGGGTGATGCCTGCAGATGCAAGGGCTTGTTTGAGTGTTTCAATACTGGTGATGAGGCCTGGATCCTGTTCTGCAATGATGACGCTGGCCCCTGTTTTGTCCGGACTGGTGATCACCTGGATATGTGAAGAAAGACTTTCCGGTTCTTTTTTTCGGGACCTTTCCAGCTCCCTCAGGACAACCTGTTTTTGTGCCATGGTCAGGATGCCCATATCCACCATGATATCCCCCAGAGCATTGATGGGCTGGGTGGCCTCAAATGCTTCTTCCTGGACTCTTTTGGCAATGGCCACATCCCGCTGGGAGGCCAGACTTTTTTCAAGCACTGCTGCGGCAAATTCCTGGTCCAGGGCTTTTACCTGTAAAAATTGCCGCTCATATGCAGACAAGGGGGTACCTGTTTTGTTTTGGTCCGGGATAGATCCAGCCTGGTATGCCCGGGAATAGATCCGGTTTCCCTGGTGTTCCAGAAATTCCTGCTCTTTTAACACCGCATCTTTTTGTTTCAGGGTAATGACCCCTGATTCCACCAGAATATCACCGATCAATTTTTTGATTTTAGCCCGTTGGAACTCCTTTTTCTGATGCGCCAGTGCCATGCGGACATCTTTTTTTGTGGCAAACCCTTTTTCAATGGCTAATTTACCAAATTTTTCTCCCAGATGTTTGATGATATGGTATTCCTGGATCAGCTGGAGCAGTCCCACCTGGTATCGGGTGGCAAATCCCTGGCCCAGAAGCAGGTCTGCATAATCCGGCACCGGGCCCTGTTTTTTGCCCAGGTCATACAGGGCTGTGATCTGGCGGTACTGGTCCTGTTGAATTGTGCCGTATTCCAGGGCAAGCCTGGCAAGGGTCGGGATAGTGTCAAAATCGGTCACAGCATCTTTTCCATAATGTTAATGCAGTTGCAGCCGGTCACAGCATAAATAATTGGCTGTGGAATGTAAATGGTAAGATTGCGGTACTGAATATTTGCTATAGTAGCGTGCGCTTTTATGGGGAGCCCCTGGTGGTGTCCTGTGAACGGACCGTCAGAGCCGGAGGGGGCCTGGTAAAATATGCCGGGATGGTTTTCAATCAGAGAGCGGGTTGCCGCACTTCATTGTTCTTATGCAAACAGGCCCCTGTAGATCTCGGACCGGGCACAGGAGACTACCAGGGGCGGGGCTTGAAACAGAGTGCTGCACAGAACGATCGAAAACCTGGCATGCTTATGGCAAGTATCCAATTTCGGTATTTGGCTGAGAGATTATCTGATGGTCTCCATATTCAGGTATTTTTTCATGTGCTGTTTGAGTTTGTCATAGTCTTTGTCTTTTTCTTCTGCCAGATCGGTTTCCACCTTTGGCACAGGATCAATGCCGATCATGGCAAACCATTTTTCTGCGATAGCCCCGGAATCAAAAAAACCATGGATATAGGTGCCGGCCACCCGGCTGCTGGATGCCAGACATCCATCTGTTTCCTGCGCAGCAACTGCGTTTCTGGAAAGAATACGGATAAACGGCGTACCAGCTTTCAATTGGGTGGCCCCCATATGAATTTCATAACCCCGGCCTGTGCTGCCATCCCAGTCAAATTCGCTTAAAGTAGTTGTTTTGGGTGACTGGAGTGTTGTTTCCACCGGCAAAAGTCCCAGGCCCCGGGTCCTGCCCGGGGAGCCTTCCAGCCCGGCTGGGTCTTTTACCACATGTCCCAGCATCTGGTATCCCCCGCATATTCCCAGAACATGGCCGCCGTTCCGGACATAGGATGCCAAGGCTTTTTCAAACCGGGTTGTCACCCATTCCAGGTCTTTTCTTGTATTTTTGGTTCCTGGAATGATAACAGCGGCAAATCTGTCCAGCTCCTCAGGGGTATCTATAAAAACTGTTTGTATGCTTTTTATTCGGGATAGGGCATGGAAATCTGTAAAATTTGCGATATGGGGGAGGCGAATAATTGCCACTGCCGGCAAATTTTTGTTTAACTCTTTGAAATTGTTGATTTTTTCAATCTCAACCGAATCTTCTGCATCGATTTTGAAATGGGAATACCAGGGCAGTACCCCCAGCACGGGTTTGCCGGTTTGCTGCTCAATCCATTTCACCCCCTCGTTGAACAATGCAATGTCGCCCCTGAAACGGTTGATGATGATGCCTTTTACCATCTCTTTGTAATGGTCCGGCAGGCAGGCCAAGGTACCCACGATCTGTGCAAACACCCCGCCCCGGTGGATATCTGCGGTCAGAATAACATGGGCATCAGCATATTTGGCCATGGGAAAATTCACAATATCCGTTTCCATGAGATTCACTTCTGCACACGATCCTGCCCCTTCCATAACAATGCGGTCAAATCTGGCAGATAATGCATCAAACGCCTGGCAGGCTTTTTCAAAATAAAAGGCTTTGTGGGTGTGGTAATCCATGGCAGTGTGGTTGCCATACACTTTACCGTTGAGGACCACCTGGGATTGTTTGTCGCCAAAAGGCTTTAATAAAATGGGATTCATCTGCACATGGGGGACTGTTCGGGCAGCCTCTGCCTGGACGATCTGTGCCCTTCCCATTTCTAAGCCCTCCGGGGTAATGCCGGAATTGTTGGACATGTTCTGGGCCTTGAAGGGTGCCACTTTCTGTCCCTGGTCTGCCAGATACCTGCAGATACCGGCGGCCACAATGCTTTTTCCCACATCGGATCCAGTGCCCAGAACAGCGATATGCGGTTTTTTCATTTTTCAATCCCCCTGCGGGCGGGAACGCCCTGGTGGAAATAATGTTTGACCTCTCTCATTTCCGTGACAAGATCAGCACGCGCCATTACAGACGGCAAGGCCCCCCTGCCGGTGATCACCAGTTCCACGTTTTCAGGCTTCCGGGCAATGAGGGCAAGCATCTCTGCCTCTGAAATGAGGCTGCAAGTCACCGCCACATTGCCTTCATCCACAATGACCAGGTCATGGGCTCCTGCTATCAGAATGTCGCACAGCCTGGCATACCCGGCCCTGGCAGCGGCAACCTCTTTTTCTGATGGTGCGCCTTTGACAAATTTTCCCATGCCGAACTGTTCCACGGTGATATTGTCGAATCTGGATAATGCCTTTATTTCAGAATAGTTTCCCTGTTTGAGAAACTGTCCCACAAACACCTGTAGGCCAGCCCCTGCCCCCCGGACTGCCAGACCAAGTCCGGCAGTGGTTTTTCCTTTACCGTTTCCTGTGTATACCTGCACATATCCTTTCATTTTGTATCCTTGAAATGTTATGCTGAAGAAACAGCATATTTATCAATGTATCCCCTGGGGGTGAACATAAAATCCATGTATTGCAGTGATGCACTGGACCCGATGAACAGAACCGTCTGCATCCCCACATCTGCTGAATCCAGCTGGTCCAGCCGGGTAAAGGCAATTGTCTGGTTGTCCCGCATGGCCCCTGTGACAACCGCCACCGGGGTGCTGCCTTTTCTGTGTTCCATGATCAACTCCCGGGCCCGGCCAAGCTGCCAGTCTCTTTTTTTGCTTTTGGGGTTGTACAAAACAATGACAAAATCCGCCATGGCAGCGCTGGTCAACCGCTGTTCTATGGTTTCCCATTTGGTCAGAAGATCACTCAAGGAGATGGCGGCAAAATCATGGGTCAGAGGGGCACCGGCAAGGGCGGCCCCTGCTGCCAGAGCCGGAATTCCCGGTACGATTTCCAGTTCCAGCCAGGGAGGCGCGCAGGTCGGCGAGCGGTTGTCCCCGGGCCGGAAGATCTGGATGTTTTTTTTGCGGCAGACTTCAAACACCAGGCCGGCCATGGCATATATGCCGGGGTCTCCGCCGGAGATCAGGGCGCAGGAATGGCCGGCAAGGGATTCCTGGATGGCCATTTCCACCCGGTCCACCTCTTTCATCATGCCGGTGGAAATAATTTTTTTGTCTGCCGCCAGAGTCTGGATCAACCGGATATAGGTGGTGTACCCGGCAATGCAGTCTGCTTCGGTGATCACCTGTACCGCCCTTTCGGACATGTGTTTCACATGGCCTGGTCCGGTGCCGACAACAAAGAGCCGGTTGGGTGAAGGGCCACAGCCAGGGTCACATCCTGGTTTTTCTTTTTGGGAAGGACCAGGGTGCCGTTGCTGGATGCCAGTATTGCTGCTGCTTCGCATACGCTTTTTACTCCTAAATGTTTTTCAACCATTGCGGATGGGGTCTGGATGGTTTTTACCGATGCCAGCGCCGGTGTGTCATAAAATTGCACAGGGATCTGCAAATGGGCGGCCAATGCCAGAATGCCCGGCTCATCCTGCTTCACATCTGTTGTGGCCAGAACCGCCACTGCATGCACACTGATGCCGGCTGTGTCCAGGGTTGTTGTGAAAAAATCGCAAATCACATCAAAGGGGGTGTTCCGGTTGCACCCGATGCCCACAGCCAGCACCCGGGGGCGCAGCACCAGGGTTTCACGTGAAACTTTTTGTTTCTCCCAGTCGCACACCACGGCAGGTCCCTGCCTAGTAGTATGGGCGAGCAGGTGCGCAGGAATCCAGGATCCGACCAGGTGCAGCGGATCATGCAGCTGGATGGGGCGGTTCTGGAGAAAGGCCATGTTGATGGTTTTGATGGCCTTTGGGGTTTCAATAAACAACCCCAAATTTTTTGCCAGAACATCAATGGCCGGCAGATTGTTCACATCCGTTGCCGTGGTGATCACCGGGTCAGCGTTGAGCAGCCGGGCTATATGCCGGGTATAGGTGTTGGCCTGTCCGATATGGCCGGATATCAGACTGATGGCATGCAGCCCTTTGTCATCCAGGACAACCACTGCCGGGTCCGTAAGCTTTGAAATCACAAGCGGGGCCAGTATCCGGACGGCGATGCCTGTGGAAAAAATAAATACATGGCAGTCATAGGCGCTAAATTGTTCTGATACCGCCTCAGACAGCCGGTGAAACACAACTGGTCTGTCGCCTGCATCTGTGGGTATGGTTGGATTGCCAGCCCTGCCGCCTGATTCATCTGCTTCAGAGGGAATAGTCTTTTCGTGGATCTTGTTTTCAAGTCCGGCGCTGACAAACAGGCGCGCCTGTTTCACATGGGCGCACAGCTTCTGCCCCAGTGTTCTGCCATTGGGGGTGATTGCCCAGATGGCCACAGCAGCTTCAAAAAAGGGTTTATTCCGCGCCATTGCGGTACCCATGGGAAAATCCGGGATCATACAATTTTGATGGCGCTAAATTCTGGTTTTTCATGCAGGCTGCCACTGCTTTGCCCACTATGATGAGGGCATGCCGGGTGATAGCGTTTTTTTTGCAGGTCTGGTCCAGATCTTTTATATGGCAATGGATAATTTTTTCTTCCGGGTGGCTCACCTTGTACGCTATGGCACAGTATCCATTTTTCCCGTAGTGTGACTGCAGAATTTTCTGCACCTGCAACGCATGTCCCATGCTCAGGTAAATGGCCATGGATGCCTGGTGGGCGGCCAGACTTTCCAGATTTTCCGTGTCCGGCACCGGGGTCCTGCCGGAAATTCGGGTTAAAATAAGGGTCTGGGTCAGCTCCGGCAGGGTGTATTCCATGTGCATGGCGGCAGATGCGGCAAAGGCGGCAGTGACACCGGGAATGACCGAAACCGGGATATCGTTTTTTTCAAGTTCCCGGATCTGTTCAAAAATGGCGCCGTACAGAGAGGGATCTCCTGTGTGCAGGCGGACCACCTGCAGACCTGCCTGGTAACCGGCGCGGATGGTGTCAATGATCTGGTCAAGGTGCATACCTGCGCTGGAGATGGTCCGGGTTCCGGGTCTGACCCAGCAGAGCACGGATTCAGGCACCAGTGATCCGGCAAAGATGACCAGATCTGCGCCAGCCAGCGCTTTCATTGCCTTGACCGTGATCAGGTCAGGGTCCCCTGGCCCGGCCCCGGCAAAAATAACGGGATGATACGATGGTTTCATGGGAAAAATCCTTATAACTTGGGTTTGGTGCCGGAAATGATCCACACCGGGTTCAATGATTCAAGCCGGGTCCCGAAAGGCATGGCCTGGGAACGTGACACCTGGACCTGGGCCATGGCAGGGGAAAATTGTCTGTTTTCCAGAATAGTGAAGGCCCTTTCCATGTTCTGGATCAGCACGGTATTGATTACGATGATACCATTTTCCGCAAGACAATCACAGGCGGCCTCCAGAACAGTGTCAAGGTTTTTGCCGCCGCCCCCCACAAAAATCCTGTCCGGCAACGGCAGGGTGTGGGCTTCATCAGGAAAATTCTGGGGCACCACCTGGATATTGGTGCACCTGAATTTTTTGATGTTATGGATGATGTCCTGTGTCCGTTGCCTGTTTTTTTCAATGGCAAACACGGATCCGCCGGGAATGGCCAGAGCTGCTTCTATGCTCACCGATCCGGAGCCTGATCCAATATCCCAGAGCACATGGTCTTTTCTCACCAGTTTCAGCCTGGAAAGGCTGATGCTGCGGATTTCAGATTTGGTGATCAATCCTTTGGCGTGCTGGAACTGATCATCATCCATGCCCTGGTAGGTTTCATGTGAAACATCTGTCGGGATCTTCTTGTCCCGCAGCAAAATGACCATGTTGGGATAAGAAAATGTATCAGCCATAACATCTGCATAGCAATGATACCAGGTAATCTTCTGGTTTTGGGTGTACCCGATATTTTCAAGCACACAGAACAAAAACCCTGACACATTTTCCCTGATAAGGTTGCGGGCGATAAAACCGGGATCTTTTTTTGGGCTGGTTAAAAATGCGACCTTGTTTTCACCGGCAAGGCCGGCAAATGAAAACCCATCCGTGGTTTTGCCATGGAGGCTTATGATACGCGCATCGTGCCAGGGCTCTTTGATGGCGGCAAACCCAGCGGCAACACAGGAAATGTTGGAAGAAATATGGATATGTTTTTTGTCAATATGGGTGAGCAGGGTGGCGCCAATGCCGTAAAACAAGGGATCACCTGATGCCAGCACCACCACCTGCCGGGTCACCATCTTCTCTTTGATTTTGCTGATGACACGGTCAATCTGCCGGTCAATGACAAGGGTTTCTGCCTTGTGGGGGGCAAACAGCTGCAAAAGCCGTTTGCCCCCCACCAGTACATCTGCATTATTAATGATATCCAGCTGCCGGGCGGTCAGATCTTCTTTTCCCTGGCCGATGCCGATAACATATAAGGAGTTCATCATACCACCAGATAATAGAGGGTTCCAATAAGCATTATACTGACAACTCTGAAGGCCTGGCCGGATAATAGCAGCTGCAGCCCGATTTTGGGAGAAAAAATTCCCAGATACCTGGGAAGCTGATGCCGCAAAGCGCGTATGGGAAACGCCAGGATATTGCCCAGCAAAAGCGCCAGCACGGTTTGTTTTATGGTCAAAACACCGGCATCCATGAGTGCCCCTGCAGCGGCAAAGCCGGAGGTAAATTCAGCGGCAAAACTCAGTATCACCACGGACAAAGATTCCACAGGCATCAGGCTCACAGCCACATGCCGGGAAAGGGCGGTGTTTAAAAGGTCAAAAGCCCCGTGCCAGTGCAAAAGAAATACCAGGGTATAGATGGGGAGCACCCAGATGAAAATATTCACCAGGCGGAAAGGAAGCCTGTGACCGAAGCCTTGGATTATTTCGGGCAAAGATTTTTTGCCGGGTTCAGGCAAAGGCCCGGCACTGTCATGGTTCGTATTCACCGATGATGTGTTTTGCAGATAAAAACGGCCAAAGATCAGAAAACAGCAGGTTCTCACGAGAACAGCCAGAAAGGTCAGCAGAAAATACAGGGCCCCGGCCATACCGGTCAGGGGCAGTACAATGAAAACCGTTGTGGGAAGGTGGAGAAAAAAAGCAGGGAACTGGTTGATATAGTTGGATAAAAACAATTGTATCTTTGAAATTTTTTCCTGGTCATAAAACTCGGCCAGCATGGCGTTGGCAGCCGCACCAGAAAAAAATGCGGTTGTGAATGCCGCACTGCATCTGTCCCCCATGCGGGAAAACCTGAAAAAAGGACGGGCCACCACTGCCACCTGACGGGTCCATCCAAGGCCTTCAATGACCTGGCCTGCCACAAGTCCCAAAACAATAAAGCAGGTCAGCCGCACCAGAGGAAAGAGCAGTCGGTCCACCAGGACATCCGTGGTAACCGGGTCAAAGAACAGGCCGCTAACCAAAGGCAGCAGGGCAGATATACCGGCGGAAATACACAGCAGCCGAAGCCTTATTTGCCGGGGTTTCATTTTGCAGCCAGAATCAGGGTCCAGTAATCCGGCGCCCGGGTTTCAAGATCATCCAGGTTATCAAATATTTTTTCTTTTTTCCGACCGCAGTGGGAAACCGCCACCCCCTTTTTGTGCATACCTGCTTCTTTTAAAGCGGCATTGATATCTTTGATGTTTTTATAGGCTTTGACAATGGCAATATTTTCCACCTGTTTAATATTGCGAATCTGGCTGCCGCCAAAAGCGCCTGAGGTGACCAGCAAGGATTCTTCTCCTTCCACCAGTATCCTGTTGAGTCTTGCAGATGCCGCATGAAAAGAGGTGATGCCGGGGATGGTTTCGATCCGGGCCGTGGGCAAAACATGTTTCATTTTTTTGAGAATATACCCGAATGTGGAATAGGTGATGGGGTCACCCAGAGTCAGAAACACCACGGTAAGTCCTTTTTTCAAAGCAAGGGCAATTTCTTTTGTGTTGTCCATCCAGGCTTTTTCCACCAAAGGTTCCTCTTTGGTCATGGGAAATCCAAGAATGTGTATTTTTGTCGAAGGTGAAATATAGGGGCCGGCAATTTCCACAGCCAGGCTGTAGCTGTTTTTGCTGGACGCAGCTGTAAAAATAATATCAGCCTCTTTTATTACACGGACCGCTTTTACAGTGATCAGTTCAGGATCTCCTGGTCCGACACCGACACCATATAGTTTACCAGTTTTTTCCATTACAAGTCCTTTTTAATTTTTGCAAAAATATCCGGGTAAAGCAGGTCGCCGATGGCAACAATTCCCTGTAACAGCCTGGGCACCGGGCGGGAAACGATATTTTCATCAACTAGATATACCTGGTCGTCAGCAACTGCCTTTATAATGTGAAACCCGGGCTCAGTGACAATCTGTGCAACGGTAACCGGGTTCATTATCCCTTTTTGTGCCAGAAACACGTCAATTTCCTGTGCTTTTTCAAGGATTTTTTCCTTGCTGTAATTGGCGATATTGGTGCTTCTGGATGAAGGGGCATCTGCTGCCACATTGATGCCTCCTGCGGTTTCCAGAGCATAGATTGCCATGGACCCATGGGTAAAGGTTTTCATCCTGGCATGGATGGCTTCAAAATACACCTTTTTCCTGGCTGCCACAGGTGGCAGCCAGGAGGCAATCTCCCGGGTTTTTCTCTGAAAATCGGCCACAAGCTTTTCTGCTGCAGCTGTTTTTCCGGTAAGCTGCCCCAGGGTCACCCAGTAGGCAAACATCTCGTTTACATCTGAGGGCTGAAGGGAAACCACCGTAATATTGAACCGTTCCAGCTGCCTGACAAAATCCGGGTATCCATTATCGATCATGGGCCGTATCAAAACCAGGTCAGGCCGGGCAGCCAGAAATTTTTCAGGGTCATCATGATAGGAAAACTTTTTTTTGCTGTCCACCTGGGGCGGAAACCTGTCGTGGACGGAAACACCGATTATTTCCGATGTCAGGCCCAGATAAAAAAGGTTTTCCGTGTGGGCCCCGTACAGGGAAATGATGCGGGAAAAAGGCTGTTCCACATGGATTTTTCTGCCTTTGGCATCCATTATGGCATGGGTGCCGGCAAAACAGACATCTGGTCTGGATACAAAAAATCCCAGCAGAAAAAGCAGGGCAATTGCAAGTGCAAAGCTGCATTTTTTTGGCAGGCCGCCCTGCTGGTTCAAAATTCCGGATCCAGGAGCAACACGCACTTGCCCTGTCAGAATCAGAACCATGTATTTACTCAGGCTTGAAATAAGCTTGTATTGCCTGCACATATGCATTGTATTCCACCTTGGATTTCATATTGAAAACGGTTTGAATGGTATCCTGGGTCAGCACTGCATCGGTTTTGCCCATGGCAGTGACCTGCCCGTTTTTTAAAAAAACCATTTCATGGGAAAAACCGGCAGCCAGGTTTATGTCATGGAGAACGGCAATCACTGTCTTCTTTTCCTCCTGCACCGCCTTTTTCATCAGGCCCAGTAAATGGAAGCTGTGGTGGATATCCATGCTGGAGAATGCTTCATCCAGCAGCAGGACCGGCGCATCCTGGCATAGGGCTCTGGCAAACACACACCGCTGCTTTTCCCCGCCGGACAGTTCGGTTATATACCGGTTTTCAAGATGGGTGATGCCGGTCACCTCCATGGCCTGTTGCACGGCGCGCCTGTCAGCTTGGGATGGCCGGGAAAACCGCTCAATATGGGGATGCCGCCCCATCATGACCACCTCTTTTACCAGAAAGGGAAAATTGATTTCATAGCTCTGGGAAACCAGGGAGATGGTCTGGGCTACCCTGCGTCTGGCAAGAGATGCAACCGGGTCATTTCCCAGAAAGACCCGGCCTTTTTCTGGGGTTCGGAAACCGCACATCAGATCCAGCAGGGTTGTTTTTCCGCTGCCGTTGGGACCAAGAACCGCATAAAATCTGCCCGGAGAAAACCGGCAGGTCACATCGTCTAAAACCTGGGTGTCCCCATGAAAAAAGTGTATATGCTCCATGCGTATTTCCATGACACCCCAATCACATCCGGCTTTTTTTGAAAATCCAGCAGAACACCGGTCCGCCGATCAGGGCGGTCAATACCCCGATGGGAATTTCATGGGGCAGTACAGCCCGGGTAATGGTGTCAGCCCATAAAAGAAGGACGGCACCGGTGAGCATGGAGATTGGCAGCAGTTTTCTGTTGTCAGGGCCTGTGAGAAACCGCATCATATGGGGCACCAGAAGTCCCACAAATCCGATGATACCTGATATGGACACACAGACCGCAGCCAGCATGGAACCGGTAACCAGCAGAATCAGGGTGACCTTTTTCACATCTACTCCCAGACTTGCGGCAGAGCGGTCTCCCATGGAAACAAGGTTCAGGTCCCTGGCATAAAACACAGCCACCAGAAACCCCCACAGTAAAACCCCTGCCACAAGCAGAAACTGGGGCCAGGTCTTGGAGGCAAAGCTGCCCATGAGCCAGAAAATAATCACAGATACCTGTTCATCAGCGATGAATTTCAGAAAACTCAGTCCTGCCGACAGGATGGCTGCAACAATAATGCCTGACAGAATAAGGTTGCTGGATGACAATCCGCCGCCGGGGCTGCCCGGGGAATAGGATAAAAACAAAACAAAAAACAGGGTGGCGCAGGCCCCGGCAAAGGCAAATCCCGGAATGGACACAAGGGTAGCCGACAGGTTCAATACAATGGCAATACTGGCACCGAATGCGGCTCCTGCCGAAACCCCCAGGGTGTAGGGGTCTGCCAAAGGATTCAGCAGTATACCCTGGAAAAGTACCCCCGAAACTGCAAGGGCGGCTCCCACGGCAGCGCAGGTTAAAATTCTGGGCAGGCGGATATCAACCAGCACCGTTTCATAGGTTGCCCTCATGGATGATGGATCATGGCCACCCCCAAGTAGTTTTCCCAAAACGATTTTCGGGATGTCCTGGATGGGGATTTTCATGTACCCCATGGAAAGTGACACCAGGATGGATCCCAAAAGGAGGAGGGAAAACAGAACCACCAGAAATTCTGTTTTCCCTCTGGGTATGGCAGCCGGTATACTCGAGAACATGGCGCATCCTGTTGCTGAGGCATTAAAAAACCCATACCAGAAATATCTGATATGGGAACCGTTTTTATCCGCATAAGGTTGATCTACCCAAGCCCTCGCAAGTATAACGATCAACTTTTCAGGCAGGTTTTCTGACTCCCGGATCTATTTACTGACCACCCTTCCCGTTTATCATCAGTGGTTGTGTGGCGTTCATCCCCGGTTACAGCGGCGGGTCCGTTCCTGATTTTCACAAGATTCCCTTTTACCTGCATACGCAGCACCTGAAACAATATATCACCTTACCTGCTTCCCATTCAGGTGTCAAGAACAAATTGGATAAAATATGTCAAAAGACCTGTATAATTGGGAACTTAAGCCTGAATACACAAGAAAAGTTCAAAGCACAAGACGTCATTAGGGGCGGCATTCGTGCCAATCGCCACAAAAGTGTCAGCACCAATCAAAATGTGGTCGAAATCTTTGACAACCGGCATCCACAACCATGAATGGTTGCCTTGACCTAAAATTGCCGGTGTATTGCGTTTTGGGCTGGTTACCTGTATTTTACGAGCAGTTACCATTTATTTTTACCACAGGATTTATGAAAGCGCCCCAATGAAATTTGACACCTACCCCATAGCCGGGGCCATCAAAAAAAACCTGGCAGCCGCCGGATATAAAAGGCCCACAGATATCCAGTACAAGGCCATTCCCTCCATTCTCAAGGGCGAGGATGTCCTGGCCGTAGCCCAGACCGGCACCGGAAAAACAGCTGCCTTTGCCATCCCCATTATTGACAGGATACACCGTTCCAAGCGGTCCAGGCAGGGTATCCAGTGCATCGTCATGGTGCCCACCCGGGAACTGGCAGGTCAGATAGGGGCGGTGTTCACTGCCCTGGCCCGGCACACCCGGGTGACGCCTTTGTGCATCTACGGCGGGGTGGAGCAGGCGCAGCAGATTGCACAATTAAAGGAGGGGGTCGATATCCTGGTGGCCACCCCGGGCCGGATGTTTGATCTGATCAGCCAGGGGGCAGTTTCCGTGTCCTTTGTGAACACCCTGGTGCTGGATGAAGCAGACCGGATGCTGGACCAGGGGTTTATCAGAGATATCCAGGCCATCAAGAAAAAATTGCCCCAGCGGCACCAGACCCTGTTTTTTTCTGCCACCATTGACAAAGAGATCAAAAAACTGGCCTTTTCCCAGGTGAAAACCTCGGCCATCCGTATCCAGATCTCTCCGGATGACCCGGTATCCAAAAATGTTACCCACTGGATGATGAAAATGTCAATGGATGACAAGCGCTTTTATCTGCGCAGGTTTGTCAGAGATCATGAGGATGCCCGGATCATGGTGTTTGTCAGAACTAAGGTCAGGGCGGAACGGGTGGCCAAAGCCCTGGAGCGCAGCAGCATCCCATGTATGACCATTCATGGAGACAAGGATCAGGCACAGCGGAACCAGGTCATGGCAGGGTTCAAGGCCGGAGAAGACAAGATTCTCATTGCCACGGATGTGTCAGCTCGGGGCATTGATATCCCGGATCTGGACTATGTCATCAATTATGATCTGCCTGAAAACCCGGAAAATTACGTGCACCGGGTGGGGCGCACCGGCAGGGGCACCCGCAAAGGCCAGGCGTTTTCTTTTTGCAGCCCGGAAGAAGAATCCCTGCTGGAAAAGATTCAGGATTTGCTCAAAAAACCGATTCACCTGGTGCCCGTCTTTTTGAAAGATCATGCACAAATTCATGTGGATCCTAAGGATACAGCAGGTCTCAGGGATATGATACTGGCCGGAGAAGCTGGTGAAAAAAAGAAAAAATCCCGGAAAAAAGCAAAAAAGAACTAGGGCTGAGACCGGATCTCCTGTTTGAGCATGCAGCAGGCTATTCTGTGGGCCGGTTTTCCGTCTGCCAGATAGTCCAGGTTGCCCGGCTGGATGATCTTGTTCATGACACAACCTTCGGGTATGGCCAGGTCGAACAGATGGGTTTCGTTAACAGGAGGGGCCGGCACTATTTTGTTGTTTTCAATGCTAAAAGAGTGCAAAGGATAATCTTCACACAAAGGACAGCGGTACACCCGGCCGTTGGGGAACACAAAATAGTTGTCCGCAACCATGCCGGCGCATGCAAAAGTTTCCTCCGGCTCCAGAAACACCTTGGGATAGGTGACAATGACACCGGTTTTAGCAATGGTTTTGGCAACTTCTGGAATGACCGACAGCCAGAGCTCTTTTGATACCTGGGCTTTTTTCCCGGCTGCAGCGGATTTTCCCCGCATGCCGATAACCTGGATGAAAAACCGGTCAATATCAAGGGATGCCACCAGATCCGGCATCCGGGAAAGTTCGTGCAGGTTTTTGTCCGACACCGTATATATCATGGAACAGGTAAACCCTTTTTTCCGCGCCCGGTGTATGCCTGAGAGAACAGCATCATAGCTGCCTTTCCCCCGGATGGCATCATTGGTGGCACAGGTGGCCCCGTCCAGGGAAAAGGATATGACATCCACATCATCCGGGGTGATTTTTTCCAGGATGTCGTGAAAAAGAAACCCGTTGGTGTCAATGGTGATGGAATGAAACCCCAGCCTTTTCGCTTCTTTTACAGCTGCTGGCAGATCCTTGTGCAGGGTGGGTTCGCCCCCTAAAAAAATCAGGTTGGTCTGAAAAGCCTTTTTGGCGAACAGGCCAAGCCACTGCTGGATGGTATCAATGGAAAGGGTTTGTCTGCCGTGCTGATCCGGGTTGATATAGCAATGGGAACAGGACAGGTTGCATTGGGTTAGGATGTGAAAAAAAAGGTTGGATGCATCTTTGGAAAAGGCAACAGTTTTTTTTTGCATCATCTATCCCATGCATTGCTTGGTGAATTTGGGATCAAAGGGCACCGGATAGTTTCCGTCAAAGCAGGCTTTACAGAAATTGTGCTCCGGGTCTGTGACCCCGGATGCCTCCAGCATGCCTTCAATGGACAGATAGTGCAGCGAATCCAGTCCCAGATAGTCCCGCAGTTCATCCACCGATTTTTGGGCCGCAATGAGTTCACCTTTTGAGGAAAAGTCAATGCCGTAATAACAGGGAAATCGATGGGGCGGACAAGAAATTCGCATGTGCACCTTTTTAACCCCCAGTTCCCGAAGGGCCTTGACCCTTGTTTTGGCGGTGGTGCCCCGGATGATGGAATCTTCAATAATGATGATGTCCTTGCCTTTGATCAGCTCTCTTACCGGGTTGAGCTTGATGCGCACGGAAAAATCTCTCATGGACTGGGTGGGCTGGATAAAGCTTCGGCCCACATAATGGTTTCGGATCATGCCCATTTCAAAGGGAATGCCTGATTCCCTGGCATAGCCGATGGCGGCATAGTTCCCTGAATCAGGAAACGGCATGACCAGATCAGCCTCCACATGGCTTTCCTGGGCCAGGCGCTGGCCGTGGTTTTTGCGCATTTCATAAACGTTTTTGCCGTCAATGGTGGAATCGGGGCGGGCAAAATAGATATATTCGAATATGCACAGTGTTTTGTGGGCCGCTGCTCTTGGATGCCGAAGACTCTTGATGCCGTCTTCATTGATGATGATGATCTCCCCGGGATCCAGTTCCCTGATGAATTCCGCCTGGATCAGATCAAAGGCACAGGTTTCCGATGCCAGCACATAGTGGCCGTTGAGTTTTCCCAGTGCCAGGGGCCTAAACCCGTTGGGGTCTTTCATGCCGATAATCTCGCCTTTGCAGGTGAGCAGGATCATGGAATAGGCACCCTGGATTTTGGAAACCGCTTTGAGAATGGCATTTTCATAGTCACCTTTCACCAGGTTTTTGATGAACAGGTGCAAAAATACCTCGGAATCCATGGTGGTCTGGAAAATGGAACCTTTCTCCTCCAGTTCCTTTCTCAGGGTATGGGCATTGACCAGGTTGCCGTTGTGGGCCAGGGCATAGGAGCGGTGGCGGTGGTTGACCACAAAGGGCTGGGCATTGAGCAGCACCGAATCCCCGGTGGTGGAGTACCGGACATGGCCGATGGCGGAACCCCCTTCAATACGCTCCAGGTCATCCATGTTGAAAATTTCCGGCACCAGGCCCATGCCTTTGTGGGAAAAGATCTTGTCGTTGATGCCCCGGTTGACAGAGATGCCGGCGCTTTCCTGGCCCCGGTGCTGGAGGGCATACAGGCCGAAATAGGTGATTTTAGCGGCTTCCGGATGCTGGTACAACCCGAAAACGCCGCATTCATCCCTGGGCCGTTCACTTTGGGGGATGGTCATACAATCAGACATTTTGCTTATGATACTCCTGGATGGGTTTGACGGACAACCGTTCTTTTTTCAATGCCTTTATGGCGCTTAAAATGGCCCGGGTACCGTCGGTGGTGGTGGCATAGGGTATTTTGTATTTGATGGCGGCCCGCCTTATTTCATACCCGTCCCGCTGGGTCTGACTGGTGGCCCCGGTGTTGAGAATGAGCTGGATTTCCTTGTTTTTTACGGCATCCACCACATGGGGCCGGCCGGCAGAGACTTTTTTCACAAGGGTGGCCGGTACCTGGTTTTCTTCAAAAAATGCAGCAGTTCCCCGGGTGGCCATGATGGTGAACCCCATATCATAAAAATCTTTTGCGACTGGCAGGGCTGCCATCTTGTCCTTGTCCTGGACCGAGATAAACACGGTGCCGGATTCGGGCAGTTTCTGGCCGGCGGCGATCTGGGATTTGGCCACAGCTGCTCCCAGGTCTTTGTCAATGCCCATGACCTCGCCGGTGGATTTCATTTCCGGACCCAGAACCGGGTCCACATTTTCAAACCGGTCAAAGGGCATCACCGCTTCTTTGACACAATAATACGGCGGGATCACCTGGGTGGTAAACCCAAGATCTTGTAAGGTATGGCCCAGCATCACCTTGGTGGCCAGTTTTGCCAGCGGAACACCGATTGCCTTGGACACAAAGGGGATGGTTCTGGATGCCCGGGGATTCACCTCGATGACATACACCTTGTCATTCATGATGCCGAACTGGATGTTCATCAATCCTTTGACATTGAGTTCCTTTGCAATGGCTTTGGCGGCATCCGCCATCTCATCGATGTGCTGCGGGGCAATGGAGTAAGGGGGCAAAACACAGGCAGAATCGCCCGAATGGATGCCGGCCTCCTCGATATGTTCCATCATGCCGCCGATGACCGTGGTTTCTCCGTCGGAGATGGCATCCACATCCAGTTCAAAGGCTTCTTCAAGGAATTTGTCGATGAGTACGGGCTTGTCCGGTGATGCCTGCACCGCAAGATCAAAAAATTCCTCCAGATCATTTTCATCATACACGATTTTCATGGCCCGTCCCCCCAGTACAAAAGAGGGCCGGACCATGACCGGGTACCCGATATCTCTGGCAACGGCCAGGGCTTCATCATAGGAGTGGGCAATGCCGTTTTCCGGCTGAAGCAGCCCCAGTTTGTCCATCATGGCCTGGAACAGATCCCGGTCTTCTGCCCGGTCAATGCTTTCCGGGGAGGTACCGATGATGGGGACGCCTGCTTTGTGCAGGCCGGTGGCCAGGTTCAGCGGTGTCTGGCCGCCGAACTGGACAATAACCCCGAAGGGTTTTTCCTTTTCCACTATGTGGAGCACATCTTCATGGGTCAACGGTTCAAAATACAGCTTGTCAGAGGTGTCATAATCTGTGGACACGGTTTCCGGGTTGGAATTGACCATGATGGATTCCACCCCTTCTTCTTTAAGGGCAAAGGAGGCATGCACGCAGCAGTAGTCGAACTCGATACCCTGGCCGATGCGGTTGGGACCGCCCCCCAGGATGATCACCTTTTTTTTGTCGCTGACCCGGGCTTCGCATTCAGATTCATAGGTGGAATAATAATAAGGGGTGACAGCCCGGAATTCGGCGGCACAGGTGTCAACCAGTTTATACACCGGCACGATACCCAAATTTTTTCGTTCCTGTTCCACCTGTTTTTCAGTGAGATTGGTAAGATAGGCCAGCTGTTTGTCGGAAAACCCGTATTTTTTAGCCTTTTCAAGCAGTTCTCTGGGCAGGTTTTTGCCGGCCAGCTTGATCTGGTTTTCCATCTCCACGATCTGGCGCATCTGGTGCAGAAACCAGGGATCAATATGGGTGAGTTCATGGAGCATGGTGATGGGCATGTTGTGTTTTAATGCGTATTTGATATAAAACAGCCGCTGGGAGTTGGGGGTGGACAGCTTGTATTCCAGGTCGTTTCCGGCCAGAGAATCCGGCAGATGGTCCTTGCCGTCAGCCCCGAATCCGGCCCGGCCGATCTCAAGGGACCGCAGCCCCTTCTGAAAAGCCTCCTTAAAGGTCCGTCCGATGGCCATGGTCTCGCCCACAGACTTCATGGCAGTGGTGAGTACATCCTGGGCTTCGGGAAATTTCTCAAAGGTCCACCTGGGAATTTTCACCACACAATAATCAATGGACGGTTCAAAACAGGCCATGGTTTCCCCGGTAATATCATTGGGGATTTCATCCAGGGTGTACCCCACCGCCAGTTTGGCCGCTATTTTGGCAATGGGAAAACCGGTGGCTTTGGAGGCCAGGGCCGAACTTCGAGACACCCTGGGATTCATCTCCACCACGATCACATCCCCGTTTTCCGGGTTCACGGCAAACTGTACATTGGAACCGCCGGTGTCCACACCGATCTCCCGGATGATGGCAATGGAGGCATCCCGCAGCACCTGGTATTCCTTGTCCGACAGGGTCTGGATCGGGGCTACGGTGATGGAGTCCCCGGTGTGCACCCCCATGGCATCCACATTCTCGATGGAGCAGATGATAACCACATTGTCGGCATGATCCCGCATCACCTCCAGTTCGTATTCCTTCCAACCCAGCACCGATTCCTCCAGCTGGATCTGGCTGATGAGAGAGGCATCCAGGCCGGACTTTGCCACGCGGTTCAGCTCTTCCATGTTGTAGGCCACCCCACCGCCGGTGCCGCCCAGGGTAAAACTGGGCCGGACAATCAAAGGGAACCCGATTTTCTGGGCCACAGCTTCCACTTCTGTAAAATTATGGGCAAACCCGCTCTTGGGAATGCGCAGGCCGATCTTGTTCATGGCATTACGGAACAGCTCTCTGTCTTCAGCCTTGTTGATGGCATCAATGGAGGCGCCGATCATTTCCACATTATATTCTTCAAATATACCGGTTTTGGCCGCTTCAATGGCGGTGTTCAGTGCGGTCTGTCCCCCTAAGGTGGGCAGAATGGCATCCGGGCGTTCCGCCCTGATCACCTTGCACAGGGTGTCCGGGGTGACCGGTTCAATATAGATGCGGTCGGCGGTTTCCGGATCGGTCATGATGGTGGCGGGATTGGAGTTGATGAGGATAACTTCAAAGCCTTCTTCTTTCAGGGCTTTGCAGGCCTGGGTGCCGGAGTAGTCGAATTCGCAGGCCTGGCTGATGATAATGGGGCCGGCCCCGATGATCAGGATTTTTTTGATATCATTACGCTTTGGCATGGGTCATCACTTTGGCAAACTGGTTGAAAAGATAGGCAGCATCATGGGGGCCGGGGGAAGCTTCCGGATGGTATTGCACGGCAAAGGCTTGCAGGGTTTCGTCGTGAATTCCTTCCAGAGAGTCTTCATTCAGATTAATATGGGTCAAAACAGAGGCGTTGTTCTTGAGGCTGTCTAAGTCCACGGCAAAGCCATGGTTCTGGGCGGTGATTTCCACCTTGCCTGTGGCAAGATTTTTCACAGGCTGGTTTCCGCCCCTGTGGCCGAATTTGATTTTCAGGGTTTTTCCGCCCATGGCCAGTCCCAACAGCTGCATGCCTAAGCAGATCCCGAAAATCGGGACAAATCCCAGCAGCTGCTTTATGGTGTCCACCGCATAGGTCACCGGTTCCGGATCTCCGGGTCCGTTGGACAGAAAGATGCCGTCAGGCTGCAATTTTTTTATGACCTCGGCAGATGTTTTTGCCGGTACTGTCAATACTTCGCATCCGGCCCGTTCCAGGCACCGGATAATGTTGTACTTTATGCCGAAATCCAGGGCCACCACAGAAAGCTTTTTTCCCCGATGCCGCCAGACAAAGTTGCTGGACAGGGAGTCGGCATTGACATAGTCCGGCTGGTTGTATTTCCAGAAATAGGGCTTTTTCGTGGTCACAAATGCCACCAGGTCACTGCCCTGCATGGCCGGCACCTGAAGGGCTTTTTTCACCAAAGAATCAGGATCCAGGTCTGAGGTGGAGATGGCCGCCCGCATGGCCCCGGATTTTCTGATGTGCCGGGTCAGGGCCCGGGTATCCAGATCTTCGATCCCAAGGACATGGCCTTTGATCAAATAATCGGCCAGGGTTCCTTTGGACCGGAAGTTGCTGGGATAATCCTGGTATTCTTTTACGATAAACGCAGGCACCTGAATGCGGTTTGATTCGATATCTTCAGGATTTACCCCGTAATTGCCAATGAGCGGGTAGGTCATGGTCACCATCTGGCCGTAATAGGAGGGGTCAGTAAGGATCTCCTGGTAACCGGTCATGCTGGTGTTGAAAACCACTTCACCGCGGGCGTCTCCTGGTCCTGTAAAGCTTCTGCAGGCAAAGGTTCTGCCGTCTTCCAGGGCTAATAATGCTTTCATCTTCTTTGTTTACCTGTTTTCCACCTTATGTTGACATCACGGATCCGAAGGCCTGTCCGGATCATATTTCATAGTCGTGCTCCATTGTTGAAGCCCCAATAAATATCATAAAACACAGCGTTTTAGCAAGACAGGAATGATGAATTTCAATATAAATTACTCACTGTTCAAACGATATGGGCCGGCCTGCCAGACAGCGGCCGATCTGGTCCAGATCCCCCTGTTTGAGCCATGTCCACTTTTCCCGGAAAAGCCGGTCGCTCAGATAGCTGCTGCCAGAACCGGCACTGCGCTGAACATATTTTTCCAGGTGTCCCGGGCCGCCATTGTACATGGCATACAGCATCCCGGCCAGAAAAGCGTCATCAACGGCCGGGTCAGGCTGTTTTTTTTGCCAGCGTACCGCATACCGGGTGAAATACAGTTCAAGGATGTCACACCCTGTCATGGCATTGTAGGCGATATCCCAACGCAGTTTGTCCTGATCGTAGATGCCGCGCCATACCCGTTCATTGATCTGCATGATGCCCACAGATGTCTGGTTGTAGGAGCGCAGGTAACTAATGGATTCCTGTGCTTTAATGAACTGTCGAAAACAGCTTTCCTGCCACGCAGTGGCCAGAACCGTTCGGCGGAACATGGCATGGCGGTCCGCAGGGATCCGGGTGTCCTGCAGTTTCTCTTCGGTCTGTTTTTTTATCAGGCGGATGGTTTTTTCAAGAAAGGCAGCCGGTGATTCCTGATCCAAGAGCCATTGCCGAGCATGATCCAGGTGTTTTTTCGGGACCTCTGCCCGGGCAATGGCCGTACCGGAAATCAGGTGGTACATACGGGGCAGCTGTTTCAGCCTGAAACGACTGCCGGTCCGGCCTGACACGGCCTGCCCGACCCCCAGGGTGGTTTTCAGGTCAGGGGATATATCAAGATCATAATTCAGTGACGGGGCCTTGCCTTCGGCCATCAGGGCTGCCAGCTGGTGCAGCCCCTGCCCGCTGATGTCCAGCCCCAGCAAAGGGCCGAGCCGGTCCAGGGCCATCAGGGAATCGGCAGCGGAAAAAAAGGCCAGGTATCCCAGAATGGAATCGGTGCCTGACTCCTTGAGGTGATTCCTGAAAACCGGTGACATCAGCTTCCAGCTCATGATAAACTGTTTGCGGACAAAATCATCTGTTTCGGGATCTGGCTTTTCCAGTTCCTGGGAAAAAGCGTACCGCAGCCGCAGCATCACATCCAGCAGAATCTGCTGTTCATCCGGAGTCAGGGGGTGTGATGACAGGGCGGTGATCAGGTGGACCATGAACGCATCCCAGGTTTCCCAGGCGTTGATGAATGCCTCCCTATGGGACTGAGAAAGAACAGCCGGGGCGGATGGTGCGGATTTCCGGAAAATGGTGTCCGGAATATCCATATGCTGCTGAAACGACAAACCGGTTTTTCCGGTGTCAACCGGGCCGGGTTTCAGGCTGTCAACAACCCTGAGGACATCTTCAGGCTTGTCTTTGGGCAGGACAGCTGTCAGAAATTTTTCAAGTGCGGTCCGGGGGATGCCCAGGTCGATGGCAATCCCGTCCAGCAGTTCCGGAAGATGATCCCGGGCCCGCTGCCAGATATAATCCGCCAGCCGGGCCGGATTGCGGTCCGGGGTTTCCAGGCGGGAGGACACGGTGGTAAACCGCAGCTGCCAGGTTTTTGGATCCAGCACCGGCTGCAGGCGGGTCACCAGAAATCCGTCAAAAGAGATTGGAACCAGGCAGATACTGCCTGCGGAAATACCGTAACGGACATGAACGCGCATGTCCAGAAACAGGCTTCCGTCTGCTTCGCGGAAACTCGGGTCTGATACACGGATAATCTGGCAGCCGTCTGCATCTTCCACCAGCACGGCCTGTTTTTCCAGACCTGAAAACACGGCATTGGACGTCAGGGAATCAAGCATGTCATAATCCAGGGTCATGGGTACCGCGATGGTCCGGGAGCCGGCCTGTCCCTGTATAGGAGACACCATCACCAGGAAAAAAATGACGGCAGCAGCCTGCAGCAGGCGAAACATGGTTTTTTTTTCAAACAACCAACAACGTCTGATTTTTCCCCTCCCCTTTTTTTGTGTCCCTGCGCTATGTGGTTCGGTTTCATCAGGTTTTTGCATAAAGATGCAATGGTCTCAGTATCATATCCTGATCAGGATGAAAAGAAAATGATTATTCCCCCAAAGTCACAGACCTGGCTTGTGTGCTGCTTCAGGACTTGATAAAAAATGCTGTTGATATTATGTATGAAGGCTGAAAAACGCCATGTATGAAAAATGACAACCCGTAACTGTCTGGCGGTGCCATGGATGACAAACCCGATGCCCGGATGATCGATACCGTATTTCCCGGTCTGTTCCCTTCTCTTAAAACCCTTTTGATGACCCGGCTGGACCGGTTTTATGACCGCCTTGAAACATCCGGGCAAGGACTGGATGCAGGCAGTGTGAACCCGGAGGATCTCGTCCGGGTGTTTTTGTTCAGTGACTTTGTGGCGGACTGCCTGGCAAGGGATCCGGGTATACTCCATGACCTGTCCGCCTCAAAGGATCTGGCCGCCGCCCGCAAACAGGGATGGTATTCGGACCGGGCAGCACAGGTCACTGCTAAAGCTGATGCAGACCAGGCACAAAAACTGTTGATGGATTTCAAGCGCCGGGAGATCATCCGCATCGCCTGGCGGGATTTGACCGGCAAGGCGGATCTGTCCGAAACCCTTTCCGATCTGTCACACCTGGCCAGGGCCTGTATCTCCCGCGCCCTTGATCTCCTTTATGAAAAACTGTGTGCCACCCACGGTACCCCCCTGGACAAGCACGGCCATGCCCAGCATATGGTGGTCCTGGGCATGGGAAAACTGGGGGCTGATGAGCTGAATTTTTCTTCGGACATCGATCTTGTCTTTGTGTATCCTAAAGAAGGAGACACCTGGCTGAACGGGCGGATCAAGACATCGAACCAGGATTTTTTCACCCGGCTGTGCAAGCAGTTTCTGTCCTTTTTTGCCGGCTCCGGCGGCAGCCATTTTTACCGGGTGGATACCCGGCTGCGGCCATTCGGGGACAGCGGCCCGCTGGTCATGAGCACAGATGCGTTTGAGGAATATTACCAGGCCCAGGGAAGGGAATGGGAAAGGTACGCCATGATCAAGGCCGCCCCCGTGGCAGGAGATCTTGCCGCCGGCCGTCTGCTGCTCCATAATCTCAACGGATTCATCTTTCGCCGGTATTTTGATTACGGATCATTTGATTCTTTTAGGGACATGAAGCAGCGCATTACCCTGCAGGTGAAAAATGCCCGGTTGAAAAACAATATCAAGCTGGGTGCCGGCGGGATTCGGGAAATCGAGTTTTTCGGCCAGCTGTTCCAGCTTATCAGAGGCGGGGTGGAGCCCTCCCTGCAGGCCCCCGGGATTTTACAGGTTCTGGATTTGCTGGTGGTGCATGACTGCATTGACAGCGCGACAAGAGACGACCTGAAACAATGTTACATCTTTTTGCGCACAGTGGAAAACCGGCTCCAGGAATACCAGGATCTCCAGACCCATGACATTCCGGATCATTCTGACCAGCAGCAGATTCTGGCACTTTCCATGGGATATGATGCATTCAAAAAGTTCAAAGAAGATCTGGACCAGGTCCTGGCAACAGTGCATTCCCATTTTTCCCAGCTCCTTGTCACGGATACAGAGGACAAAAAAGACCCGGCTGCCAGGGATTTAAAGGAAATATGGATGAATATCAATGACCCCCAGTTTTCACCGGAAGCTATTGAAGTGGCAGGGTATGAAGATCCGGGGCGGGTATTGTCGGTGCTCAGGTCCCTGGCCTCCCATCCCAATACCTTGCGCCTCACCCCTGCCGGCAGGAAAAAACTGGCACGGCTGGTGCCGGTACTCATTAAAAAAGTGGGCAGATCAACAGACAGCGGGGCAGTTCTGGTGCGGCTGGTGGATTTGATCATCACCATTGAACGCAGGACAACCTACCTGTCGCTGCTCATAGAAAGTGCAGCTGCCCTGGATACCCTGATCACCCTTGCCACCAGAAGTCCCTGGATCATCTCCTTTTTGTCCAACCATCCGGTGCTGCTGGATGAACTCATGCACCCGGCCACCCTGTATGCTCCACCCAAAAAAAATGCCCTGGAAAAGGAAATGGCTGCCAGAATGGCCAAAATTGATCCCCATGACATGGAATACCTGCTGGAAGAGTTGAATATCTTCCGCCAGGTCAACACCCTGCGGGTAGCGGCAGCGGATGTGAGCGGGGATTTTCCGTTGATGAAGGTCAGTGACCACCTCACCTATATTGCGGAAACCGTTCTTGCCCAGGTGCTGCAAATTTCCTGGAACATTGTTACTACAAAATACGGCCTGCCTCCCGGACTGACAGGAGACGGGATAGACCATTGCGGGTTCGCCATCGTGGCATACGGCAAGGTGGGGGGGCTTGAAATGGGGTATAAGTCAGATCTGGACCTGGTGTTTCTGTACCAGGGCGAATCCGGCAATACCCAGGGCGGTGAAAGGTCCATAGAAACCGTGCGGTTCTATGCCAATCTGGGCCAGCGCATCATCCATGCCCTGACCATGCACACCCCTGCCGGCACCCTGTATGGCGCAGACATGCGGTTGCGGCCGGGGGGGGCATCCGGCATGATCGCTTCTGACATCGGGGCCTTTGAAGATTACCTGGAAAATCAGGCCTGGACCTGGGAACACCAGGCCCTGATCCGTGCCCGGCCCATTACAGGAGACAAGCATCTCCAGAACCGTTTCAGCGGCATACGCCAGACAATCTTGTGTAAAAAACGGTCTGAAAAAGACCTGAAACAGGCAGTGCATGAGATGAGAGAGCGTATGCGGTCCAAGCGCCTCAAGCATGAACCCGGTGTCTTTGATCTCAAGCAGGGCCCCGGCGGCATCGTGGATATTGAATTTCTGGTGCAGTATCTGATCCTCAAACACGCAGCTGCATACCCGGACATCACCGTGTGGACAGACAATATCCGGCTCCTGGAGGGGCTGAGCTGTGAAGGACTGATTTCCGGCGAGGAAAGCGGCATCCTGCAGAAAGTCTACATCACCCTGCGCCGGGTGGGTCACCGTTTGACCCTTCAGGAAAAAAAAATAACTGTAGAAGATGACAGATTCAGGGAAATGACGGAGGCGGTGAAAAAGATGTATGACCGGCGGCTGGTGGACGGGGATGACAATTGACAGATGCCAAATCTTTGCCCGGACATTCCTATTTTTCGGTATTGCGGCTGCAGGTTTCGTGTTTCATGAACCGCACCAGCACTTCTCCGGCTTCTACCGCATCCCCTGTCGCCACCAGTACCTCGGCAATCATGCCGTCCACGGGGGATGCCACATTGCTTTCCATTTTCATGGACTCCAGGGTGACCAGATTCTGTCCCCGGGTGACATGATCCCCTTTTTTCACCGGCACATCCACCACCAGGCCTGGCATGGGGCACGGCAGCTCATTGGATGGCGGCGCGTATACTCCTGCAGGCATGTGTGTGATCAATTCCCATTCTTCGGGACGGTAGACCTCGAACAGCCGGGTGAGGCCGCAAAAGGCGATCCAGAAAAAAGAGCGGTCGTAGCGGAGGCGGAACCGGTGATACCGCCCATCGATTTTCAGCTTGAGGCGGCGGCGGTAAAATTCAAAGTCAGGGGATTCAACCACCATCCGGTCCTGGTTGACACAGATGGTCCACTGCTTTCCATCCGGCCTTTTTGCCATCTGTATCTCATACACCTCTGTTTCAGATCTGACAACATAGTCATGGGCGCCGGAGGTGCCTTTTCCTCCACCGATGCGGGTTACCATGGATTTGACCGATTCCCGGATCAGAATATTGCGGACGTGATATATCAGGGCAGCCGAGAGGGCCGACAGCTTCAGGTGTCGCTCATCCGGAGGAGACAGGGGAAGATGACCGTCAAAATGGCGGTCAATAAAACCGGTGTCCAGTTCACCTGCGGCAAATGCCGGCTGGCACAGCACACTGTTGGCAAAATCGATGTTGGTGACCACCCCTTCGATGTGATATCCGTTGAGGGCCTCGATCAGACTGGTACGGGCATCCTCCCTGTCTGCGCCGTGACAGATGACTTTGGCCAGCATGGAGTCATAGTGGACCCCGATCTTGCTGCCTGTGTCCACACCGCTGTCCACCCGCACTGCATCGCCCCGGGGTTCGGCATACCGGGTGATCATGCCGGTGGCCGGTGCAAAGCCCCTGGCGGGATCTTCGGCGCAGATGCGGGCTTCCATGGCCCAGCCGGTGAACCGCACCCCGGCCTGATCAAAGGGCAGGTGCTCCCCGGCAGCGATGCGCAGCTGGAGCTCCACCAGATCCAGGCCGGTTACCATTTCCGTGACCGGATGCTCCACCTGCAGCCGGGTGTTCATTTCCAGAAAGTAAAATGCGCCTGCGGGATCCAGCACAAATTCCACTGTTCCGGCATTGGTATACCCTGCCTGGCGGGCCAGATCGCAGGCTGCTTTTCCCATGCGCTGTCTGAGTGCAGGGTCCACACCCGGAGAGGGGGATTCCTCGATAATTTTCTGGTAACGCCGCTGGATGGAACACTCTCTTTCTCCCAGAAAAACAATATTGCCAAAGCCGTCGGCCAGTACCTGAATTTCCACATGCCGGGGCTGTTCAATATACTTTTCCATGAAAATCCGGCTGTCGCCGAACGCCTTGCGGGTTTCCTGGCGGCTGGCTGCCAGGGCATCAGCCATCTGGTCCGGCCCTTCCACGATGCGCATGCCCTTGCCCCCGCCGCCCGCCGCCGGTTTGAGCAGCACCGGATACCCGATGCTTTCGGCGATGGCCAGAGCCTCGTCAACGGTTTTGAGTACTTGGCCATGACCGGGGATCACCGGCACACCGGCCTGAACAGCCAGTGCCTTGGAGGCGATTTTGTCTCCCATCAGGGCGATTGCCTGTGACGGAGGGCCGATAAACGTCAGGCCAGCTGCATGGACCGATTCGGCAAACCGGGCACTTTCAGACAGGAACCCATAACCGGGGTGTACGGCCTGGCAGTCTGCCGACAGCGCTGCGGATAAGATTTTATCTGCATTCAGGTAAGAATCTGTGGCCGGTGCTTCACCGATATACACGGCATCATCCGCCATTTGCCTGTGCAGGCTGCGGCGGTCAGCATCGGAATAGACCGCAGTGGTTTTGATTCCCATGCGCCGGCAGGTGCGGATGATGCGCACGGCAATTTCACCGCGGTTGGCGATCAGAATTTTATTAAACATGGTATACCTCACAAGGGGATGTTTCCGTGTTTTCGTTCAGGTCCTTTGGTTGCTTTGCCCTCGAGCACCTGAAGGGTTCGTATCAGTCGGTGGCGCGTGTCTCTGGGAAAAATCACATCATCAATATAGCCTCGCTGGGCTGCCAGAAACGGGTTGGCAAAGGTGCGCCTGTATTGATCCATTTTTTCATGGAGCAGGGCTTCCGGGTCGGCGGATGCCTGAATTTCTTTGCGGTGGATCACCTCCACCGCCCCCTTGGGACCCATCACCGCAATTTCGGCCGTGGGCCAGGCATAGTTCACATCGCAGTGGATGTGTTTGGAATTCATCACCAGGTAGGCACCGCCGTATGCCTTGCGGACAATGACGGAGATGCGTGGCACCGTTGCCTCAGTAAAGGCATAGAGCAGTTTGGCCCCGTGGCGGATGATGCCCCCGTGCTCCTGGTCCGGTCCGGGCATGAAGCCCGGGACATCCACCAGGGCGATCAAAGGAATATTGAACGCATCGCAGAAACGCACGAACCGACCCGCCTTGAAGGATGCTTCCGTGTCCAGAACCCCGGCCAGCACTGCAGGCTGATTGGCCACAAGGCCCACGGTCTGGCCGCCCATGCGGCCGAATCCGCAGATGATGTTCCGGGCAAAGTCCGGGTGGACCTCCATGAATTCGGCCCCGTCCAGAATGCTGTGGATCAGCACATTCATGTCATAGGCCTGGCTGGGATCCTCCGGAACCAGATAATCCAGGGCCGGATCGATGCGGTCCGCAGGATCACGCAGATCCAGGATGGGAGGCGGCTGGCGGTTGTTGGATGGCAGGTAGCTGATCAGGCGGCGGATTTCCCGCAGGCACAGGATATCGTTGGGGGCCGTGAAGTGGGCTACCCCGCTTTTTTTCGCATGGACCCCGGCACCCCCCAGCGCTTCAGAGGTGATCTCCTGGTGGGTCACGGTTTTCACCACGTTGGGTCCTGTGACAAACATGTAGGAAGATGCCTGCACCATGAACACAAAGTCGGTGATGGACGGGCTGTAAACAGCTCCGCCGGCGCACGGTCCCATGATGCAGGATATCTGGGGCACCACGCCGCTGGCCCGGACATTGCGGTGGAAAATCTCGCCGTAGGCGGCCAGGGCATCCACCCCTTCCTGGATGCGGGCCCCGCCGGAATCGTTGAGTCCGATGATGGGCGCGCCCACCTTCACGGCCATGTCCATGACCTTGCAGATCTTCTGGGAATGGGCTTCCCCTAAAGAACCGCCGATCACGGTGAAATCCTGGCTGAACACAAACACTTCCCGGCCGTCGATGTTCCCGTGCCCTGTGATCACCCCGTCGCCCAGGTAGCGGCGGTCATCTCCCAGAGAGCTGCCGCGACCTGTCTTGAGCACATCGAACTCCTCAAAACTTCCCTCATCCAGAAGCAGGTCTATCCGCTCCCTGGCCGTCAGTTTGCCTGCACTGTGCTGCCGGCTGATTTTGTCGGGACCGCCGGCGGCAGTGGATTCAGCACGCAGCCGCTCCAGGGTCTGGATCGTCCGGTTGTATTGTTCCATGATATCACCTGTTGTCTCGTTGTTGGAAATCCGGGAATCACTCCAGGATGTCGGGGATCGGATCACCCATCCCTGGATGATCCGGGTACTGCACGGTCCCGGTAACTGTCATCTCAAACACAAATGGAGTGGATTGTCAATGGATATGTGGTTCCGCCGGTTGCAGAATTCGGGGTCATGTTCGCTGCATAACAGGCAATCTCCCAGACAGACATAGGCGATCCGGCAAGCCTTCAGCTCTTAGCAGGATTTCACGATTTAACTGGGAATTGAATCGGCTGTAGGGACTGGACCTGACATCTCCCACAGCACTGATGGCATGCAGGTTCAAAAGGCGGAGAAATTCTTCCGTGGTGTGGGTGGAGTGGCCGATGATATAAATTGTTTTCATTTCATGCGTCGATTTTATTCACATACAGGTAATACAGACGTAAAATATGGAGTTCGCTGTAAGGGATCTCCCGGTCCAGGTCTTCGAAAATCGGTTTCAACAATGTGTATCCATGGGCTTCAAAGGCTTTAAGGGCTTTTATTTGAAGATCTTCTGTAATACTGCAGATATCAATCACCTGACCGGATGAAATCGGGTTTCCGTCCTGAAAATACCGGTACAGATGGTTGATAACGGTGGCGGGTTTGACATGGAACTGGCCGGCGATGTCTGTGATGAAAGCACCTTCATGGTACAGCTGGCCCACTTGAAAATGGCGTTTGTCTTTTGGAGAACTTTCCTTGATGGCAAAAGCAGGCGGTTTTTTTTCCGTTACCTCTGAAATGGCATGGGCGGTGCAGAAATCCCTGATGAGTGCCATGAATGCCGGGCCGTATTTTTCCAGCTTGGTCTGACCCACACCAAAGGTGTTCAGAAAATCGGTGTCTGTTCTGGGGAAAAAAGTGGCCATCTCCACCAGGGTCTTGTCGGGAAATACGGCATAGGGCGGCACACCCGCCTCATCCGCCAGTTCTTTGCGCTTTTGGCGCAGCAGTTCAAACAGGTCTGGGTGATGGGCCGGTAATTCAGCAGATTCGGCATTGGTTGTTTCCGCTACAGGCTGGGAAAGTTTGTGACGTGAATCCAGCAATCCGGACACTTTTGTTTCTCCTTTCAAGACCCCCCAGGCCTCCGGGGTGAGGGTCAGTCCGCCGTAGTTGTCCTCCCGCTGGACAAACCCCTTGCTCTGGAACTGCCGGGAAAGATAGAACCACTGTTTTTTGGACAGGTCTTTTCCAATGCCGTAAGTGGACAGCTGGTGGTGTCTGAACTGGAAGATTTTTTTGGTTTCTGCGCCCCGGAGCACATCGATGATATGGCCCGCCCCGAACCGCTCGCCGGTGCGTTTCACGCAGGACAGAAATTTCTGGGCTGCAATGGAAATATCCTGGACCTGCTCCTTTGGCGCCAGGCAGTTGTCGCACATGCCGCAGTCATCTTGGGCTCCAGTTTCCCCGAAATAGGCCAGCAGCCTTTTTTTGCGGCAGTCTTCGGCCTCAGCAAACCGCACCATGTCCTCCAGATGAAACCAGGCGGCCCGGTTTCGCTGTTCATCCTGGCTGGTGACAAGGGATTTCAACCGGGGGATGTCGGCATGGGAGAACAGGAGCAGGCATTCAGCATCCAGGTCGTCCCGTCCGGCCCGGCCGATCTCCTGGTAATAGTTTTCAACGCTTTTGGGCAGGTCATAATGCAGCACAAACCGGACATTGGGTTTGTCAATGCCCATGCCAAAGGCGATGGTGGCCACCATGATACGGACATCATCTTTGATGAATTCGGTCTGGAATCGATCGCGTGCGGTGTCATCCAGACCGGCATGATAGGGCCGCACGGAAAATCCCCGGGCAGCCAGTTGATTGGACAGGTTCTCCACCTGTTTTCTGGACAAACAGTAGATGATGCCGGAGTCATCTTTATGGGATGCAAGAAAATCCAAGGTCTGCTGCAGGGGGTTGTCCTTGAACATGACCCGGATCACCAGGTTTTTCCGGTCAAAGCTGCCGATGAACGCCCTGAATCCATTGTCTCGTGAAAATCCCAGACTGGTCTGGATATCTTTTTGTACCGTGGGGGTGGCCGTGGCGGTGAAGGCGGTGCAGACTGCTTTGGGGAACTGCTGCCGGATCTGTGCCAGCTGCCGGTATTCCGGTCTGAAATCATGGCCCCAGGCGGAAATGCAATGGGCCTCGTCAATGGCCACGCAGTCCACGGTCACGGTATGCAACAGTTCCAGCAGATTGGGGCGGACCAGGGATTCCGGGGCGATATACAGCAGTCTGACCCGGCCTTGCTGAATCAGAGACACATGATGCCGGTACTGTTCCGCCGGCAGACTTGAGTTGAGGCATACCGCAGAAACACCCATTTCTCCGAGCTGATCCACCTGGTCTTTCATCAATGAAATCAAGGGAGACACCACAATGGTGAGCCCGTCAAACACCAGGGCCGGCAGCTGAAAGCACAACGATTTGCCGCCCCCGGTGGGCAGTACCACCAGGGTATCCTTTTTTTCCAGGATGTGGTCAATGATTTCTTTTTGCAGGGGCCGGAAATCATCATACCCGAATACTGTTTTCAAGATTTCCATGGCAGTTCCTCCTTCTTGTTCTGTTTACCACAGTAACCCGACATGTCAACACCCGGATGCTCCCGCTGGATATTTGCCATCTGTTTAAAATGATTTTACTTCTGTCTGGTTCATGGTATAATCTTTTGGTCATAATATTGGAGTAAAAAAGTGAAATTCAGTGAGCTTGTCAGATTACTTGAACGTAATGGGTTCAAAATTATCAAAGAAAAAGGCTCGATAAGATATTACCGTAAATCTGGATGGGATAAATTGATACGGGTTGACTATCACGGTTCAAAAGAAGTTCCAACAGGAACGTGTCATCAAATCCTAAAAGCAGCAGGAATACACAAACAATAAAAGGAGTAAATAGAAATGATCGAATTACCCTATTCATTAATAATCGAAGCAACCGAGGAACCGGATTATTTCGGTTTTTTTTCACCAGATCTGGAGGGGTTCTCAGGCATAGGTCATTCTGTGGAAGATTGTTTGTTCAAAGCCAAATGGGGTATGAAGGAACATGTCGAAGTTCTTAAGCAAGAAGGTCTTCCGGTTCCTTTAGAAAAGACAGATCCTAAAATTATTGTTCAGAACGAAAAGAAGATGGAAATTGCCTGATGCATAGTAAATATTCAGGAGATGAGAAACAGGCTCAGCCCCGGCCAGTAGGTGATGATGAGCACCGCCAGCAGCAGCACCAGCATGAACGGGATGGTGGCCCGGTAGATCGTCATGATGGGCTTGTTGAACCGATACCCGGCGATGAACAGGTTCATGCCCACCGGCGGGGTGAAATACCCGATCTGCATGTTGGCCAAAAAGATAATGCCCAGGTGGACCGGATGAATACCGTATTCCATGGCCACCGGCAGCATCAGCGGCACCATGATGACAATGGCGGAAAAAATATCCAGCATGGTGCCCAGCATCAGCAGAAACAGGTTCAGCAGGATCAGAAACACCCATTTGCTGGCAATGAACTGCTGGCACAGGGCAAACAGTTTCATGGGGATCTGGGCGTCAATGAGAAAGTTGGTAAATGCCAGAGATACCCCCAGAATGAGGAGAATGCCTCCCACCATAATCATGGATTCCCTGATAATGGACGGCAGGCGCGACCATTTGACTTCGCGGTATATCAGCATTTCCACCACCAGCACATACATGGCTGACACGGCAGCAGCCTCTGACACGGCAAAATATCCCGAGTAGATACCGGTAAATACAAATATGGGCAGCGGGATTTCCCAGGCAGCAGCCCGGAGGGCGGACAGGCAGTTTTTTACGGAAAACCGGGTTAAGGGCACCGGGTTATGCCGGTTGGCCCGGATACTCCAGGCAGACAGCAGAAGGATCATGACCAGGGCCGGCAGTATCCCGGCGGCAAACAGTTTTTCAATGCTGATATCTGCACCGGCATCCATCTGCTGGGCAATGATGCCGAAGAGAATCAGGGGAAGAGACGGGGGTAAAAGCAGCCCCAGGCTTCCTGAGGTGGTGACAAGCCCCAGGCTGAAGTTTTCACCATAGCCGTCCTGTTTTAAAGCCGGGTACAGCAGTGCCCCCATGGCAACAATGGTCACCCCGGAAGCACCTGTAAAGGCGGTGAACAGGGCACATACCACAAAGGCCACAATGGCAAGCCCCCCGGGCATCCACCCCAGAAAGGCCCGGGTCAGGCCCACCAGCCTGTATGCGGCTTTGCTTTCCGCCAGAAGGTACCCGGTAAAAGTAAACAGGGGAAGGGCCACCAGGATGGGGGTGTCGGCAATGCGGTACAGCTCGATGGCCACCACGGACAGGTCGATGCCCAGCATGGTAAAACCTGCCATGGCCGCCCCGGTGAGCACCGTGAACAACGGTGCCCCCAGCAGGGTCATGAGAACAAGGCTGGTGATGACCAGAAAAATCATGAGGGATTTCCAGAACCAGATGGATTTTCAGGATTTCCAGAGTCAGGGGTTACAAGCCTGCGAAAGAAAAAGAGCAGGTACCGGATACCCATGACAAGAAACGCCACCGGTATGATGATTTCACACACCCATGCCGGGACCCCGGCAAAGGCTGTCATGCCGTCAGCCATTTCCATGTATACAAACCGGGCACTGTGCCAGGTCATGACCAGGCAGATCAGGGCGGTGAACCCGTGGGTGACAAGGGTAGAGACATGTTTGGCAGCAGGGGGCAGGTACCGGAAGATCACATCGATACGGATATGGTTGTCAGACCGGCTGGCTGCCATTGCCCCCAGAAGACCGGTCCAGAGCACCAGCACCCGGACCAGGGAATCCCCCCACACAATGCCGGAACCAAAAAAATTGCGCAGCCCGATCTGGGCCACGGCAAGGCCGATCATGGCCAGGAGCAGCCCCACCAGGATGCTGTCTTCCATTTTCTGTAACAATCGGATAACAATATCAGTCATGAAATTCTTTGAGCAGCTGGTTGATCTGTTCCACCACACCCTTTGGCAGCGTCCCTGCAGCCACCATCTCATCTGTGGCTCTGGCAGCGGTTTCCCGCCATTCCTCCAGTACCGGCCCGGACGGGGTAATGAACTGGATCCCCTGGTTTTTCAAGGCGGCAATGGCTTTGATATCATCTGTGCGGTTCCGGGCATCGATATCTGCAAAGGTTTTTGTCATGATCTGTTTGACAACCGCCCGGTCTGATTCGCCAATTTTTAAAAACTGTTTTTTGTCCACTGCCAGTATCCCGTATAAATAGATCAGCGGAATATTGGTGACATATTTAATCTGGGTGTGCCACTGGAGGATCAGGGCGGCCACAGGAGAGGTGGCAACAGTATCGATGAGGCCCGACTGCATGGCGGTCCGCACATCTGCCAGGGGCAGGGGAATGGGGGAGATCCCGAACACCCCCATGGTATCCTGGCTGACTTTGTCATTGTCCGGTATCCAGACTTTGCGTTTTCTCAGATCTGCCACACTTTCAACCCGCTCTTTGGACATGATATAGGCAAATCCGCCGCCGGTGAGGCCAAAGGTGACCAAACCGGCATCATACAGGCCGTCCTGGATATACTGGTCCATGTGCTGCCGGACATGGTCCACCTGTTCCAGGGTGGAAAATTTCATGGGCTGGGCATAGATCTGGTTTCCCGGGAAAAAATCCGACAGGGTCCCCCCCACCACAGCGCCCCCGTGGAGCTGGCCCACCCGGATTTTGCGCAGCACCGCCTTGTCATTGCCCATGACACCGCCGGGGTAGAACCGGAATGTCACTCGGTTTTGGGTCTGGTCTGCCACCTGTTCAGCCCCCTGGCGCATTTTTTCCATCCACATGGACCCTTCCGGGGAAAGGGTGGCAATTTTCAGGGTGACAGCTGCCGCAATGGCCGGCGCACCCCCCATGAGCATCACCAGGACCAGGGTGCAGTAAAGAATGTATTTCATATAAAAAAGACTCCGGTTAAAAATAATCATCAGCCGTATTTAGCAGGACTTTGGCCTGCTGCCGGGCATGGGTGTTCATCAAGGTGTATCCCGCTGCCACAGGATCGGCTGCCAGCACCTCTGTGAGCAGGCGGTCATGCAGGGGGCGGTCAAACACGGTTTTGGCATACAGCCTGGCATACATCACCTTGGCCATGAGGTTTTTGCCTTTGGAAAGCGCAATGGCTTTTTCAAAAAAGGCCCTGCCCTGCTCCGGCCTGCCCCCGAGGGCCGGGGGCAGGAATGTGGCCAGGGTGCCGAGATACAGATATGCAGCCCCGTCCCGATAGGATTCATCCAGCTGGACCACCTTTTTCATGATATCTTCAATGCGGGATATATCTGCCAGGGCATTGAAATCATCTGTGTTGGCCATGATCCAGCCGGACCAGGCCGCTCCTAAAGAAAACAGGGCCGGCAGGCTGTTTTTGTCCAGGCTGTCAACAGCTGATGTAAAGTCGCCATAGGGTTTTTCGGTCAGGCTGCATGTCTGTCTGTCAGACAGGCAGATGGCTTTTTCTGCATAGTTCAGAGCCTTGGCTGCCAGTTTTCCGGACCGGACCTTATCGGTGACAAACAGATCAGCATAGGCTGTGTACAAAAGTGCTGCTGTGGTGAGCAAGTCTTTAGCATCCGGGTCCTGGCTGATGAGGCTGTCGATCATGAGCAGATAGGCCGGGGCACCGGCTTCTACCATGGCCGGGTCATCATTGTTCACAATGGTGTCGGACAGATGGGCCATCATCTTTGATGAGACGGAACATCCGGAAACAAGGAAAACAGCTGTCAAAACAGCTGCCATCCGGATGAGAAGAAAGCTGGCTGAAGCGACGCCGGCACGGGGATTCATGTCTGGGTAATTCCCTATACGCCTTGGTCGAGCATGGCATCTACCACCTTGACAAATCCGGCGATATTGGCCCCTGCCAGGTAGTTGCCGGGTTGGCCGTATTCTTCGGCCGCATCCAGACAGATTGCATGGATATTTTTCATAATGGTCTTCAACCGGGCATCCACCTCCTGTCTGGGCCAGTTCAACCGCATGCTGTTCTGGGCCATTTCAAGGCCGGACACCGCCACGCCTCCGGCATTGGCAGCCTTACCCGGCCCATAGAGAATTTTTTCTTCAAGAAAGATCTCCACAGCATCAGTGCTGCAGGGCATGTCCGCTCCCTCACACACCAGGGTCACCTTGTTTTTCATCAGGTTTCTGGCATCTTTGCCGGTGAGTTCATTCTGGGTGGCGCAGGGGAAGGCGCAGTCAGCGGAAATATCCCACATGGGCTGGTGGTCCAGGGTGGCATTTCGCTCCACGTACACGGCATCGGAATATTTGTTTATATATTCCATTATGCGGCCCCGCCTGAAATTTTTCAGCCGTTTGATATAATCCAGCTTGCCTGCGTCAATACCTTCTTCATCATAAATATATCCTGAGGAATCCGACATGGTAAGCACCACCGCCCCCAGCTCAATGAGCTTTTCCGCCGTATGCTGGGCCACATTCCCCGAACCCGAGATCAGGCATTTTTTTCCTTCCAGGGTCTGGTTTTTAGAGGCCAGCATCTGGGCTGCAAAATAGACAGTGCCGTATCCGGTGGCTTCAGGCCGGATCAGGCTGCCCCCCAGGGTCAGGCTTTTTCCGGTGAGAATGCCGGAAAATTCTTTGTGTATTTTTTTGTACATGCCGAACAGATACCCGATTTCCCTGGTACCCACACCGATGTCGGCCGTGAGGATATCTTTGTTGGGACCGATATGGGCATGCAGTTCTGTCATGAAGCTCTGGCAGAAGCGCATGACTTCGCGGTCGGATCTGCCTTTGGGCTCAAAATCAGCACCGCCGCAGGCCCCGCCCATGTTCATGGTGGTCAAAGCATTCTTGAACACCTGCTCAAAGGCAAGAAACTTCATGATGCTCAGGCTGACAGAGGGATGAAACCGCACCCCCCCCACATAGGGGCCGATGGCGCTGTTCATGCCCACCCGGAATCCCCGGTTGATCTGTACCTGGCCTTGGTCATCCACCCAGGGCACGCAGAACATGAATACTTTTTCCGGTTCGGTGATTCGCTTGAGAATGGCTTCCTGGCGGTATTCCGGATGCCTGTCGATCAATGTCCGGACAGATGCGGTCACGTTTTCCACAGCCTGGTGAAACTCATGTTCACCAGGATTTTTTGTCTTTATAAAAGACAGTATATCAGACATGGTACCCTCCTGTTTTTTCACGCGTCAATGATCTGCATGGCCTCGTTGCGATAGGCATCCATGACATAGGCAATGTTGGTGATTTTTGCGCACTCTTCGGTCAGAGCAAAAATATCCTTGCGGCTGATATGGGGGACGGCCCAGTTTCTGGAGCCGGCCATGATCTGCTGGAGCCCCACCTTGATTTTATCCACTGCACTGAAGATGCCGATGGCGCCCAGGGGCAGATCTTTTGCCGCATCCCCATATTTTTCCTTGAGCACCTCATAATTCATGAATATTTCCTCTTTGGTGGTACCATATCTGGATACGGTGGATGGCAGTCCCCCGTCTTCGTTTCTCAGCCAGCGCTCCGCGTTTTTGCCCACCATGCCCGGAATCATCAGTGCCCGGCCCATGCAGACCGCCTTGCAGTAGGGGGCCCCCAGGGCCAGGGCCTTGAACACATGGTCTTCCGAGGAAAAGCCGCCGGCAAAGGCAATATCCGGTACAGGCAGGCCGCGTTTGTCTAAGCGTTCACACAATTCAAAGGCCATGGCATGCAGATAAATGGCCGGGATTCCCCATTCGGTCATCATCCGCCACGGGCTCATCCCGGTGCCGCCCGGTGCCCCGTCAATGGTGAGCAGATCGATTTTGGCCTCACTGGACCATTTGATGGCCATAGCCAGTTCCCGCATGGGATATGCCCCTGTTTTCAGGGTGATACGTCTGGCCCCCAGCTGCCGCAGCCGGTCCACCTCTTTCATGAACCCTTCCTGGTCGATGAATCCCAGACGGGAATGGCGTTCAAACTGCTTTAACGGACCGGCTTTGAAAGACGCCTGATGGGCCGGCATCTCCGGGTCCGGGGTGACGATATAGCCCCGTTTTTTCAGCTCAATGGCCCGTTTCAGGGAGTTGACCTTGATTTCACCGCCGATGCACTTGGCCCCCTGCCCCCATTTGAGTTCAATGGTTTCCACCCCCAGTTTATCAATGACATACTCGGCCACGCCGTTGCGGGTGTCTTCCACGTTCATCTGTACCAGGATATCCCCGTATCCTTCGTGAAACCGACGGTATTCAGTGACACGCCGGTCCATTTCCGGGGATTTTGTCACCCTGCCGTTGTTGTCCAGTTCCAGTGCAGGATCGATGCCGCAGACATTTTCACCGCACACAAGGGTGATGCCGGAGATGGCAGCCCCTATGGCAAAATGCTCCCAGTTTTTCCGGGCAATATCCGTACTGCCCAGGGCACCGGTAAATATGGGCACCTTCATTTTCACCTTGTCGGTCACCCCGTATTGGGTTTCGGTGTTTACAGCAGGAAACGTAGCCTTGTCCGGGTCCGGTGCAATACCTTTGGCCCCCAGGGCATATCCCATGATATTCAGATGGGAGTAATCCACAGGATAATCCTTGTCCGCACCGGCGGTGACGCTGCCGAATGGTTCGGGGTACAAAAGTTCCCTTCCCCTGAAGGTGGCGTGGAACAGATCGCAGTTGCCTTTGCACCCATCAATGCACCGGCTGCAGATACCGGACTGCGGTGCAATATTCCGGGACCGGTTTTTTGTCTGCAGGGCATCATTGGCATTGGGCTTTTGTAGATTCATGTTTCCTCCTGATTCAATGATTTGTGTGAACGCAGCTTACATTGTGTTGCACTGTATTGAAAACTGAATTTTTTAATCCAGTCTGCCTTTTAACAAGTCCCCCAGGCCGGCAAAAGGACTGGCGCCGCCCCCTTTGTCTGCCTGGTTGTCCGACGGCCCGTCTGCATAGGCATCGGCAACCTGGTCCCGGGAATGCACATTATCATGGCAGTAAATGCACAGCAACTCCCAATTGCTGCCGTCCGGCGGATTGTTGTCATGGTTGTGGTCCTTGTGGTGCACCGTCAGTTCCTTGAGACGTTTGCCTTCAAACTCCCTGCCGCAATGGCCGCAGATCCAGGGGAAAAGTTTAAGGGCCTTTTCCCGGTAGGTTTTTTCACGTGCCTGACGGGTTTTGTGCACCTGGGAAAGAATGGAATCTGATTTATTATCATCTGTCGCAGCCATGGGTGGTTTCCTTTGTTTTTAATGACAAATATGAAGATACAGTTTTTGTATTCAGATTTCTGGCCATATGGCACGTGTAATGTATAAAAAAAATTTACCGGTTTGGCAATCACAGAATTCGGTATACCCCTGCAACCGCATGTAACCCAATGTAACCCAACCTATGGGGTAAGCGAGCCAAGCCCCCTTGGGATGCCTTATGACCGGCCCGAGATTGGCATCTGACGGTCCGGTCATAAGGCATCCCAAGGGGGCTTGGTCTATATATCTGCAGTATTCCCTCCGCTGTTCGGCGGGAACGGCCAGGGTCAGCTGCCCTTGCAAAGTTGCCGTTTGGGCGGGACCAATCCGGTTGCAGCCTACTATCGCGGCTGACTCGGGCCGTTATCTGTAAGCGCCTGTCTTGTATTGCGGGTGAAAATCTCACGGTGCATTTACAGGGGGCAGCTGTTGTAAGATGATGCCGGAAGCTTGACCCGGGGATGGGCCAGTCTTAATTTTGAATGAGAAAATGCGATTGTTTTGTTAAATTCTGGTATTTCATGGTATAGTGACCGGGCAATGGTGGTATGATTTCTGAGAGGACGAAGATCCATGGGAAAATATGTGAAAACCGGTTCCAAAAGCGGCCGAATCTGGCTGATTCTGCTTCTGGCCGCAGCAGCCCTGTTTGTTTTTTTCAAGACAGGTGCTGTACCGGCAGATGATAAAACCATCCATGTCATACCTGTGACCGGTATGGTGGAGCCGGGTATGGCAGCTTTTATCAAAAGAAGTGTGGATGAGATTCTTTCAGCCGAGCCGGATGCCCTTATTGTGTTCAAGCTGGATTCCTTTGGGGGGCGGGTGGATGCAGCCCTGGAAATCGTGGAGACCCTTTTATCCATTCCCATGGGACAGTCCATATCTTTTGTGGAAAAACGGGCCATATCTGCCGGGGCCCTTATTGCCCTGGCCGGCAATGTCCTGGTCATGAAGGAAAACACCCTGATCGGGGATTCTGCCCCCATCATCCAGACCAGTGAAGGTCAGAAAGAGGTGGGGGAAAAAACCCAGACCGTGCTCCGGGCTCAGTTCCGGACCCTGGCCAAGAAAAACGGTTATCCTGAGGTGCTCGCGGAAGCCATGGTTACCAAAAGCATGGAGGTCTACCAGGTCACCCTGGATGGAGAAACCGAGTATATGGACAACATCAGGTTCAATGACCTGACCGAAGAGGAAAAAGAGCGTATCACAAAAAAAACCACCGTTGTGGCTGAAGGAGAACTTTTGACCATGGATGATGTGGAAGCCCGGAACCTGGGATTTTCCAAAGCCAGTGTCACAGACCTTGACCAGGCACTGGCACATCTGGGGTATGAAAATTATACCCTTGCATACATGACAGAGTCCTGGTCTGAAAGCCTGGTCCGGTTTCTCCAGCCGCTGTTGCCCATCCTCATGCTGGTGGGGCTCGGTGCCCTGTATACGGAAATTAAGGCCCCGGGATTCGGGGTTTTCGGGGTCATCGGCATTGTCTGCCTGGGGCTGGTCTTTTTAAACCAGTACCTGGTGGGCCTGGCAGATTACACCGAGCTGCTGCTGCTGCTCATCGGCACCCTGCTCATGGCGGTGGAAATCCTGGTGCTGCCCGGGTTTGGCGTGGCAGGCATTGCCGGGATCCTGGTGCTGGGAGCCGGCCTGGTGCTTTCCTTTCAGGGCTTTGTGGTGCCGGATCCCAAAATGCCCTGGGAAGGCCGTCTTTTGATCCGGAACCTGGCCATGGTTGTGGGTGCTTTTGCCGGGGCCCTGGTATTTTCTCTGCTCATGCTCAGGTTTGTGCTGCCCGGGTTGTCCAGGCTGATAAAAGGTCCGTATCTGGAAGCCACCCTTGGCGAGGCCCTGGTGGGATCGGATGAGGCCGCTTTCGTTGCTGTGGGTCAGTCAGGTACGGCTGTGACAGCTTTGCGGCCTTCAGGAAAAATCAGGATAGGACCCCGGAAAATTGACGTCATCACCAGAGGTGAATTTCTGGATCCAGGCACCCCTGTAACCATAGATGCACTGGAACAGAACCATGTGGTGGTGAAAGCTGCAGATACAGACACCACTGCATCCAGAAAGGCTGAATCATGACATCCTATATATTGCCTGTATTACTGCAGGTGCTCGGACTGGTGGTCATTGTGGTGGAGATCTTTGTTCCTTCCCTGGGGCTTTTGGCGATAATGGCTGCCGGGATATTGTTTTATTCCCTTTACCTGGTGTTTACCACCATTTCCTTTACCATGGGCATGGTGTTTCTGGGTGTGGATATTTCTTTGATACCGGTCATGTTGGTTCTGGGATTCAAGGCCCTGGGGACATCTTCTTTGTCTTTGCATAAAAAATTGTCCAGTAAGGAGGGGGTTTCTTCCCAGGCCCCTGATCTGGTATCATGGAAGGGAAAAAAGGGAGAAGCGATAACGGATTTACGGCCTTCAGGCACGGTCATGATAGAGGAAAAGCGCCTGGATGCGGTAACCGACGGAGAATATGTGGATGCCGGTACACCGGTTGTGGTGACCCTGGTGTCTGGAAACAGAATAGTGGTTGACAAAATCGAATAAGGAGAAGCAGACATGGATTTTATGTACATCCTGATAATTATTGCCGGTGTTATCGGCGTGGCCCTGTTTTATTTTATTTTTGCCTATATAGCCCTCTGGCTCCAGGCATTGGTGTCCGGGGCAAAGGTCGGTTTGATCAATATCATTTTTATGCGGTTTCGAAAAGTGCCCCCTAAATTGATTGTGGAGTCAAAGATCATGGCGGTGAAAGCCGGCATGGAGATTCCCACGGACAGCCTGGAATCCCATTTCCTGGCCGGCGGGAATGTGTCCCGGGTGATCCAGGCCCTGATTGCCGCAGACAAGGCAAATATCGATCTGACATTTAACCGGGCAGCCGCCATTGACCTGGCCGGCCGGGATGTGCTGGAAGCGGTGCAGATGTCAGTGAATCCCAAGGTCATTGAAACCCCGCTGGTTGCAGCCATGGCCAAGGACGGCATCCAGCTGAAAGCGATTTCAAGGGTCACGGTCCGGGCCAATATTGACCGCCTGGTGGGCGGAGCCGGTGCTGAAACCATCCTGGCACGGGTAGGAGAAGGCATTGTCACCACCATCGGGTCTGCCGAGACCCACAAGAAAGTGCTGGAAAATCCGGATATGATTTCCAAGACTGTCCTCAAAAAAGGTCTGGATGCCGGTACAGCTTATGAAATTCTGTCCATTGACATTGCGGATGTGGATGTGGGCAAAAACATCGGAGCGGAACTGGAAACCGACCGTGCCGAGGCAGACAAGAAAATCGCCCAGGCCAAGGCAGAGGAAAAACGGGCCATGGCATTTGCAACGGAACAGGAGATGCGGGCACGGGTACAGGAGATGCAGGCCAAGGTGGTGGAGGCGGAAGCCCAGGTGCCCCTGGCCATGGCAGAAGCCTTCAGAAGCGGCAACCTTGGTATCATGGATTATTACAAAATGAAGAATGTGGCAGCTGATACAAAGATGCGGGAGCAGATCTCCAAGGGTGAAACAGACACCACCCAGAGGGATCAGATTACGTAAATCATTACTTCAGTGATTCCCAAGGGGGTGTAATCTCTCTGGGAATCACTGCCCCACAAGGAGTGCCATGGAACTGGAAACCCTGATAAATATTGGTCTGGTTTTTTTATTCCTTTTGATTACCATCATTTCTAAAAACCTGAAGCAGGCAAAGAAAAAAAAGACACAGGCACAGGAAAAACAGCAGGCCAAACCTTCAGTCTTCTCTTTTTTCCATAAGATAAAAGATCAGATACAGCAGTCTTTACAGGAACTGGAAAAACAGGCCAGACAGGAACAGGCAAAACAGAAAAAAGAAAAACAGGGATCTGACGCAACCTTCTGGGATGAACTGGCCGATGAGGGGCTGACCCTGGAGGAGGAGACACCCCCTGATGCGGAACCGGCCCGGGCATCGGTTGACACCAAAGTAAAAGACCGGTCCCAAAAAAAACCTGATGACATCCGGACATCTGGAAAAAAAGCCTTAAAAGAGGAGGTGCCTCCCCCCACCATTCACCCCTATGGCAGGCGCCCCAGCCTGCGCCAGGCTGTTATCTGGTCGGAAATCATCGGCAAACCCGCGGCCCTGCGAAAGGATCATTCTGATTTTATCATATAGGTTTTGAATATCTTTTCGTGGGAGATATATTTTTTGCGGGCCGGGTCTTCCAGATACAGCCGGATGGCATTGACCCTGCGCAGAATTTCCGATTCCGCCCGCTGGCGCATCAATAATTTTGTGTGAATGATCTCTTCCTTTAAATAAGGCGTTTTCAGTGTGTCATAGTATTTTTCGGACTTGTATTTGATGCGCCTGGCAATCAGCTCTTCTCTCATATCATTGTAAGCTTTGTCGAGAAACAGCACCTCGGGCATGAGATCGGCAAAATGGGTTACGGCAATGATGTCCTTCTGCCTGAGCCAGTACCCCATGAGAAATTCAGGTTCAAGGTCCTTGTAATTTTGCAGCGGCATATACATGCGCCGCAGGTACAAAAGCACTTTTTCGGTTTTTTTCCTGTGGCCGCCGATGATGACGGACCCCCCGACCTCATCTTTTCTTACCCCCTTGGTCCAGGGGGCTCCGGTGATGCCGAAATCGATGCACAAAGGGATCTGCAGCAGTGCGGACAGGGTATTCAATGCCAGGGCATACCCGGCAGAGGGGCCGCCGACGCTGTATGAGGCGGACAGAAGCTGGTGGTGGATGGAATACTGCTTGAGAAAATCGCCGAACAGCCAGGGAATGCTGATATCCGGAGACAGTTGCTGGATATAGTTTTTCACCATGGTCAAAGCTTCCTGGGCGGACTGGCGGGTCATCTGTACGGCCATATCCAGCTGGGCCGCATTGGGAGCGGTTGAAGATACCGCACCTGTCACGATGATGGGATATCGCTCCACCCGTCCGGTCAGGCTGGTGGCAATGGGCAGCAGCATGCCGGTCATGTCATTGGCCCCCACGCCGATGATGAACCCCACCTGGGGCTCTTTGCTCAGCTCGGTTTCAAGAAATTCATTGAGCTGGACAGAGCCTTTGCGCACCGGACTCTGGGAAATTTCCAGCCGGGCTGATTCCAGGTGGGCCTCCACCATAGGATAGTCTGTTTCTTTGGTGATGTGGCCCACATTTTTTAGGATCTGTTCATAGTGGCTCACAAAGTTTTTCAAATCGTTTTTAATGTTTGATTTGAGCAGGGGCGGGGCTTTGACTGTATCCAGAATACCCAGGACGGTTTTGAAATTCAATTTGACAAATTCATATTTTTCCCCTTTGGTGGATTTGGTGAGCTGCCGCAGTTTGAGCAGTACTTTGAATTCCGTGGTGCACAAAGCAATGGCTTTTTCAGTAAAAGAGGTGTAATCCGCCGGGGTGTTGCAGATGCCCTGGGCCGTCTCGATGATTTTTTCCACATCCACTTCCCTGCGGTGGGGCACGGTTTCAAACTGCTTTGAGATGATGTCAAAGATATCTTTTTGCCGCATATGCCCTGTTATTTCAAGGGCTTTGAGGCGTTTGGAACGGATCAAAGCAGGATCCAGAATATCCAGCCGGTTGGTGGTGAGCACGGTGAAAACCTTGTTCAGGGGCACTTCGCCGTCAATGATGTTGAGAAATTTATTGGTGAGCACATCCGAAGGCTGCCCCCCGGTACTGCTGCGTTTGGGGGCCAGGGCATCGCCTTCATCAAAGAAGATCACGGTGGGGGCAATCATTTTGGCGATATCATACACCTTTTCCAGATTGGCCACAGTGCCGTGGACCGGGCTGGTGGGGTCCTGTAAGCCGGACGGGGAGGTGGCAATGTCATGGACCTGGGTGTTTGAGGACAGCCAGGTTCTTACCAGAAACGTTTTGCCGCTGCCCGGCGGTCCTGTGAGCACCACGCCCTTGTCTTCACTGACCCCGTACTGGAAACAGTTGTTGGCCATTTCAGAAAATTTGTCCTTGATATCCCCCACATATTCATCCCAAAGCACATTTCTGTCCATGTGGTCCACCACCTTTTTGTACAGTTCCCCATACACGTTTTTGGCCACCAGTTGAAACGCGGACCGGATCAAAATGCTGTTGTCCAAGTATTCAAGGAGAAAATCCCCCCTGATATTGATGATGGATTCAATGAGTTTTCTGACATAGGCCGGGCTGATTTTCAGGCTGCGCTCCTTGAAAATGGTATAGATTTTATCTGCAGCTGTATCCAGTTTTTCTGAACCGGGTCTGTATCTGGTGGGTATCTGGTGGCGCCTGATTTCCAGAAAGATGATTTTTTTCAGATTTTCCCGGTTCATCCAGAATTTGGAGATGTCAATGATGGCCCCTTTTTCCACAAATCGCCGGTAGATGGCGGAGTCAAACCGGTGGGTCTGGTCTGTTGTTGCAATAACAAAGCAGTCCCGCCGGCCGTCTATGATTTCGTCAAGAACGATATTGGAGGTATCAATGAGGGTCCGCTGCTGTTTTTCAGCACCACCGCCTGATCCTGGACCGGTTTCAGATTTTCCGAATGCGGAGTGGGCCTCTTCAATATGGCGGATGCAGGTAACTTTGGGATTTCCCATGGCCCGTTTGAAGTAATTTCCCGGTTCCCCTGACAAGGCGGTCTGGTAATCATTGGGGGTGATGACCGATGCATCCACCTCAATGCCCCGCTCTTCAAACCGGGTGAGATTGTCCATGATCCGTTTTTTGAATATCCGGCGCAAAAAGGGAATACCTGCCAGCCGGCGGTAAAAGTTCTGTTTTTTCTTTGCTGCGATTTTTACGGCAAAGTCCGGGTCCACATCTTCCAGGTTGGTGAACAGGCTGTGTCTGGCCAGGATTTCATTTTTTTTTTGTTTCCAGTCCACTGTGGGGATAACCTGGTTTCGGAATATCACTTTTTCAAGGGCCTCTCTGACCGTGGCGCTTTTACCGCTGCCGGATGTGCCTTCTATGAGCACGATGGGGGCCTTGGGGATGTCTGTATCTTCAATATATTCTTTGCGGATATGGACCCGGTAAATCTTTTCAAAGGTTTTTTCCAGTTCCACAGGTACGTGGAGATCGGTGAGTTCCCTGTCCAGAACAGCGATCAAATAGTGGTATTGGGCCTTTGTCAACTCTTTTTCAATGATCCGGTTCCAGGAGGCGCCTGGATTGGTTTCACCGGAATATAAAAACCGTTTTTTCCAGTCTGTCAGTACTTTGGGGTTGTTGAGCACAGCCATGGTTTTTCTTTTCCGCCGCATGAAAAACATAAAATAAAAATAATTCTTGGCGGAACTGACCAATGGATGTGGCGGCTTATACTGGTTGAGACGGGACCGGACAAACACCTTTGTGTCATAGGTCCAGGTGGCCACCAGGGATTCGATCTGCTGGATATTCTCTTCAGGCAGGGTGATATAGGTTTTTTCTTTGGTGATGCGTTTCGCCATCTGTTTTTCCCCTAAAAAGCCTGTAAAAACTTAGGGTGTTGTCTGAAGGGATGCGCTGGAATCAGGTCTGTCAGGTGCAGTTTCCGGCAGGGTCAATGCCGGTACCACGCCTTTGCCATGGAGCACAAAGGTTTTCTGGTCTGTCTGATTTTTTTCATAGGCATCCGCCCATTTCTGCTGGGACAAAAATTCAAGGAGAGACGGGCTCACCGCCCGGTTCTGTGGATTGCCCAGGGCCAGGTGCAAGGCCTGGATTCCTTCAAGGTATGCCTTGTACAGTTTTTTGATGCGCTGGGCTTCCTGGTCTGCGGCATAGTTTTCCGCTTCTGCGATGAGCTGGCGCCGCTTTTTCTCTTCAGTGGCTTCCACCAGTTTGTCTCCGAACCGGGTCTCGTTGAGCACAAAACTGATAACGGTAATACCGTATTTTTCCTCCAGGGTGGGGCCGTTCTGGTTGATGGGCCTGTCTTTCAATGCCTGAAATATGGCTTCTTTGATGGTTTCTCTGTCACTGATGAGCTTGTTAACCTGTTCTCCCTGGAGTATGTCTTTGGCAATGCCGTCAAAATCCCCCTGGAGAAGGATTTCAGGAGCCAGGTTGTCAATGCCCCACACCTTTAAATCTCTTATTTTAAAGGTCATCAGAGCAGATGTCCACAGGGCCACGTTTTCCTGGGAGATGATCTTGATGGGCGCGGATGATCCCCCCAGATACATGTTCTGGTTCATCAGTGTGACCTGTGATTCCAGGCGGGTAAAAAACGGCAGCCGGAAATGCCATCCCACATCTGTGACTGCCTGTCTTTTGCCCCCGAATTTTTCCAGGATCACGGCATGGTTGAGCTTGACCTTGTAGATGACCTGGGTGGAATAGACAATGGCAGCCAGAGAATAGCACAAAAACAGGGCAAACAAAACAAAGGCGATTTTTCTGACCGCGCTGAAGACGCGGGACCTCTGGAGAATAACCTCAGAAGACTGATCCTTCATACCTGATCCTTTCCCTTGAAAATTAACCGGTATTGAAAAACCTCTGATCGGGATACATGCTGCACAGGTGCTGGAAGAAAATTCACATATTATAACGGGAGCGCAAAATATTATATAGTATACATAAACACAGCCGGGCCGTCAAAAAATATTTGAACATCTGGATATATGCCATAAGCATGCCAGGTTTTCCCGACATATTATACCAGGCCCCCTTAAGGCTCTGACGGTCCGTTCAAAGGACACCACCAGAGGCTCCCCATAGAAGCGCACGCTACTATAGCAAATATTGAAGTGATTATGCCGCAACAGATCCAACAGGTTGTTTTCTCACAGGTCACCCCGTTTCTGCCGCCTGCCGGATCCAGGTGGTTTCTGGCGGCCATCAGGGCGGTCATGTTGGCCAGAGAGCCGCCATGGGTCAACACCCCTGCCCCATGGTCAAAGGTAAGACGTTGTTTGGTGTCAAGAAGATTGCGGCCAGGTCCAGCTGTTCGTGAATCGTCTCTATGGTTTCCTGATGGATGACCGGTTTTTTTGCCTGCCGGCTTTCTTCCAGGTAACGGTCCAATGCCGCAAGAACCTGTTTTCCGTTTATGGTAAAGGTCATGATAGAGCTCCAGTATCAGTATTTTCAGGTATGGTAAATCATTGGTATCTTAATTATTCAACGGTGCTGGTTTAGCTGTATATCACTTTTGGCATTTTTATGCGATTGTTGCGTTGAAGTGTTTTTTTTGATGAACATTTCTATTGACACAGATCACATAAGTTATAAGAATATGACCGCATGAACCCTGCATTCATCCATGAACCGGCCCGGAAAACTCCTGTATTGACCGAAACAGACGTGGTGGTGGTGGGTGGAGGCCCGTCCGGCCTGGCTGCGGCCATCTCAGCTGCCAGGGAAGGGGTGGACACCCTGCTGGTGGAACGGTACGGCTGCTTTGGCGGCAACATCACCCAGGCCATGGTGGAATCCATCGGCTGGTACCGGCATGAAGGCACGGTGGAATCCCCCGGCATCGGGCTGGAATTTGAAGCAAAAGCCAGAAAGTTCAGTGGCCCGCGCAAAGAGCCCCAATCCATTTCCCAGGTTCTGGAGGCGGACACCTTTAAGTGCGTGGCTGATCAGATGGTGCAGCAGGCCGGCATTACCCCTTTTCTGCACTGCCTGGGGGTGGCCCCGCTTCTGTCGGGAAATACCGTCACCGGGGTGGTGACGGAAAGCAAGCAGGGACGCCAGGCCATACTGGCAAAAACCGTGATCGACTGCACCGGTGATGCAGACATCGCCTTCCGGGCCGGGGTTCCCTGCACCCATCCCCCAAGGGAGCAGCTGGAGGGGGTGTCGGTCTCTTTTGGGTGCAGCGGGGTGGACCGCTGTCGTTTCCTTACCTATGTGCAGCAACACCCCGGGACCCTGGGCCAGTGGGCCGGAGAAACCGCAGGAAAAGAGGACAGCCTGTTCAGCCCCTACCTGGCTGAACCCTTTGACAGGGCCCGTGCAGCCGGAGAAATCCCGGCAGAGGTCTTGACGGCCGGATTCTGGAGCAGCCTCACGGACACGGGCGAGGCCACCTATATGAACATGACCTATCTGCTGGGTCTGGACCCCACAAAAATCATGGACCTTACACATGGGGAGATGGAAGGCAGAAAACAGGCCATGGCCGCCATTGCGGCCCTGCGCAAATACACCCCAGGGTTTGAAAACGCCCGGCTGCGCACATTCGGTTCTTCTTTAGGGGTGCGGGAGTCCCGTAAAATCACAGGCCGTCACACCATGACCGGGGAACAGGTGCAGAACCAGGCCCGGTTTGAAGACAGCATCGGCATTTTCCCGGAGTTCCTGGATGCCTACGGCGTGGTGATCATCCCCACCACAGGCAGGTGTTTCCAGGTGCCCTACGGCATCATGCTGCCCTGTTCCGTGGAAAATCTGCTGGTGGCGGGCCGGTGTGTGTCCGGGGACAGGATCTCCCATGCGGCCCTGCGCCAGATGATGTGCTGCACCGTCACCGGGCAGGGCGCCGGCACGGCTGCGGCCGTGGCCGTCAAAACCGGCACCACCTGCCGAAAGGTGGATATCAAAAAGGTCCAGTCCGCCCTGAAACGCCAGGGCGTAAGAATCCAATAAATTGAGGATATCCCTGGTCTTCAGCAAAGCAGACCGGAATAGGCAATATGATGACAGGGTGATCACCAGCTCCCTTATACCCCTTTGAACCTGGCCTCACGCCTTTCCAAAAAAGAGGTCAGGCCCTCCTGGACATCCCGGGTTTTCATCAGGGGCATCAGATCCGGCAAAAGGCGGTCAATGGCGGCCTGGTCCCCTTGGGACCGGGCCAGGCGGCTGGACCGCAGGGAAGCGGCAACGCCCAAGGGCGCCTGCTTTGAAATGGTCCGGGCAATGGCAAAGGCCGTGTCCAGGCAGGATTCCGCCGGGGTCACTTCTTGAACCAGACCTAAGCGGAACGCTTCTTTTGCCGTGATCTCATCTCCGGTCAACAGATACCGCATGGCATTTCCCCAGCCCACTTCCTGGAAAAGACGGACCGTGGCACCTCCCACCGGGTAGATGCCCCGTTTGATCTCGATCTGGCCGAACCGGACAGTATCTGCCGCCACCCGGATATCACATGCCAGCAGCAGCTCCAGACCGATGGTCAGGCAGATTCCCTGGACCGCCATGACAACGGGTTTGCCCACCTGTCTGTCCGGATCCAGTCCCAGAGGATCCATCCCCGATTCAGGCAGTTCAGGAAACTGCCCTTTTGAAAAGCATTCCGCCCATTCCGGCAGGTCCAGGCCGGCGGTAAAATGGTCTCCTTTGGCATACAGGATACCGCATCTCAGGTTCGGATTGCGGTGCAGCTCGCCATAGGCAAGGCTCAGCTGCCGGTACAGATCCAGGTCAAAGGCATTGCGCTTTTCGGTCCTGTTCAGTCCCATGCACAGCACATGGTCCCGGGTGTCCACTATCAGTTTGCTGTCTTGAGTTCTGTCTTCTGCTGTCAGGGGATTTTTTTGCATTGTCTTCCGGCTCCTTGAAATAAACACGGGGTTCGGTTTCCCTTTGAATACATACCATCTTCATGCGCCGGACACAATGGGGTATCAATACAAACTGACCGTATTTCCAGATTTTGGCATGACATGGAGACCACCCGTCCTCCGGTATGAATATCTGTTTGGGTATTGCATTTGCGGCAAAAAAGCGGTACATGGAGATATCCATTACTGAAAGACCTCTAACCCATCGTATAAAAGGAGTCAACCATGAAAGACGCCCTTTTAACCACTGCCCAGAAACTTGACCCACCGGTAGAAACAGCCATCCGGGAATTTGAAGTTAAATGGGAACAGATCGCCGCCGAAGGCAACCGGCTGCTCATGGCGCGGCCGGACCTTGAAAAACTGGTGGGCAAGGGCAATGAACAAATGGCTGAAGATAACAACCGCAATTTTCCCCGGTTCATGTTATCTTTGTTTTCTGATTACCGACCTGCTGTGTTTGTGGAAACCGTGCTCTGGGTATTTAGGGTCTACCGGTCCCACGGGTTTCAAACCACCTATTGGGCTGCCAATCTCAACATCTGGATGGACCTGCTGCAAAAAGAACTGTCTGCAGATGCATGGACACAGATCTATCCCTTCTACAACTGGCTGATCGTCAACATCCCGGTGTTTACCGCCGTCACCGACACCGATTTGACAACCTCCGTCTCAAACAGCCCGGATCACCTTCATGGTACAGGTACGCAGAAATGATCACCGAGGCGCTGTACCAGAACTACCTGACCCTGCTTTTAGACGGAAACCGCCGGGAATGTGCCCGCATCGTGCAGCAGTTGCTGGGCCGGGACATCGAGATCAAGACCCTGTATGCCGACCTGTTTCAAAAAAGTCTGTACGAGGTGGGCCGGTTATGGGAATTCAACAGGATCTCGGTGGCCAAGGAACACCTGGTGACCGCCATCACCGAAGGATTGTTGAACCTGGTCTATCCCCGGCTGTTCGAAAGAGCAGTCTCCGATTCCGGGAATGATAGAAAAGTGGTGATCTCCTGTGCGGCCAACGAATTTCACCAGGTGGGCGGCAAAATGGTGGCAGACATCTTTGAACTCAACGGCTGGGACAGCCAGTTTCTGGGGGCCAACACCCCGGTGGACCAGATGCTGTCCCATATCCAGGAAGAAAAACCTGATCTGGTGGGGTTGTCTGTGAGCGTCTATTTCAACATGCCGGCACTGAAAGCCGGGTTAGCGGCCATCAGGGGAAATTTCCAGCATCTGGACATCTTTGTGGGGGGACAGGCTTTCAACTGGGGTGGCACTGAGATCACCAAACAATATTCGGGAACGGCTTATGTCCCGTCCCTTGACCGGCTCACCCCGCTGATTGCGGCATGAAAAAAAAGATGTGGGATACCGAACGGCAGCCGGTTCTTCATTATCTTTTCCACCAGGCAACCGTGCTGTTTATGGTTTTGGATCGACAGGGCATCATCCGGCAGGTCAACCGGTTCGGGTCCCGGCTGCTGGGCTCGGATACAGCGGGGAAACCGTTTCAGGAGATCCTCATCGATTTTCATCACACCTTTGGCCTGGACCATGTCACCGCCTGTTCCGATACCGTTCATCTGCTGGATTTTGACATACAATCCGGGAATGCTCAGACCTATCACTGCCTGTTTTATTCATTCAGGGATCAGATCCTGGTCTTCGGACATCTGGATCTGGATGAAATCGAATCTTTGAGCAGTGAGCTGCTGGCAGTTAATCAGGAGCTGAACAACCTGACAAGGGAGCTGAACAGGAAAAACCGGGAACTGGCCCGGGCTAATGAAAAAATCCTGGCACTTTCCCGCACCGATCACTTGACTGGTCTGGCCAACCGGGCCTATCTCTCCGAACGGATAGGCCAGATGATTTCCCTGGCGGTCCGGAAATCCCGCCCCCTCTCCTTGATTATGACCGATATTGACAAGTTCAAAACCATCAACGACACCTATGGCCATGATGCCGGTGACCGGGTGCTTCAGGGATTTGCCTGTCTGATGAAAACCAGCACCCGCACCGAAGATCTGGTGGCCCGTTTCGGCGGAGAGGAGTTTATTATCCTGCTGCCCCTGACAGACATCTGTGAAGCCCATGCCTATGCAGAACGGATCCGGCTGGCCCTGCCCCAAAAAAACCTGCTGCAGAACGGTCATCCCATTTTCGCCAGTTTCGGGGTCAGCCAGCTGCTGCCGGATGAAGACAGCGCCGGATTGATCAAACGGGCGGACATGGCCTTGTACCGGGCCAAAACATCGGGCCGGAACCGGACAGTGACGGCAACCGGCAGCGATGCGCATCCATCAGACCATTTGTCCGATAGTCAAAGACAACCATGAAAGAGACCAGAGAACAGGCCGCATACAGCTATGTCACCCGACAATCACAGGATCTGCTTTTTGTGCTGTCCGGTGACGGCCGTATTCTTGAGGCCAATGAATCAGCTCGATCTCTCACCGGCTGCCGGGAAAATGACACCGCATTTTCAGACCTGGTGGTGGATTTTACCGGCACATTCAATATAGCGGACATGGTCAAGGCACCGGGTGGGCCCCATCTTCTCAACATTAAAACGGCAGCCGGACTGCCCCAGAGTTATGATTTCTATTTTGAGCAAATACAAAATCGGACCCTGGGTTTCGGCCGGCTCGATGCCCGTGAAATGGCGCACATGCAAAAACAGCTGCTGTCGTTGAACCAGGAACTCAACAACCTGACCCGCCGGCTTCACAAACAAAATGCCGAGCTGGCCCGGTTGAACCAGGAAAAAAATCAGTTTCTGGGCATGGCGGCCCATGATCTGCGAAAACCCATCGGACTGATTCTCACCTATAGTGAATTCCTGCTGGATGAGGCGGCCCGGGACCTGGACACAGAACATCAAAATTTTTTGTCCACCATCCACAACCGATCTTTGTTCATGAAAAACCTGGTGGATGATTTTCTGGATGTCAGTGCCATTGAAGCCAGGCGGTTTGACCTGGATCTGCAGCCTGCGGATATGCCAAAAGTCCTGTCCCAAAGCCTGGAGATCAACCGGCTGCAAGCCCAAAAAAAGGGGGTTATGCTCGAGGTGGATATGGGCGCGTGTCCCGGGCCGGCCGTCATCGATGCCGCCAAAATCGAACAGGCTGTCACCAACCTGGTTTGCAACGCCATTGATTACAGCAGGGAGGGAGACACGGTCCGTGTTCGGCTTTTCTGCCGGCAGGACCATCTAATATTTTCGGTGGAAGACAACGGACCGGGAATGTCCCGGCAGGACATGGAAAAACTGTTCACCCCGTTCGGCAGAACCCGGACGAAAAAAACCGCCGGAGAAAAGAGCACCGGTCTCGGCTTGCTGATCACCCACAAGATTATCACAGCCCACAACGGTACGCTGCATGTGGAAAGCGCACCGGACCGCGGTACCACCATAACGGTGAAGCTGCCGGTTATCAAACAATTTGAAACACCAACGGAATAAACCAGCCATGACTCAACAGATAAAAATAATGATTGTGGATGATGACCCGGATGTGTTGTTTGCCACCACCCGGCTGGTCAAAAAAGCTGGATACACAGTAATGGAAGCATCCACAGGGGAGGCGGCCATACAGATTGCCAGAGAGCAAAAACCGGATATCATCCTTCTGGATGTGGTACTGCCGGATATCATGGGAACGGAACTTTGCCGGCAGATCAAGTCGGACCCGATGATCGACGGTGGATATGTCATTTTGACTTCCGGGATGAGAACCGCCTCGGACCAGCAGGCCGACGGGCTGGATGCCGGTGCGGACGGCTATATTGCCCGGCCTATATCCAACCGGGAACTGATAGCCCGGATCAATTCCATGGTGCGGATTCTGAATGCGGAGCGGGAGCGGGACCAGGTGATCGAAGAACTCAGGCAGGCCCTGGCAAAAATCAAGCAGCTGAGCGCTCTGTTGCCCATCTGCATGCACTGTAAAAAAATTCGTGATGACAAAGGGTACTGGAGTGAGCTTGATGCCTATATCCGGGAAAACACGGACACGGAGTTCAGCCACAGCATTTGCCGGGAATGTGCCCAAAAGCATTACCCGGACTTGAACCTTTATGACCCGTGAAGCGGATGAAGCGATGTATCAGGCCAAACAGGCCGACCACGCAGGCTTCGACCAGCTTGCCGCACTCCTCGGGGCTGTCCAGAAAGGGCAGCAGCTGCTCAATGAACGGGTCTTTTGCCGGACGGAGCCAAACATTGACCTCATCCAGGCTGAACAGCGAATTTGGTACAAATATTCCAGGGATGCCCTTGATGGGAGCTCTCGGCTCCTGCAAGTGCATGCTTTTTAGCAGACCGGTACAAAAAAAGGTAAAAAAATTAACTTCTGACCCCATCTATAATGCCCTTGAGAATACCGGATTCGGTGGGGCCGGTGTAATCCAGGCGGATGATATCTGTCAGGCCGGCGGCGGTCATCATTTTTCGGATTTCCGATTCACTGTAGGACTGTCCTGATTCGGTGCCCAGCAGCATGTTCAACGAAAACAGGGCCGCAAACTCGGGCCGGTCCCGGGTATCGTCCAGGATGAAGTCATGGATGAGCAGCTGCCCGCCGGGCACAAGCGCTTCTGCGGCATGGGCCACAATTTCGGCGGCCTTGTCCGGTCCTTCTCCGTGAAGGACATGGGAAAGCCAGGCTGCGTCAAATTCCTGGGTCAACATGATGTCATATGTGGTGTAATCGCCGGCGGCAAAATGGATCCGGTCCGACAGGCCGAACCGCTGGATGGTTTTTTCGGCAAAGGGCCGGGTGGTGGGCAGATCAAACACCACTGCCGTGAGATCAGGATTGGCAAGGCAGAAATGGATGGCATAGGTGCCTGGGCCGCCCCCCATGTCCAGCAGACGTCTGCACCCGGACAGGTCCATAGATTGGGCCACAGCCGGTGCCGTGGCCATGGCATTGTTGAACATGCCCATCAGAAAAGCTTCCCGCCATTCTTCGGATGACACGGAGGACCGTTCCCGGATGGGGCCGCCCATGGTCACTGCCTGGTCCATGCGGACCCAGGAATCGGCCAGGTGATGGTGATGCTGAATCATATACCCGATGTAACGCTCGGAATCTTTTGACAGAAAGTCGGCGGACGCCTGTGTGTTGGCATAACCGGAAAGTGTTTTGGTCAACAGGGACATGGCGGTCAGGGCATCCAGGAGCATGGTGAGGCCCCGGGCATCCCACCCTGTTTTTTGGGTCATCTCCCGGGCTGTCAGGGTATCTTTGCCGATGATGGTGAAGATATCCAGTTTCACGGCCGCATGGAGGGTACAGGTCTTCCAGTAATACCCGGACATCTCCAGCAGGGTGCCGGGATGCCAGTTGGGTGTGTCTGCCGCAGCCGTGTCGCATTGCGAAGCGCATGAAGATTTATTGAACGAATCGCTTGATCCCATTTTCAAGTTCCTTTCCTGTTTCACCATGAACCTTCAGAACACATCCGATCACTGGATTAGAGCGTTAAACACATCCAATACTTTTTTGTGTTCTTCGCGTCCTTTGTGGTAAAAAAATCAGCAGCCCACTGATGGGCCTGGTTTTTTATTTTTCCTGCCATTGGGGGGGGCGTTTTTCAAAAAATGCGCTCACCCCTTCTTTGGCATCTTCTGTGGAGCACAGCCGGGCAAATGCCTCGTTCATATAGGCGAACCGGGCCTCGTAGTGCAGGTCTTCGGAACGGTAGAACGCGGTTTTGGCAATGCGCACCGCCACCGGGCTTTTTTTGGCCAGCTCGGCCGCCCAGGTCAGGGCCAGATCCTCCAGGTCGTCCTTGGGGACCAGTTTGTTCACCAGGCCTAAAGACAGGGCTTCCGGGGCCTTGATCAGGTCTCCGTAGAGCAGCAGTTCCAGGGCCTTTTTCCGGCCCACGCACCGGGATACCGGAATCACCGGGCCCACACAGTTAAGCCCAACATTGATGGCGGTTAGGCCCATGCGCACGTTGTCAGCGGCAATGACCAGATCGGCGGCGGCGGCCAGCCCCATGCCGTTGGCAACCGCCACCCCTTGCACCTGGGCTATCACCGGTTTTTTAAGTTTTGAGATGGTCACCAGGGGCAGCTCCATGGTCTCGATCCACGCCTGGTATTCCATGGGAGTCTTTCCGGCCAGTTCATTCACATCGATGCCGGCGCAGAACGCCTTGCCGGCCCCTTTGAGCAGGATCACCCGCACCCCGGGGTCTGCATCCAGATCCAGCAGGGCCTGGTTCAGTTCCTGTGCCATGCGGGTGCTGAAGGTGTTCATCTGTTTGGGCCGGTGCAATGTGATGGTTGCCACGTGGTCTTTCTGTGATGTCACCAGAATGTCTTGAAATGCCATGGCACTCTCCTTGTCAAGGGTTTAAGATGGGTTTTCATATCATTGTCGGGAATATCACGGGTGCCCGATCAAAAAGATACCATAAGTGGCAAACAGATTGGGCAAAAATGTGACGATTTTTCCTTCCATCTGATGGTTTTTGGTGTTGATGGCCGCTTTTTTCAATAATTTGAACCCGGCCTGCCGGGCGAAATTTTCAAAATCCCTGAGACTGAGCACCCGGATATTGGGGGTGTCGTACCATTCATGGGGCAGTTCTCTGGAGACCGGGGCGCATCCGGAGAACATCAGCTGGGACCGGATCCTGTAATGACCGAAATTGGGAAAGCTCACCACGCATCTGCCGGCTACCCGGAGCATGGACTGAATCAAAAATACCGGATCATACACCTGCTGAAGGGTCTGGGAGCAGATGGCAAAATCAAAAGCATTGTCCGGATAATCCATGATTTCCGTGTTGATATCTCCCTGGAGCACGGAAATGCCTTTTTCAATACATTTGACCACCTTTGTCTCTTTGATTTCAATGCCCCGTTCCAGCACCTGCCGGTTCTGCTTGAGCCAGCGCAGCAAATCCCCTTCTCCGCAGCCGAGTTCCAGGACCCGGGCACCCGGAGTGATCCAGGAGGCGATGATCTGCAGATCATATCGGAGTGGATTCATGGGCCACACGGTTTAAAAATCCTTTCATCAGATGGTCCAGTTTTTCATTGGGCAGCAGAAAAGCGTCATGGCCCCATTGGGCCTTGATTTCACAGAAACTGACATCCAGGTTGTTCTTTTTCATGGCCGTGACCATCTCTCTGGACTGATAGGTGGGATACAGCCAGTCCGAGGTATAGGATACCACCAGAAATCTGGCCGAGCATTTGGAGAAGGCCTTTACCAGAGATCCTTTACCGTGTTCCCGGGCCAGGTCGAAATAGTCGGCCGCCTTGGTGATGAAAAGAAACGAGTTGGCATCGAACCGTTCGATAAATTTGTTGCCCTGGTACTGGAGATAGGATTCCACCTGGAATTCAGCCCCGAATCCAAAGCTTAACGCACTTTTGTTCTGGAGGCGGCGGCCGAATTTCATACGCATGGATTCATCTGACAGATAGGTGATATGCCCGATCATCCGGGCGATGGCCAGTCCCATGCCCGGTTTGGTTCTGCCGTAGTAATGGCCGCTGCACCAGTTGGGATCTGCCATGATGGATTGCCGGGCCACCTCGTTAAAGGCAATGGCCAGGGCGGAATGGCGGCAGGTGGAGGCCAGGGGCACTGCCGCTGCCACCATGTCCGGGTACCGTACGCACCATTCCAGTACCTGCATGCCGCCCACCGATCCCCCCACCACCGCCAGCAGGCGCTTGATGCCCAGATGGTCCACCAGGGCTTTCTGGGCCCGGACCATATCACCGATGGTGATCATGGGAAAATCGGTGCCGTATTCTCTTTTGGTGGCCGGGTTGACGGATGCCGGTCCGGTGGAGCCCATGCAGGAGCCCAGGATATTGGAACAGATGACAAAATATTTGTCCGTGTCAATGCCTTTGCCCGGTCCCACCATGATATCCCACCACCCGGGCTTGGCATCATCTGTCTTGTAGTAGCCGGCCACGTGGGAGTCGCCGGACAGGGCATGGAGCACGAAAACGGCGTTGGATTTATCTTGGTTCAAAGTGCCGCAGGTTTCATAGGCAATGGTGACAGGGTTTATCGACGCGCCGCTTTCCAGGGAAAACGGATTTTTGGGTCCGGCAAAGGTGAAAAACTGTTTTTCCACCAGGCCCACGGAGGCACCGTTCTGGTCATGGCCCACATACTCACTCATGGTCACACCTTTTCAAGGGCAGCAGACAGATCACCGCATATATCCTCGATGTGCTCGATCCCCACCGAAAACCGCAGCAGACAGGGATCGGCCAAACGGTCTTTCAGATCTTGGGGAAAGGACACATACTGGGATGAATAGGGGTGGATAATCAGGGTCTTACAGTCCCCCAGGTTGGCCAGGTTCAGGATCATGGACAGGTTGTCCACCAGCCGGAAACAGGCATCCTGGTCTGCCAGGCCAAAGGTTAGCATGGTGCCGAACCCTTTGCCGCCAAACTGTTTTTTTGCCATCTCATGGCAGGAGTGATCGGAAAATCCGATAAAATTCACCCAATTTACTTTGGGATGCTCCTGCAGAAACCGGGCCGTCTGCACAGCATTTTCCATGTGCCGTTCCATGCGCACCCCCATGGTGGACAGGCCCAGGACGGTTAAAAACGAATGAAACGGGGCTGCCGTGGTACCGAAATTGACATGGTGCTCTTTGAACATGCGGTGTAAAAATGCCAGGTTCCCCTTCTGGGCGACAAACGGTGCAAAATCGGCAAATTGCTCCGTGTCCCAGTTGAATGTTCCGGCATCCACCACCACCCCGCCCAAGGCCCCGCCATGGCCGGAAAAATATTTGGTGGTGGAATGCAGTACAATATCAGCCCCCAGTTCAATGGGCCGGCACAGCCAGGGGGATGCCAGGGTGTTGTCCACCATCAGCGGCACGCCTTTTTCGTGGGCAAGCGCAGCGATTTTTTTAAGATCAGGGATTTCCATGCCCGGATTGGTAATGGTTTCCATGTAAACAAACCGGGTTTTGTCTGTGATGTTTGCGGCAATGTCATCCATATCCAGCGGATCTGCCAGACGCACCGTGATGCCGTATTTTTTGAATATATTGGTGAACAGCGCATAGGTGGACATGAACAGAGAGGAGGATGCCACAAATTCATCCCCGGACCGCAGCAACGTCATGCAGGCATTGCTGATGGCTGCCATGCCCGAAGCAGTGACCACGGCGGCCCGGCCTGATTCCAGGGAGGCCAGTTTTTCCTCCAGGAACCGGTTGGTGGGGTTGGTCAGGCGCATGTAGATATGGTCAGGCAGTTCTCCGGCAAAGGTCTGACTCAGATTGTCTGCCGTGTCATGAAAATGGGCCGCGGACTGGAAGATGGGAGGCAGGGTGGCCCCTTCCCAGTCATGGTCTTTGATCCCTTCATGAATGGCCCTGGTTTCAAAATGAAGCGGTTTGTCCATCAGTCCCTCAAAACAAATCAATTGCAAGTGAAAAAATTTCAATATCACCTTGTGGTATATATTTGTCAAGTTTAAATTGTATCTGCCAAGGGCCATCGCATGTAAGCACATCCTGTTCAGCTGCTTGATACCTACAGGGACCCCCCGGCACGGGTCTTTGACCACAGAGTCCACCGGGACAGATAAGTAACAAGTAAAGTTCTCCGGACAATAAAAATCTTGATGTAGATGCCCATACCGTATAAATAGAATCATCGGCCGCCTTTTGGCGGGCTGTAACCGCAAACCCAACCACATAAGGAGTGTGAACATATGCCGAAGGTGACATGGAAAAAGGAAAACAGGATTGCGGTGGTGGAGATGTGCAACGGCCCCAACCGGATGAACCAGGTATTTTCCCAGGATTTGAACCAATGCCTGGACCAGGTCCAGGATGATACAGATATCCGGGCCATGATCCTGACATCCACGGATGAAAAGAATTTTTCCCAGGGCATCGATGTGGAATGGATTGGCAAAAAGATCCAAGACCGGGAAAATGACACGGTGGTTTCTTTTATGTACGGGATGAACCAGATTTTCAAACGCCTGCTGCTGTTTCCCTTACCGGTGGTTGCCGCCATCAACGGACACGCCTTTGGTAACGGCGCCATCCTTTCCTGTGCCTGTGATTTCCGGTTCATGAAAAAGGACAGAGGATTTTTCTGCTTTCCCGAGGTGGATGTGGGCATCCCCTTTCTGCCCGGCATGATCGCCTTTGTGCGCAAGGCAATGCCGGAACCCCTGTTCAACCGGATGATTCTGTCAGGCCAACGTATGACAGCCGAGGATCTTGAAGCGCATAACGTCATCATCAATGCTTGTGACAACCAGGAAACCCTGATGACCGAAGCCCTGGCCTTTGCCGTTGCTTTTGATAAAAAAAGGGGGATCTTCCGGGAATTGAAACAGCGCATGCACAAAGACCTGATCAGGGTTTTGGAGGAACAGGATCCGGTGTATATCGATGCACTCAACCTGTTTGTGGCGGATTGAAAGGCTGGCGGATCAGGTGACTGAATAGATCCGGTAGAAAAGGGCCAGGCGGTGTCAATGCGGTGAGAAACATATTCTCCGTCAGGCATTACCGGACCTGTAACGCCCGTGGGGTGACGGATACAAGGACAGCATGAAGCGATATGCCATCTGCATTTATATACCTCTCTGTCAGGAATAAAAATGCAGATGGCAGGGGCCGGGGTTATTGGTACTGGGACCGGATATCTTTTTTACTGATTTTTCCCACCGAGGTTTTGGGGATCTCAGCATCCAGAATGATTCGGGTCGGGACCCCGTATTTTGGGAGCGTACCTTTTTCCACAAAGGTCATGCAGAACGCCTGGATATCCTCCTTTGTGACCTTGTCCCGGAAAGCGTCTCTGATGACCACCATGGCCAGGGGACGTTCGCCCCATTTTTCATCGGCAACGCCCACCACCGCCACTTCGCTGACCGCCTCGTGCCGGCTGATGATATCTTCCAGTTCCAGGGAAGAGATCCATTCCCCGCCGGTTTTGATAACATCCTTGAGCCGGTCCGTTATTCTGAGATACCCTTCCGGATCTATGACACCGATGTCCCCGGTGTGAAGCCAGCCGTCCGCCCACAGCTCTTCGCTTTTTTCTTCGGCTTTGACATACCCCTGGGTAAGCCAGGGGGCTCTTACCACCACTTCCCCGGCGGTGTTGCCGTCATGGGGCAGTGCATTGCCTTCCATATCCACGATTTTCATCTGGACATTGGGGATCGGCAGCCCGGTCTTGCACCGGATGGCCACCTGTTCATCCGCATCTTTTTCCAGAAAATGGGGCTTGATCATGGCCAGGCTCAGCACCGGACAGGTCTCGGACATGCCGTATCCCGTATACAGGTTGATGCCGTGTTTCAACGCCTGCTCACACAATCCTCTGGACAGGGCTGACCCGCCGATGATCACCTTCCATCCTCTCAGATCCACCTGGTTAATGGCAGGACTGGTGACCAGCATGTTCATGATGGTGGGCACGCAATGGGAATAGGTGACGTTTTCCGTAAGAATCAGCTTGAGCAGCATTTCCGGTTCATACCGGCCCGGATACACCTGTTTGGCCCCCAGAAGCGTCATCAAATAAGGCATGCCCCAGGCATGGACATGGAACATGGGGGTCATGGGCATGTACACGTCATTGGAAGTGACATTTGCCTGGTGTGCATAGGCAGACAACGCGGACATGGTCCCATAGGTGTGCAGAACAATCTGGCGGTGGCTGAAAAATACCCCTTTGGGCAGGCCGGTGGTGCCGGTGGTGTAAAAGGTGGTGGCCATGGTGTTTTCATCAAACTCGGCAAATTCATATGCCGGGACCGTGTCTGCCATGAGGGCCTCATATTCTCCGGCAAAGTCAAGCTTTGATTCCGGTGTCTCACCGGTATCTGACAGCACCACCACCTGTTTGACGGTTTCAAAACGGTCTTTCACTGATTCCAGAAGCGATACGAATTCCGTGTTCACCAGGATCACATCATCTTCGGCATGGTTGATGGTGTAGATGAGCTGATCCGGTGTCAGCCGGATGTTGATGGTGTGGAGCACCGCTCCCATCATGGGCACGGCAAAAAAACACTCCAGGTACCGGTGGGAATCCCAGTCCATGACGGCTACCGTGTCGCCGGGGCCGACCCCCAGTTTTTTGAGCATGGCTGCCAGCTGCTGTACCCGCTGGCTGAAGGTCTTGTAGGTATAGCGGTGCTGGTCCCGGTAGACGATCTCCTGGTCCGGGGAATAGATCAGCGGCGTGTCCAGCAGGTTTTTGATGAGCAAAGGATAGGCATGGGCACTGGGTGTGGGGATGATCAGTTTTGTCGGCATGTATTTTTCCTTTTTTTATGAATGGGTTTGTAACATGTGATTTTTTTCAGGCTTTTTCAGGTGCCGGGGAGATGCCCGGGATTTTCTGGGCCAGAAGCAGCAGATAAAGGCCGACACCCACGGCCATGCCCCAGGCCGGCCCAAATTTGGCAATGACCATGCCTACGAAAAAGGCATAGCCCTGGGCAGCAGGGGTTTTCACCATGGAGATGGCAATATAGGCGCAGGCAAACCCGGTTAAAATCAGGGTGATGGACAGGGCCACGGCCAGAAGCGGCTTCATGAAAGTAACCACCGGTACCAGGAAAATCAGAATAAAGGCCGGCCAGTACCAGTTAAATGTGCCGGTAAAAAAGGACTCCATATTCCGGCGCCCGGATTTGTACCGTTCGGTCAGAAAAACATGGACACCGGTCCAGACGGGGCCGTGCAGGGGAATGAACGGTCCGGCAGTGAGCAGATGCCCCATGTTCCGGATAAACAGGATGACATGGCTTCGGGTGTTGTCATATGTCAGGGTTTCATCGGGCCGTTTTTTTCCGGCCTGTTCCAGCAGGGTGGTGCCCAGAACCAGGTCGCCGAAGATAAAAATATAGATCATCAAAGCCAGGGGAAGTGCCTTTATATACAGATCCAGACCGGGCCACCCTACGGAAAATGGAGAGACTGCCTGGACATAGGCCATGATCTGGGGAATATGCAGCCCCCACTGGATATCAAAGGCAATCTCTCCGGAAAGCGGTCCCACCACGGCGGCCACCAGAAATCCCACCAGCAGGGCCATGGAGCCCAGAAGGTTCAGAATCTGGCTTTTCTGTCTGGCCCGGGTAAACCAGACGGAAAACATGAGCAGAAACACCACGGCCCAGACAATGGGCAGGGTTACGGGCATATCGGCCATACGTCCGAATTCCGCATTGAATGCGGCAATGGACCCGCCGAATATGATGGCGGCCCGCAGTTCAACCGGGACCCATTGAAAAAATCGCTTGCCCAGCCCGGTCAGTGCAAAAAACAAAAAGATAGCAGACACGCATACGGTCACTGCCATCATGGCGTGAATGGCCGGCAAACCTGCCTCAAACCCTGCTAAAAATGTCATGACCAGGGGCAGGGCCGGGGTAATCCACCCCGGCGCATAGGGTTCGCCGCACACCACCGTGGGGATGACCCACAGCCAGAACAGCTGAATCAACACCACAGCCCAGGCCACCTCAAAGGGAACCTGAAAATACCGCATAGTCAGGGCTGCCACCACACCGCCGGTGGCGGTTGTCAGCAGACCGCCCTGGATGATTTCAGGCAAAGAAAAATTAACATGAATCCCGGGGATCCGGGAGGTGAATTTTCCCCAGGAAATGCCGGGCTGGGGACTGCCGTCTTGCCGTTTGATCGCCATTTTTCTCTCTCCTTACAGGTTTTGGGTTTTTGTCCGGGATATACCATGGGATACTGTCATAGGGCTTTTGGAGAGATAAAAAAATAGGGCAGAAACCCAGATGTGTATACGGAGAAACCTGGATATGGTGTGGGCCAAATCCCTACAGGCTGTCAGAGGGTTTTAAACTGCCGGTTTCCACCCAGATCACGGCATGCCGGACGAGATCCCGGGCGGTTTTCAGGTTCAGTTTTTCCTTGATGCGTTCCTGATAGGTGCCCACGGTTTTGATGCTGATGTTCAGCTGTACGGCGATTTGTTTGGAGGAAAGTCCTAAGCCGATGAGCCGGAAGATCTGAAGCTCTCTGTCTGAAATCCGCTTCAGGGGGGATTCATGGGCCATGGACGGCTGATTCTGATAGATGGTCAGAATATGGTTCATGATCCGCTGACTGACGTGAATGTGTCCGGCCATGATGTTGCGGATCGCTTCCACCACCGATTCTGACGCTTCCTGTTTCATGATGTATCCTTTGGCCCCGGCCTGGAGGCAGCGCTCGGCGTGCAGGGCTTCATCGTGCATGGACAGCACCAGGGCGGCACAGGATGGGAACCGGTCATGGATTTCTTTGACCAGATCCACACCATTGCTGTCTTTCAATGACAGATCCACGATGACCAGATCCGGCTTCCGGGTGCCGATCAGGCAGATGGCGGTGTCTACATTTTCGGCTTCCCCACAGACCTGCATGTCCGGTTCGTGGTCGATCATGTCCTTTATCCCCATCCTGAAAATGGGGTGATCTTCAACAATGAGAATGGTGATTTTTTTCATGGGCGGGTATTTCCTTATGGTTATGCAGAGAAAGCTCCAGGGTCACCCGGGTGCCGCCGGCCGGCACCGGGTCAAAGGCAAGGGTCCCGCCGATGCGGGCGGCCCGGTAGGTCATGATCCGTATTCCCATGCCCCGGGTATCTTTTTGGGGGTCAAATCCTTTGCCGTTATCCAAAACCCCCATGCACATGGTTGTTGACGCTTTGGTCAGAAAAATCGTGATACCGGTTGCCCCTGCGTGCTTGACCGCATTGTGCACCGCTTCCTGGACAATGTAATAGGCATGGGTGGCATCCGTGTTGTCGGCAAACGGGGGAAACTCCAGTTTCCAGGACAGGGTGCAGGGGATGGAAAACACCTCCCGGACATAGGCGGCCAGTGCGGCCAGTGAGGCATCAAACCCCCGGTCTCCAAGATTGACCGGTTCAAGCCCCCGGGACAGGGTTCGGGTTTTATGGATCGTGTCCCGGATAAGTGCCCTTATTTTTTCGGTGCGGAGAATCTCTTCTGTCAGGTTGGCCCGGACCGGGGCCTTGTTCAGATGCCGGAGAAGCATTTTGGTCATCACCTCTATGCCGATGAGCTGAGGACACAGATCATCGTGCAGGGACATGGCAATGTTTCTGCGTTCCCGAAGGCTGATATTCAGGATCTCCTGTTCCATGCGCTGAAAGTCTGTCATATCTTCCATGGCTGCCAGAATGCATGTCTCACCCCATAGCTCCACTTTTTCGGCGGATATCAGCCCCTGGCGGTATTCTCCGGACCGATTCAAAAATCCGATTTCCCGGTTTTTCACCGGACCCTGTTCCCGGATATCTGCCAGCAGTTTCTGGCCGTCCCGACGGGGGGTGAAAAAATCCAGTGTCAGAATGTCTTTGTCCATGAGATCCTGAAGAAGGTGACCGGTGATACAAAGAAAGCTTTCATTGGCATTGATGATCCGTCCTTCCGGCAGAACCGCCATGAACATGCCTGCCGGATTGCTGTGGAAAGCCCTGGAAAACATCTCTTCAGACAGGCCCAACGCGTGTTCGTTTTTTTTGCGCTGGGCGATTTCCGATTCCAGGTTTTGCCGGAAGAGGGTCAGTTTTTCCATGAACCGGTTAAAATATCCAGCCAGCTGGCCGATCTCATCGGTGGATGCCGCCGGCATGCGGACAGTGAAATCGCCGGCAGCGCCCTGGTCAAACCGATTCATAAGGGATTGCAGAGGGATGATCACAGAACGGTTTACCCAAAGAGAGGTCCCGATGATCAGAACAAAAATAAAGGCAACAATCCCGGTGATAATTTTTTTAACCGTGTTCAAAGGGGCATAGATTTCATCCAGGTAGCTGGCAGAGGAGATGATCCAGTCATATTCCGGGATATAATTGAATATCACCAGTTTTTCCCGAGCTTCTGCTTCACCCGGGTTTTTCCAGGAATACACGGCCTTGCCGTTCTTTTTTTCACACATGTCCCGGACAAAATAACGGCCGTCCTTGTCCTGGGCATCATAGTAATTGCCGGTTAAAAAAGGGTGGACAATCAGGTTTCCCAAAGAATCGTTGATATAGGCATAACCGGTTTTCCCAAAGGTCAGATCCAGAATGCTTTCTTTGAAATCCGAGATTTTTACCAGCTCCCTGAACTCTTCCTGATAGGTAGACACCGCAATGATCCAGTCCCAGGGTGCAAAATAACTCATGTACATGGCCTTGGGCTTCATGGCATCCTCTTCCGGATTTTTCCATTCATACTCCAGGTACCCGGTTTTCATGCGGATCATCTTTCTGACAAATTCCCGGTCCATGAAACGTTTTCCGGTCACCCCGGGGTTGGGGTGTTCCGCTGCAATGCCGTTTGTGTTGGCGCAGAAAATATACCCGGTCTTGCCGATGGTCTGGCTGAATAGAATTTTCCGGCACAGTTCTTTGGCCTGGGTCTCCGTGATAAGGCCCTGTTCGAACTCCTGATAGACAGCCTGGACAATTTCCAGGTTTTTTTCCGCCACAGCCCGCAGATGATTTTTGATGGAGGTGGATGCGGCGGTGCGCACCATATTGCCTATGGCGGCGGTGGCATTGGTCAGTTCGCTTTCAATATGGGTTTCTATGGTGGTCTGCACCCGGGAGATGATGATGCCGCCGCCCGCCAGCACGGCAAGAACAATGATCAGGGTATGCCCCCCCAGCAGCTTGGTCCTGATATTCAAATTATTCAGCCATTGGAAAAATGATTTCATATCAGCGGTAATACGACAGTGTCCGGCCGGGGTCAACAAATTTCCCCACCAGTTTCATGCCTTGCGGCACCTGTCTTGACTTTTCCGGGTGTTTGTGGTTTGACCTGATGTAATTGATACATTGCCGTAAACGCCAAGTACTAAGGAGCATATATGAACTGGCTGCATTCGATCCGCACCAAACAGATGGCGGGATTCCTTGCCATTGCCGCCATTACCGCGGTTGTCAGTCTGGTGAGTTATAATGGCATGAAGAATCTGGAGGCCAGCTTCAGGCAGGTTATTGAAACAGCCCCTCTGACGGAATCGGCCATTAACATGAAACTGGCGGTGAGTCAGGATATCGTGGCTATCATGACCCTCATGGCTGCTTTGGACACGGACCAGCTGGATGCTGCCTGGCAGGTGCACCAGGAAAACGCGGCCAGGTTTAACCGGTACCAAAAGGCAATCCTGGAAGGGGGCGACATTGGTGATAAACATATTTTTCCCACCCAGGATCCGGAACTGCGGCAAATCATCCAGAACGTAAAACAATTCCATACATCAATTTTTCTTCCCAGTTTCAAGGTGGCTTACGACCAGATGCATCTGCAGTTATCGGCCGAACCGTATGATTACGCGATTCTGGATACCATTGATGAAAAAACCATTGCCCTTGCCAATGATCTGACCCGGCAGCTGGACCAGGCCGGTGCCATATCCCAGGGGCTTATTCTTCAGGCTGAAACAGATTTGATAAAAGAGAAGCAGCAGGCGGTTACCATTCTGGCGGCAGCCACCCTGGTGGGAATCGCGGCAGCTCTTTTGCTGGGATTTGTCGTGTCAGGCCGGATTGCCGGACCTGTTAAAAAAGCGGCAGCCTTTACCAGAGATGTTGCCCAGGGAGATTTCAGCAAAACCCTGGAGGTTACCCAGAAAGATGAAATCGGTTCCATGGTGAATGCCATGAACCAGATGGTACAGGGTCTGGCATTGGTTTTTAAAAACATTGCCCAGGGGGTGGCCACCCTGGATCAGACATCAGCGGATTTATCCGGGATTTCAGACAGTCTGAAGACCGGCGCTGAAAAAATGACCCATAAATCAGGTGCGGTCAGTGGTGCGGCCCAGGCAATGCAGGAACGGGTAGCTTCTGTCACCAAAAGTTCCCAGGCCTTTTCAGATAACCTGGATACAGTATCCGCTGCCATGGAACAGATGAATGCCACGGTGGCTGAAATTGCAAAAAATACCAGCGAAGCCCGGCAGATTTCAGAGACAGCCGTGTCAACAGCCAGCGGTGCTTCCAACCGGGTGGATGAGCTGGGTAAAGATGCGGCTGAAATCGGGGAGGTCACCCAGACCATCAGCGACATATCAGACCAGACCAACCTGCTGGCATTGAATGCCACCATTGAGGCGGCCCGGGCAGGAGACGCCGGTAAAGGCTTTGCCGTTGTGGCCAATGAAATCAAAGGACTGGCGCAGCAGACAGCAGATGCTGCCAATGATATTGCAAAAAAAATTGCGCGCATCCAGTCTTCTTCCAAGGGCACGGTAACGGAGATCCAGCAGATATCAAAGGTAATCGATGATGTAAATACCATTGTCTCCTCTATTGCCGGTGCCATTGAAGAACAGTCCAGCACTGCCAGGGAGATTGCTGAAAACATCTCCCTGGCTGCCCAGGGGGTACATGACAACCATGAACATATTGCAGACATATCCCTGGCATCATCCCGGATAACAGAAGACATTCTCATTGTTAACAACCATGCCGGCACTGTCACAGATACCAGCCGGAAGGTGAGTGAAAACGTGACCCGGATCACGGAATTTGCGGCCAGCCTGGGACAGGCAGTCCGCCGCTTCAAGGTTTAGCTGACAAATAAGAGAGGTAAGAAGGGCCTGTATCCGGTATGTTTCGGGATACCCCATGATGGAACATAAATGGAATGAAGATTTTAGCGTTATCCCTTGATCAACTGACCCACCTTCTTGAAACAAATTATGGCAAAAGCCGGTTTCATGCACAGGCCCTGTACCGGGAAATATTTAAAAATGCAAACCTGAAATTTCTTTTTGTACCGGAATTTGCCGCTTCCCAGGCATTGGCCAGGGATTTAAAAAAAAATATCTGCCTGGAACCAGGCAGGATAAAAAAGGTTTTCCAGGACAAGGATCTCACCAAATTCATCACCCGGCTGTCCGACGGCATGGACATAGAATCGGTCATCGTTCCCATGAACCGGTACAACACCCTGTGTGTTTCCAGCCAGGTGGGGTGCCGCATGGGATGCGCCTTCTGTGAAACAGGCTGCATGGGGTTGAAACGTAATCTTACAGTATCTGAAATCACCGGCCAGTTGTACAATGCCAGGCATGTGCTGAAAAAGCAGATCAAAAATATCGTGTTCATGGGTATGGGAGAACCCTTTGACAATTTTGAACCGGTCATGGCCGCCGTGAAGATCATGAATGAGCAGAAAGGATTTGACATTGCCCTGCGCCACATGACCATTTCCACGGCCGGGGTGGTGCCGGGTATCCGGAAACTGGCTGCCATGAACCTGGCCGGCATCCGGCTGGCCATATCAGTGAATGCCCCCGACAATCAGACCCGGTCAAAGCTGATGCCGGTGAACAATGCCTGGTCCCTGGAAACGCTCAAAGAGACCCTGGCAGACTTTCCTCTGCCCCGGAAAGGCACATTTTTGTTTGAATACATCCTCATTAAAGGAATGAACGATTCTGATGCCCATGCAGACAGGCTGGCGGAATTTATCCATCCTTTGCCGGTACGCCTGAATCTCATTCCCTGCAACCCGGTGCCCGGCCTTGCACATGAAAGCCCGTCAGATGAAGAAATGAACCGGTTTTCACAAAAACTGGTTGAAAAAAATATTTTTGTCATCCGGCGCTGGAGCAAGGGCAGGTCTCTCTCTGCCGGCTGCGGCCAGCTGGGGCGGCAATAGAAGGTCTGTCTGTTTTTTTGCCGTATCTGGACTGGCCATCTTTACAGCAGAAACCAGATTGTGACACAGGCGGAAATAATATAGTCTGGCAGACCGGTAAATAGCGCCGGCCGGGCTGTCCGTGATCCGGTTTTCCGGTGGGGCGTATCATTCTGTGAGTTTTTTTATGTTATCTCTGGCAAATTCAATGGTGGGATCAATTTCAAGTGCCATTTCATAGTATTTTATCGCCAGTGCAGTTTCCCCTAGTTCCCGGTAGTTGGAACCGATATTGGCATAATTGATGGCCTGGGACGGGTCCACATCCAGGGCATTTTCAAAACAGGAGATGGCTTTGTGGTGGTCTTTTTGCATAAAATAACAGACGCCCATGGTGTTGAGCAGGTCCGGCCGCTGGGGATCGACAGCCAGTCCTTTTTCGCAGATGATGACCGTTCTTTCATACAGACCCAGATCCTTGAGACAGGCCCCCATGTGGGAACAGATGTCCGGCAGGTTCATTGGGACCGGTTTTCTTTCCAGGGCGGTTTCAAATTCCTGCAGGGCCGTGTGAAGGTCTCCCAGCGAATTGTATACCAGTCCTTTGTAAAAACTGGTGTAATATTTTTCTGGCAGGGCTTTTTCCAGGGCATCCAGTTTGTCTAAGGCCTGGGCAGGATCCAGGGTTTCGGTGATGAGCCTTGCTGAAAACATGCCCACGCTGGCGGATACGGCCCGCTCCCTGAAATGTGCCCCCGGCATGATGGTGTAAAAGGCCGGGATATCCAGGTCCGGGTGCCGGGTGTCAATGGCCAGGATCTGGTAATCTTTGCTGCCCAGTGCGGCAATGAGGTTTTCCACCTCCACACGGATATTGGGATCTGACAGGTCCGGCAGATCGGCCAGACCCTCCATGGTCTTTGGATGGGTGATAAAGGCGGCATCGGCAATGTTGGTGAATTTGGGCAGACCCGAGGCCACATAACTGGATCCGGAATTGAAATCCCCTGCCAGCTGGGCCACCTCGGTCAGGGCACGTCCCATGGCTTTCTGGGGGTCAGGAGAGGTGCCTGCGGTCCACACGATCTCGCTTTTGTCCGGAAAGGTGGCCGGATCCCAGGCCAGAACAGCAATGGTGGGAATGCCCGTGTCCAGGGAGAAATCCGACGCATGTACCTGAATGCCGCATTTTTCGTATTTGGCCAGCATCTCTTGCACCAGAGGATCGGTGAAGGTGTCCAGACGGATACCCGGGATATCCAGGTTTCCGTGGCTTACCAGAGAAGATGTGTGCCGCTCCACCAGTTCGCAGATACCCTGGCTTAAGGCTTCTTCATTGCAGTTGCCGGCACAGGGCCCGTTGAATTCATTGATCATGTAAAACCAGGTAAAGGGAATCAGCACTTCCTGGCCCAGGGTCAGGTTATACCCTGTGGTCCATTGCAGGTTCAGGCTGTCAAATATGGGTTTGACCCTGTGGGCTTCAGCTGCATTGTCATGTACGGACCGGATGATCTGGTCAAAGGGCAGGATATTTTCCCCCAGGTCCTCTGCCCGGGCAGAGAAGAAATGGCTTTTTTTGTTCACAAAGGAAAAAAAACTGAAGCGTTCTGCCAGCTCCATGACGGCACTGGCTTCTGACTGGGCCGGGGTGCCGCCTTTTCCCATCTGCTTGCTGGTACCGATAACCTGTCTGGCATCCACACCGCATTCACTGAAAAAAACCGGGATGTCCAGGCGGCCGTTGTCAATGCGCCGGGTTCGGCTTAGGATATCCAGCCGGGTTCCGGCAGCTTTTTCTTTGAACCGGGCCACGGTCTTTTCCGGGGAGATGATTTTGTCCTGATCATAGGTGTAGCCTTTTACCGCGTCCGTAAGTTCAATGGTATATGTCATGAAAATCTCTTTTGTATCCAAAGGGTTGTGGTTTGCTCAGATGTGCTGGCCGGCACTGGAAAATATCTGAAAACGGGCGCTGGTGGCGCCGGTATCTGTTATTTCACAAGGGTTATTGCATCACCCACCCGGATGGTGCCGCCGGTGAGAATTTTTGCAAACACCCCTTCTTTTGGCATGATGCAGTCTCCGGTGCGGTAAAAAATGGCGCATTTTTTGTGGCATTCTTTACCGATCTGGGTGATTTTTACAAGGGCTGTGTCTCCGAGCCGTACCTGCTGCCCGATCTTCTGGGTTTTCCAGTCAATGCCGGTGGTGGCAATGTTTTCGGCAAAATCCCCGAAATGCAGGACAAACGCTTCGGTGCTGACAGCGTCAATGCTTTCAGCTGCCAGAAAACTGAGTTGCCGGTGCCAGTCACCGGCATGGGCATCCCCTTTGATGCCATGGTTTTCCACCAGTTCTGCCTGGTCAATGCACTGTTTGGTGGTGCCTTTTTTTTTGCTTACGGCAATGGAAACTATTTTCACGGGGCTTCCTTTTTTTTGTGTTTTTTAATACAGGCAGGTTTTATATCACATTGTGGCAGTAAATTTCAATACCAAAAGCATGCATCCGGCAGACAGAGGGGGCAGGTTATTTTTTGTCTGGCCTGTTTTGAGATTGTCCGTTAAAAGGGGGGTCCACAGAGGCTGTCCGGGGAAAAGGGTCTGTTTTTGAAAAAAGAGCCGCATCAATGTGGTGGTTGATTTTTTTGGCAAGACCTGGCGGCATTTTCTGCAGGGCAAAGGATTGCTGGATGCAGGCTTCGAGACAGGTGTCCATGTCATATACTTGCCTGCAGACGTCACATTCCTGGATGTGGGCCAGTACCCCGGGATCCTGCACCTGTTTGTTCTCCGATGGGTTCTGCAGCCAGATAAAAAAGTCGTTACAGTTCATGGTTTAGCTATGATCCGGTGTACTGTTTAAATGCAGGATATTTTCCCTGCTCTTTTTTAATTGTTTCAACAATTGTACCTTTAAAGCCTCCTTTGCCCTGTTCAGTCTGGACATCACCGTTCCAATGGGAATATCAAGGGTGCTGGCAATATCTTTGTACAGCATATCATCCATGTAATACAAGATCAAAATTTCTTTGTATTTTATAGGCAGCTGGTCAATGGCATCATTCACTATCCTGGTATCAGCTGCCTCTTCAAGCAGCGCGTCCGCTCCTTTTGTGTGTGTTTCAGATTTGAGGAATGCAATGTAGTCGCTTTTCTGGAGCTGCTGCCTGGCATCTTCTTTCTGGCAGGTTTTTAAAAAATTATTGCGCAGAATTCTCAACAGCCATGGCTTGCATTTGGCCGGATCCTTGAGCTGGGAAAATTTGTGGAAAGCCATCATATATGTTTCCTGAACAATATCTTCCGCATCAAATACATTTCCTGTGTATTTAAGGGCCACATTGTATAAAAGCTTCATATGGGGATATGTCAGCTTTTTAAAATGTTTTCCGGCTGTTTCTGTCTTCTTTGTCATGTTATCATATCCTGACTTCGCCTCCAGAACCTAAGATAATCAGGATATGAATCAAATCAATTGCTTTTTCTTATATGACAGGTATGGACCCGGTTTTATTCCAGGATTTTACTGAACCGGTTCCAGGTGAACTTTAAATATTTTTCTGGTTTGTTTTTGTGTGGTCATAACAGGTTCCCGTATATCACAGTCGGGTCAATCAAGGGGATGAATTTACGGTTGGCCGTTGGAAAAGCAAGCCGGTGGATGTTTTCAGGGGCAATCCACTGGTGGTCAATGGGGCCGTCCAATACCACATTCCCTGATATATAATCACAATAAAATACATCCATTTCAATCTTAAAATGGGTATAGGCATGTCTGATATGGGTCAGAAACGAAACAATTTTGACATCCAGGCCGGTTTCTTCTTTGATTTCCCTGATGCAGGTATCTTCTGCACTTTCCTTATCTTTTCTTTTCCCCCCGGGAAATTCCCATAATCCTCCCAGCAGGCCGTCCAGTTTTCTTCTGGTTACCAGGACGCTGCCCTCTTTTATGACAATGCCGGTGCTGATGCGGTGGCAGGGAATTTTTTTTGCTTTCAGCCGCAGAGGAAAGACCGAAACCCGTCTGCCGGCAAGGGCCAGGCAGTGAAGAGCCAGGGGACAGCTGCCGCAGTCAGGAACCGCCGGTGTGCAGACCAGGGCCCCCAGTTCCATGAGGGCCTGGTTGAAACCTCCCGGATCTGTCCGGTCCACAAGGGTGTCTGCAATGGCCTTGAATCGGGTGTGTGCAGATGACTGGTTCACCGGGATATCCAGGCATAACAGCCGTGCCAGTACCCGTTTTACATTGGCATCCACCACCGCCTGGACCTGGTTGAATGCCATGCTCATCACGGCTGATGCAATATAATCCCCCACTCCGGGCAGGGCTTTGAAATCGGAAAACCGGTCCGGGATACGGCCGCCCATTTGCTGTACCACCTGCCGGGCCGCCTTGTGCAGGTTTCTGGCTCTGGCATAATACCCCAGCCCTTCCCAGGATTTGAGCACCTTTTCCAGCTCCGCCCGGGCCAGACTTTCCAGGGTGGGAAACCTGTCCACAAAGGCGAGAAAATAGGGCACGGCTGTTTTTACCTGTGTCTGCTGGAGCATCACCTCTGATACCCAGATGCGGTAAGGGTCGCAACTTTTCCGCCAGGGCAGGTCCCTGTGGTGGGTGTTGTACCAGTGCACAAGGGTTTTTCTGATCAACGCAATGTCTGCTACAGGAAAACCGGGTATCTGTTTGTTGATCTTGGGTTTTGGATGGGTCATCTGAAATTTTCCTTATGGCCGGCAGCTGTCCAGGCTGGTCCCGACCGGTGCATTTTGCAGGATGGGTGGGTCATTGTCCGGCCTGCCTGGCAGGTGAAAACTGCTTTACTTGGTCAATGAACTGTTTTGTCAGGTTGTCGGGGCAGGTTCTGCGGAACCTGATCCGGATGTACATATCTGTTATGGTGGCTGCTTCAGGCCCAAGGTCCGGTCTTTTTGCCTGCACTGTCAAAAGATAATCCATGGGTCCCTGGTCAGGTGACCTGGCCAGGCCGATGCGGGCCAGATGTTTGCAGAAAAGGGCATACCCTGCTGCCACCGGGTCTTGTTTGCCACCGGACCGGCGCAGAAACATCCAGAAAAAAACACCCACAACCATGACACTGAACGTCAGCAATAAAGAAAACACAGTCCATGTCCCCCATGATGTGCCAAAACCCAGGCGCTGGAGAAATGCTTTCTGCTCTGAAAAAGAATACCCGGTGAACCAGGTCTCCCATGCAAGGTTCACAGCTTCCAGCATGAAACCCATTTTTTTAAAAACAGAGATGGCATCCCGGGCAGTACCGGAATAGGAAAAAGACCCGTCCGGATTCTGTTCCAGGCGGTCCGGTGCCACCGCCAGGGTGGGATCGATGCGGACCCAGCCCCTGTCTGATGCGTACGCCTCCACCCAGGCGTGGGCAAAGGACTGGCGGATGCTCAGGTAATTGCCATAGGGATTGAGCTCACCTCCCAGATATCCTCCCACCACCCTGGCCGGCACATTCAGCACATTCAGCAAAAAAGCCAGGGCGCCGGCATAATGTTCACAATACCCCTGCCGGGTTTCAAAAAGAAATTCATCCATGGGATGGGCCCCGAGCCTTTTCGGGGTCAGGGTATAGGTAAAATTGTTTTCAGTAAAATAGGCCAGGATCTGCTGGATTTTTCCATTTGTATCAGCTGTTTCCTCTACCAGGGAACGGGCCAGAAGCCGGGTTTTCGGATTATTGTCCGGTTGCGTGAAAACAGGGCCTGAAGACAGGGTGCCTGGTTTCCCATTGTCATCAACCGCCGTTGGGATGCGGGATACCGCCTGATAGGTTTTTTTCCGGGTCACCCGCTGTCCGGACACAAGGGTGTAACCGGCAGTCAGGTCCGCCCCGGGGGGTGCTGCAACCGGCCGGTCCAGAGCAAACAGCCGGCGGCTTTTATGGGGTTCCAGGGTAATGGTATGCGGCACAAGTCCCGGGCCGTTTTCTTGAATAGAAGAGATTTCTGCTGGATTGTCCGCCGGAAGCCACTGGGTGCCGTCAAACCTTTCAAATACAATTCCCCGCCAGTACAACGCATCCGGCGGCGGGAGCGCACCGTCAAATGCAACCCTGAAGGCCAGAGACTGGTCCAGGGTCATGCGGGAGATACTGCCGAAACCAAGTTTCTCCGAGAACCCGGATCTGCCGGCCCCTGGTGTTTCCATGGAGAACAGGCCGTGCTGGAGCCGCGGAAAAACCAGAAACAGAAGAACCATCAGCGGTATGGCCTGGGCCAGGATACGGGCTGCCAGAAAGATACTGGGCCTGTACCGTCCTTCAGGGCGGTTGATGTGTATCAGCGCAGCTGTGGTGACAAAAACAGAGAAAAACAGGTATAAAACAATCCACAAAGATTCAGACCGGAACAAACTGGTGATGATGATAAAGTAGGTGAGCAGCAGGGTGATCATCCGGTGCCGGTGCGTGGCCATTTCAAAGGGTTTGATGGCAGCCATGACCGCCATGAGTCCCACAAAGGCATCTGCATCTATCCTTACACTGAAGGTGACCAGCAGTCCGGTTATGCCGGCAGCAGCCAGGATATGGCGCAGGATGGGTCCGGGAAGGGGCCACCCGGTTTTCAGGCACACCAGCATGTACCCCCACATGAAAACACACCAGACAATGATCCATGCGGGCAGGCCCGGTGTATGGGGGGCAATGGCCACCACCAGGGCAAAGATAATAGGAAAAGCATGGCGGGTGTCCCGGTTCAAACAGCCTCCTTTTTCCGGCTGTAAAGTGATAGGGCCCTGAGACATTTTTTCTTGTGGGCCTGCCCCCGGGCCGGGGGTATCAGGGTGTGGGGCAGCTTAAGCCCAAAGGATTGGTTTCGGCTGTCTGCAGCAAGGACTATGCTGCACAGCCGGGACAGCCGGTATTCCGTATCCCTGGAAACAAAGGCGTCAAAATCCAGCAGTGTGAAATGGTCAGCACCGGCTGTGAAATCCTTGATAAATATACCCTGTCCCCGGGAAACCGCTTTCCAGGCGATACGGCCCACATCATGGCCGGGCTGGTACAGGGACAGCCCCTGGAAATCATCCGATCCTGCATGCCGGTTGTCTGCACTCCCCCCTGTACCGCTGTCCCCCCGGCTTGCTCTTGCAGACCCCTTCACAGGCATTGGATACACAAGGCAGGTCATGTGCAAAGAAAGCCTGGCCCCTAATCGAAATAACCCAAAAGGAAAAACCGAACAAAGCGTCAAAGCCCCGGGGGTGAAAACCCCTCTTTTTACTGTTTCTGCAGGGATCTCCAGGGTTTTTGTCTCATTTTTGGGGATGGTTGCCCAGGGGCCGGCCTGGTCGGGCAGGGCAAAATTCACAGCCACCCTTTCCTGGGTTTTTGCCTGCACCTGTATGGTAAACAAGGTTGTCTGGCCGGCAAACACTGGTCTGGCAGAAACAAAGGCGACATCCATGCCTGTCAGGTTCTTCAGAGAATAAAACAAAGAGATCAGGGCCATGCCCCCTAAAAGAAATACCAGGATAAAGCCGGCATTGTTATTATAGTTGATTGAACCGGCCATCATGGCCCCGAGGATAAAGAGAAAGAGCAGCCCGTGCCGGGTGGGGCGGATAAAGATCTGTTTTCTGGTCAGGACCATGGACACCTCCCTGGCACTGTTTATACAGGTACCGGCACTTTTTTGAAAATATCCATGAGCCTGTCCTTTGAAAATTCCGCCAGATCCGTGCCGGACCGCAGTCTGTGACCGGCCACCCAGGGCAGCACCTGCTGCAGGTCTTCGGGCAAGGTGTGGTCCCGGCCGTGGAGATAGGCCCAGGCCCGGGCGGCCCGGGACAATGACAGGCCGGCCCTGGGGGAAAGGCCGAACTGGAAGGTGCCCGATGTCCGGGTGAACTCCAGGATGTCCTGGAGATATGCCAGAAACGTATCAGACACATGGACCTGTTCCACTTCTGCCTGGATTTTCATCACCCCGGTTTTGTCCATAAACGGCTGCAAAGCAGCCAGAGCAGGTTCTGCACCAGTGCCCCGTAAAATTTGTTTTTCCGCTTTTCTGTCAGGGTATCCCAGGTAGATGCGCATGAGGAACCGGTCCATCTGGGATTCCGGCAAAGGAAAAGTGCCGGCCTGCTCCAAGGGGTTCTGGGTGGCTATGACAAAAAACGGGGCCTCCAAAGCCCTTGTTTCTCCTTCAATGGTTACCTGTTCCTCTTCCATGGCCTCCAGCAGGGCGCTCTGGCTTTTGGGGGTGGCCCGGTTGATTTCATCTGCCAGAAACACCTGGGTGAAAATAGGGCCGGGATGAAAGGTGAAGGTGGCAGCATGCTGGTCAAAAACAGACATGCCCAGAATATCTCCGGGCAGCAGATCCGAGGTGAACTGCATGCGCTGAAATTTCAGTCCCATGCACCGGGCAAGCACCTTGGCCAGCGTGGTCTTGCCGATGCCGGGAAGATCCTCGATGAGCAGGTGGCCCCGGGCAAATATGCATGCCAGGGCCAGGCGGATCTGGGGTTCTTTTCCCAGCACGACAGAGCCCACCTGGTGGACGATTTTTTCAAATGTAGGTGTCATCATGGGGTACAGGTTCCCTTAGATCATTCGTGTTTTTCCCATTTTTTCCAGGACCGGATCAAAGAGATAAAGGTCCTTACCCCGATGCCGGACGGGCCTTTGGGAATATAGGATTTTTCCGTAAAATCCCAGGCAGTTCCGGCAATGTCCAGGTGGGCCCAGGGGGTTTTGTCCACAAATTTGGACAAATAGGCTGCCGCGGTAATGGTGCCACCGGGTTTGCCCCCGACATTTTTGATGTCCGCCACCTTGGATTCAATCTGTTTTTCATAGTCTTTGTTCAAGGGCAGGCGCCACACCGGCTCACCAGCCTCTTTTCCAGCGGCCAAAAGGCGTTCGGACAAAGCATCGCTGTTGGATACCAGGCCGGAATAATGGTGGCCCAGGCCGATGATTACCGCACCGGTAAGGGTGGCGATATCCACCACGCAGTCGGGTGCATAGGTTTTAATGCCCCAGGCCAAAGCATCGGCCAGAATCATGCGGCCTTCTGCATCCGTGTTCACGATTTCCGATGTGACCCCGTTGTAATGGTGGATGATGTCACCCGGGTGGATGGCCCTGCTGCCGGACATATTGTCCGTGGCCGGTACAATGGCCACCACCCTTATACCGGGTTTTTCCTCGGCCACAGCAGCCATGGTGGCCAGCACGGCAGCCCCGCCGCACATGTCGTATTTCATCTCCTCCATGCCTGCAGCCGGCTTTATGCTGATGCCCCCTGTATCAAAGGTGATTCCCTTGCCTACCAAAAGCAGGGTATCCGATTTTTTGCCGGGATTATATTCCAGGGCCACCATGCAGGGCGGGGTGGATGAACCCTGGTTCACACCCAGGATGCCGCCCATGTCCAGTTTTTCCATATCTTTCTTTTTCAGGCAGGTACAGGTCAGGCCATGGGTTTTGGCCAGATCAGCGGCATAGTCTGCAAACTGCTTCGGGGTCCACCCGTTACCCGGCTCATTGGCCATATCCCTTGCCGCACAGGCGGCCTTTGCTGCGTTCACCCCCATTTTCGCCCCTTTGCGCACCGCTTTGACAGAGGTGTCTGAAAAGAATTTGATCTCTGTCAGCCCCTCATAATCGGTTTTCTTTCTGGTGGTTTTCTTGTACTTAGCAAACCGGTAATCACCTAGAAGAATGCCTTCTGCCAGGGCCTGGGAGATTTTTTCAACTGGTATCTGCGCCATGTGGGGCACACACACCAGCAGGGTTTTTGCCTTTGTCTTTTCACAGGCTTTGGCTGTGTTTCCCCCGAGCCTGCGCAGGGTGTCCAGAAAATCGGCCAGGTCTTTATCAGGATCATCTTTTCCCATGCCCAGAACCAGGACGCGCCTGCTTTCTGATTTTTTTTCTTTTGGGTTCCCATCCGGGTAATACATGAGTTCTTCATCCATTTTTCCGGAAAAATCTCCCAGTTCATGGGCTTTTTTAACCCGGGCTTCTATTTTTGGGTCGCAAACCGGGGGCATATCTTTTCTCTGGGCGGCAAAATAGACCAGAAGGTCAGATGCAAGGGTGTCAACAGGTTTTTCAGTGACAGACAATCGGGTGGTTTCCATGGGCATCTCCATTTGCTCGTGTTTGATGACAGGGTGTTAATGATATTATGATTATTACCATAGATCCAGAAAGATGTCAGCTATTCCCCTGGAATGTTTTTTTAAGACACAGCAAATACAAAATTCATTGACTTTCAGCAAGGTTTCCTATTCTATCTTGATAAAGGTATATTCATAGGAAAACAAAGCAGCATGGTGTGACAGCTGAAGTGGACAATGCCGAATAAAAATAATGACCAAAAAAGGAGGATGGATATATGGACAAAATGAAAGTGCGTGAACTCATGGTACCGACGGACAGATTCCCGAAAATATCGGATAACGCATCTTTGTTTGATGCGGCTTTTGCCCTGGAAAAGGCCCAGGAGGCATTTTTATCCGGAAAAGCTGAGCAGAGATCCCTGCTGGTGGAAAATGAAAAAAACCAGGTCATTGGGAAAATATCTCCCATTGATCTGTTCAAGGGACTGGAAAAAAACTACAACAAAGTGAATGTTGAAGAGACCCTTGATAAATTCGGCCTCAAATATATCTGGACTGCCATGCGAAAAGATTATAATTTGTGGGAAAGCCCTTTCAGGGACCTGTGCCGCAAAGCCGGTGACGTGCATGTCAAGGATTTTGTCAATATTCCGGGAGAAGGCCAGACAGTTGATGTTGAAGACACTCTTGCCAAATGCTTTCACCTGTTTGTTGTGAACCGGCATGATGCCCTTTTTGTGCTGGAAAAGGACAAATTTGCGGGATTGTTACGGTTTTCCGATTTATACAGGCAGGTCTCCCAGACAATGAAAGAATGTACGGTTTGATCACGAAATGATGCAACAGGACCAGGCTGCAGAAGCGGTTCCGGGCATTTGCGGCCCGGACCATTATTCCATGGAGATTGGATAAGGTCCGGCCGGTCACATTTTTTTGCGTTTAAAAAAATCCCGCACAAAGGCGATATGGGTGTTCATGGACACATAGGCCGTGTCCGGGTCCCGGGATGTGATGGCTTCCAGAATGGCCCGGTGCTGGGTCAGTATTTTTTGTATATTGTCCGGGTCTTCATATAAGCTGGCCAGGTTCTCCCGGATACCATGGAACAGATAGTCATAAAAATTGCGCATGATCAGGATGTGCAGAGGGTTTTTGGCAGCATAGGCAATGGCCATGTGAAAGCTGGTGTCCGCTTCTGTGCCCAGGCGCCCGGATTCCACTTCATGCTGCATTTCACCAATACTTTGCTCCAGAGCGGTGATATCGGTTTCATCCGCCCGCTGGGCAGCCAGGGAGGCAGCATTGCATTCCAGGCCCATCCGTACCTCAAGCAGGTCCACAAGGGAGGCGGACTGGGCTTCCATGGCCTTTGCCAGAGGGTTTTCCTGCATCGCTTCCATGGGTTTTACAAAGGTGCCCAGTCCCTGCTTCTGGGTAATCAGTCCCATGGTGACCAGTCGCTGGATGGCATCCCGGATGGTGGTGCGGGAGACATTCATGGCCTGGGCCAGCTCCCGCTCGGTCATCAGTTTTTCTCCAGGCTTGAGCTTGCCCCTGTAAATGAGTTCCCGGATCTGATCCAGGACCTGATCTGAGATGCGCTTGGGCTTTATGGGCTTTATGGGTATGGTCATAATCCTATGTTACATGCCGGTTTTATGGTCAAGATTCAAACCATGAATTATTTATTATTCCAGTTATTTTATCAAGGGTTTTTTAATCAAATCCTAATAGGTCAATACCATTCCGCCGTCAAACAGAAGATCCCCGCCCACCAGATAATTTGAAAACCGGGAAAATCCAAATACAAAGAGATTGGCCACCTCCACCGGCGACATCATCTCCTTGACTCGGGAGGTCCCCATCATGACATCGGTTACAACCTGCTGGGGGGTGATTCCCCGCTGCTTTGCCTGGGCCGCCACCTGGTTCAGGGCCAGGGGGGTTTTGACAAATCCGGAGCTGATGGTAAAAGACCGAATCATGCCTTCGCCTTCAGCGGAGATGGACTGGCTCAGGGCCCGGAGCCCGAATTTGGTGATGTTGTAAACCGGTTTGTTTTTGGTGCATATGTGGGCATGGACCGATGCCATGTTGGCAATGGCCCCGGCGCCTGCCTGCTTCATATGGGGTATCACCAGCTGAGACAAAAAAAATGGGGCCCTTAGCATGATTTTTTGCATCATGTCATAGGTTTCCATGGGAAAATTTTCCACCGCATCAATGTGCTGGATCCCGGCGATATTGGCCAGATATCTGATCTGCCCCAGTTCGGCGGCCTTTTCCACAGCCGCCCTCACCTGTACATCATCGGTCAGGTCGGTTTTGATGAAGGTCATGTTTGCCCCGCCCAAAGCCTGTGCCATTTCAACGGTTTTTTTTCCTTCTGTCTCATTGATATCCAGGCCTGCCACGGTTACCCCGTTTACAGCTGCTGCAATGGAAACAGCCCGTCCGATGCCGGTGCCGCAGCCGGTCACAATACAGACATTTTGTTTGCCAAAATCATCATCTTCCAGTATCAGTATATCTTTTTTGGTGATTTCAGGTTCTTTGATTTCCATGGTGCTCTCCTTTCAGGTTGACAAACTTTTATGGGGTGTTTTTTTTAAGGCGCGATGCGTAAATTTCCATGGGATGCCGGACTTTTATGGATGATCCGGCCTTTCCCAGCATATCTGAGATCTGCATCATACAGGCCGGACAACCGGTGGACACGGTGGTGCACCCGGTTTTTTCTATGTTTTCCTCCTTGATTTTTCCAATGGTGCTGGACAGGTCATAATGGTAGATATTGAAACTGCCGCCCATGCCGCAGCATTTATCTGAACCTGCCATTTCTTTCAATTTGCAGCCCGCCGCCATGATGACCTGGCGTGGCTGGTCTGCCACACCCAGGGACTTTTTCAGATGGCAGGGATCATGGTAGGTGACAATCTCTTTTTCCGATCCTTTTATTAAAAGGGTATCAAGCGGTTCAATGCCCACCTTGTCCACCAGAAACTGGTTGATATCCATGGTTTTTTCAGCCAGGGCCGTCAGTTTTTGCCGTATATCGTCGGACGGGTTTTTGTAGACAGTCGGCCACAGTTTTTTAATGGTGGAGGTACAGGTGGCACAGGCGGTCACCAGCACATCAAATGGTTCTTTTTCAAACACGGCCAGGTTGTGATCCACCAGCCGGGTAAAGCTGTCTCTGTCGCCGGATGCCAGGGCGGGAATACCGCAGCATCCCTGGCCGGGGGGAATTACCACCCCCACCTTGTGATGGGACAGGACTTTCAGGGACGCTTTGGCCACATTGGGAAAAATTTTGTCTATCAGGCATCCGGTGAAAAAAGCGGCCCGAAGTCTGGAGCCGGTGCTTGTAACCCCTTTTTCCGGCAGGGTTTTGTGGAACGGGGTGGTACTCAGGGGCATGAAGTGCCTGTTGGCCAGCAACGGAGAGATCAGACGGGCACAGGAGGTACCCTGGGCATCGGCAGAAGGTTTTGTGAAAAGACCCTGGAAACGGCCGGCCCATTCCACAAGCGCGTCAAACCTGCCGGGATTGGCCAGCAGTTGTCTGAAGATCAGTTTTTTGGCAGGGGACAGGCCTTTGTATTCCGCCAGGATGGCCCGGGCCTTGATGAAAATTTCCACCACATTGACCCCGGAAGGGCAGTTGGCGGCACAGGACCCGCAGAGCAGGCACCGGTTCAGCCGTTCATTCACCCCGTCAGGGTCCGTGAAAATATTATCCATCAGCCCGGTGAGCAGGGCCAGTTTGCCCCGTGCCACATCCGCTTCTTTGCGGGTCTGTTCGAAAAGGGGGCAGACCGACTGGCACATGCCGCAGCGAATGCAGGTCACCAGTTGTTCTTCCAATTCTTTTACCAGGTTTGCCAGTTCTTTCATGCCTGCCATTATTAGGTTACACTCCTGTTATTTTGCCGGGGTTCAAGATGTTTCGGGGGTCCAGGGCTGCCCGCAGCTGCCTGGAAAACAAGATGGATGAATACCCGGCTTCCTTTTCCAGGAAAGGGGCTTTGGCAATGCCGGTGCCGTGCTCTCCGGAAAGGGTGCCCCCCATGGCCAGGGCCGTGTCAAAAATCTCTTCAATGGCCTGTTCCACCCGGTGAAATTCTTCCTTGTTTCTGCGGTCTGTGAGGATGGTGGGGTGCAGGTTGCCGTCCCCGGCATGGCCGAAGGTGCCGATATCGATGTTGTATTTTTTCCCGATCTCCTGAAGGGCCCGTACCATGTCCGGAATCCTGCTTCGCGGAACTGTGGCATCTTCCAGCACCAGGGTGGGTTTGAGCTGGGCCAGGGCGGACAAAGCAGCCCTTCTGGCTGCCCAGATTCTGTCCCTCTGGGCATCATTTTCAGCCTGGTCAATGGTCCGTGCCCCCATTTTACGGCACAGGGCCTCTACCTGTTCTGCTTCCTCCGCCACCACAGCCGGGTGTCCGTCCACTTCGATGAGCAGCAGGGCTGCCGCATCTTTGGGAAGTCCAGCTTTTGAAAAGTCTTCCACCGCCCGGATGGTGAAGTTGTCCAGGATTTCCAGGGTAGCCGGCAGAATGCGTGCGGAAATGATACCGGCCACGGTTTCCGATGCCTGTTCAATGGTGTCATACACCGCCACCATGGCCTGCCTGGCCTTTGGGGCGGGGATGAGTTTGAGAATCACCTGGTCCAGGACCCCCAGGGTGCCTTCAGAGCCCACCATAAGACCGGTGATATTATAGCCGGTGGCGCACTTCACGGTTCTGGAACCGGTTTTGATATAATTACCCGTTGCGTCAAAAAACTGCAGCCCCATGACATAATCCTTGGTCACGCCGTATTTGAGTCCCCGCAGCCCCCCGGCATTTTCCGCCACATTCCCGCCAATGGTGGAAACCGCCATGCTGCCTGGATCCGGCGGATAGAACAGGCCCAGTTTTTCCACTTCAGACGCCAGAATTGCGGTCACAACCCCTGGTTCCACCACAGCATACATGTCAGCCTCATTAATTTCAATGATGCGGTTCATCCGGCCGGTGAGCACCACAATGCCGGATGTCTGGGGAATGGTGCCGCCGGACAGATTGGTGCCTGATCCCCTGACCGTTATGGGGATATGATTTTCATGGCAAAGGGCGATGATTTCGCCGAGCTGGGTTGTGTTTTCCGGAATCACGGCAGCCGCAGGCATGACCGGGTCCAGCACTGCGGCATCATAGGAATAAGTGAGCATGTCTTCTTTCTGCGTCAGCAGATGTTGGGGCCCCACAATTTTCTGGAGCGCATCCTGGATGGACCGGGGGATCATAGGCACCTCTTTTGTTTTATGGTACTACCAATTCACTATCGTGTAAATTTCCGGTGTTGTCAAATGGTTATTTCATGGCACCGTAACTCTGGTTACATACAGTCATCAAAAAACATAAGCATTTGTTTTTTCAGAATATAATATCGTATAACAGACTTTATGACAAAAAACAAACAAAAATTATTTTTTTCTTGACAAAGCGGTTCATATGGATTTTAGTATTGGTACTACCAAGAAAGCCAGCAGTATAAAACAGTGAAATGACCATTTTGGACTTACCGGAATACCTTTGAGACCGATCCGGGAAAGGAGGCAAATAAACCATCTCAGGCAATATCTGGAGACAGGCGAGTGAATAATTAATTTTTTTTAAGGATGGAGGAAAGCATGAAAAAAGCATTAAGCATAGTGGTAACCCTTCTGATGGCAGTTGTCTTTATCTGCGGCACTGCCCATGCCAAACGCGAAAAATTCGGAGAAGACCCCCGGGCAAAAGAAGCAAAACGGGTATCATTCAAGACATCGGATGAAAAAATCCGATGGAAGATGGTCATGCCCTGGTCCAAAGGGCTTTTGTTCTATGATATTGCATCCCATTTTGCCGACAGTGTCCGTCTGGCATCTGCCGGCCGGCTGGATATCAAGCCTTTTTCCGCAGGCGAACTGGTACCTGCCATGCAGAGTTTTGATGCAGTAAGCACGGGTGCGGCTGAAGTCGGGCATGACTGGCCGGGATACTGGAAAGGCAAAAATGAAGCCTTTGTGGCCCTGGCCTCTGTTCCCTTCGGCCTGGATGCTGAGTTGTACAACATCTGGCTGTATGAAAGGGGTGGTGTGGAGATGATGCAGGAAATCTATGGCCAGTTTAACCTGTTTGCCCTCCCCGGGGGCCAGTGCGGGCAGGAAATGGGACTTTCCTCCAATAAACGGGCCACCAGCATGGAAGATTTCAAAGGTATGCGCGTCCGTACCCCGGGCTGGTTCATGGATATTTTGAACAACCTGGGGGCGTCGGTGTCTCCCCTTCCCGGCGGCGAAGTTTACCTGGCCCTGGAGCGTGGCGTGATTGATGCAGCAGAATTTTCTTCTCCTGCCATCAACTATCCCATGGGATTTGATGATATCACCAAATATGCGATTCAGCCCGGTGTTCACCAGCCAGGTATCCAGTGCGCCTTGTTCTTCAACAAGGATGCCTATGAAAAATTGCCCGAAGATCTCAAATGGATCATTGATATCGCTGCCAAGGAGACCCAGCTGTGGAGCTACAGCTGGATCAACAACCTGAATGCTGAGGCCATCAAGCTTTTCCAGGAAAAAATGGAATTTGTCCATATGGATAAAGAAACCCTTATTGAGTTTCGCAAAACCACCAAAGAGTATATGGACACTGTGAAGGCAAATTTCCCGGATGCCAAAAAAATCCTGGATTCCCATGACCAATTGATCGAAGACTATGCGCCATGGCGCAAGGCCCGCGGCGGGGCAACCCCCTGGCCCTATGAGACCTATATCAGCGGCCAGATTCATGAATAAATCCGTTTTTCGGATAAGTATTTTGTACTGATTCTGAAACGATAACCCAAAAAAGTCCGGCAGCCCTGTTTTTTAATCATCCCAATATAACACACAGGCTGTCGGACCCTGAATTTAAAGGAAATCAAGATGTTGGAATCGTTATCAAAAAATCTGGAAAAGATCATCCGCAAGCAGGGGGATGTGACCTCTTTTCTCATATACCCGCTGCTGGTCATCGTGGTATATGAGGTGTTCATGCGGTATGCATTCAATGCTCCTACCACCTGGGGATTTGAGGCCTCCACATTTTTGTACGGGCTGCATTACATGTTTGGGCTCTCTTACTCTGATGTCCATGGTGCCCATGTAAAGGTGGATATTTTCAGCTCCCTGGCACCGGAAAAAGTCCAGACGGTTCTCAGCATTATCACCAATCTGGTCCTTTTTATGCCGGTGACCATCTGCCTGACCCTGTATGGGATTAAATACGCATATAACTCCACCCTGGGCCTTGAAGTGAATTCCACCTCCTGGGCGCCTCCCATCTGGCCGTTGAAAATATTGATGGCATTGTGTCTGGTATTTTTATTGCTCCAGGGCATTGCCAATCTGTTAAAGGATATAAACTCACTCAAACAACAAGGAAGAAAGGTACTCCCATGAGTCTTGAATTCATGACAGTGGCCATGTTTGCTACCCTTATTTTTGCCATAATGCTCGGGCATCCTTTGGCCTATACCCTGGCAGCGGTTGCCACCCTGTTCGGCCTGATCGACAACGGATTTTCCATTCCCATGCTGTTTGAGATGTTTATTAACAATATCTGGGGTTTGATGGAAAACTATACCCTGGTGGCCATCCCGTTGTTTATTCTCATGGCCCAGCTGCTGGACAGATCCAAGGTGTCGGATGCATTGTTTGAATCCATGTATGTGGTGCTGGGCAGTATCAAGGGCGGCCTGGGCCTGGCAGTGGTGCTCGTGTGTACCGTATTTGCCGCCACCACCGGGATCATCGGTGCATCGGTGGTGGCCATGGGGCTGCTGGCAACCCCGGCCCTCATGGGCAAAGGGTACCAGAAAGAACTGACCGCCGGGATTATCTGCGCTTCAGGCACCTTAGGTATTCTGATCCCGCCTTCTATTATGATGGTGGTATACGGCGGGCTAACCGGCATGAAGGAAACTTCGGTAGGCAACCTGTTTGCCGGTGCCATTTTTCCGGGTCTTTTGCTGGCAGGTCTGTATTTCGCCTATATTTTAATTCGGTGCAATATCAACCCCAAGCTGGGCCCCCCCATTTCAAAAGGTGAGGCTTCCGGGTATACTGCCGGACAAAAATGGGCCATGACCATGAAATCCCTGTTGCCGCCGCTGGTTCTGATTCTGGCAGTTATGGGAACGATTCTGGGCGGGCTGGCCACTCCCACGGAAGCAGCCGGCCTGGGGGCATTTGGTGCCGTACTCCTTGCCTTTTTCAACAGAAAGCTCAACTGGACCGTATTGAAGGAAAGCGCCTATGCCACATTGAAAACCACCTCCATGGTCATGATGCTGTTCATTGGCGGAAAATTTTTCTCCGCTGTGTTCTTAAGCATGGGCGGCGGAGATGTGGTGGCGGACCTGCTCATCGGTTCGGGCATGAACCAGTGGATTATTTTGTTTATCATGATGTCCATCGTGTTCATCATGGGCATGTTCATCGACTGGGCAGCCATCCTGCTGGTGACAGTGCCCATTTTTCTGCCCATTGCCATAGAGCTGGGGTTTGATCCATTGTGGTTTTCCCTGCTGCTGTGCGTGAATCTGCAGACCTCGTTTCTCACCCCGCCCTTTGGGTATGCCCTGTTTTACTTCAAGGGGGTGGCACCGCCGGAATACACCATGATGCATATTTACAGAGGCATTATCCCCTTTGTCCTGCTGCAGCTGATCAGCATCACCCTGCTGTGCCTGTTTCCGTCCATCGTTACCTGGCTGCCGGGAGTATTTTTCGGATAAGAGCAGTCACGTTAAAATAAGGGTCATGCCCTGTCGGGCAAAACAAATCATGAAAGAATTAGGCCGTTTGCTCAGTTTCTTTCATCTAAAAAAAGGGAGGCAGATATGGTGAATACCACCATTGGCAGTTCAAAGGATGATCTGGCTGCAGTGTTTACACAAAAAGCCTCTCTGGTGAGCGCCTTTGTCCATGATGTAAAAGACCGGACAGGGGCCATGGACAAAACCCTTGAACTGCTGGCCCAAAAATTGCCCCTGGACCCGCAGGTGGCCTCAGAAAAGAAAATCGATTCGTCCGTAAGAATCCTGGCAGCCCCCAACCTGGATAATGACGGATTTCAGCAGCTGTCTGACCGGTGCCGGGCATTCCCCCATATCCACCTGATCCGGGACGGACTGCGCGATTTTCCCGGGGGCATTGATATGGGGGTGACAACAGCGGATTTCGGTATCGCGGAAACCGGCACCCTGGTCATCAACTCCAATTATGAACAAACCCGTCTGGCCACCATGCTCTGTGAGGTGCATGTGGCCATCCTGGCGGTGTCGGATATCCGGGAAACCGCTCTTTCCATGAACGAAGAACTGGAAACACTGGTCCGGCAGAAAGGATCCTACACCGCCTTTGTCACCGGTGCCAGCCGGACCGCTGATATTGAACGGGTGTTGGCCATCGGGGTTCATGGGCCTCTGGAACTGCATATCATCCTGGTGGAGGAAAAATAATGGAGAGCCACGAAAGTCTTAAATCTTATAAAAATCGACTCGATGATGCCCTGGACAACCGGTTTCTCCGCGAGGCCATGGACAAATTCGCCGTGGCCTACCGCGCATCCAGAGAAAACGCCTTTGCCGGCATGGATGTGGCGGACCTGATCCAACAGGTAGCAGACATCAAGGCTGCAGCTATTGCAGACAGCAAAGCCCTGCTGGACCAATTTATCAGAAAGGCAAAAGCACATGGTGTTCATGTGCACCTGGCAGATAGAGCTGAAGATGCCAACCGCATTATCGGCGAGATCGCTCAAAAATCCGGCTCAAAAAAAATTGTCAAATCCAAATCCATGACCGCAGAAGAGATTCATCTGAACAGATGGCTGGAAAATCTGGGTCTGGAAGTCACGGAAACCGATCTGGGGGAGTGGATTGTCCAGCTGCGCAAAGAGGGCCCTTCGCACATGGTCATGCCGGCCATCCACCTGTCGCGCTTCCAGGTGGCGGACCTGTTCTCCGATGTCACAGGAAGAGACCAGGACGCAGAGATCGACCGCCTCGTCAAAGTGGCCAGAAAAGAGCTGCGGGAAAAATTTGTGGAAGCGGACATGGGTATCACCGGCGCCAACTATGCCCTGGCCGACACCGGCACCATCGGCATTGCCACCAATGAGGGCAATGCACGTCTGGTCACCACCCTGCCTAAGGTCCATGTGGCCCTGGTGGGCATCGACAAACTGCTGCCCACCCTTGCCGATGCGTTGACCGTGAACCGGATCCTTCCCAAAAATGCTACCGGCCAGGCCATCACCTCCTATGTCACCTGGATCACCGGGCCGTCTGAATGCACCACCACCCCGTCTGGAAAACGGGAAATGCATATTGTTTTTCTGGACAACGGCCGAAAAAAAATTGCGGCAGATCCGGTGTTTTCCCAGGTGCTCCAGTGTGTGCGGTGCGGGGCCTGCGCCAATGTATGCCCGGTGTACCGCATGGTTGGAGGCCACCAGATGGGACATATCTATATCGGGGCTATCGGCCTGATCACCACCTATTTTTTTCACGGCATGGAAAATGCGAAAAATCTGGTGCAGAACTGCACCAACTGCGGGGCCTGCAAGGCGGTGTGCGCCGGCGGTATCGACCTGCCCCACCTGATCAAGGAGATTCATGCAAGGATCCAGGATGAAGCCGGGCATCCCCTGCAAAGCCTGCTTCTGGGCAAGGTACTCAAGAGCAGAAAACTGTTTCATTCTCTTTTGCGCACGGCCCACCTGGCCCAGAAACCGTTGCTGGACAAAAAAGAGAGACCCTATCTGCGGCACCTGCCCATGATTTTTTCACCGGATCACAATTTCAGAAGATTGCCCGCCATTGCAGATGTGCCGTTCCGGGACCGGTTTGAAAAACTGCACCAGCCGGCAAAAAACCCCGGGTTCACCATTGCCCTGTTTTCCGGATGTGTCCAGGATTTTGTTTATCCCGAACACCTGGAAGCCGCCATGAAAGGATTTGCACAGCACAACATCAATGTGACATTTCCCATGGGGCAGTCCTGCTGCGGCCTGCCTGCCGTGAGCATGGGGGAAAAATCAGCGGCCAGGGACGTGGCCCTCCAGAACCTGGATGCCGTTTACCTGGACGGGGTGGATTACATTGTGACCCTGTGCGCTTCCTGCGCATCCCACCTCAAGCACGGGGTGCCGAAACTGCTCAAAGACTACGCTCCCGAAAAAGCGGCGGCATTTGCTGACAAGGTGATACCGTATTCGGTATTCATGAACGATATTGTGGGTATTGAATCTGACGTCAGTGACGGCGCAAATGCCGGCCGGAAAACCGCGTTTCACTCTCCCTGCCACCTGTGCCGTGGCCTGGGGGTGCACAACACCCCCCATGAGCTGATTGAAAAATCGGGAAACCAGTATGTTCCCACAGAAGAAGAAGAGACTTGCTGCGGGTTCGGCGGCAGTTTTTCCACCACCTTCCCTGCGGTGTCCAATGAAATTCTCACCAGAAAACTGGATGATGTAACAGAATCCGGTGCCGATCTCCTGGTAACCGAATGTCCGGGGTGCGTGCTCCAGCTGCGGGGCGGGGCTGCCAAGCAGGGCAGAAAATTCACGGTGTGTCATCTGTCTGAACTGCTGTATCCCCGATCGGACCCTTAAGGGTAGCACAGGGCAGTTACATGTAACAACATCCTGTCCAGCTGCTTGATACCCGCCCCCTGAAGGTGACGTGTGACCGGCCCGAGATTGGCATCTGACGGTCCTGCCACACGTCACCTTCAGGGGGCTATTTCAATATATGTGACGCTGCTTCTACATGCGATTACTCTGGGAGGCTGACTTTCCCTGGCTTGTGTTTCCCTGGCATTCATGTTAGGGTTAGGTCTTAAGATTGCGAAAATAATGCGCAATTTCAAAAATATTTTAAGCAAGAAAAGGAGAACAATGCAGACCCCGAAAAGACACCGTATTCAATTGCCACAAACTTCCGTAAGCAAACTGTCCCAGGATGAAGCGTACTTTTATGTATATACCTCAGACACAGAAAAGATCAAGCTGCGGTTCCATGATTATGGCAAAATATATGACATGCCCGGGTTGTATGAACAGATATTTTATGACCGCCTCAAGTGTGTTTCACCTGTCAAGGTGGCGGAAATTCTTAAATCCGCCATCAACCAGACCAATGAAAATTTCACTGAACTGCGGGTGCTGGACCTGGGCGCAGGAAACGGGTTAATGGGAGAGGCCTTTAAAAAATATGGCGTAGCCCGTCTGGTGGGCGTAGATATCATACCTGAAGCCAAAACAGCAACAGAGCGGGACAGGCCCCATCTGTACGACGCTTACTATGTATCTGACTTCTGCAACCTGTCTGCAGATGAAAAAGAAGAATACCAATCCTGGTCTTTGAACTGCCTGACCGTTGTTGCGGCCCTGGGATTCGGAGATATCCCCACCAAAGCATTTGTTGAAGCATTTAACGTGATCCAGTCAGAAGGATGGGTGGGATTCAACATCAAGGAGACCTTTTTGAACGAATCAGATGATTCCGGATTCTCACGCATGATCCGGGAACTGATTTTTTCAAAATATATGGACATGTATCATCTGGAGCGCTACCGCCATCGGCTGTCCATAGAAGGAGAACCCCTCTACTACTACGCAATCGCTGCAAGGAAAAACGCAGATATTCCTGAAGATCTGGTCGAAAAATTTTCCGCGCAGTAATACCCCCTCGCAACATACCGGCACCAGGTTTTTTCCCGGTACCTGTATCTATGCCCTATGCCAGTGCGGGTTTTCTTATCCGCATTGGTTCAGGGATGAAAACAGGGCCGGGAATACTGGTGGAGGTTACTGATTCATTGAGTTCCTGATCGGCCCCGTATATATCGCGCACCACAGATGGGGTGAGCTTTGACGGCACATCATCAAACACGATGCTGCCCTGGAGCATGCCGATCACCCGGTCACAATAGGTTCTTGCCGTATCCAGGGTGTGCAGGTTGCACAGCACGGTCAGATTGTCCCGGTCTCGGATCTCCCGCAGGGCGGTCATCACCTTTTCCGCGCTCAACGGATCCAGAGAGGCGATGGGCTCATCAGCCAGGACCATTTTCGGCTGCTGCATCAAGGCCCGGGCAATGGCCACCCGCTGCTGCTGGCCCCCGGACAGGGTTTCAGCCCGCTGCAGGGCCTGGTCCGCGATCCCCAGTCGGTCCAGGGCGGCCAGGGCTTCATCCACCATGTGCCTGCCGAAGATACTGAACAGGCTCTTGAGAGTGCTGTGGCCGTTCAGCCGGCCCATCAGCACATTGGTCACCACGTTCAGCCGGGGCACCAGGTTGAACTGCTGGAAAATCATGGCGCAGTCCCGCTGCCAACGCCTTTTTTCCCTGCCGGAAAGCTGCAGAATCTCCCGGTCATTGATCTGGATGGATCCACGGGTGGCATCGGTGAGCCGGTTGATCATGCGAAGAAGGGTGGATTTGCCAGCCCCGGAAGGCCCGATTACGCCTATCATCTGGGGCTGGTCAATAGAAAAGGACACGGCATCCACAGCGGTTATTTTTCCGAATGTCTTGGTCAGATCTGCTATTTTCATGGCATCCTCAATTGGTTTGCATAAAAAGTATCATCTGCGTATCATTTGCAATGATCATGTTCCGGACCGGCCGTGAATCAGGCGGCTCCGCACTTTGGCAGAAACCGTATCCATGACCATGACCAGGGAAATGGTCAGCAGAATGAGATAAAATACATTTTCCCAGTGGCGCTGGGTGTTCATGGCTTCCACCAGCATCAGGCCGATGCCGCCGGCACCCAGGGCACCGATGATGGTGGCGGACCGGACATTGGCTTCCAGATAATACAGGGTCTGGGAAACAAACACCGGAATAATCTGGGGAATGACACCGAACCGGTAAAACTGGAGACGGTTGGCTCCGGTGGCATGGACCCCTTCCATCTGTTTATTGTTGACCCCTTCCAGGGCCTCGGAAAACAGCTTGCCCAGAGAGCCGGTGTCGGTAAAGGCGATGGCCAGGGCACCGGTCAGGGGTCCCAGCCCAAAGGCCCGGATAAAGATCAGAGACCAGATGAGCATGTCAATGCCCCTGAGAAAATCAAATACCCTGCGGACGACAAACCGCAGGGCCTGGGCCGGTGTGAAGTTGGCCGCTGCCAGAACCGCCAGGGGCAGCCCTACCAGGGCAGCGGTGAGAGTGCCCAGAATCGCCATAAGAAAGGTTTCCAGCAGGGCCACAAACACCTGTTTGTGCTGCCAGCCCGGATTTTTCCAGAAGGTGGTGAACATCAGGCGCCAGTTGGGCATGTCAGGATCGATCCGCTGGTCTGAAAATGCCAGCGCAAACAGCTGCCCCGGGGAATATGCGGTAAGTTCCGAACGGAAAGGGAAGAAAAAGTTCTCCCAGCCCATGAAATACCGGTGCACCTCGATCCGTGCTTTGGACACCTGGACCCGCCGCCCGAGGGTGGGCCGGGCGTCAAATTTGGCCGATGTGGCCCTGAGCCAGTCCGGCGGGTCCACGCCTTTGGGCAGGGTTGTCTTGATGCCTGCATCCGTTATCCGGACATGGACCGGACCTATATCCGGTATCTGAAATATCACATGGGTATCGTAAATATCCACCCGATATCCCTGGGCCAGATCCACCCGGGTCAGGTCGTCGGACACCGTCACCCACCCGGGGGGTGTTTCATAGGTGGCGGTCCGTTCCCCTTCGACTGCAATGGAAAGACGACCCGCACCTCTGATGTTTTTGGTAATGTGGACCTTGTGGGCCACGGCATCGGTTGCCAGCAGTACCGCCCGCTGGGGCTGAGACCTGCTTATCAGGTGCCATAAATCAAAAGAGATGAAGGTGTACAATAAATACAGGACCATTAGTCCGGTTCCTGCCATGATCATCAGGCTGCTGCGCCGGAGCCGGGAAAATACGGCCAAAGATCCGGAGATCGGCGCTGGAGGCTGTATGGCCAAAGTGGATGATGCCATCAGGTTTCCTTTCTATTCCGGGTCCCTGCCGGTCACCAGGCGCCGGCGGATAAAGGAGGACAATTGGTCGATAACAAAAATGGACAGAATCAGCAGCATGAAAAGGGCCGCGGTTTCATCTCCGGCCCCTTTGCCCCAGCCGATGGTGCGCCGCAGTTCCATGCCGATGCCCCCTGCCCCCACAAACCCCAAAATAGCGGAAGCCCTGACATTGATTTCAAACCGCAGCATAAAATAGCTCAGATAGTTGGGCAGCACCTGGGGGAGAACCCCGTACCGCATGCGCTGCAGCCAGGTAGCACCGCAGGATGCCAGTCCTTCCACAGGATCTGCATCGGCATTTTCATTCACCTCTGAGAACAGTTTTCCCAAGGCCCCGGCCGTATGGATCGCTACTGCAATCATGGCCGGCACCGGGCTGGATCCCAGGATAAAAATCAGAAACAGGGCGATGATCAGTTCCGGAAACGCCCGCATGATGTCCATGATCCGCCGGACAATGGTCACGACCACCGGGGGTTTTACCCCCAGGTTGGCGGATCCCAGAAAAGCCAGCACCACAGCCAGGGTACCGCCTACGATGGAGGCGGCCCCGGCAATGTTCAGGGTTTCCACCAGGGCCGGAACAAACCGGCCCATGACCAGAAAAAATGAAAACCCGGCAGCCCATGCCTCTTTGACAATCTCGGATGGATAGTCGAAAAACTGCTGCATTCCTGTGAGAAATCCGCCGGAATTCAAGTCATTTGCCAATCCGTACCCGGAGATCAGGACCGCTGCAATGAGAACAATGCCTGCCATGGAATAGAGGCGGCGTTTTTTTTCCATGGCCATGATTTCAGTCTGGATAGCGTACAGAGACATGCCTGAATCCTTTTGTTCTGTTCTTCAGAGGCTAAAAATAAGGGGTGGCTGATGAACCCATCAGCCACCAGGGTTGATATCGGTGTTGGTTAATTGGACTTGGCTTTTCTGGCCGCGATGATGCTCACATATGCATCATGATCCACCGGTGCAATGCCCTTGACCTCGCCTGCCATGAACCCGTAGGCGCATTCCATATCCATGGAGGGCATGCTGGCCAGCAGACCGGTAACTTTTAGTTTCACTTTTTCCGGCAAATCCTTGCGCAGGACAATGGGGCCTTCGGGAATCAGTTTGGACCGCCAGACCTCCCGGATCTGGGTCATGTCCACCAGGCCGGCATCGGCTGCTTTTCTCAAAGCACCGCTGTTGTAGCCGTCCACCCATTCTCCCAGACCGTCCGCCCAGGTCACACCGGCATCGATATCCCCGTTGAATACCGCCACAATGGTCTGCTCGTGACCGCCCACAAATACCACATCCTTGAAGTATTGCCCGGGTTTCATGGAATACCCGGACTGGGGAATCTCGATGGAGGGGATCAGGTATCCGGAGGTGGAGTTGGGGTCCCCGAATCCGAACACTTTGCCTTTCATGTCATCCAGGCTTTCAATACCGGAATCCACCCGGGCGAACCCGACGGAATAATATCCGAAAGACCCGTCTTTGTTAATTTTTACCAGAACCGGTTCCACGACGTCCGGGTTGGTCAAATAGACCTTGGCATAACCCGAGGCACCCAGCCAGGCCATGTCCAGGTTCCCGCCTAAAAGCCCTTCGATCACCCCGTTGTAGTCGGCCGGGGCATAAATTTTGGTGGGAACCCCCAGCAGGGCTTCAATCTGTGCCCGCACACATTCATTGGACCGCAGTCGGTCCGAGGCGTTTTCACCCCCAAGAATACCGATGCGGAATTCCGTAATGGTTTCTTCTTGGGCCATGGCGCCTGTCACAGAAATCATGACCGCCAGAAGTCCAAAAATAAACAGTTTTGCCTGCTTCACCCATGTCAACCCCTTCATGTGTCTCTCCTTTAATTTGTTTGGTTTCAAAGCTTTACTTGACGTGACCAGCATTTTCTCAGCTGCTGCATGCCATATAACCATTTGTTTGTTCATGTCATATTAGGCAGAAGTTATGATTGTATTTTAAAAAATTATTCCGGTTGCCTTACAAAAAAACAACACAATGCAAACACGCTTTTATTGAACCCCTGCTATGGTGCTGGAAATAAAAACCATAGACATACAAAGGATTATCAATGCTATGACAGATACCCAAGGGTTTCAGCAGAACATCCAGCAGGCATTTCAAAAAAGGCTGGCCGATCACCAGATGGTAGTGCCGGAAAAAAGGTGCATTAAAATAGATCTGCACTGTCATGACCGCAACTCCGATGTGACAGACGAACTTCTGGGGAGAATCCTGCGATTTCCGGAAACCTGGCTTCAGACAGACGACCTGGTTGCCTGCCTTTCTGAAAACCGGTGCAATGCCGTCACCATCACCAACCATAACAATGCCAGGTCCTGTTGGGATCTTCTGGAAAAGGGTCAGGATGTCCTGCCAGGTGCGGAGTTCACCTGCTATTTCAAGACATTTAATACCCATCTGCATGTGCTGGCCTATGGATTCACCCCGGCCCAGGAGGAAAAACTCAATGGATTGAGAAACGATATTTTTGCCTTTATCACCTATGCGGCAGACCAGGATATTCCGACACTGCTGCCCCATCCTTTGTATGTCAATGCCGGCAACGGCCAGCCGGACCCTGCCATATTCGAGCAGCTGGTGCTCATGTTCGACCGGTTTGAGGTGCTCAACGGCCAGCGGGATGTATGGCAGAACCTGCTGATCTGGGAATGGCTGGACAGCCTGACCGAAGAGCAGATCGATCTGTGGCAGAAAAAACACGAAATCAGGGCCGGTAATTTCTGCAGATCCATCTATAAAAAGCAGGTGACCGGGGGATCCGACGACCATATGGGCCTGTTTGCCGGCACCTGCGGCACCTGGATGCATGTGCCGGACCTGGAGAACAAAATAAGACAGACCCCCGTGTCACAGCTGGCCCTGGAAGCCCTGCGGTCCGGTACGCTGCACCCCTATGGCAGTGTCACCATTCATGAAAAGCTCAATATCGCCTTTATCGATTACCTGTCCCAGATCGCATTGCACATGAAGGAACCCGGCCTGGTGCGCATGTTTCTCCATAAAGGCAGCCTGCGGGACAAACTGGTCTGTTTAGGATTCAGCAATGCCATGCAGGAACTGCGGCGCCACAGGTTTACCCTGTTTTTTTTCAAATCCTTTCACGAGGCCCTGCACGGCAGGCGGCCCGGCCTGATGAGCCGGTTCAAGGTCACCCCGGATTTTCGGCCTTTGATCCGGAAAATCGATGAGATTGCCCGGGCAAAAAACCGGTGCAGAGAGCTTTATTTTGATCTGCTGAAAACCGGCTCTTCCCAGATGTTCACCAGTCTGAACCAGATCATTGCCAGGCGCATCAACACCCAGGCTGCTCACCTGAAAGGCCTGGACATCACCCGGGCCGTGGACACCGCGGATCTGATCCGCAAATGTGAGATCCCCTCCCATTTGCGGGCATTGTTTGAAAACGAGGCGGACCCGTCTTTTGATCACGGGTCCCGGATCAATGTGTCGGAATTTTTTGATACTTTGTCCTTCCCGGTGCTGGCCTGGGCCGTCATTGCAGGGGCATCCCTGCTTTCCACCCGGGTACTCATGGGCCAGCGGGAGTTTGTGAACGGGTTTGCACAGGCCATGGGCAGGCATACCCATCCCCGGCGGGCCCTGTGGCTCACCGACACCCTTTGTGACAACAACGGGGTATCTGCCTCTTTATCCAGAAAGCTGGCATTTATCCAGGCCCATGACATGCCCGTTGATTTTCTTATCTGCCACGACCGGATAAAGCCGGCCCCCCATTTAACGGTGGTGCCGCCTGTGGGCAGTTTTGCTTTTCCCGGTTATCCGGAACAGGTATTTTATGTGCCGGACCTGCTCGTGGTGAAAGAGATATTTATCCAGGGCGGATATGACCGGATCATCTGCTCGACCGAGCTGCTGATGGGGCTTGTGGCCCTGTTTCTCAAACACGCCATGGCTGTGCCGGTGTATTTTTTCATGCACACGGACTGGCTGGAATTTTTTAAATACACCACCCAGCTGTCACCTCCGGGCATGGACCGGCTCCGGCGGACCCTGCGGGCATTCTACCGCCAGTGTGACCATATTTTTGTCTTGAACCAGGACCATTTTGACTGGCTGGTCGGACCGGCCATCGCCTATGATGCAGCCCGGGTGCACAAGACCGCCCACTGGGTGGATGACAAGTTTTATCCCCGGCCCGGAGAGCGGCAGCTTTTTTTCAAGGGACAGATATCGGACACTGATATCGTGCTGCTGTATGCAGGACGGTTGAGCGAGGAAAAAGGGGTGTTTGACCTGCCGGTGATCCTGAAACATCTGGAAGAAAATGCCGCAGATGTCAAACTGGTGATCGCCGGCACCGGCCCTGCGCAGGACCGGCTGAAAACGTGTCTGCCAGATGCTTTGTTCCTCGGGTGGGTGGACAAAGAACAGATGCCGGAACTGTATTCCAGAGTGGATCTGCTGGTGCTGCCGTCCCGGTTTGATACCTTCGGCAATGTCATCCTGGAGGCCATGAGCTGCGGGGCAGCTGTGGCCGCCTACGCGGAAAAAGGGCCGCTGGACATCATCCAGACACAGCAAAACGGCATTCTGGCCGATGACATCACCGGTCTGGCCGCCGGCATTAGCCGGTTTGTAAAGGATGCGGCCTTTCGCAGGAATCTGAAGGAAAGCAGCCTTGTCCGGGCAAAGGCGTTTTCATCAGAAGTTATTTTTCACCGATTTTTAACAAACCTGGGGCTGGCAGATGCGCCAGCCAGCCGCTGTTTTGACAACGGCACCCGGCCGGTAAAAAAGTCACACGCCGCATAGTACAAGTCCCGCGGTGCTGGAAAATCGTAAAAATAGAGACAATCTTAATAACACCCATGCCCTGCCGGGCACAACAACTGATGAAAGCCTTCAGTCGTCAGGTATTAGCTTAAAACTTTCATATAAAATACGGGAAGGACTGCTTTTTCTCAATTTCCTCAAGGGCTTTGATGGAAAGGGTGGCCCAGGGCAGAACTTCCAGACGTCTTTCATCAATGGGTTCGCCGGTGAGTTCACAATAGCCGAATCCGCCTTCTTCGATTCTTTCCAATGCCCTTTCAATCTGGGTGATCAGCACATCACAGCGCCGGGAAAAATCGATCTCCTTTTCAATGCTGCTCATCAAGATACTCTGGTCCACCACATCAGCATGTTTCATTTTCAGACTGCGGATATTTTTTTTGATGTCAGACCGTTTCCGGACCAGTTCCTGTTGTTTGGCCAGCAGTTTTTCTTTGAACCTGGACAGTTTTTCATTGTCCAGATAAGGGATGAAAGCGTGGTTAATTTCAGTGGATGACGGTAGTAACCTGTTCATGGCAGACTCCTGATAAAAATTTACGATACCTTGTTTGTACCCCGGTACCGTTATGCCGGTATTATTGCAGTATTAAAAATGGATTAAATCCGTGTTTTTTCTACATGAAAGAAGATGCTGGATCCGGTGACCACGCTTTTTCCGGTGTGGAGAAAGGCGGCGGCCCAGACCCCCTGGACAAAAAGAACCATCCAGGGATTCCAGAGGACAGATACCGCCTCCTGGAGGCGGGGCAGGGGCAGGGGCAGGCTGCCGTCCACCGGCAGCAAAAGGGCCATGGCACCGGCACACCCGAGGGTGGCCAGGGCCATGATCTGGTAGGCAGAGATGGTGAGATCGCCTCTAAAATCCGCCCGGAGAAATTCGGAGACAAACCGCCAGATCTGGGTGACGGCCAGGGTGATCAGAAAAGCAAAGCGAAAGTATCCGTTCAGAAACAGGGCCGTGCCCGCCAGCCCGGTGCCTGTATACAGGGCTGCCGTGATGATCTGCACCGGCAGCACCTTTTGCCCGTCATACCCGGAGGCATAGGTGATCTTTTTCAAGGGACCGGTAAACACCAGGTAAAACCGGGAAAACAGTTTCTGGATGCAAGGATGGCACTGGGCCAGGGGTTTGCCGTAGCAGCAGCCGAAACTGAGACAGGCCAGGCGGCCCAAACCTTCGCCGTATGCATAGGCAATGGATACCGCAGACAGCAGCACCAGGGGGTGCAGGGGGCCAACCATGAACGGTTCCGGGATCCGGTTGATGAAAAACACCAGCACAGGAGATACCAGGATGCCGACAAACACGGCCCCGCCCACGGTCAGGGTGCCTTTCTTTTTTTCCACTATCCGGGCAATGATCTTTGAGGCCGGCAGACAGACGGCAAGCACCCCGGCGGCAAACAGGCACACACCGGGCAGGGGGATCCGGGCGGCAGTGGCGAGAACCAGAAACAGGATCACGGCAAAGGTATAGGCATTGGCGGACAGCAGCCCGTAATAGGTCAGATTGCGGCCCTGCCAGCCGGTGCCGGTTTTGTGCCGGGGCAGCACCGCCATGATTTGCCATTTTTCCTCTGGCAGGGATCTGAATCCCCACCACAACGATCCTGCCACCATCATTGCCATGCCTGTGATAAAAATGATCTGGTCCATCAGACTGCCTTTCCTATGGTTTCTCTGACCTGGATATCGGTTTCCACCAGCGGGGTGCAAAAATGAGTAGAGAAACGGGTTTTCACATCACAGCGCCGGGTGTTTTCCACCAAATCCCGGCAGAATTGGATGCGGTTTTTTTCATATATCAATACCACCGTGGAACTGCCGGGCCTAAACAGGCTTTTGGGCTGGCCTTTTTTCAAAAACACCCCCTTTTGCACAGGCATGAGCGGATCATACCTGTCCGGGCTGTAGCATTGAACGATGCGCCCGATCATCAGGGCCACAATTTCCACCATGGCCACCAGTCCCACACCGGTGCCGTTTGCCACATCCGTATCAATGATGGTCACCACCCGGCGGTTTTTGGAATACGGGGTGACCGATTGCACCACAGCCCCGGGATTGCAGGAATGGTACCGGCCGGTGATTTCATAAAAATCCACCACCTTTCCCGATACCGGAACATGGTTGTAGTGGTACTTGTCCGGTGTCAGGCGGAACACAGCATAATCCCCGTGTCTGAATGACTTAAGCCAACGGGGCCGGTCCTGCCCGATCAGTTCGTCATACTGGAAGAACTTTTCCTTGATGAACAGGTCGGTGGTATCTGCAAAGGAGCCTGTCAGGACCCGGGCATCTGCCGGGGACACCAGTGCTTTAGGATCATCTGTCATGGGCCGGCATTCCCAGAACCGGATTTTGCGTTCAAAAAATCGGCGCAGGGTGTTCAGCCTGTCCACCGGCCCGAAAATGTCTTTGGCAGGGATGCCCATGCGGTGCAGGAACCCGGCAGGATCTGAGATGTTTTTTTTCAGGGGCAGGTCATAGCTGAGAAATCCCAGAAGCGCCGAAGCCCTGGCAGAAACCAGAAGATGGAACATGCCGGGGGCGTTTTCCCGGATCACGGAATACAGGGCGCAGATGGTCCGGTCATACAAGAGGGTTTCGGTTTTGACCCCGGTTGTCTCCCGCTGGATATACTGGTGGATATGCCGAATCATGGTGCAGAAGTCTGATATTTACAGGGGTTCATTCTGGCTGGTCTCCAGGCCCACATATAAAATGATCAGAAAAATCAGTTTTTTTGTGTTTTCCACGGAAAGGGTGTGGCCCATCAGGGGCATTTTCACCTGTGTTAAAAAAACATCCAGGTCCAGGTCAGGGAGAATGGTGCGGATGATATCCTTGAAAGCCGGCTCTCTGAAACTGGCCCACAGATCCATTCGGGTAAATTCATTGATCAGGGTCTTGAACCCTTCTGCCATGTGCCGGCTGCAAAGGGTGTCCCGGTAATAGGTTTCCGCATGCCGGTTAAAGGTGTCCCCGGCATAGTGCATGGGATTTTTTTTCTTTTGGGTCTGTAAAATGCCGGTGACCAGTTTTCCGCCGGCAGACCGGGTGTCCGGAGAGTTGATGCGGCCTTGCAGATCGGATAAGGCAGCCTGCATGCGGAAAGAGTCGGTCAATGCCCTGGCGTCGGTTTTCAGGGTGTCGATCAGGGCCTGCTTGTAATCGCGGAGTTTGATCCGGGTATATCCCGGATACCGCCGGCTTTTGCGGGTGTTGGGAATCCGGGACACGATTTTTACAAGGAAAAGGTTCCGGGTGTTTGCTTTTACGTAAAAGGTGGGCAGGTTGACGCTGGCACAGAAAAACATCTGGCGGCGTTCGCTTTCCACCCCGGGGGTGTCGGGAATCATGGCATGGGTGACATCCTTGTTGAGAATATACTGAAAGGCCAGGGCCGTGATCAGGGTCTGCAGATCAGCCGCCCCTCCCATATCGGTAAGGATATCTTCAAAAATGCTGTAGTACCGGTGCTCAAACCCGCTGTATCCCATGCGGTTAAATTCTCTGAGACGGACCAGCTGGTACAGGGGCATGCGGGTATCAAAAATACCCATCTGGGCCAGGTCACTGCCCAGCCGGATACTGTTTCCCGGTGTGCCGTCCAGGGCCGGGCTCTGGTCGGTGCTCATCAGCGACACCAGGTAGTCCACCAGCCGGAAATCCGGCACAAAATCACCTTTGAGTCCAAATGCCGTGCTGATGAACCGATCCAGCCAGACCGGGCCGAAAGGGGTGACGGCCTGGCCCAGGATACGGTTGGCAGCTTTTTTTTTCCACCGCCGCCATATCATGCGCAGATGGGTGTAATCCAGTTCATGGGGAAGAAATCCCAGGATTTTTTCCGGGTGAAAGTCTTCAAAATTGAGACGAAAGGGGGCGGCGCTGTAGGTGCCGGGAAACAGGCATAAAAAATGCTCCGCCACCTTGATCACCAAATCTCCTAAGTGTTTCTCATGCACTGCAGTGAACCCGGATCCCGGATCCGCCAAAAGCCCGGAGAGTTTCCGGCTGCCGATACTGATGTGGGTGCTGTTGTTGGCAAGGCTGATATTGGAGCTGCTGGGCAGGATCACCAAATTTGAATTGATGATGCCGGCTTCCTTGAGTTTGGCAATGCCGTTGATCTGGCTTCTGGACAGCACCTCATGGCACAGTTTCATATAGGCGTGCTTTTCTTCGCCTTTGTTCCATCCCGACAGGCAGGGGCTCATGAAAAGATAACGGTAGAACGCATCGGAAAGAGATGCATTGAGCCGGTGCTGCATCACCGGCGGGGAGGCGGAAAAAAACACCCGCACCTGCTGGCCGGTATCCAGCAGCCCCAGTTTTTGTTCCGCATACTGCACCAGCAATTGCGTGAACAGAAACCGGATCAAAGTTTCCGTGGCAAGGGTGCGGCCTATGCCCCTGGACCCTGCCCCGGACCGCACCGGGTGAAAGGAAAAAATCTCAGGAGAGGTGTTGTCATTAAGGAAGTGGGCCATCATTTTTTCGCCGAAAAGCTTTATCCGCGGATGAATTAGCGGCGCAGACCCGATCACATCCGCCAGGGACAGTTTGAGCAGATAGGAGACCGGCACCCGGATCATGGCCTCCCCGGCTCTGGAAAACCTGAACTGCCCGGCATCCGACCGCAGTCCTGCACCAGGATTTGCCTTGTCCGCATGCAGGTCAGCGGCAAATACCTCCCGGGCATAAGAATTGAGGCGCTGTTCAGGAAACCGGACCCAGGAATTTTCCCAGATATCGTTTTTCTGTTCCAGATACCGTTCCAGAGCGGTGATCGTTTTCCGTGACGTGTCACCTGATGCAGCCCGGCGGACCATATTCTTGAAAAAATTGGCAGATTCAATGGTGATGGGTAGGTCCACATCCTCTCGTTTTCCCATCACCACGGCCTGGAACTCATTTTCCGCGCCCGCGGTGACATCCCTGAAGGAAAAGGGCAGCGATTCAACAAACGCCTCCATGGACCCGGTCTTGATTTCCAGGGCAGGATACAAAAAGGTCAGATCGATTCCGGTCCTGGAAGATGGAACCGGTGGCGTTTTGTTTTCAGGTGTTGCCTGTATGGCGGGCATGGCGGATTCGATCCTCCCTGTAGGTTCTGTTTTCGACTGTCCGGGAGAATTATCCGCCTCAAGTGTTGGGAATGAATTACCTTAATGATAGAATTGTGTTTAACGCGAAGATGTCAAAGTTCAAATACTATTTTCAACGCCTGGTTGATTTCTTCCATCTTCGCCAGAGGCAATTTTCCCCGGATGTTGACCAACCTGAGACGGTGATCTATTGGGCGGGTCTGTAAACAATCAGCGATCGATTTTTTGGATAATCCGTTATCGGATGCGGGGTAAAGTTCAACATTTGTTTTAATCCGGGCTTTTTTGACATGCCACTCAGTAATCGGAACTACTTGAACAACAGGCACTCTTGCATTGTAAATATCATTGGTCACGATGATACATGGCCTGGTTTTCCCGGTTTCCGAGCCTTTTGTCGGATCCAGATTGACATCGATGATCATGCCTCTTTTCAGTACTGTCATTCCGGCCATCCATTCACTGCTGTTTCGGTCATTTCTCTGAGATTTTCATCTTCACTATACACTTCAGCATAGAGATCTGCCGATTCTTTCAGATGTTCCCGCTCTTTTTCTTTCTTGAAATGGTTTATGGCCGCTCTGAGCATGGCACTTTTATCTTTGAATCCATACCATTTATAGTTGTTCAGGAATTTGGCCTGTGTTTCTTCAACGCTGAATTTGGCCTGCAGCATATAGCCTCCTTTCAGGTGCTTTTTATGGGACTGAATTGCAGGTCTATTTTAGGGACTTATAACTGATATGTCAATGAAACTGTAATCGTTTTGTCAGGCGGGGATACTCAGTATTTTTCGATAAACGCTTCCACATCGTACAGGTCCCTGAACCCCTGTTCCAGTTTTTCCCGGGGCCAGTCCCAGAAGCGGATCTCCAGGAGCCGCGTGATGATCCTTTCGGGAAACCGTTTTTTGAGGGGTTTTGCAGGGGATCCGGCCGCGATCTCATAGGGGCCCACCGGATGGGACCGGGTGACAACAGATCCTGCAGCCACAACGGCACCGGTGGCAATGGCTGCGCCGGGCATCACATAGACCCCATGTCCCAGCCACACATCATGGCCGATGGTCACGGCATCCTGTTTGCGCCATTCAAAAAACGCGTCATCATCCCGGTCGGCAAACCCGTACTGCCGGCACCGATAGGTGCAGTGGCTCTGGGTCACCCGGTGGTAGGGGTGGTTCCCCGGATTGATCACGCAATGGGAGGCAATGGAGGAAAATCTGCCGATATCGCACCAGATGGCCCGGACACTGGTGGACAGATAGGAATAGTCCCCCAGGGAGATTTCATTGCAGAAACACCCGGCCTCCACTTCCGTGTATTCTCCGAACCGGCTGCGGATAACAGTGGAAGATTCATGGATCAATGGATGGGGTTACCGGGATATTATGATTGTGTTTAACCGGAAAATCCGGAGAATATACCGCGGTTGCAGGATTTTGGGTTGTTTCGGTTAAGCCGGGTGGTTACATGGCCTTGAACAGATGTTCATAGGCCCGGCTCACCCGGATTTTCCTATCGGTATCTGCAAACCGGATCACCATCTGGTTGGTAAAGGACCGCTGGATGGCCTGGATCTTTTCCATGTTGACAATGGCACTCCGGTGGACCTGCCGGAACTGATCCGGGTCCAGCCTGTCCGCCAGTTCCCTGATGGGGGTTTTGATCAGAAATTCATGGGAGGCGGTCTGCTCTATCAGTGCCAGGGCCTCCAAACCGTTTCCGGCCTGGCCGATGACGGCAAGTTCCGGCCACAGTTTTTCCAGGTGTCTGACCACACTGGCCCGGATAAGGTCTTCATCATCGGCCACAATGGCGGTCAGCGCTGTCATGGCGTACCTTTCCGGGTGATCCCCGGCATGGTACCGGCTGTCTTACCCGGTGCGTGATCTGCCAGGGGTACCTGGATCGTGGCAATGGTGCCGAAGGGTCGGTTTTGCGTCAAGGTCACCCGGGCCGTATTTGAGGGCGTTTTCCACCAGGGGCTGGACCACCAGGGGCGGAAATGGCAGATCGGGCCGCCCGGTATGGTCTGTGATCTCAAATGCCAGCCGCGATCCCATCCGGACTTTGAAAATGGTGAGATACCGGCGGACCAGGTCCAGTTCCCGGGACAGGGTGACCATCTCCTGCCGGGTCCGCTGCAGGGAGATCCTCAGGTATTCGTTCAGATCCATGAGCATCTGCCTCGCCTTGTCCACATCCGTATCGGTATCCATCAGGGAGATGACGTTGGACAGGGTATTGAACAGAAAATGGGGTTCAATCTGGGCCTGGAGGAGCCGGAGGGTTGTCATGGCCGTCTCTTTTTCCATTTTCAGACGCTTGATTTTTTCCTCCCGGATTTGTCTTTCCGATGCCGCCAGCCGTTCCCTGGCCATAAAGAAATAGGTGATGGGTACCCCGAATACCAGGCCGAATACCGCGATCTGGTAGAACACCCGGGTATATTCCATAGAAAATTCATCCAGAAAATACAGATAGCACCCGGACAGAAGCCCGCCCGCCGCCACCCCGGCGGTCAGTCCGGCGGCAATGCCGGCCAGCATCCATTTTTTCAGGCCCTGTTCGCAGAAAATCATGGCCTGCCGTACACACAGGCAGATGGACAAACCGGTGAGCTGGGAGATCACCCAGACATCCAGGAATCCGGATTCCCGGATCACCATGAAATGCAGTACCAGGGCAATGGCGGTATTGAAGACAGCCGTAACGGCCAGGGTTTTGATGATATGGTTTTGTTTGGACATGGGGCAATTTACTAAAACCGGCCGGCAAGTGCAATGCCATTCATCCCCGTATGTTGCCATCCATCGCTTTGATGCCGCCGTTCATCTGCTTTGTGTTGGCTGCGTGGGAAGGGCGGGTGCATATTGTCGGAAAATGGCAAGGGAAGAGACCTGTCATATAATTTTTATAACAGTATTTTACAGCAAGGAGAGAACCAATGAAACAGGTATGGATTTTTTGGGTCATGGCAGCAGTTCTGGCTGGTGCTGCCACCGTTTCGGCACAATCGTCAGAGCCGGCTGATACACTCACATGCCGGCTGGAGATCCATGTGACCGGTTTTGACAGCAATCAGGGACAGGCAAAGCTGGCCCTGGTCAATTCCAGGGAACACTTTGAATCAGAAGATTCACAGTTCATGGGAATCAACAGCCCGGTCATCAACCGGCAGGTGCGCCTGACCCTGACCGTCCCCCGGGGGGAATACGCTGTCAAGGTATATCATGATGAAAACAACAATGATCAGCTGGATACCCGGATGTTCGGCATACCGGCGGAACGGTACGGGTTTTCCCACAACGTCCGGGGCACCCTGGGACCCCCGGATTATTCAGACGCACGGTTTGTGCTCGATACAGCGGAACATGCCATGCCCCAGATGATCCTTGAAGACTTAGGGTTGTGGAAACACCTGGATGTGGCCTACACACCCGAATTGTGGCGGATCATCACGGACTGTTTTGACATCACCCTGCCAGCCAAGGACCCGGACGGGGTCAAAGCCCGGCTGTCAAAACAGTTTCCCCATGAAAAAAAGGGTATTCACGGATTTTACACCCAGATGGAACAGGTGATATCAGCACTCTGGGGCGGCGGCGCGTCGCAAAACAATATCATGGGAAAACTGGAAAACCTGACTCTTTCCCAGTGGATGGATCAGCATGTGTCGGACCCGGATGTAAAAACCTGCATGGCCGTTTTTTCAGGGTATTACGGGCAGCCCCCGGAAGAGCTGAACGCACTGTTTTATGCCATTGCCACCGGAGAGTACCTGGTCCATGGGGGCCAATATTACAAGGCCCGGTCCCAGGACCTGAGCAACACCCTGGCACAAGGCATCCGGAACTTTAACGGCCGTATCCATTTCAATACCCGGGCGAGCCAGATTCTTTTCAACCCGGACAAAACCCTAACAGGTGTTTCGGATCACAAGGGAACGGTGTGTCCGGCCAAAGCCGTGATCGCCAACTGCCCGGTGCCGGCCCTGGTGAACTCCCTGGTTCCGCCGGCGGTCATGCCGACGTCATTTGCTGCACAGGCGCAGCAGCGCAGGCCCTCATTGTCAAGTTTTGTCGTGTGGCTGGGACTGAATCAGCCGGTGCCCGGTATCCGTGACTATGAAATCGACCTGGCCGGAACGGCTGATCCGTCAGGAAACGATCTGTTCAACAAAGCCGACCTGGCGGAATCCGGCATCGGCATTACCCTGTACGACAACCTGTTCAAGGGATACTCCCCTGAAGGCAAAACTACCATGACCATCATCTGTCTGAGTGACTATGCAAGGTGGCAGAAATTTGAAAACGATTATTTCAACAATCAAAAACAGGCCTATAACCGGGAAAAGGAGCGGATCGCGGCCCGGTTCATCCAGCGCGTGGAAAAGGCCTTGATTCCGGGCCTGTCCGGTATGATCGAGGAGATGGAAGTCGGCACCCCCCTGACCAATGTGTTTTATACCGGGAATACCGGTGGCGCCATATACGGTTATGACCGAAACCTGCCCCACCTGGAATCCAGCACCCCTGTCAACGGGCTTTACCTGGCCAGTGCCTGGTCCCACGGCGGGGGCTATACCCCGGTGATGATGGGCGGCACGCAGACAGCGCAGCAGGTGACCAAAGATTTCAGTGCAGTTGAAACGGGGTGATTTCTGTTACCAGCGCAATTGACCCGTTTGGAGAATGTCGGGTCGAGCCGGCCCGACTAATTATTCCATTGCCTCGGCAAGCTTGATGTCTCCCCTGAGAAGGTCATTAACAACGGAGGCTCTGTCGATTCCCTTTCTGGCTGCTATTTTTTCGACAAAAGCCGAGACCTCGTCATCAAGATAGATGGGAATGTTCAGTTTCATATCCTGACGATAAAATTTGCCTCTCTTGCCTTTAGAAAAATCATATTCGGGTTTCATTTTATTCACCATATGTTTGGATTTCTTGTTTGGTTGCTTTTCGGCTGGAGATAATTCTGATCTTTGCAACGTTGTCATTTTCTTCCAGAAAGGTGTGGATCACAATCAGCAGCCTCCCTTTTTCCGAAAGGCCCATTGTGATCCATCTTTCTTCCGATTCACTGTGGTCTGAGTCAAATATGGAAAGTGCATTTGAATCCCTGAGTACTGTTGCTGCTTCATCAAATGCAACGCCATGTTTGTGCTGGTTCTCCCCGGCTTTACCCGGGTGGCACGCGAAATTGTAATGCACTGGCATTTTCCAATCTTTATGGGATTATAAAAAAGCCGAAGGTTTAACAACAAAGGTCGGCTATTTCAGTCGGGCTGACTTCTGATTCCTCAATAACAAGTTGCATATCCGCAATATAGATTTAGGAAGCATCAGGCAATTTTTCTTAATGATCTTAGTACATATAAAGCAGATATTTCAAGATATTTCATAATGATTGAAGACAGGCAGACATTCAAAAAAATTGGATAAAGATCCGGACCGGCTTATGGACCGGCAGAATCCGGTTTCTTGACATTTCATGCATTGGTGCTATCATGAATTCATAAGCAATCCCATTGCAGGAGGTGATCATGGATATCATTAAAACGGTAGGCAGCAGCGGCCAGATTTCTATTGGTAAAAAATTTGCCGGCCAGACCGTGATGCTAAGTGAACTGGATAGCGGTGTATGGTTGATCAAACTGGGGCGATTTATTCCGGACAATGAGAAATGGCTGCATGCCCCGGACGTTGAAACCTCTTTGAACAAAGCGGTGGACTGGGCAGAAAAAAATCCGCCGGCAGACACCGACTTTCATGATCTGGAAAATCGGATCAAATGACTTTCGGCGATACAGGAAATCCTGTCAGGCTGGATTTGAACAACCCGGTATTTCAGCAGACCCTTTTCAATTTGACCAAAATTGATCAGCGGCATGTTCTGAACACCTGTAAAAAAATATCAGCCATGACATGGCAGCAACTGTATGCGGACCGCGGATTGAAATGGGAAGCGATTTTGTCCCGAAAAGGTCCGCAGGGTTGCCGGCTGTATACTTTCCGCATCAGCAAAGGGTTCCGGGCAATCGGATATCGTGATCAGTCATGGCTTCGGATATTGTCTCTTCACCCGGATCACGATTCTGCCTATCAATAATCGAATATCCACCTGGTCCGGCCGCGGAAGAACGGCACTGGCGGTCTGGCTCCCCGGAAAAGTGCCGCATTTTTCAGAAAATCAAATCCAGCCAGCCAACCCCTGAAAAAACAGCTGGCACCCCTGTAAAAATAATTGATCATACACACGTTGACAGGAAAAATCTATCAGGTCACCGCGATTCCGGTGTCAAAACAATGGTCCGGCTGGAGGTCGGCGGCAATCACAGACCCATCCGCACCCACCAAACGGGCCATCTCAATGGAAAAAAACCCCGGTCCGCAGCCGACATCCAGAACCGTCATACCTTCAGTTATAAGGGGGGACAGGATTTTAACAGGATTGTGCACCCATCGTCTCAGTTTTCCGTCAAGCATGCCTGCTATTTCAACAGGGCAGACATGGCCGGGTTTTTTGCTCATGATTTTTTTCCGCAATCGTCAAGGTCAGACTAAAGGCGTCCAGCAATTTCCATTTAATGAGGAAGTAACTTACAAGTATGAATTTGTCAAGAATTGTGAAGGGGCACTCTTCATTGCCCTTGGTGCTGTGTCGATAAGCTGCCAGACAGGCTTCAGCGATCTGGCTTCTGCCGCTGTTGTGTCCACAGATAAAAAGAACTTTATTCATACTGCCTCCATCATTATTGTAAGTTTTTCAAAACTGTTATCTTTTTTCATCAGTCTCATTACAAGTCTCGGGCTTTCAGGGATCACGGGAGTTCAGGTCCGGCGTTTACTGGCGGCTACCAGGGCGGACAGGTTGTCCAGGGAGGTTTTAGTTTCAGAAAAATAGCGGCTGCGCAGCTCCATGATCAGCAGCCCGTCATAATCGGGCAGCAGGATATCCAGGATGGCCTGGATGGGGATCTGCCCGAACCCCACGGGCATGTGGGAATCGCCCTTGCCGAACGGCAGCTGAAGGGTCTGCTGCTTTTCCCAGTGGTGCACCGCGCCCCCGAAATTGTCATGCACATGGGTATGGACCACCAGGTCTTTTATCTGTCTTACCGCTGCTAAGGGATCAAATACGTAATAATGAGATGCCATGAACAGGTGGCCGAAATCCAGATTGATTTTTACATTGTCTTTGTTGACCCGCAGAATCTGTTCCCTGAGTGGGCCGAGGCATTCCGCATAGGTGTAAGGGCTCTTGCTCAGGTAGGGCCGGGCGTTTTCCAGGGCGATCATGAGATCCGGATATTGTTCTGCAATGTCCTGCAACAGCTGTGCTTCTGTTTCAAGCATCCGGTGCTGTTCTGATGCGGTCAGGGACCGGGCAGGGGTGACAAAAAAATCTTCTTCCGCAATGAACCGGCCGCTGTGAACCACCACCACTTCTGCATTGATCTGCCGGGCAAATTCCAGGGAGGCCTCTAATACCGCTTTGTGCAGGGCCGGATCTTTTTTGTCCATCAGGTTCACAGGGTTGGGGGAATGAATGGAATAACAGAAATCAAAATCCGAAAGCAGGGACATAACCTGCCGGGCTCTGGCCGTGTGCAGGAAGCCGTTTAAAATGGCATCCAGCCCGTGGACAGGCAGTTCAACCGCCTGGATGCCGATGGTGTCAAATGCCTGTAAATCCTGGTTCAGCCGGTCCAGTGATCCGTCGATCCGGACCGGGTCGATACTTGCGCCGATGATATTCATGCAACCGCCTCATGGATTTGGGTTTTACATACCGTGCTGCCCTGTACCAGTGTATGGGTGATGTGGGCCCAGGTATGGGAATGGTCCACAATGATGATATCGGCATCCGCTCCGGGGACCAGCCGGCCGGGCTTGTCCAGGGAGGTGAGATAATCCCCCGGACCCGCGGTCACCTGTTTGAGGGCCGTTTCTGCGCAGCGGGTGAATTTTTGTCCCAGAAAAGCGGCCTGGAGAAGAGATTCCGGGTAATAATCAGATACCAGCCCGGTGCACAGCTGGTGTGCCAGGACTTCGGATGCCTTTAAACTGCCGCTGGTGGACTGGTCCCGTACCAGATTGGGTGCCCCCATGAAGATTTTCAATCCCCGGGCAAAGGCTTTTTTAGCTGCGGGCAGGGCCACGGGAAATTCACAGGCCCCGATGCCCAGGGTGCAGATAAGATCAATTTTTTCCCGGGTGTCGTCATCATGGCTGAGCATGGGAATGCCTGCCGCACCCACGGTTTTGGCCAGGGCGCTCACCATCTGCCAGGCCCGGACGCTGTTGGCCTGTTTTTCCCGGGCTTTTTCAATGATCTGGTGTTCCGGCACCTGGTGTTCAGAGGACAAATACCGGATATAAGATGCCATGGATTTGAACTGGCCCTGGCCCGGGGTGTGGTCCATGATGGAAACCAGGTCTGCCAGTCCCTCTTCCACCAGGCGGGTTACGACCTTGAAGCTGATCTCAGATCCCACCTCATACCGGATGTGGACCTTGTGCTTCACCAGGGCCTGGGGAGATGCGGTAAACGCCTTGATTGTGCGCACACAATTTTCCGCTTCCTTCGGGGAGCGCAGCCCCAGTTCGTTGTCTGCAAAACTGATTGCATGGCAGAAGGTGGTGATGCCGCAGGCAGCTGCCTGGCGGTCCAGGTTCAGGATGGCAAAATCGGTATCAAAGAATACCCCTTTTCGTTTTTCAATGCTTCTTTCCAGGCTGTCGGAATGCAGGTCCACCAGACCGGGCATGATGAGCCGGCCCTGGACATCTATCACCTCGGCATTGACCATGTGGATGGTATCGGCAAAGGTGTGCACAATTTTATGGTCTTGGATCAATATGGTTCCCCGGGATGACAGGGTCTTTCCGTCAAACAGGGGACCGCCGAGAATCAGTTTTTTTCCGGTCATGGCTGTATCACCTCCTGGTTCAGCATGTGGGCAAGGTCAATGGTGTGATCGGCAAAATCCCTGTGGTCTTTCGGATCATGGAATACGCCGATCACACAGGTGTTGTCTGCCAGAGCTTCTTTGATCAGATCGATGACAATCCGGCGGTTTTTCAGGTCCAAAGATGCGGTGGGCTCATCCAGCAGCAGGATGGGAAAGGGGGCGATAAACCCCCTGGCCAAGTTGATGCGCTGCTGCTCACCGCCGGAAAAGGTGGTGGCGGAAAGATGCCACATGTTTGAAGGAATATTGAGCCGTTCCAGAAGGGCCCGGCCTTTTTTCCGGGCGCTTTCCAGTTCCATGTTTCTGGCCAGCAGCGGCTCGATGACCGTATCTAAAGCCGACACCCTGGGGACTACCCGGAGAAACTGGCTCACATACCCGATGGTGTCCCGCCGCAGGGTGTAGATCATGGCGGGCTCGGCTGCGGCAATATCCACCGGCCGGCCCCGGCGCCGGGCCCACATATGACCGCCCCCGGTTTTGTATGTGCCGTAAATCATGCGCAGCAGGGTACTCTTTCCAGTGCCGGACGGGCCGGTGAGAATGGTGGCCCGGCCCGGGAAAAACAGGTGGGAGAACCGGTCGAACACCACAATCCGGGTGCCCTGCTGCAGGTGAAAGACAAAGTCTTTTTCAATGTTTTCCAGTTTGAGTATCCAGCGCGGGGCCATGAAATTCTCCAAAAGGGGTGATCTGTCACTGTGTCACGGTTTGAGCACCGAGGATACCAGCAGCTGCGTATAGGGCTGCCTGGGGTCGTCCAGTATCTGGTCGCTGAGCCCGGATTCTACCATTTCCCCCTGTTTCATCACATAGAGCCGGTGGCAGAGCAGCCGGGCCACGGCCAGGTCATGGGTGACCAGAACCATGGACAGGTTCAGCCCTGATACCAGTTTGCGCAGCACATCGATGAGCCGGGCCTGCACCGACACATCCAGCCCGGAGGTGGGTTCATCCATGAGCATGATTTTGGGGGCATTGACCAGGTTGGCCGCAATCTGGAGCCGCTGCTGCATCCCGCCGGAAAAGGTGGCGGGCAGGTCATCTATGCGGTCCGGATCTATTTCCACGCGTTCAAGCCAGGCCAACGCCATCTTACGGATCTGACCGTAATGGCGCATGCCGCCGGCCATGAGTTTTTCTCCGATATTGCCGCCGGCACTGATGTGCATCTTGAGTCCCTGGGCCGCGTTCTGGGTCACATACCCGGTCTGGGTCCGGATGATTTTGCGCATCAGGGCTTCGTCGCATCGGCACAGGTCGATCATCCCTGCTGATGAATGAAAAAACACCGACCCGTTGGAGGGTTTTACCCGGCCGGCAATGCAGTTGAGAAGCGTGGATTTGCCGGAACCCGACTCACCCACCACACCGATCACCTCACCGGGAGACACCGCAAAACTGATGTCATGACATCCCAGCTGCCTGCCGAAGAATTTAGACAAATACTGCACTGCCAGCAGGGGCTGGGAACTGTTTTCCGGCATCCTGGTCATGGGGCGGGGTTTCCTGTGTTTTTCTTGCAGTATTCCGTATCAGAACAGATAAACACCCGGGTACCTGTATCATCTGTGATGATTTCATCCAGAAAGCTGTCGGTGGATCCGCAGACCGCACAGGCCCCGTCCCATTTTTCCAGCTCAAAGGGGTAATCCTCAAAATCCAGGCTGACCACGTCGGTATAGGGGGGCACCGCATAGATGCGTTTTTCCCTGCCCGCTCCGAACAGGTGAACCGCCGGTGACCGGTGCAGTTTGGGGTTGTCGTATTTGGGTATGGGGGAGGGGCTCATGATATAGCGCTGGTGCACCTGCACCGGGTAGTCGAATGCGGTGGCGATCCTGCCGAATTTTGCGATATCTTCATACAGTTTGACATGCATGCTGCCGTATTCTTCAAATCCGTGCATTTTAACGGTCTGGGATTTTTTGGGTTCAATGAACTGCAGAGGTTCTGGTATGGGCACCTGGAACACCATGATCTGTCCTTTTTGCAGCGGGGTTTCCGGTATCCGGTGCCGGGTCTGGATAATGGTTGCTTCCTTGGTTTCTTCGGTGATGGCAATGCCGGCGGTTTTTTTGAAAAATGCCTTGATGCTGATGGCGTTCACGGTGTCATCCGACCCCTGGTCAATGACCTTGAGCCGGTCATCCGGGCCGATGATGGCGGCGGTGAGCTGGATGCCGCCGGTGCCCCATCCATAGGGCAGCGGCATTTCACGGCCCCCGAAGGGTACCTGGAACCCCGGGATGGCAATGGCCTTTAAAATGGACCGCCGGATCATTTTTTTGGATTGTTCATCCAGATAGGCAAAATTATAAGACAGCGGCATTAAGGGTTTCCTTTATCAGGGGTATGGTCTTTGCGACGGTTCCGGATAAATACCAGCTCGGACTGAAAATCCACATAATGGGGCAGTTTGAGGTGCTGCACAAACCCGGAGGATTCCACACTGTCACAGTGGGACAGGATAAATTCCGGATCCTGGGCCGGATAATCGGTTTTCCCGGTGTTCTTTCTTGCAGCCAGGGACCGGTCCAAAAGGGACATGGACATGGCTTTTCTTTCGTTCTGGCCGAACACAAGACCATAGCCTGTTTCAAACCCGGCGGCTTTTCGGACCGCATCATCCTGCCGGTTAACCATGACGCATTCGGTGAGTTTTATGCGGCCGATATGGATGTCAAATCCCAGTTCCGGCGGTGTATACCGGACTGCCACATATCCTACCTTGAGTTCGCCCAGAAACGGGTGCCGGTCCAGGCCGAACCCCCGCTGCAGCGAGTATGCCGTTCCCAGGACAAATCCCTCATCCCCCCTGGCCAGGGCCTGGAGCCGCAGGTTTCTGGAAACAGGAAATGCCAACGGCTGCCGGGTAAGATCCTCTGCCGCATCCCCGGGGGGCGTTGTTTCATCCTGCTGCAGCAGTCCCTGGGCCTGGAGTATGTCAATGACCCGGGGCAGTTCTTCAGGCAATGGGGAGATGTCGTCACAGGCAGCTGTCTTATCCGGAGGTGCCGTGTCCGTGTGACGGTCACAGGGAGGATCAGGTGCATGGTCCGGGTCGGGTTCAATCAACCGATGGGTATAATCATAGGTGGGCCCAAGAATCTGGCCCCCGGGAATATCCTTGAAGATCCCGGACACCCGTCTGATGGCGGTCATTTTTGTGGTCTGGACCGGGATACTGTTGCCGAAGCGTTTCAAGGTGGTGCGAAACGCCCGCACCAGAAAAACCGCTTCCGTCATATCCCCCTGGGCCTGCTGGATGGCCATGGCTGCGGCGGTTACATCATACAGGGACCCTTCTGCCATGACCCGGTCCACCCCTAAGCCCAGCTGGTTTGCGATCTGGTCCATGGAAATTTTTTGGACACTAATGTCTCCCCGGCGTTTTTTTGCCACCAGGCGCTGGGAGTTTTTTACGGCTTTTTCACCGCCTTTTACCGCCACGTACATCAGTACACCGCAACTTTTGTGGTTCTGGGAAGGGCGGTAAACCCTCGGGCATGCACAAAAATCATATCAATACCGGCAGGATATGCCTGGTTCACCATTGCGCGGTTTTCCCAGAATTCTGTTTTGATGCCTGCAAGGTGGATAAAGGTATCCTTTTCAATGCCCGGTCCGGTGAGGCGCAGCTGCCGCCCCTGGTCCATTCCCCGGACCTGGATCACCAGGGTGGTGGATATGTCCGGGGATGCCACTGTGCCTGGATTGAATAGACCGGGATCCATCAGTTTTTCACCGTCCGTGAACAGGGCAAATCCGGCCCTGTCCGGGGCATGGGTCAACAGAGTCCCGGTGTGAAAATGCAGCCACTGGGTTTCCGGTGTATCAGGATCCAGGTCTGCCCACAAAACCGTTTCAAAATCAAGCAGGGTCAGCAGCAGGGCCCCGGCACCAGGTGCGAGCCGTCCCGGACAGGAGATGTTTATGCCTGTGGCGGCAATGGTGCCGGGATTCGCCATTGCCAGAAGCAGGTTCCGGAAGACCGCCTGGCTGTCAAACACTTCGGAATCAAATCCTTTCTGCATCATGGCCTGTCCCTTATTCTCCCCGTTTGAGGGTGAAAAACTCCACCGTGGTGTCTGATATCTCTTTTGCCATGGCCTGCTCTCTTTGCTGCTCTCTGCTCTTCAGGACCGCCATCAAAGTGGCCGCCAGTTTTGCATGAAAATCCGGCATCTGGAGCAGGGCATCCAGCAGCGCTGCCAGCCGGGCATGCTCATGGTCACTGCCCTGGACCATGGCATAGCCTTGTATGTCATCGATGACCTGCACCATGCACCGGGTCACGGTCATCTCCCCTAAACAGAAGGGGGCGCCGGTGCTGTCTGCCCTGCCCTGGATCATGAGCATCCCGGTCTCCGGTTTTACCAGCCAGGTATAGGAAATTTTTTCAGCAAACGGCGCATATCCGGCCTTGAGATCTGCAACATCCGCATCTGCCAGCATCTGCATCCACATCTGTCTGTGTGTTTCAGTCATGGCTGGTATTCTATCTGATTTCCTGTGAGAAAATGATTACCTGTCTGTTAAACTCTTGTTAAAGTGAAGCCGTAATGGTGTCCGGATCAGGATATGACCGGCCCGGGCTGTCACGGTTTTTTGAAGAAATGAATTTCAATTGTGTTTTGCTGCCGGTCAGGGTACCATTCAGGGTGCATTCAAAAGCGCACTTGCCGGGGCAATCTCCGGCACCAAACCGACCCGCAACGCAAATGAGTGACTTAGAAGAAGAAGGGGAATTATACATCAGGAACCAAGATGAAATTAACAGATAAAAAACATGGTGCATATCTTGCAATTTTGCACGAAGAGCTTGTCCCGGCCATGGGCTGCACAGAACCCATTGCCGTTGCCTATGCAGCAGCAAAAGCAGCAGCAGTGCTTGGCAGTCAGCCGGACCGGGTGATGATTCAGGCCAGTGACAATATTATAAAAAATGTAAAAAGTGTGGTGGTGCCCAATACAGGGGGGCTGCGGGGTATTGCAGCAGCCGCTGCAGCCGGAGTTGTTGCAGGTGATGCAGACAAGACCCTGGAGGTTATATCCAGTGTGGATGCGGCAGGACAAAAGAAAATTGCGGCCTTTCTTGACAGCAGAACAATCACGGTGTGTAAAATGGACACAAGCCTCATATTTGATCTGGCAGTGACTGTCTATAAGGACAATGCAAGCGCCATGGTTCAGATTTCCCATTTTCATACCAATATTGTTCTGATCAAAAAAGATGATGGCATTGTGTATCAGAACCAGGACTGCGATGAGATTAATACAACCGTACTCATTGACCGGTCCATACTGAATGTAAAAGATATTTTGGATTTTGCTGCATCTGTACTGCCGGGTGATGTACAATCCCTGATACAAAGACAGATTGATTATAATATAAAGATCGCCGAAGACGGGATCACAGGCGACTGGGGGGCCAACATAGGGTCAGTGCTGCTGGAAACCTGGGGGAATGACATAAAGGTACGGGCCAAAGCCATGGCGGCGGCAGGATCAGATGCCAGGATGAGCGGATGCGAGCTGCCGGTGGTGATTGTATCAGGCAGCGGAAATCAGGGCATCGCCGCATCCGTGCCTGTTATAGTGTATGCCAGGCACATGGGGGTTGATAAAGAAACGCTGCTCAGGGCCCTGGTGGTATCCAGTCTGGTGACCATTCACCAGAAGACCGGTATCGGCAGGCTGTCTGCCTACTGTGGTGCTGTCAGCGCAGGGGTTGGCGCCGGTGCCGGCATTGCCTGGCTCCACGGGGGCAGGTTCAGGGAAGTGGCCCACACCATCGTCAATGCCCTGGCCATGGTGTCGGGGATTATCTGTGACGGGGCCAAACCCTCCTGTGCCGCAAAGATTTCTCTTTCCGTGGAAGCAGGGCTTCTGGGATTTTACATGTTTCAGAAAGGCCGGCAGTTTTACGGCGGGGACGGCATCGTGAAAAAAGGGGTAGAAAACACCATTGCCAACATCGGCCGGCTCGGCCGGGACGGCATGCGGGAAACCGACCGGGAAATTATCCGCATCATGCTGGGGGAATAGATTCGGCCGGAATAATCTGGTGATGTTTTCCGGAATCTGCCTGGCCGGATCCCGGAAAACCGTTTTATCCAAAGTACCTAAAAAACCCTTCCTTCAGGTGCGGAAATATCAATCGATATTTGTCACGCCCACCTCTTCAAAGGTTTTGATGTCCGCTAAAATCCGTGTGGCCAGATCCAGCAGCTCCATGCAAACCGCCGCACCCGTGCCCTCACCCAGCCGGAATTTCAGGTCAATGAGCGGTTCCAGGCCCAGGCGGTCGTGCATGTATTTGTGGCCGATCTCAACAGATTTGTGACTGACAAACAGATATTTTTTTGCCGCCGGTGCCAGCTCACAGGCGATCAAAGCCCCGGCTGTGGAAATAAAGCCGTCACAGATCACCGGGATGCCCCGGACCGCAGCCCCCAGAACCAGTCCGGCCAGGGCCCCGATCTCCAACCCCCCGACTTTGGACAAAATATCCAGGGGATCCGTGGGGTCGGGTCTGTGCAGATCCAGGCCTTTTTTGATGGCAGCGATCTTGTTCGCCAACCCGCTGTCATCAATGCCGGTGCCCCGGCCGGTGAGTTTTTCCACCGGAAGACCGGAAAATGCGGCAATAACAGCGGTGGACGGGGTGGTGTTGCCGATGCCCATATCCCCGGTTCCCAAAAGATCCACAGCAGATTCGGCTGCAAGCTCCTCTACAATTTCAATGCCGGCTTCGATGGACCGGATGGCTTCATCCCTGGTCATGGCCGGTTCTCTGGTGAAATTGGCGGTGCCGTGGCGCACCTTTTTATGGAAAATTGGCAATGCCGGGTCAAAATCATAGTTGACCCCGATATCTGCTGCCTTGACAGCGGCGCCGGCGTGTTTCGCAATCACGTTCACCGATGCCCCGCCCCCGGCAAAATTGAGTACCATCTGGGGGGTGACCTCGGCCGGGAACAGGCTGACCCCCTCTTCCACCACGCCGTGGTCCCCGGCGCAGGTCACGATATGCTTGCTGGTCAGTCTGACGTTAATGGTGCCTTTGATGGCGGCCAGCCGGGATGCGATATCTTCCATTACTCCCAGGCTTCCCGGGGGCTTGGCCTGGTTGCGCAGCCGGTCTCTGGCTGCTTCCAAAGCGGTTTGATCCAGTTCTTTTTTGATGTTTTGAATGGTGTTTTCAAGCAATGACATAATTACCTCTTTTCTGTGATGTCTGTTTCAAATATTTCCATGCCTTTTTTCATGGCACAGAAATCCCCGCACATGGTGCAGGTCTGTTGATGTTCGGGTGCCCGGGCTGCGCGGACGGCTGCTGCTGCGTCTGGAAAGAGCAGGTATTGGGACAGATCCTCCCAGCGCATGTCTCTTCTGGCCAGGGCCGCCTGTTTTTCTGTCTCCCTTCTGTCCGGATATTTGGCCAAATCCCCGATGCGCACAGCCAGACGGGTCGCCCGCACCCCTTCTCTCACATCATTGACATCCGGCAATGCCAGGTGTTCCGCCGGGGTGATGTAACACACCAGATCCGCCCCGAACCGGGCCGAACTGGCTGCGCCGATGGCGGCCGAAATATGGTCGTATCCGGCACCGGTATCACAGGGAATGGGGCCCAGAACATAATAGGGGGTGTTGCCGGACATGCGTTTTTCCAGCATGATATTGCCCTCGATCTCATCTAAAGGCACATGGCCCGGTCCTTCCACCATGGTCTGGCACCCCATTTTCCGGCCGATTTCGGCCAATTCGCAGTTGATGATCATTTCCGCCATCTGGGCCCGGTCGTGGCTGTCGTGGATCGCCCCGGCCCGGATGCCGTTGCCTAAAGACAGCACGGCATCATATTTTTTCATCAGGCCGCACACCCGTTCGAACTGTTCATACAGCGGATTCTCCTTTGCGTTGATATCCATCCAGGCCACCATATAGGTACCGCCTTTGGAGGCCAGGCCGCCGTAACGGAAGCCCTGTTTTCTCAATCGCTCGATGGTGTACTGGTTGATACCGCAGTGGATGGCCATGAAGCTCAACCCGTCGGCCAGCTGCTGTTCAATGAGATCAAACAGATATTCCGGGTCCAGTTTCGCTGGATTCCGATGGCGCTTGATGGTTTCCTTGAATGCCTGATAAAGGGGAACATTACCCACAGGCAAATCTGTGCAGTCCAGTATGGTTTGCCTGATCTGGTCCATGTCACCTGCTGCAGACAGTTCCATGAGGGTGTCGGCATTTTCTTCCTGTGCAGCCCTGGCCTTTTCCACCTCCAGGCGGATGTCACAGATATCAGAAGAGGTGCCGATGGAGGCATTGACCTTGGTGCGCAGGCCCGTACCGATTCCTACGATTTTCTGGTGTTTTCTTTTGGGGTTGCAGGGGATGACGATCTCCCCTCTGGCCACATGGTCCAGGACAAAGGTGTCATCCAGTCCCTCCTGTGCGGCAACGGCTTTCATTTCGGACGTAAGGATGCCCTGGCGGGCAGATTCCAGCTGTGTCGTCATAGTTCCTCGCTATGAATTGCCTGTAAAACACAAAAAGGGTTTCACAGGACATAAAATTCCTGCAAAACCCTTTGCCATCAGGTTTTACACACATGGTATTCCGGCACGTCTTCTGACTTACGGCATTGAATCTGTTTTTTCCACCTTCCCGCTTGCGCAGTGGCATTGTGAAAAAACAGATGTTTCCGATTACAGCGGCGGGACCGTCACGGAATTGCACCGTATTCCGTCTGCCGGATACCTGCATATGATGATCTGATTTTATACGGGGTCTGTTCAGCCGCGTCAAGGGTTTTTCAAAAGAAAACAGCGGCTTTTACTGCTGTTGGGCCCGGTTGGCGGGACAGTCAGTATAAATGCAGCGGGGGCATTCGTTCTTTCGGACTGAAGCGCCGAAAATGAAGAGTGACAAAAGATAAATGATGAAAAGCCCCGGGGTCTGCACCAGCCAGTAAACCGGAAAGAGTATTACCAGGGCGGGGGCTGCAATACTGAGGCTTTTTTCCATAACACCAAGCGGGCCCGGCCGCTGCCGGAAAAATTTGGGCAGTCCCCAGAAGAAAATGCATTTCAATGTGTTTTCTTCTCTGCAGTAATGGGGACAGTGGGTGCAGAAAAACCGGAGCATCACCGGTACTGACCCCAGCAGGACCAGCAGGTAGACCAGGACGGCTGTGCCGGACCGGTCCAGGACGGCAGTAAGGGCTGTCACAACAGGGATTGCCAGCATGGCACTGTAATATAAAAAATCAGGGAAACTGTAACGGAATTTCAGTCCGGGCTGTTTTTCAATCATCATTGTTGTTTTTCAAAACAAAGACCCAATAATTTGCCCTGCCGGAAACGGTATCCGGCAGGGCTGAGAAAAAAAGGAAAAGTTATTCTGTTCCTGCCTCATAGGTACAGGTGTTGAAATCAATTTCTGCGCCGCATTTGCTGCATTTATGGGTTTTGTTAAATTCATCCGAGAAAATTTCCTTGGATGCATCGCATGCAGGGCATTTACAGGTAAAAGATTTCAGGTGTTTAAAGTCTTGAAATCCGGGGCAGTGCTGCGGTGTGCTCATAATGCTCTCCTTTTTATGTTGGTTGGTGTATCTGTTACTTGTCTATTCATATTTACGGCCATTGTCAAGTCCTGGTACCCGGGTATTTCAGATGACCACAGGTACCTGGACAGATTATGTTAGATCCACAACGGTCCGGCCCTTGAGCCGGCCTTTGAGCATATTTTCAATGGCCGGGTTCAGCTGGTCCAGGGAAATATGGGTTGCCATCTCTCCCAGGTTGTCCGGTTTCCAGTCATGGGCCAGCTTTTTCCACAAGGCCAGTCTAAGTTCTCTGGGGTAATGCTGGGAATCAATACCATGCAGGGACACCCCCCGCAGAATAAAGGGAAATACCGTGATCGGCAGATCAGGGGATGCCACAAGGCCGCAGCAGGTGACTTTGCCCCAGGCCCGGGTGGATTTGATGGCCGTAGCCAGAATGTCTCCGCCCACCGTATCGATAACACCTGCCCACCGGGCCTTGAGTACAGGGGCTTTGTTGCCTTCCACAAACGCCTGGCGGTTGATAATTTCTGATGCTCCCAGTTGACTGAGAAAATCTGTTTCTGATTTGCCTGACACCGCTGTCACGGTATATCCGAGTTTGGCCAGAATGGCCACAGCCATGGATCCCACCCCGCCGGTGGCCCCGGTGACCAGCACCGGCCCGGCATTCTTGGGGATGTCGGCTATTTTTTCAACAGACATGGCCGCAGTGAATCCGGCGGTCCCCAGGATCATGCTCTCTTCCAGGGTCAGGCCGTCGGGCAGGGGCACCACCCAGTCTTTGGGCACCCGGATATACTGGCCGAATCCCCCGGCCGTGTTCATGCCCAGGTCATAGGAAGTGACAATGACAGGGTTACCAGGCGCAACACCAGGGGTATTGCTTTTTTCAACAATGCCGGCGGCATCAATGCCCGGGGTGTGGGGATAGTTTTGGGTAATCCCTTTGTTGCCCGAGATTGACAGGGCATCTTTGAAGTTGAGGGAGGAATGCCGCACCCGGATTAATACATCCCCTTCGGGCAGATCCTGGATACGGGCGTTTTTTACACTTCCCCTGTATTGACCGTCAGCGGTTTCTTCCACGATAAATGCATCAAACGCCTGATCTGTCATGACAGCCTCCTTTGGTTTTGTCTGCATCTGACTTGTAAAACTAATACCGATCTGATAATGGATCAAGTCTTAAATATTTCCGGTAATTGTTTTTGCCTTACTTATTTTGCACAAAATGGTATGAAAGGCCATGAAAAAAAACGCGTTTGATACACCCCGGGTGGCCCTGATATCCTTTTCCCACTTTGTCCATGATGCATACACCAGTTTTCTGCCCCCGCTTTTGCCCCTGATTATTGAGAAGCTGTCTTTGACCCTGAGCCAGGCAGGCCTGCTTTCCTTTGTGATGCAGGTGCCTGCAGTCTTCAATCCATTCATCGGTCTGTTTGCAGACAACAAAGGCGTGGCCAGGTGGCTGGTGATCCTGGCTCCCACATTTACAGCCCTGCCCATGAGCCTGATCGTCATGGCCCCGTCCTATCTATTTTTGCTGGTTCTGCTGTTTTTCTGCGGTATTTCTGTGGCCTTGTACCATGTGCCGTCCCCGGTGCTGGTGGCCGGGTATTCAGGACCCTGGAAAGGCCGGGGCATGAGCCTGTTCATGTCCGGCGGGGAACTGGCCCGGACCCTGGGGCCGATTTTTGCCGTGGCAGCCCTGTCGTGGCTGGGGGCGGACCATTTTTATCTGGTTCTGGTTCTGGCGGTCTTTACTTCTGTGCTGCTGTGGCTCACCCTTGAGCCCCAGCAGGAAAAAATCGGATTTACCCGCTCCAGTTCCCTGAAACAGGCCTATACTGAAATCCGCCATGTACTGGTGCCCCTGTCAGGCATATTGGCTGCCAGGGCATGTATGCATGCATCCATGGGCATATTTCTGGGGGTGTTTGTGGAGCAGCAGACCGGCAGCTTGTGGTATGGCGGGGCTGCCCTGGCCCTGTATGAAGCCTTCGGTGTGGCAGGGGTGTTGTCAGCCGGCACCCTTTCCGACTGGATGGGCCGTAGAAAGGTGCTGTTCTGGGCACTGGTTACAGCCCCTGTGGCCCTGCTGCTTTTTGTATATACCCCCGGGGTGTATAAAATACCCATGATGCTGGTGGTGGGGTTTTCCGTGTTATCCACCACCCCGGTGATGCTGGCCATTGTCCAGGAAAATGCCGAAAAATATCCATCTGCTGCCAACGGCCTGTTCATGATGGTCTCTTTTTTTGTGCGGTCCCTTGCCGTGGTGGTGGTAGGCGGCATCGGAGATGCGGCCGGCATGGAGAACATGTTCGCCGCAAGCGCCCTGGCCGGCTTTTTCGCCCTCCCTTTTTTGATAAAGCTGGCCGATAAATCCAAGATCGATAATCCATAAAAAATGACCAATAATGCAGGAGAAAACAATGCTTAAAACAAATGAAGACCAGGTGGTGGAAATGTTCATGGAGTGTAAACCCGGTCCCCCCAGGGTGGGTCCGGGCTGGAAAGTGGACCACAACGGCGTGCCGTTTCTTTTGCCGGGAATCGGGGGCATCACCCTGAATGTGGGGGTGGGAGATCCGGCATTCGGTCTGGCCGGGGACCATATCGAACCCGGGGTTTCCTGCACAGCCAATGCAGAAAAACCCAATGAATTTCCCAACAATTCTCTGCAGTTTCTGGCCTGTGCGGGCAATGAGGCAAAGATCCTTTCCGGGGATGCCAAAGGGAAAACCGGTGTGGTCATCGGCCACCACGGCGGATCGGAACACATCATTGTGGAGTTTGCCAGAAAGGTCAAAGAGCAGATGGGGTATGACGACAGAATCCGGATCAGGGTAAGGGGCCAGGGACTTAGTCTCACGGATTTTCCAGATATCCGGCTGTTCAATCTGTGTCCGGATCTACTGCATAAAATGCAGATCCAGCCCGACGGCACGGGCAAGCTGACGGTACCGGTCACCACAATGGTGCCGGCATCCTGCATGGGATCAGGCCTTGGCCGGCCCCATGTGGGGGCAGGGGATTATGATGTCATGACATCTGATCCGGACACGGTCCGGCAGTTTCACCTGGACCGCATGCGGTTCGGCGATTTCGTGGCCCTGATGGACCATGACAACTCCTATGGCAGGGCCTATAGAAAAGGGGCGGTGAGCATCGGGATCGTGGTGCATTCCGACTGCCGCCTGGCAGGACACGGGCCGGGCATCACCACCCTCATGACCTGTCCTGCCGGCCTGATTGTGCCCAGACAGGATCCTAAGGCCAATATCGCAGACCTGCTGGGGATAGGGACCGTTTGCAAAACAGGCAATTAATGGTATAAAAGAGTCATGATATGATACGTCAACATTTGTCAGGGATACCGGTGTGAACAGAAAAAGCATTCTGCAGAAAGGCCAGGGCAGGACCAGAAAACTTGCCAAGCTTGCATACATTTATGAACGTGAATCCCGGTATTTTGCCCAGGTGGCCGAAACCGCCAAGGAGATGGCCGGAGAAGAACTGCTGGAACTGGGAGCCAGGGACCTGTCCTTTGTTTTTCGCGGAATCTGGTTCACTGCCGCAAAAAAGGATTTTTACCGGATCACCTACCATTCCAGGCTCTTGTCCCGGGTGCTGGCACCTTTGGTATCTTTTGCCTGCACAGGAAAGGATGACCTTTACAGGGAAGCCAGGAAAATCCGGTGGGAAGAGTTCATGACCGTAAAACAGACCTTTTCCATTGCGGCAAATGTGTCTGAGTCCGGCATCACCCATTCCAATTTCGCAGGGTTGCGGGTCAAAGATGCCATTGCGGATTATTTCAGGGACAGAACCAACAAACGTCCCAACGTGGATGCCAAAGATCCGGATCTCATGATCAATCTGCACATCCACAGGGACACTGCCACCCTGTCTCTGGATGCATCCACAGGGCCGTTGTACAAGCGCGGATACAGAGAGGCCTCGGTCTCGGCCCCCATGCAGGAAACCGTTGCTGCCGCCATCATCCGCATGAGCGGATGGGACGGCACCATGCCGCTGTACGACCCCATGTGCGGTTCCGGCACCCTTCTGGCTGAGGCCCTGATGGTCTATTGCCGGATTCCGGCCCAGGTGTTCCGCACCCGGTTCGGGTTTATGCAGCTGCCGGATTTCAATCCCCAATTGTGGGAAAATATTCAGGTTTCGGCAAAACAGGATATTCAGCCCCTGCCCCCGGGTCTCATTGCCGGCAGTGATATTTCAGAGCATGCGGTGACTGCCGCAAAAACCAATCTCATGGGCCTGCATTACGGCGGGAATGTGTCTGTTGCGCAAACAGATTTCCGGCAGATACCGGGCATTGCAGACAGCCTTGTTGTCGCCAACCCGCCCTATGGCATCCGCATGGGAAAAGACAAGGACCTCAAGGGTTTCTACCAGGATCTGGGCCTTTTTCTGCGGGAACGGTGCACCCGGTCTTTTGCCCTGATATATTTTGGAGAACCAAAATATATCAAACATGTGCCCCTGGCCCCTTCCTGGAAGAAACCCCTGACAATCGGCGGCCTGGATGGAAAACTTGTGAAATATGAACTCTATTGATACAGGATGGGAAAATGGATGTTTCCGCTAACCAGGAATCAGGCATCAAGATTTACCATGAACTCATGGCCAACAAAGTCGGCGATATCCTGCTGGTATCCAGTCCCTATGACGCCTTTATCATGGAGGAGGAAGGAAGGCTTTCCAACCGGATAATAAATGAATATAAAGGGCTGAACCTGTCAAAACCCCCCAGGCTCACCTGGGTGTCTTCAGCTGATGAAGCCTTTGAACGCCTGGAGAACAAAAAATTTGACCTCATTCTGGCCATGCCCAGTCTGGATGGCATGGAGGTCCATGATTTCGGGGAAAAAGTCAAGCAGCAGTATGCGGATCTACCCTTTTTCATGCTGCTTCATAACACCTGCGACATCAACCAGTATCTCAGCCTTGACAATGCCACCGCCATTGACCGGACCTATATCTGGGGGGGGAATGCCGACCTGCTTCTGGCTATCATCAAAAATTTTGAAGATGAAAAAAATGTGGCCTTTGACACCAGCAATGCCCAGGTTCGGGTGATCATCATGGTGGAGGATTCTCCCCACCATTATTCTGCGATCCTTCCGGTGATTTACAAGCAGATCGTGCTTCAGACCCAGTCGGTGATTGACGAATCCATCAATGAAGAGCACCGGCTTCTTAAAATGCGGGGCAGGCCCAAGGTGCTTCTGGCCCAAACCTATGAACAGGCCATGGCCCTGTATGAAAAGTACAAACCCTATGTGCTGTCCGTGTTTTCCGATATGCGGTATCCCAAAGATGGTCAAGAGGATGAAAATGCCGGCTTTGTCCTGTTGACCCGGATCAAAAAGGAGATACCGGATCTGCCGTTGCTTGTGCTGAGCACGGAAGAGCGCAGCCGGGACCTGGCCTACCAGATTCCGGCGGTGTTTGTGAACAAAAATTCCGCCAACCTCAATGACCGGATTAAAACCTTTTTTGTGGGTTGCCTGGGATTCGGGGCCTTTGTCTTCAGGATGCCGGCTGGTGATGAAATTGCCAGGGCCAGCAATCTGCGGGCCATTGAAAAGATTCTGCCTGAAATTCCGGATACGTCCATTGTATTTCATGCCAAAAACAATGATTTTTCCCGGTGGCTCATGGCCCGCAGCGAAATCAGCTTTGCCATGAGCCTCAAGCCCTATACCATCGATGATTTTCCCGATCCCAAAAGTCTGAAGCGGTTCCTCATCGACAGTATCCGGGCCAGGCGCAAAGGAACCCGCCAGGGTCAGGTCATTGAATTTGATTCCAAAAAATTTGATTCAGACACCGGATTTATAAAGATAGGCACCGGCTCTCTGGGGGGTAAGGCCAGGGGACTGGCTTTCATGGCCTCCCAGATCAAGCGGGATGAGGAGCTGATCAATAAATTTCCGGATGTGGATATCAACATCCCCCAGACATTTGTCATTGCCACGGACGGGTTCAAGATGTTCATTGAGGACAACAAACTGGCGCAACTGCTGGATTCTCCCGGGGAACTCAAAGATGAACAGGTGGTAGAAGCGTTTGTACAGGCCCGGTTTCCAGACTGGCTCAAACAGAACCTGAAGGTTTACCTGCGCCACGTCCGGTACCCCATTGCGATCCGGTCATCTTCATTGTTTGAAGATGCCCATTACCAGCCTTTTGCCGGTCTGTACAAAACCTATATGCTGCCCAATGCGGACGACAGCCTGGAAAAACGCCTGGACCGGCTTATCATGGCCGTCAAGATGGTCTATGCCTCTACCTATATGAAAGCCCCCCGGTCCTATGCAAAAAGTACCATGCATAGGACAGAAGATGAAGAAATGGCCGTGATTCTCCAGGAGCTCACCGGCATCCAACACAAAAATTATTTTTACCCCTCCATTTCCGGTGTGGCACAGTCCTATAATTTTTATCCCATCGCCCATCTCAAGGCGGAAGAGGGCATTTCCTACATTGCGCTGGGACTGGGGAAAATTGTCATGGAAGGGGGTCAGACCCTGCGTTTCTGTCCGAAATACCCCCAGTTTCTGCCACAGTTTTCCATGGTGAATGATATTCTTGAAAACTCCCAGAAATATTTTTATGCCCTGAGAATGGATGTTTTCCCACAACCTGATGCATTCTGTACAGATCCGGCAGAAGATCCCACTCTGGTGAAACTGGAACTGATGGATGCCCCGGACCACCCTGCGGTGCAGAAGCTATGTTCCACCTTTCATGTCCAGGACAACCGGATCAGGGATATCTTTTCGAAAAAAGGATTTCCCGTTCTCACCTTTGCCAATATCCTGAAACACAACAGCTTTCCCCTGGCCCGGATCCTGTCGGAGGTTAGCCGGATCGGCAGCCGTTGGATGGGGTCTTCTGTGGAGGTGGAGTTTGCCGTGAACCTGCCTGTGGATGAAAAGGAAAAACCCCAGTTTTCCCTGCTCCAGATCCGGCCCATGGGCCGGTACAAGCAGAACCTGGAGGTGAAAATCACCACAAAAGACAGGAAAAATGCATTCTGCTATTCCACCCATTCCCTTGGCAATGGTGAATTCAAAGACATTTTTGATCTGGTGTATGTGGATCCTGAAACCTTTGATCCGGCAAGAACCATGGAAATAGTCGGAGAGATTAACAGGATCAACGCCCTTTTCAATGACTCAGGTAAAAAATATGTGCTCATCGGCCCGGGCCGCTGGGGATCATCTGACCGGTGGCTGGGCATTCCTGTTGCCTGGAACGATATCTCCAATGTGGGGGTCATGGTGGAGACCACCATTGAGAGCATCAAAGCAGATCCGTCCCAGGGATCCCATTTTTTCCAGAACATCACCTCCCTTGGCATCTCCTATATAACGGTATCGGAAAACACAAAAGATTTCATAGACTATGATTTTTTCAGGTGCCGGACATGCACTACCACCACCACCTATCTGAAACATATTTACTTTGAAGAGGGGCTGCATATCCGGGTGGACGGAAAGACCTCCCAGGCGGTTCTCATGCCCCATGCACCAGAATCGGACAATGGGGTGATGCCCGATATTCCGGTGGTAAAACCCCATGAAAAGGCCCCTGACCAATAACCTGCAATTTCAGCAAAGGATGGATGCTTCATGATTTCTTTTCAGGATATTTCAAAACTGTATGATGGCGAATCCTCCGTCATTACAACCATTGACTCCCACACCGAAGGAGAGGTCACCCGCCTGATTGTGGATGGTATTCCTGAGGTTCCCGGCAGTATCATGATGGAAAAACTCACATGCTTCAAAGCCCGTCATGACCATGTGCGCTGCCTGATGACCAGGGAACCCCGGGGCTCCCGCCAGGTGCTGGCCGCCCTGGTGACAGAACCGGTCACCCCGGATGCCGCCTTTGGACTGATCTATATGGATGCCAGAAGATATCCTTTTTTGTGCGGTCATGCCACCATCGGGGCGGTGACCACCCTGGCCCGCACCGGCACCCTGGCACTGGAAGAAGGAGAAAACCGGGTGGGCATCGATACCCCGTCCGGCCGCATGACTGCTCTGGCCCATGTCCGGGAAAAAAAACTGACCTCCGTGTCCATCGACATGGTGCCCACCTTTGTTTTTGCCACGGATCAGAAAGTTCAGGTGGACGGTTTTGGAACCGTTTGCCTGGACCTGGTGTGTGCCGGCGGATTTTTTGCCATGGTAAACACGGATCAGCTGGGTATGGAGCCGATTCTGGCCAACCGGTCCGTGCTGGTGGACCTGGGCATGAAAATCATTAGCGCAGCCAATGACCAGCTCACCGTGATGCACCCGGAACGGTCGGATGTCACCAGCGTGGATGTGACCGAATTCTATGATACGGTCACCACAGGCAGCCCGGCCCGGGGCCGGGGCATGGTGGTGTACGGGGAATCCCACATGGACCGCTCCCCCTGCGGCACAGGCACGGCAGCCAAGCTTGCTCTGCTGCACCATTACGGCAAAATAGATCTGCACCAGCCCTATGTTAATGCCAGTCCCATGGACACCACCTTTACGGCCCAGCTGGTGGAAGAAACCCGCATAGGTGACATGGCGGCCAGCATTACCCGTGTCAGCGGCCGGGCATGGATCACCGGGGTGCACCACTTTGTTCTGGATAATACCGACCCGTTTGAAAAAGGATACCTGGTTTGATGACACCTGGCCTGATTTTACATAACGCCCACATATATACCCCGGAAGCAATGGATATCCCGGGGGCAAAAATTATCCCGGCACCCGGCCGGCCCGCTGTCACAGCCCTGGCTGTGGCAGGCCGGCATATTGCAGCCATGGGGGATGACCCAGCCATCCTGGCCATGGCAGGACCCAACACCCGGGTTCTGGATCTGGACAATAAACTGGTGTTGCCCGGGTTCACTGACACCCATTTTCATTTTTATGAATGGGCCGTGAACCTCAACAGCATCGATTTTGCAAAAACACATGATTTTGCCGGTATGCAGACCGCCATCAGGGAAAAAGCCGCTCTGCTGGGACCGGGGCAATGGATCCTGGGACAGGGATTCAACGAATCGGACTGGCCGGAAAACCGCATACCAAACCGGCTGGATCTGGACAAGGCAGCCCCGGACAATCCGGTGTGTATCTGGCGGTGTGACCTGCACCTGGCAGTGGCCAACTCCATGGCCCTGTCCCTGGCAGGCATTGATTCATTGACCCCCAACCCGGAGGAGGGGGTGATCGTCCGGGACGACAGCGGATTTCCCACCGGGGTTCTCAAGGAGATGGCCCCCAACATGATCCGGGCTGTGGTTCCTGAGCTGACCTTTGACCAGCTGCTGGACAATATGGAAAAAGCCATGGCACATGCCCATGCCCTGGGGTTGACCGGCATCCATGACATTCGGCTCATGGGGGGAAAGGAAGGGGCTGTTGCTCTGCAGGCGTGGCAGGCCCTGCATGCTGCCGGAAAACTGGCTTTGCGGTGTCATGTGACCCTGCCCGGTGAAATGACTGCCCAGGCGGTGGAACTGGGGCTGTGTACCGGATTCGGAGATGATCTGCTGCGCATCGGGCATTTGAAGTTTTTCAGTGACGGGGGCATGGGAGCGCGGACGGCATGGGTGACCGAATCCTATCTGGATGCGGCATACGGCATGCCCTTGACCCCGGTGGCGGATATTGAGCAGGCGGTTATCCAGGCGGACAAAAGCGGTCTTTCCTGCATGGTCCATGCCGTGGGGGACCGGGCCGTGCATGAGGTGATCTCTGTGTTTGCCCGGGTGGAGGCGCTGCACCAGAGCCGCTGCCGTATTCCCCACCGGCTGGAACATGCCCAGATGATTCTGCCCGAAGACTTAGAAGCCCTGGGCAGGCTGAAAAACCTGGCTGTTTCCTGCCAGCCCAACAACATGAGCCTGGATATTTCCATGATCGAACAGTGTGCCGGAGAACGGGGCAAATATGCCTATAATTTCAAAAATATCCTGGCTACAGGCATTCCCACCATGTTCAGTTCCGATGCCCCTGTGGCGGACCCCAATCCCTTTTGCGGGATTTATTCCGCTGTCACCCGTAAACGCATGAACCAGACACCCGAAAAGGGCTGGTATCCGGACCAGTGCCTGACAGTGGACCAGGCAGTACAGGGCTATACCCTCACCCCGGCCCGGACATCCGGTGCAGGAGACTGCCTGGGCAGCCTGGCTCCAGGGAAACTGGCTGACCTCATTGTGACGGACCGCAATATCTTTATGATCGATCCGGATGAGATTGCGGCCACCCGGGTGAAGCTGACCCTTTTCAACGGGAAGATCGTGTATGAAGGATAACAACCTGTTTTTTCTGGAAACCATTTTCACCCGGTCTGCCGACGGCCTGCTGATTTGTGACAGCCAGGGCAGGATCCTGAAAATGAACCAGGCTGCGGAGCGGCTCAACGGCATCAAGGCATCAGAGGTTGTGGGAAAGGATGTCAGAGCCCTGGTGACAGAAGGCCAGATCAACCGGTCCGCCACCCAGGAGGTCCTGGAAACCCGCCGCCAGGTCAGCCTGGTCCAGACCACCCCCAGGTCGGGATACTCCCTGCTGGTGACCGGCACTCCCGTGTTTGACGATGTCGGGGATATTGCCTATGTGGTGGTGAACGAGCGGGATATCTCCCTTATCAGAGATATGAAGCAAAAACTGGCCCAGGTGCGCCAGGAATCGGAAAAAATGCGGGAAGAGCTCACCGAGCTGACCTTGCGGGAGCTGGAAGATAACAATATTGTGGCCAAAAGCCCTTCCATGAAACAGGCGGTACACCTGGCTTTGAAGCTGGCCCGTATCGGGGCCTCCAATATCCTGCTCCAGGGGGAATCAGGAACCGGCAAAGGACTTCTGGCAAAGTTCATCCATAAGCACAGCCAGCGGGCCTGCAACCCCTTTATCCAGATCAATTGTGCGGCCCTGCCGGAAAACCTGCTGGAAGCGGAATTGTTCGGGTATGAAAAAGGGGCGTTTACCGGTGCCAGGGAAACCGGCAAGGCCGGTCTGTTTGAACTGGCAGCCGGGGGCACGCTTTTTCTGGATGAAATCGGTGAACTGTCTCCCGGGGTCCAGGCCAAGCTGCTCAAATACCTGGATGACCAGGAAATTATGCCGGTGGGGGGCACAAAATCAAAAAAAATCGACTGTTCCATACTTGCCGCCACCAACCAGAACTTAGAGCAGCTGACCCGCAAAAAACAGTTCCGCCTGGACCTGCTTCACCGGCTCAACACCTTTACCCTTGTAATCCCGCCCCTGCGGGACCGGCCGGAAGACATTCTGGAATTGACCCGGCTCTGCCTGAAACGGTACAACAAAAAATACAACCGCCGGGCCCATATCGGGTACAAGGCCCTGCAATCCTTGAAATCCCATGCCTTTCCCGGCAATGTCCGGGAACTGATCAATATGGTTAAACAGGCAGTGGCCATGTGTGACCGCAGGCAGCTGGATGATTATCTGGTCCGGTTTACGGAAATGCCGGAAAACCAGACTGTCAGGACCGACCCCAAAGACGTCTGCGCCGGCCTGGCCCAGGCTGTCCAGGCAGTGGAGTATGACATGCTCATGCAGGCGGCCATGCACTGCCGGACCACCAGGGAGGCTGCCGCTTTTCTGGGAATCAGCCAGCCCACAGTGGTAAGAAAATTAAAAAAACACGGCATTGTCTTAAAGGTATGATTCTGTTTTGAATCAAATATAAATGGTTTCTTTGATATGAAGGGTTTTGAGATAAAGGCCAATGATTCATTTTCAAATCAAGTCATATTTGTTTTTAAAATAGCATGTTGTCATGTTTTTTGATTCATATCTGGATCTAACCCCGGACAATTGCCTGAACAGGTTTTCGTCTTGAAAACTATAATATCTTTATTTTCAATATGTTACATAAATAAAGCCATGAGTGGCACACATATTGTATTGGATGCTGTTTGTAAATAGATCGCTGGTTGTAAATAGATCCTATATGTCCTGTTTATGTTATGAACTTTGAAAACCCAATAAGGTGTTGATCTATGAAAGAAAAACCGTGGAAACCCTGGCTGCTGCTGTCACCCTCTCTGACAGCCGTGTTTTTGCTGCTTATTGTACCGGTCTGCTTTGTGGTGGTGTACAGTTTCTGGCTCAGGGCCCCCTCCGGCATGGATATTCCGGCGTTTCAGTTCGGTAATTATGCCAAATTTTTTGCAGATTCCTTTTATCCGGTCATTCTGCTCAATACCATACGGGTCGCCCTGGAAACTGTTTTTCTCTGCCTGATCATGGGATATATTCCCGCCTATTTTTTTTACCGCACCGAATCCCGGTTAAAACCCTTTCTCATGATTCTGGTGATGCTGCCCTTCTGGATCAGCTTTATCATCCGTACCTTAAGCTGGATCAACATCCTGGGGGATTCCGGTCTGATCAACCACCTGCTCTTGAAATACGGCATGATTACCACCCCCCTTCCCATGCTTTACAATGAAGGGGCTGTGATCATGGGCTTGATCCAGTATCTTCTGCCCTTTATGATTTTAAATATATATGTGAGTCTGGATGGTATCGACAAAAGTCTGACAGAGGCGGCCCAAAGCCTGGGGTGCACGGAATGGCAGGCATTCAGGGAAATCACCCTGCCCCTGAGTCTGCCCGGGGTCAGTGCCGGGTGCCTGCTGGTATTCGTGCTCACCTGCGGCACCTATCTGCCGCCCATGATCCTGGGGGGACCGGGCAATGAAATGATTGCCAACCTGATCTTCAAGCGGGTCATCGGCACCCTGGACTGGCCGTTCGGGTCGGCCATTTCCGTCATCCTCCTGCTGCTTCTGGTTATCATCGTTTATACCTACAACCGGTACATGGGCATTAACCAGATATTCAAATCCCTGAGCAAAGGGTAAAGGAAAAAGATATGAAAAATCTGATTTCCGGCTGGACCCTGATCAAACTGTATACCATACTGGTGTATGCCTGGATGTTCGCCCCCATTGTGGCGGTGGTGATCCTGGCGTTCAACCCCCAGCAGTTCGGCACATTTCCTTTGGAGGGATTCAGCTTTAAATGGTTTGTCAAGCTTTCCCAGAATTCCACCATCCTGGATGCATTTAAGAATTCTCTGGTGCTGGGTTCGCTCACCGCTGTTTTTGCCACTGCCATCGGGGTGCCTGCGGCCCTGGCTTTTATCCGGTATGAATTTAAGGGCAAGGAGTTTTTAAACACCGTGCTCATTGCGCCCATCATGATTCCGGAAGTGATCCTGGGTGTGGCCCTGCTGTTGTTCATCCGTTGGCTGCAACAGCCAAAGAGCTTTGCTCTGCTGCTCATCGGCCATGTGGTGCTGACACTGCCCTATGTGCTGCTCATTGTCCAGGCACGGCTGGTGGGGATCAAACGCGAATATGAAGAAGCAGCTCTGTCTTTAGGGGCCAGCCCGTTTCAGACCTTTAAGGAAATAACCTTTCCATTGCTGGCCCCGGCCATTTTTGCAGGCATGCTGTTTGCCTTTACTATTTCATTTGATGATGTCACCGCCACCCTGTTCTGGGCAACGGCCCAGAACCAGACCGTGCCGGTCCAGATATTCAGTATGCTCAGAACCTCCATCAGCCCGGAAATCAACGCCTTGGGGGCGGTCATGATCGTGTTGACCATTTCCATTCCCCTGGCGGCAGGCTATGTGGCACGGCGGTTTGCAAGGGGGAACACCCCCTGATCGGATATAACAGCACCTGACGTTGAAGGGTGCATATCAGGTGTTTTAACGCGAGAAACAAAGGAGAAGACAATGGGAGAAGACTTGAAGAAACGGCTGGATGATGTGTATGAAAATTATCGGAACGGGAATATCACCCGGCGGGATTTTGTTAAATTCGCCGGTATCGCCGGTGCAGCCCTGGGGCTGGCAGGCGGACCCTTCGGGCTGATCAACAAGGCATTTGCCAGTAAATCCATTACCTGTCATTCCTGGGGAGGGACCACATCAGAGGCATTGCGCAAGTTTGCCTTTGATCCGTTCACAAAAGCCACGGGCATTGAGGTCATTGATGCGGCATTCACCGGCATGGATGCGTTTTTAACCCAGGTCAAGGCCTCCTATCCCCCCGGCGGAGAATTTAATATCGCCCATCTGAGTGCTGTGTATGATTATGCCCGGTATACAGATCTGGGATTCGGTGTGGTCCTTGATGAAAGTAAAATTCCCAATCTCAAGAATGTCATGACAAAAATGACCGACACGCTCCGGGGCATCACCAACGGCACATTGTCTGCAGTTCCCTATGACCTGGGCCAGACCGGCATCGCCTATAACACAAACGATATTTCCAAGGAAAAAGCAGAGGAACTGGGTGCTTCTCTTCTCTATGACAAGAGCCTGAAAGGCAAACTGGGCTCCTGGGGCGGTGATTTCAGAACAAACATGTGGTATGCAGCCCTGCACACCGGACAAAGCCCCAACAACATAACAGATGTGGATGCGGTATGGGATGCTTTGACAGAACAGCGGAGCATGATGAAAAAATACTGGGCATCCGGATCGGAACTGATGAGTCTGCTGGCCAATGGTGAAATTTCTGCGACAGTGGCATGGTCCGGACGGGTGGCTGCCCTTCAGGATCAGGGGCATCCCATTGGATACCTGGCCCCGGACGGCACCTATTCCTGGATGGAATACATGTATGTGCTCAAAGGCACGGACCTGGAAGTGGCCCAGAAACTGCTCAATTTCATGCTTGCGCCGGAAGCTTCCATTGCCGTGGCCCAGGGACAGAAATATCCACCGGCACTGGACCCCACCAAAGTGGAAATGCCTGAAGATGTTAAAAAACTGCCGGCTTTTGATCCCACCGGCAAGCTCAATGGGTATCTGTTTGCAGATCCAGCCTACTGGAACAAGCACCAGCTGGAATGGGCGGAAAAATGGGACCGGATTATGGCAGGTGCATAAATACGGGTAAATGAAATGAACCTGGTTCCCCGGCAGCATGGCTGCCGGGGGCCTTTTTCCAAAAAAATTGGGAGATAACTGGTTTGACACACGCAAAAGACCCGGCCTTTGTCAGGTTCCAGGGTATTGAAAAACGGTTTGGTGATCTGGTGGCAGTGCAGCCCATGGATCTGGATATTCCCGAAGGATCCTTTGTCACCCTGCTGGGTCCGTCAGGATGTGGGAAAACCACCCTGCTCCGGATGCTGGCCGGACTTGAACCCCCTACCCGGGGGGACATATTCATCAAGGGAAAGCGCATTAACGACACCCCGATTCATAAGCGCAATCTGGGCATGATATTCCAGAACTATGCGTTGTTTCCCCATAAAACGATTTTTGATAACGTGGCATTCGGCCTCAAATACCGGGATGTGTCAAAAGCCGAGATGAAGGAGAAGGTGGAAAAAGCCCTGGAAACCGTGCGGCTGCCAGGGGTGGGAACCCGGATGCCCTCCCAGCTGTCAGGCGGCCAGCAGCAGCGCATCGCCCTGGCCCGGGCCATTGTCATCGAACCGGATGTGCTGCTCATGGATGAACCGTTGTCTGCCCTGGATGAAAACCTGAGAGAAGACATGCGCCGGGAGATCGATAACCTCCAGATGGAACTGGGGGTGACCACGATTTTTGTCACCCATGACCAGAGGGAAGCATTGTCCATGTCTGACAAGGTGGTGGTCATGAAAGACGGATTTATCCAGCAGCAAGGAGAACCTGAAGAGGTCTACAACAATTCCGTCAACCATTTTGTGGCCGATTTTCTGGGCCATTCCAATTTCCTGAGTGCCCGGGTCAAAACCCGGAAAAATGGAAATTATGAAGCAGAACTGGCAGACGGCAGCATCTGCATTGCCAGCCCGGTAGGGGAATTTGATGTGGGGGAAAAAGCCGAGATCGTGATCCGGGCCCAGAAAATGACCCTGGGGTACAAAAAGGATTATGAAAAAGAAGAGGGCATGAACTATTTTTTCGGCACGATAAAGGACCGCAGCTATATGGGCGGGGAGGTCAGCTATTTTGTGGAACTTCCCGACGGACAGCTGCTGCACGCGATCAATTTTGTTAAACGGAGCCCGTATCGTCGGGGTGACGAGGTCTTTATCAGGGTGGATCCGTTCCACTGCAGATTATTGAAATTATAACATAGCACAGCAGTTTTTTTGTGCTGGCATTACGAAAGAATGGATAGAGCCTTGCGCCATTCTCACAGGATAATTGCGCGCGGCAAAGGAGGGAATGGACCTCCGGTGACGGATAGCTTTCATAACAGCCCCATCCACGGCAGTTTTGTGTGGATCAAACAGACCCTGGATCCAGGGGCCAGTTATATAATTTTTGAAAATGACCTGAAACAGGGAGATGGATCCATTTTTGATCCGTCCCATGTAGCATATGCCTATTTTGAGAAACATGGCTACACCTGGAAAAAGGTCATGGATGCAGACCTGCAAAGAGAATATCTGGTGGTGTGCATCGGGACGGGCAACGAAGATGAAGTGTTGGGCCAGGTCATGGGATACGGGTTTCCCAAGGACACGGTCTATTATTTATACAAGGCAAAAGAGGCGTGACATGAAAACGAACAGAACCATAACAGACAAAACCATAGAGATCCGGTTTGATTATTCAAAAGAACAAAAATCTGTGCCGCTTTCTCAGTTGGAAGCGGGTGCCCGGGAATTTCTGGAAATTTACGGCAATGCCCAGTTCTGCGGCAGCGAATTTGTTAACATCATCAAACAGGGCAACGGCCGGAGCAAATGGGAAAATCTTCTGGCAGCCACCGGGTTTGAGGGATATTCCGAAGATTTTTTCAAGGCCGTATTGTCGTCCATTGCCAGGGGCGAGGGGCAGACCTTGACCATCAACGGGGTAACCCTGCCCCATATGCTGCTGGTGGCCATACTGGAGCAGGTGATTACCGGCCATGGATATGTGTCCGTAAAAAACACAGACCAGCTTGTGACGTTGACAAACCATGCAATTCCAGATGCGGACAGGGATGATCTCCAGGCGGTGATTGAAAAATATCCGGTGCGGTTGTCCCGCCACACCGTCCGGCAGATGATGGTATCCCGGGATGTGGCCTACCAGTACCTGCCCTTTGTGGAGGAACTGGAAAATATCGGTCATACCAATACCTGGATCGGTCAGTTCCATGAGGGCCTGCTGGAGCAGATGTATCAGAACCGGGTGATTTTTCTGCTGAACATGAGCTGCCCGGTCTACTGCAGGTTTTGCTTCAGAAAACACAAAGATTCCAGGAACGAGCAAAATCCCACCCCCGAAGATGTGATGAAGGCGGTGGCCCATGTAGAAGCTTCCCCCTCCATCAAGGAGATCGTCATTACCGGCGGTGATCCTTTCATGAACAGAAAAAACATGGCTGCCACCATTGACGGCCTCATGGCAGTGGAGCATGTCCAGACCCTGCGCCTGGCCACCCGCTCCATTGCCTACTATCCGGAACTGTTCCTGGAAAAGGAAGGGGATTATCTCAAATATGTCAAACAGAAAAGCCTGGAGCTGAACAGGAACGGCAAGCGCATGGAAGTGGCCACCCATTTTATCCATCCGGATGAGGTGTCCCCGGAGAGCCTGGACATTATCTCCGATCTGGTGAAAAACGGGATCTCCGTGTACATCCAGACCCCTTTTCTGAGTGACTGCAATGATACCGGACCGGAACTGGTGCGTCTGTTCGGTTTGTTGCGGGGGGCCGGGGCCGAGTTGCACTATATTTATATTCCGTGCAGCCCCATCCACGGCAATTCCATTTACTGGAAACCCTTGTCCGACGGCATTGACATGGCCATGGATCTGCGGGCCCACCTGTCCGACCGGGTGATCCCAAGGATCTGCACCGCCACGCCCATCGGCAAAATGGACTGGTATTCCAGCGGCTGGGCCGTGGAAAAAGTCGCAGACAATGAGAATTTCATCTGGATCAGGACCCCCTATACCCCGGCATATTTCAAGGCGTTTGCGCCCCTGGCCAATTCTTTGACCAATATCCGGGTCAATGACGAAGGCACCATCGATATCCAGTATATGGCCAAAATCGGCAATGATGATTACCTGGTGGGCAACCGCCCCAAAAAGACGGCACCGGTGAATCCTATGGCATCCCCGGAAGATCTGGACCGCCTCCAGGCATCTCTGGTTGAAAATCTTCAGACCGGCACATCCATTGTGCACACCGGCCTTACCGGCCTGTCCCGGGTGCATGAAACCCGGGTGTGCCTCCAGCCCTGGGCTGGAGAGGCTGAAATGGCCTATATTGCACAGGATCACCGGATCACAGATGTCCTGGTGTCAGGTGAGGCGGTGGACAATCTGTTTGAGATCCGAAAGATGGCTGACCAGCTCTCAAAGATTCCCCATGTCAATGCCCTGCGGGTGCGCTCCATGAAACTGGCCACTGATCCGCTGGCCTTTACCCGGTCAAAGGTTAATGTTCTGGGTGATATAAACAGGCTGTCCGTGGTGCAGCCCCTGCGCCTGGAGATAGACACCTGGTTTGTGGTGGATACCGATCTGACCCCGGATCATGCCACCGTCACCCGCCGTCTGAATCACAAGGGCATCACCGTGTATGCCAATGTGCCCCTGCTGGGCGGGGTCAATGACAATGATGCAAAGATCCATGACCTGGCCTATACCCTGCGCAGTGCAGGCATTGAATTTCATCACCTGTATGTGGCCGGCCTGCCGGTTCAGGCAGACTGGAATGCGGACCATCCCATCGACTCCTTTGATGTTATCGACATTGCCACCAGGGTCCGGCGGGAAGGTTCCGGCAGAGAGATCCCCCGGTATATCATTGCCACCCCCCTGGGAGAGGTGGATTATGGCCTGACCTCCTCTTTTATCCGGGAAGGCGATGCTGTGAAAGCAAAACTGGGCTGTTATGATGAGGTGTATTACAAAAGCATGGATCCGCAGTTTCAGTATCCTGAAGGGGTCACAGTATCAGATGACGGACACCCGGTGGTGCCTGTGCCCGGGATGATAAAAACCAATGATTTTGTGGTGTCATAGCCAAAAAAAGATACAGATGACTTGATTATCAGAGAACGGGGTCAGGCTTGTGTTATTGGCGTTATCCACCAGAGCCGTTGTGAACCAAAGAAGGCACAGATAATGCCAATAACGCAAGCCTGACCCCACACACATAAGGAAGCATGGCATGAAATACCCGTATATCGCCTATTGTGAAGATGTTGAGATTGCACCGGTGTTCAGGGGATTGAAAGGCAATCCCCTGATTGTGGACCTGTCTGTGGGATCTTCTGTGTTCGATGCAGTGGATGTAATGGATCAGAAAGCATTCCAGGCCTGGCTGGACCGGACCATGGAAGGTCGGCATTCCTGGGGACTGGCTTCCTATCTGGAAGACAGAGAAACCATATTGTCCGAGTATCCACAGATGAAAGAGGAATTCCGGTATTTTCACCTGGGACTGGATATCATCGTGGACCTGGATACCCCGCTGCATGCCCCCCTGGACAGCGTGGTCCAGGAAAGCGGGTATGAAGAAGGCCAGGGCAATTACGGGGGCAACGTGCTGCTGCGGCATGACAGCGGAGGTTTTGAAACCTTTTACAGCCTTTACGGCCATCTGAACAAGGAAAAGCTGCCCGCCCCGGGGGACCGGTTTGCCGCCGGCGAGGTGTTTGCCTTTATCGGCGATTTCCATGAAAACGGCTACTGGTTCTTTCACACCCACCTCCAGGTCATCACACAGAAAGGATATGACCAAGGCTGGGTGTCCAAAGGCTATTGTTCAAAGAACGACCTGGCAGTCATGGATCAGCTCTGCCCGTCTCCGTTGTCTTTGTTCAGAATTTAGCAGGTAACCAGTCAGCAAAAGCCCCTGGCGGGGTTCGGGTCCATAACGGATCAGAATCCCGCCAGGTCTTTTTTACAGGGATTTTTTGATATTGACCTCAGCCGCCGGTACTGGTAGAGAATGACAAAAGGAGAAAATCCATGAGCCCTGTCAAAGCAGCAGTCTGCCGGTTTGAAAAACATGCCGGCACTGTTCAAAAAGCCGTTGAACTGGCCGATGCCTTTGCACATCTTCCCAGAAACGCCAGAGTGGTGATCAAGCCCAACATTGTGGCCTGGCTCAACGGGCCGTTCCCCAAATGGGGGGTGATCACCACCAGTACTATCATGGAGGAGACGGTTCTTCTGCTCAAAGAATACGGGATCAATGATATTGCCATTGTGGAGGGCAGCCTCCAGATGACTCCCGAAGACACCTGTATCGGACAGAAAGCCTTTGCAGGTCTGGGCTATCTGAAGCTCAAACAAAAATACGGGGTGAAGCTGCGGGATGTATGGGAACGGCCCTTTGACACGGTGGATATCGGTGATGGGATGTCACTCAAGGTCAATACCGATCTGATGGCATCGGATTTTCTGGTTAATCTGCCGGTATTGAAAACCCATGCACAGGTCAGGGTCAGCCTGGGAATCAAAAACCTCAAAGGGTTTCTCAATGTCAGTTCCCGGAAAAAATGCCACAGTGCGGACCTTGAAAAAGATCTGGATTACATGATCTCACGCCTTCCCCGTCTGATACCGCCCTCCGCCACTATTATTGATGGAATTTACAGCCTTGAGCGGGGACCGTCCTTTGACGGGAAACCACGGAAAAGCGATCTGGTTATTGCATCGTCTCATCCGGTGGCCGCGGATCTGGTGGGTGCCAGGGTATTGGGACATGATCCAGATGACATTCCCTATCTAAAGCAGGCCGCCGCCGATGCCGGGCTGTCCACCGATCTGTCAGGAATATCGGTGAAGGGTGAATCCATTGATGATGTGGCCGCCTTTCACAAGTTTACCTTCCCCTATAATGAGGACAATACCTTGCCCCTGGGCATGGAAAAAATGGGCATCAAGGGGCTGACATTTCATAAATTTGATGCAACCCTGTGCACCTATTGCACGCCGCTGATCGGCATGCTGCTGACCATCATATCCATGTCTTATAAGGGGAAACCGTTTGATTCTGTGGAGTTTCTGACCGGCAAGCGCCTGCGGCCTTCTGTCGGCATGAAAAAAAGCATTCTGGTGGGACAGTGCATGTGCACACGCAACAAAGACCATGACGGTCCCCAGGAAATTGTCAGGATCAAGGGGTGTCCACCGGATCCAATCCAGGCGGCCAGTGCATTGCAGTCCATCGGCATCGATGTGGACCCGTCTGTTTTAACCAATTTTGAAATGGCAGGGGCGTTTATGATGGAGCGGTTTAAAGGCCGCCCGGAGTTTGATGCATCCTATTATACAATCTGAAAGGGGGCTAAAATGACCCGATTTGTCAGCACCCGGAATATCCGGTTCATGATCAGGGAAGTGTTTGATGCAGATTCACTGACGACATATCCGTACTATGATCGGCATACCCCTAAAATGTTTGATATGGTGACGGATGCGGCCGTAAAGCTGGCTACCCAGCTGATGTATCCGGTTCTGGCAGAGATGGACCAAAACCCGCCGGTGCTTGAAAATGGACAGGTAAAGGTGCACAGGGCCGTGAAAAAAATCATGGCCGAATTCGGTCAGGGCGGGTGGATTGCCGCAGGATTCCCGGAATCCCATGGCGGGGAGCAGATCCCGCTGATTATCCGGTCTGCCGCAAGCTTTGTGTTTGCGGCTGCCAATTATTCAGCCTCTGCCTATCCCGAGCTGACCGCCGGCGCAGCGGAACTGATCTCCTCTTTCGGCAGCCGGCACCTGATAGATACCTATGTGCCCAACATGCTGGCCGGCCGGTGGCAGGGTACCATGGCCCTGACCGAGCCCCAGGCGGGAAGTTCCCTGTCCGATATCACCACCATCGCTTCCAGGGACGGCAATGGGCGGTTTAAAATCAAAGGCATCAAAACCTTTATATCCGCCGGAGACCATGACGGGGCGGAGAATGTGGTGCATTTGATGCTGGCTCGGATCGAAAACGCCCCTTCCGGTGCCAAAGGCATCTCTTTGTTCGTGGTGCCCAAAAAACGGCTGGATGACAAGGGAAATCTGGTTTCCAATGATGTCACCACCGCAGCTGTTTACCATAAGCTGGGGGGACGGGGTATACCTGCTTTGGAGTTGTCCATGGGCGAAAAAGATGATTGCCATGGATGGCTGGTGGGGGAGGAAAACAAAGGTCTTTCCCATATGTTCCAGATGATGAATGAGGCCAGAGTCCTGGTGGGTCTGGGTGCTTGCGCCATTGCCTCGGCTGCCTATTATGCGGCCCTGGATTACGCAAAAAACAGGCCCCAGGGCAGACCGATTACCCGGAAAGATCCCATGGCACCGCAGGTACCCATTATAGAACATGCCGATGTCAAGCGGATGCTGCTGTTTCAGCGATCGGTCGTAGAGGGCGGGTTTTCTTTGATTCTGCAATGCGCCATGTATGCGGACCTGATCCGGGTGTCCGCCGGGGATGAAAAGGAACGGTACCAGCTGCTGCTGGATCTGCTGACACCGGTTGCCAAAACATTTCCCTCTGAATACGGATTCCTGGCCACCAGCAGCGCCATCCAGTGTTTCGGGGGATATGGGTATTGTGAGGATTTTCCGGTGGAACAGTATCTGCGGGATATCCGGATTCATCCCATCCATGAAGGGACTACCGGCATACAGGCAATGGACCTTCTGGGCCGGAAACTGGTCATGAAAAATGGAAAGGCCGGGCTCCTTTTTCTTAAAGAACTGGATCAAATCATTCAGACGGCACAAGCATTTCCCGGACTGGCACATGCGGTTCAGGCCCTGGCAGATGCAAAAAAACAACTTGAGACCGTGGCCGGAGTCTGCTTTAAAATTGCCGGAGAAGGGAAAATTGATGCCTTTTTAGCGGATGCTGCCCTGTTTCTGGAATTTTTCGCTCTGATCGTGGTTTCCTGGCAGTGGCTGATCCAGGGGATCGCGGCAGAAAAGGCACTGGCTGAAAACCCTTCCAGAAAGGAGGAGCAGTTTTACAAAGGCAAGCTGTTTGCCATGCACTATTTTTTCAGATATGAACTGCCCAAAATCCATGGCCTGTCTGTACGGCTCATGGATGGAGATCATCTGACCCTGGACATGGATCCTGAATACCTTACCGATTATTGAGTTGCCTGATCATGTAATCGGTAAGTGCTTCCTGGACTGTTCTTGCGGCAAGGCCGGCACAGTGCTGGTCCTTTTCCGGTAATCTGCCGATAGTTTCCAGGACTTTTTCATCTGTAATGTCGGTGAGTTCATCCGGATTCTTTCCCAGGGTCAGTTCGGCAGCAAAGGAACCGCTGATGGAACTTGCGGCGCATCCATTCGTGACATAGGAGGCGTGAGACACACGGTTGTCTTTAAATTTAAAGTAGATTTCCATGGTATCGCCGCATTCCCCGGTAACGCGGCCATGGCCGTCGGGGTTTTCCATCCGGCCGCAGAATCTGGGGTTGCGCCACCGGTGAAATCCTTTTTCACCAAGGGCCTGCCTGGCTTCTTCGAAAATTTCGTTCTGGAGATTATCCAAAAATGCATCCAGTTTGTCCATGGCTAGAACACTTTTCCACAGCAGCTTCCGGGGCCTGCGCATCCAGAGGCCTGTCCGGGTGCCGAGCCGCAGCAGGCCGTATCCCCCAGTCCGGGTTTTCTTGATTTTGCCGGGCCGGACATGGCGGAATGGGCCGATATCTGTTTGCTCAGGTTGCTGCTTCCGCAGGCGGAGCACCTGGGTTCGTCCCCGGTACTGGCGATGAGCAGTTCGCTGGTTCGGCCGCAGTCATTGCATATGAAATCAAATAAGGGCATGAGATTTATCCTTTAACAATCAGTATTTTTTTATGTTGTTTCCTTTGACTCTGTACCCGTGAAACAGCCACTTGGTGATACCGTTTCTGAAATTGATCTGCAAATCATATGCCAGTTTGGAATGAAAATGAAAACGTATTTGAATACCCATGATTAAAGACAGTTAACGACATAGTTGTTTAACGGATTGTTTTCTTGCGGGATCCGGAATCGCAGGAATGCGACCTGTGAAGGCGACTGAACCGGCTTTGGGCTGATACCATTTGAAAAGGTCAGCATGGTCTGTAAAAAAGCGGTCCAGATGATGCCCCGGCATGCACAAGGACATGGTCGGCGGTGATATTTTCGTACAATGCTGCAACCGCCTGCCGCAGCCCGGGATCGCCTGATAACTCTGTATAGCCGAGCCAGAGCGACAGGAAATATTCCTGTGCACCAGGAGCAAGTGCGAGCAGATCCTGGAGTTCCATGCTCTCGCAATCCGAGGTACACAGCAGATAAGGGGCGGAAAATTCATGTTTTGAAAAAAAGCGTTCAAGCCTGAACGGTTCCAGTTTCATGTGAAAATTCCTCAATCATGCAGACAATTTTCTGGGGTCTGACCGGCTGTCCAGGTTGAACTAATGGGGCTTTTCCAGAACAGTCATTTTTTAAAAATACTTGACATATATTTCGAATCTATGTCAAGTATTTCGGTTTTAATGGCTATATTCGTTGTATAGACCAAAGGCAGGCATTCCAATATGGGAAAACCTTTAACAGCGGGGAAAATTCACAAACAGCCCCTGGCGGCAAAAGATATCAGAAGTCATGAAAGCCAACCAAAGAATGCAAGGTAAAAAACCGTGAAACAGATTGATCTGAACTGTGATATGGGAGAAAGTTTTGGTGCCTATACCATCGGCATGGACGCGGAGGTCATGGACCATATCACCTCGGCCAATATCGCCTGCGGGTTCCATGCCGGAGATCCCCTGGTCATGGACCGCACCGTGAAACTGGCAAAGGAAAAAGAGGTGGGCATCGGCGCCCACCCGGGATATCCCGACCTGTTGGGATTCGGCCGGCGGCACATGGCCTGTTCGGAAACTGAGATCCAGCAGTATGTAATCTTCCAGGTGGGGGCGCTTCAGGGGTTCTGCCGGGCCCACGGGACAAACCTGCAGCATGTAAAGCCCCATGGCGCCCTGTACCTGGATGCGGTGGAAAATGACACCATTGCCAGAGGCGTTGCCAAGGGAATTTTGGCCGTTGACCCGGACCTGCTGTTTGTGGCCCTGGCAGGGAAAAAAGGGGATACCATGCGGCGCATGGGGGTGGAGCTGGGGCTCAAGGTGGTGTATGAAGCCTTTCCGGACCGGGCCTATACCCCAAAAGGGACCCTTGTGCCAAGAAGACAGCCCGGGGCGGTTATCTCTGATCCGGATGCAGTGGCACAGCGGGCACTGGACATGGCCAATGGATATGTCTTGGCTGTTGACGGCAGCCGCATAGATCTGGAAGTGAATTCTTTGTGTGTACACGGGGACAACCCGGCTGCCGTGGCACTGGTGAAAAACATCAGAAACATTCTGGAAACCCATGGGATTCAGGTGAAACCCATGGGGGAGAATCAGCGCTATGACCCCACAGGTGTATGACAGACCGGTCTGCCGTTTAGCCGGTGACAGAGGATTCCTCGTGGAATTCGGTGACGGCATTGATCCCCGGGTCAATGCAAAGGTGAGGGCCATGGCAAAGTCCCTGGAAAACAATCCTTTGTCTGGCATTCTGGAAGTGATCCCTGCCTACCGTTCCCTGCTGTTTATCTATGACCCTGATGTGACGGACCCGGACCGCCTGGGCACACTGGTGGATAGCCTGGATGACACCAGGATTGCCCTGGATGACCAGGCATGCAGGGTGGTGGAAATTCCGGTGTGCTATGGGGGAGACTTTGGTCCGGATATCTGCAATATCCAGAAAAAATCAGGCTTGACCAAAGAGCAGGTGATCCAGGTGCATACGGCCCCGGAATACCTGATCTACATGATAGGGTTTACACCGGGGTTTGCGTTTCTGGGGGGACTTGACGAAAGGCTGTTCTCCCCCCGGCTGGACACTCCCCGTACGCATGTGCCAAAGGGATCTGTGGGCATCGCCAACAACCAGACCGGCATCTACCCCATTTCCAGCCCGGGTGGGTGGCAGATCATCGGCCGAACCCCCCTGAACCTGTTCGCACCCCAAAAAAAAGATCCCTTTCTTTACCAGGCAGGGGATAAAATCACATTTGTGCCCATATCGGCGTCTGAGTATGACCGGCTGGCTGAAAAGGACACCCGCTGATGAAGGCATTTGAAGTGCTGGTCCCCGGCGGTTTTACCACAGTTCAGGACAAGGGACGGTTCGGATTTCAGCATATGGGAGTGCCTGTCTGCGGGGTTCTGGATACCTTCGCCAGTGACATTGCCAACCAGCTGGTGGGCAACAACAAAGATCGGGCAGTGCTGGAAATCACAGTCATGGGCCCGTCCCTCAAATTTCTCACACCCATGGACATTGCCGTCACCGGCGCGAAGATGGATATGACCCTGAACAAAATACCGGTGGATCAGTGGCGGTCCATCCGGGTGAAGCCCGGTGATGTATTGACCATTTCCCAGGTCCAGGCCGGGTGCCGGGCCTGCCTGGCCGTTACCGGCGGGATTAAGGTGCCGTCTGTCATGGGATCCTGTTCCACTTATGTGGGCGGCGGTTTCGGCGGATTCATGGGCAGGCCCCTGAAGGCCGGCGATATCCTGGATGCCCATGGCGGAGATCTGCTGACCCGGGAGCGGGTGGTGCCGGAAACATTGATTCCGGACTATCCGTCCCATGTGCTGCTGCGTGCGGTTCCCGGTCCCCAGGATGATTTTTTTGACCAGGGACTGACCACCTTGTTCACCACCCGGTATATGGTGACCCCCAAGGCAAACCGCATGGGATACCGGCTGCAGGGAGAAAAAATTCCCATCAGACCGGGCATGCCCAAAAGTATTGTGTCAGAACCCTCTATCCCTGGCAGTATCCAGATTCCGGCGGATGAACAGCCCATTATCCTGCTGGTGGAGCAGACCGTGGGAGGGTATGCCAAAATCGCCACCGTGGTCTCCACGGATATTTCAAAGTTAGCCCAGGTCATCCCGGGTTACACGATTTCTTTTGAAAGAATTGAACTGAAAACCGCTCACCAGATCTATCATGATGAAAAGAAAAAACTGGCAAAGATCCTGGAGCGCATGTAATGCCAATACAACCGGTCATCCATATGATTCAGCCTGGATGAAGAGATCATTACAGTATATATGTGCAGGTTTTCGCCCTTCCGGCACCTGTTGGCATGGCTTCTGACAAGGTTAATGATAAAAAACATCGGGCGGTATGGGGTGCTGTTTATCCCATTGCAAAGACCCACTGGGCGCCCAGAAAAACCACCATGCTCAGGACAATGGTCAAGAGCAGGTTTTTGAATATACCGCCGATGATACAGGCGGCAACGGCGCCAATGAGATATGGATTATCCAGGTGCAGGTCAAGGGTTTTCCCGTCCGGCATCAGCACAGAGGGCACAATGATGGCTGTGAGTACGGCAGGAGGCACATATCGCAATCCTTTTTCAAAAAGCCTGGGAAACTGCATCCGACCGGAAACAGGAAAAAGAATATAGCGTATGCCAAAGGTTACCGCAGCCATCCCTGCAACCATATAGATCTCAGATAATTGTATGCCAGTGCCAGACATGGTTATTTTTCCTTTTTTGTGCCACAGAACAGTTTTTCACACACCACCCCGGCTGTAACGCCGGCAAGGGCAGCCACCATCAAACCCAGCTTGTGGGGAAGGCCCTGGGCGGCAATTGAAACCGTTCCGGCTGTGACCACCGCGGCCCACATGGGTTTTGTAACAAGATACGGGATGACAATGCCGATGAATGTGGCAGGCATGGCAAAATCAAGCCCCCACCGGGATATTTCCGGAAAGGTTTTTCCTGCTGTAAGACCGATCAGTGTACACAGATTCCAGTTGAGGTACATGAACACCATGGACCCCAGGTTGTAGTAGTGTTTGCCGGGTACACCATCATGTTTGCCGTAGCGGGTGACTGCCACGGCAAAGGTTTCATCGGTCAAACCAAAGGCCAGCACCATTTTCCAGGCTTGGGGCAGATTTTTATAAAAAGGCACCATGGTCGCGCTGTAGAGCATGTGGCGCAGGTTGACCACAAAGGTGGTGACAACTATCATGGGCCACGGGGTGCCTGATGCAGCCAGGCCCAGGGCCACAAACTGCGCAGACCCTGCAAAAACAAACAAGGACATTCCCATTGCAGCGCCAAAGGAAAGCCCGGCCGTGTCAGCCAGGGCACCGAAGATAATGCCAAAGGGAACCGCACCCACAATCAGCGGAAAGGTGTCCTTTGCCCCTTCAAGAAACAGTGACACCCTGGAATGGTTTGTCCGGGAGGGTATATCAGGTCTGTTCATCACATGTTCCCTCTTGTTCCTGGATCTATACGGCCCTGCATCACCGGGCCATATGCTGCCACCCGCCGCCCATGGCCTTGTACAGGCGCACCAGGTTGGCGCTCACCGCCCCCCGGCTTTGGGCCAGCTGGTCTTCAAAGGAAAGCAGGGACCGCTGGGCATCCAGCACATTGCTGAAGTCCACCAGCCCGGCCTGGTACTGGTCTCTGGCAATACGGTCGGCGTTGCGGGCTGCTGCCGTGGCCTTGACCAGGGAATCGCGGCGCAGCTGTTCCTTGGCAAAGGCCAGAATCGCATTTTCAATCTCTTCCCTGGCTGTCAGCAGTGCGGCCTGGTAATCGATCATGGCCTGTTCCTGGCGGGCGGACTGGGCCGCAACAGCCTGCCTGATCCTGCCACCATCAAAAAGCCGCCAGGAGACCCGGGGACCGATCCCCCAGAACCGGCTGGAGCTGTTGAAAAAATTCCCGGCTGACAAAGCTTCCAGGCCAAATGTGCCGGTCAGGTGAAACCGCGGGTACAGGTCTGCCATGGCCACCCCCACCAGGGCGGTTTCCCGTGCCAGGGCCCGTTCCGCCCGGCGGATATCCGGACGCTGGCGCAGGGTCCCGGCAGGGATGCCCATGGCAACTTCCAGGGGAATGCGGGGGATGGGACGGGTTTCAGCCAGATCTTCATGCAGGGCACCCGGCGGTTTGCCCACCAGGACGGCCAGGCGGTTTGCCGTCCTGCCAAGGCCGTCCTGGAGCAGCGGAATCTGGGACCGGGTCTGCTCCAGAATGTATTGGGACTGATGAACCGGCAGTTCCCCGATCAATCCGGCATTGAACCGGGACAAATTGATTTCATAGGTCTCCTTTTGCACTTCCAGGTTTCCCCGGGCTGCAACCAGCCGCTCCTGAAAGGTGCGCAGTTCCAGATAATTGAGGGCGACTTCCGCCTGCAGACTCACAAGCACCCCGGCCATGGCCTCCTGCCGGGTCTCCATCTCCGCCAGGGCAGCCTCCTGTGAGCGCTGCACCCCACCGAACAGATCCAGTTCCCAGGCCGCATCAAAACCGGCATGGTAAAAGCCGGAGGTTCTTCCGGTACCGGTTTCTTCACTGGTCTGCCGCCTTTGTATCAAACCGGTGCTGTCCAGAACCGGATAATCACCTGCCTGGCTGATGCCGTACAATGCCCGTGCCTCCTGAATCCGGACCACCGCATTCTGCAGATCCAGGTTGCCGGCTGCCGCATTTTCAATCAAACGGGTCAGCAAAGGATCCTGAAAAACCTGCCACCAGGCACCCTGATCATCAGGTGTGGTTTCAGAAACAGCCAGGCCGCCCGCCATTTTGGTATGCCAGGTGTCCGGACCGGACAGTTTTGGTGCCTGGAATTCAGGCCCCACAGCAGCACACCCGGACATGAGTATCAGCACCAGTATTATTGCCGGACAGGCAGTAAATTGAAAGATCCTGGAAAAAAAACCATTTTTAGTATAGGTACCTGTTCTGGAAAAACCGTGCATATGCTGTATCACCTCACCTCTTTTGTTTTTGTTCCAGGTGCTGCATTGTCCATTTTATCCTGCTGCTGCCCTGCCAGGCGCCGGGCCCGGCCTTTTTCACTGATGGTCTGGAAAATATAATACAAAGATGGAATCAGGAAAATACCAAAAAATGTGGCCACACACATACCGGAGAAAACAGCGGTACCGATTGCCCTGCGGCTGCCTGCACCTGCTCCGGTGGCGATGAGCATGGGCACCAGCCCGAAAATAAAGGTCAAAGATGTCATGAGTACCGGCCGGAAACGGATGGCCCCGCCGGTTACAGCCGCCTCTGCAATGGAAAGGCCTGCCAGGCGCTGGCCCCTGGAAAATTCAACAATGAGGATGGCATTTTTTGCTGCCAGGCCCACCAGCAGCACCAGACCGATCTGTGCGTAAATGGACAAAGACATGCCAAGCAGCCACAGGCCTGCCAGTGCCCCCAGGGTTCCCACCGGTATGGTCAATACAATGGACAAGGGCAGGTTCCAGCTTTCATACTGGGCCACCAGAAACAGATAGGCAAAGACCAGGGCCAGGGCAAACAGCCAGACAACCTGGCCGCCGGTGCGTTTTTCCTGGTATGAAAGGGCAGACCACTCATAGCCAAAACCTGGGGCCAGCTCCTTTGCAGCCACCTGTTCCATGGCAGCCATGGCCTGTCCGGATGAAAATCCCGGGGCGGCATTGCCGTTGAAATCCGCACTGGTGAACTGGTTATACCGCTTGATGAGCTGGGGGCCCAGAACCGTGCGCAGGGTTACCAGGCTGGTGAGGGGAACCATCTTGTTGTCGTTGCTCCGCACATACAGGCGCTTGATATCTTCTGCCGTATCCCGGAACGGCCCGTCTGCCTGGACCTTGACCTGGTAGGTCCGACCTCCGAGATTAAAGTCATTGACATAGGCTGATCCCAGGTGGGCCTGGAGGGTTGAGAAAATCCGTGCCACCGGCACCTTGAGGTATTCCGCTCTGGTCCGGTCCACATCCACAAAAATCTGGGGGGTGTCTGCTGTGTAGGTGGTGAATACTTCTTCCAGTACCGGGTCCTGGTTGGCGGCCATCATCAGGTTAAGGGCCATGCCGAACAACTCCTGGGGATCCTGTCCCTCTCTGGCAAGCAATTGAAAAGTGAATCCGCTGCTGGCACCCAGCCCGGATATGGGAGGCGGCACAAAGGCAAAAGCATTGGCATCGGACAGGGCGGCCAGTTTTTCCCGTGCCCGGCCAACGATGGCATCCAGGTGCTGGTGAGCCATGCGCCTTTCATCCCAGGGTTTGAGAATCCCCAAAGCAAACCCCACATTGTCGGCATTCCCGCTGAGCAGACTGAACCCGGACACACCGATCATGTTGGCCATTCCGTCGATGGTGTGCATTTCTCTGGTAATATCATCCAGTACCGCAGCAGTGCGGGACAGGGCAGCAGACTGGGGCAGCTGCACATTGATAAGGAAATATCCCTGGTCTTCCGGGGGAAGAAAGCTTGTGGGCGTAGTGTTAAAGAGCATGACAGCACCGGTCACTATCCCGGCAAACAACAGTATCGGAACCACAAGCCGCCGGATCATCCAGGCGGAACCGGCTACATACCCTTTGCGGCTGGCATCAACCAGGCGATTGAACCAGGCGAACGGCCCTTTTGCCGGCCCTTTTTGTTGTGTGAGAAAGGTTGCGCACAAAGCCGGACTCAAGGTCAAAGCACAGGTGGCGGACAGCAGCACAGCACTGCACATGGTCACGGCGAACTGCCGGTAAAGCTGGCCGGTGATACCCGGCATAAACGCCACCGGTACAAACACGGAAAACAGCACCAGGGTGGTGGAAATAATGGGACCAACCACCTGGGCCATGGCTTTTTTCGTGGCCTCAGGCCCGGGCAGGTTTTCTTCATGCATGACCCGGTGCACATTTTCCACCACCACAATGGCATCATCCACCACCAGGCCGATGGCCATGATCAGGGCAAACAAGGTGATGGTATTAGCATTGTACCCCAGGGCCATGAGTATGGCAAAGGTGCCGATCAAAGAGACCGGAATGGCCATGGAAGGGATCAAAGTGGCCCGCCAGTTCTGAAGAAAAGCAAAAATAACGGCGATTACAAGCACAGTTACCAGAGACAGGGTTAAAATGATTTCATCAATGGCCGCAGACACATACCGGGTGGTGTCCAGAATGATTTCATAGCCCACATCTTCTGGCATGCCTGATTCCAGTTTTTTAAGTTCATTGCGGACATTTTCCATTGTTTCCAGGGCATTGGCATCTGATGCCCGGTAGACTGCCAGGGTGGCGGCAGGGTTGCCGTTGAGAATGGATTCAGTGGCATAGGACTGGGCTGCCAGTTCCACCCGGGCCACATCCTTGATCCGCACCAGTCCCCCCTGTTTGTTGGCCCTGACAATGATGTTTTCAAAATCGGTCACTTCGACCAGCCGGCCTTTGGCACGCAGGGAAAACTGCACCGATTTTTTGTGTTCAAGGGGCTCCATGCCCACAGCCCCCAGCGACGCCTGAACATTCTGGGTCCGTACGGCAGATATGATGTCATCCGCAGTCAGTCCCAGGGCGGTCATGCGTTCAGGGTTCATCCATATTCTCAGGCTGTACTCTTTTTCACCAAAGATCCTGGCATCACTGACACCATTGATCCGTATCAGGGCGTCTGTGACCTGGTCACTGATATAATTGCTTAAAAACAGCATTTCCCGGGATTTATCCGGAGAGAAAAAGCTGATGGCCGCCATCATGTCACCGGAGCGCTTGCGCACACTGATGCCCTGGGCCACCACCTCTGCCGGCAGTTTGGGGGTGGCCAGCTGAATCCGGTTCTGCAGGTTCACCTGGTTGATATCCGGATCACTGCCCACCTCAAAGGTGACCCGCAGTGTATAGCTGCCGGTATTGGAACTGGAAGATGACATGTAAAGCATGTTATCCACCCCGTTGACCTCTTTTTCCAGGGGGGCGGCCACGGTCTGGGCCAGCACTTCAGAGCTGGCACCCGGGTAAAAGGCGGATACCGTAATTTCAGGTGGGGTGATCTGGGGGTACTGGGCCACGGGAATGGACATAAGTGCCAGAAAACCTGCCAGGGTGATGACAATGGAAATGACCCCTGCCAGGCGCGGGCGGTGGATGAAAATATTGGAAATCATGGATCAGTTCTCCAGTTCAGCAGGAACCGCATCTACCGGTTCACCGGGCTGCACCTTCTGGATGCCGCTGACGATCACCCGGTCTCCGGCGGCCAGGCCTGATTCCACCGCCCACATCCGGTCCAGGGCAGGGCCGGTTACAATGGCCTGCCTGGTGGCAATGCCGTCCTTGACAACCAGTACATACCGCCCATCCTGATTGGCCAGAACAGCAGACTGGGGCACCACCGGCAAAAGCTTTGATGCAGCCGCTTTGACCTGGACCGTGACATACTGCCCGGGAAGGAGCCAGCCATCCGGATTGTTGAACTGTGCCCTTACCGTAATGGTTCCGGTGGCGGCATCCACCCGGTTGTCGACAAATATTACCCTGCCCTGTTCAGCATAAGGTCCCGCCCCTGGCAGTATCAGGTGCGGGACCAGCAGGCGTGACTGGGGCCCGTCCATTTCTTTTATTGCTTTTTGCACAGCGGTGAAATCATTTTCACTGATGGCATAGGCCACCCGGACAGGATCTGTCTGTACAATGGTTGCCAGAACCCCGGATGCCGGATTCACAAGGTTGCCCCGGGTGTAGGCGGTTCTGCCGATACGGCCGGAAATCGGTGCCTTTATGGTGGTATAGGCCAGATTCAATTGACTGGTGTCCAGGGCTGCATTGGCAGCTGCCAGGTTTGCCCGGGCTGCCAGCTCGGCTGCCACGGCATTGTCCATGTCCATGGCGGAAATGCTCTGCCGGCTCACCGACTGCAGGCGCTTCAGATGGCTTTTGGCCCTTGTCAGTTCCGCTTCTGCCTGGGCTACCCGGGCTCTTTCCAAGGCCACTTTTGCAGCATAACCGTCCTGTTCAATGCGGTACAGGACCTGGCCTTTTTTGACATAATCCCCTTCTTTGAAACTCACCTCTTCCAGGAATCCTTCCACCCGGGCCCGCAAATCCACGCTTTGAATCGCTTCCACATGGCCCACATATTCGTCTGCCGGCACAACATCCTGTTCCGTGATGGTAAGCACCCGCACTTGTGGTACACGCGGTTCCTGTGCAATTGCCCTGCCGGCTAAAAACAGGGAGCACAGTATCACTGTGAAGGGGATGATTTTTTTAGACAGATTTTTTTGCAGCATGTGATCAAAACTCCTTAATTGTTAATGCATCCCAGCAGGCCCGGGCCAAAGACTGCACCATATCATCATTCAAGGTGACCAGCCCGGCCAGAGAATCGCGCACTAAAAAAGTGGCCGGTCCGAAAATCAATGCCTGGTACACCGGCCAGGGCAGCTTTTTGACAGAACCATCCAGTTCACCGAAAAAAAATTTACGCAGGGGTTCGGGAACGTTTTGATTGTTCTCCTGGAGCAGTTTGCCCCGTTTTTTTTCAAGGCCATAGGGAGAATAGTAATATTGTTCCAAAAATCGAAATTCCCGTGGGTGGGAATGCAGATAGTATATCAAATGTGTCAGCATGCGGATCAGCTGATCCCGGTCAGACAGGTCCGGATCAAATGACGCCGCCAGCATGGTGGTCAGTGCCTGGTCCACATGTTCGAAAACCGCGTGCACCAGCTGGTTCTTGTCCCTGAAGTAGCGGTAAATACTGCCCACCCCGACCCCGGCCATCTGTGCCAGGCGGGACATGGGGGCGGAATGAAAGCCGTTTTCCGCAAACAGATGCAATGCTGCTTTAAGGATCTGATCAGACTTGTTTTTTGTATGGGTTTCCATTATATTTTCTGTTAGGAATGAATATTCAGTCCAAAAATATAAAGATCAGCCCCTTTCTTGTCAATAAGAAAATCTATACCTGCCGTTTTCTGCACCGCTTTTAATTTAAAGAGCCTGGTTACAATAGTATTTCAGAATCTTTACAAATACTGTGTTCCGGGACTATAATCTAAAACATGTGGACAAGATGCAAATACTGGTTTCCCCGCCTGATCATACTTGGATTTGCGGTTTCCATGGTGATGCCCGCCCCAAAATTCATCACAGGCATGGAAGAGGCCGAGTTTGTTGTCTGGCTGTTAAGGCTGATATGGGTCCTGGCTTTTCCCACAGGCTTTTTTATGCTGCTTTTTTTAACAGGCATGGTGGGAAAAAAAAGAAAACCCAATGATTGAATTATCCGCGTGTTTGCTGCCTGCAGCCATAGCTTTGCGGTCTGGGACCAGCCCCTGCCTGGCGCTGCATCCGGCCGGGCATTTCCCGTCTTGACCGGGGCTGTTTTTCCGCTATAATAACCGGATGTCATTGAGCCGCCTTGAACAGATCGCCGGTTTTTCGAAACTGCCCCTGGACCGCCAAATGTGGCTGCATGGCCTGTCACAGGCCCATGGATTTTCTCTTCAGCAGCTGCGGTTTCTGGTGGAATACAGTCTGGATTTGCACTGCTGGGACAAGGGCGGGCTTGACCGGTTTTACCGGCCCGACGTCCTGGGAAAAACAACCGGAAAACAGGCGGCCGCAAAGATATTATCCCAGCTCAAATCCGGATATGAGGCATTGAAAAACACCCAGAAGCCTTACCCGGCCGGGAAGGGGTTTGCACCCGGGGAAACCAGGTTCCCTGAAGAGCAGATGGTGCAGACAGACCTGAAGGGGGCCGTCATGGGCAAATGCCCGGTGGCGTCGGAAAAGACCCGGTGCTGCAACCTCAACACCCTGGATGTGGTCCAGCAGTGCGGATTCGACTGCAGTTATTGCTCCATCCAGTCCTTTTACCACGGCAACCAGGTCCGGTTTGTCCGTGACCTGGCCCGCCATCTGGAGGGGCTGACACTGGAAAAAGATACCCCGGTCCATATCGGAACAGGCCAGTCCTCTGATTCATTGATGTGGGGGAATCGGTTCGGCCTGCTGGACAACCTGACCCGGTTTGCCGCAACCCACCCCCGGGTAATTTTGGAGATGAAATCCAAAAGCAGCCGGATTGGATATTTTCTGACACATCCGCCACCATCCAACATGGTGTTCACCTGGTCCTTGAACACCCCTGCAGTGATCACGGCCGAGGAAAAGGGCACCGCTCCTTTGGAAAAGCGGATACAAAGTGCCAGAAAACTGGCGGACCGGGGAATTCCCGTGGGATTTCACTTCCATCCCATGGTCTGGTACAAAGGATGGGAAGCCGACTACCGGGCTGTTGTATCCCGGCTGACAGAAACCTTTTCCCCCGGAGAGGTGGTCATGGTTTCCATCGGCACCCTGACATTCATCAAACCGGTGATCAAACGGATCCGGGAACGCATGGCAAAGACCACGATTCTTCAGATGCCCATGGAGGCATGCGCCGGCAGATTCAGTTATCCCTTTGAAATCAAAAGCACCCTGTTTTCCACCCTTTTCCAGGCATTTCCCGACACCTGGAAAACTGCGGTGTTCTTTTATCTGTGCATGGAGGATGTGGATCTGTGGGAACCGGTGTTTGGCAGATCGTATCCCTCCAATGAGGCGTTTGAACAAGACATGCTCCGGTCCTACCAGGAAAAAATTCAGGCTATCCGGCAGAACCGGCAGGCCTGATCTTTTCAATCAGGGCTGATATGATCGGACATCTCGGACAGGTTGATCTCCTGCCGGCCTTGTTTTTCAACTTTCAACGCCCGGTTTCGAAAGTCCTGGTCATCAATTTTCCCCTTTACCCAATCGTGCCAGCTCTCTTTTTGGGAGGTGACTACAGCATCAAATTTGAGGGACGGATCGAACTGTTCAATCGCATCATCCGCAATCCAGACACAGTAATTACATTTTTTCTCGCCATCTTTGAGAATTTTAAAAAAATAACGGAAGGTCTCACTTCCAGGTTTTAATCCTTCTTGGATTTCATAATTCTTATATGTCCACTTTTCCTGCATGTTATCCCCCTATGTAAAAAATTGCTGTTTGTAAAAAGCTGTTGCAGCTGTTTTTCTCCGGCCTGTTACGGTCAATGGTCGCCAGGGCGGTGCCCGAAATATCACTGTCAATTCCCGCGTCATCCCTGGTCCGGGCATCGGCTGAAAAAGCCGGGAAAACCATGAATATAGATACTATCATATATTTCAGCAGGGTTGCCATATGGGCATATTTCATTTTTCCATGTCTTTTTTAGGATGTATTAAAAAAATAATAAGCACGGTTTGGGAAAAAGGCAATGATGGTGAGTAGACACAATACCAGATCAGCTTCCGGCAGAGTGTTGATACGGATATGGTTGTGTAAACTTTATAATGGAAAAACAAAGATCAATCGGTTGTGATATCATTTCCAAAAGTCATCTTCGCTTATTTTGAAACGCCGCAACGCTGCTTTTATAATTGGAACATGGATTTCTGTTTTTCTGGAGCCGGCGAGCAGACTCGAACTGCTGACTTGCTGATTACGAATCAGCTACTCTACCACCTGAGTTACGCCGGCTGCGGCTTTATAGACCGGTTTATAACAGTTTCGGAAAATCAATGCAAGCACAAAACCCCTGCAAACCTTGGCAAATCGCAGCAAAATGCGCACAAAATGCGTGCAGCTGATCATAGTGGAAGAGGTAATCCGGGGGCTTAAAAATAAAGCGGAAGAGGACCAAAAGAAAAAGATGCTTACAAAAACAACACTTTCCCTACAGGATTTAAAATAAAGGGCAACACGGCTTTAAACAGATGATTAAACGGCACAAGCTATATGAAGTTGCGGAAGTGGCAGTTTGAACCGGAAAAAATTAAATAGACACCACAGGAGAAACTACAAACCGCCGACCCAGGGCTTTCACCTGCCGGATGTATCAACCATTGATTTTTGAGGCGATCCCCTGTAAAGCTTAGGGCAGTTGAGACACATTCGGAGAGAAACAGATGCGCCTGGAATGCAGCGGTTTGAATTTTGCCTATCCTGAATCCGAGACCATGGTTATTCAGGACCTGTGGTTTGCCATGGATGGGCCCGGCTTCCACGCGGTGTTCGGTCCGTCCGGTGTGGGCAAGACCTCGTTTGCAAAACTGCTGGCCAATTACCGGGACAGGCCGCAACTGCCCATCCAGACGTCGGGTATTGGTACCATTCTGTATTCCTACAACCTGGAGCGGCTGCCAGGGTGGTCTTCCACCGGCCGCCATCTGGACCGGATCTGCCCTGCAGACAGGCAGGATTTGAAAAAAGAACTGATCGATATTTTCCAGTTGGGGCCGGTGCTGGGTGCACGGTTTTCCCAGCTGTCCATGGGCCAGCAGAACCGCATGAACCTGATCCGGTATCTGCTCCAGGATTTTGACCTGCTGATCCTGGACGAGAGCCTGGCCAATGTGGATGAAAAACTGCGTCAGACCATTCTGCTGGCCGTAAAAGAGCTGTTTTCCCACAAGATGTTTTTGTATATTTCCCATAACCTCATGGAAGTGGCCCGGTTCTGCAAAGATATCCTGGTATTGACCGAACCGTCCCGGGAAAAGCCCAGCAAAATTGTATCAGGACAGGATGACACCAGAATTTCTGTCCTGGAAAAACCATCCCTGGACCGGATCATGCTGGAGGTCATGAGTGCTTTTTAGACGGATTTATCAGTTCATGATCGTGTATGCCGTGTTTCTGGCCATCTTGCTGATGGTGAAAAAGGGGCTGTCCCTGTCTGATTATGTGATCCCGGGACTCCCTTTGATCCTGGAAACCGCTGTGCAGATGTCTGCCGGATTTTTTACCGATGTCATGGATACCCTGTCTGTTGCCATTCTGGGCCAGGGTATTTCCATTTTTCTGGCATTTTTTGTGGGCATCCTGGGCCGTAAATCTTCCTGGGCCGGTTCCATGATCCGGGTGACCGCCTATAATATCCAGGCATACCCCATCGTGGCCCTGGCCCCCATTATTTTCATCCTCCTGGGGGACGGTTTTTTGTCCCGGCTGCTCATTGCCGCCATGATCTGTTATTTTCCGCTGCTGCTGTCGGTACTGGGGGTGATGGCTGCGCCTGTGGAAGATATTGAGCATTTTTATATCGCCACCGGTCGGATGCGCTGGCAGTTGGAGGTGAAAATCCGGGCCTTTGAAAATTTGAGCAAACTGACCACCGTCATTGCCGGCAGTGCCACCCTGGCCATGGCAGGCACCATTGTGGCGGAATTCATTGCCGCCAATGCAGGCATCGGATACAGTATCCGCATCGCCCTGTACCAGAGCAATCTGGCTGCGATTCTCACGGCCCTGTTCATGATCGGCATTGTCATTTCCGTTTACCAGGGTATCCTGGAAACCCTGGGAGAAATGGTCAAAGCCAAATGGGGCTCTGAAAACAAAGGAAAGCTGCTATGAAACATGCAAAAATTTTGGGACCCGTACTGGGTTTGATTGTCTGTATCTGCATTGCCGGGGTGTCTGACAGCCGGGCAGAGCAGATATCTTTGAATTACCGGCTCAAATGGCTGTTCAATACCAGTGTGGCAGGCGATATTTTTGCCATGGAAAAAGGGTTTTTTGCCGCTGCCGGACTGGATGTCACCGTCAAGGAAGGCAGCCCGGAAAAAGATGCCATCAAGGAGCTGGAACTGGGATATGCGGATTTCGGGGTGGCATCTGCGGACCAGGTGATCCGGGCACTGGACAAAGGCGCTGACGTAGTGGTGCTGGCCCAGATTTTCCAAACCAATCCCATGCAGTGGATTTACCGGGACGATCAGAAACAGATCAACCGGCTGTCGGATTTAAAAGGCTGCCGCATGGGCATCACCTACGGGGGCAATGATGAAACCATCATGAAAACCATGCTGGCAAAGGCCGGACTCACCCTCAAAGATGTACAGGTGACCGGTGTGAGATTTGACTTTACCCCTTTTTTAAAAAAACAGGTGACCCTCTGGCCGGTGTACCGAAATTCCCAGGGTGTGATCCTGGCTGGACAGCTGGCAAAAGAAGGCGAGTCGGTCCGATTTTTCAACCCGGCTGATTTTGGTGTGGATTTTGTGGCCAATTCCGTTGTGACGTCGGGTAAGATGGCGGCAGGCCACCCGGATCTGGTGCGGCAGTTTCTGTCCGCCCTGCTGGATGCCTGGGGAGCAGCCATGGATCCGGCCAACCAGGAACAGGTCCTGGCAGCAGTGAAAAAATATGACAAAGGCACCCAGGGGGAGGTGCAGAAAGCCCAGCTGGATGCCACAAGGGACCTGGTCAAACCCCATCCTGATACTGCTGTGGGCCAGATCCGGCGGAAAGCCTGGGCCCAGACCGAAGCCATCATGCTGGAACAGGGGATGATCAAACAGCCGGTACATGTCACCTCCCGGCTCAGGGACCTGGCATCCTTTCAATAACAGCCATGCCCTGACAGGGGCAAGAAAGGCTTTAGCTGTTAGCTAATACCTGATGGCTGACAGCTTATACTTTCATCATTTGTTGTGCCCGGCAGGGCATGGCTGTTAGTGACCAGCAGGGAGAAATTTGTAATTGTTTACGGGAAGTTGATAAATGAAGGCTAACAGCTAAGAGCTAACAGCTAACAGCTAAGAGCTAACAGCTTTCATACTAAGAGATGAAAGACAAAAGGAGATCTGCCATGAAACAGATCCGGAAACTATTGGCGCTGTCGGCCCTGGTGATATTTTTTCTCGTTTCTGTACCGCAAGCAGATGCATTCCAGGCCCTTTTTGCCGGCCAGCAGACCGTGGATGAACAAAACGCTGTGGCTGTCACATTTCCCGAAGATTTGGATACCACCCAGCCCCTGGACACCTATCTGGCCATTTTTGCTGACAATGATGTGCCCGTGGAGGGGGCCTGGATCCTGTCCAAAGATCCTGCCACTGTGTATTTTCCCAATATTTCGCCGGATACCCGGTATGTGGTGTCCATATACAAGGGGTTGAGATCCAGGTCCGGGGAGCAGCTGTCATACCCCCAGACCTTTGTGGTGAAGACCCGGCAGGTGGAACCCATGATCGGATTTGCCACCAGGGGATCGGTTCTGGCATCCGGGCTGACAAAGGGGCTGCCGGTGGTCACTTTGGATATTGAGCAGGCAGACATCGATTTTTTCAGGGTCAAGCCGGATAAGCTGGCACCATTTATAGAAGTTTTTTCCCGTGACAGCAGAATGTACTACTACCAGAGCCCGGAGCTGCAGCAGTTCACAGACCTGGTGTATTCCGGCCGGTGGGACCTTGAGATCAACAAACATCTGAGAACCCGGACCAATATTCCTATCACCCATATTGCGGCATTGCAGAAACCCGGGGTGTATTTTGCTGTGCTCAAGGGTGCCGGGATATATGACTACGGTTACAGTGCCACCTGGTTTTCCATCAGTGACTTAGGGCTCCATGCCAGAAAATATGACAACGCCCTGCAGTTTCATGTCCAGAGCCTTGAAACGGCAAAGCCGAAGGCCAATGTCCGGGTGACCGGTGTTGACAAGGACGGCAGAACCCTGTTCCAGGTCCGCACAACAGAAGAGGGGACGGCAAAAGTTAGCGGCGCATTCACAGACCTTGTTCTGGTGACGGCGGCAAAGGAGTCCCACGTGAGCCTGCTGCCCATGAACGTTCCTGCCCTGGACCTTTCCGAATTCCGCACAGCCGCGGCCAGGTACCGGCCGGTGGAACTTTTTGTCTATGGGCCCAGGGATATTTACCGGTCCGGAGAAACGGTTCCCATGGACGGGCTTCTCCGGAATCAGGATGGCGATATGGTCCCTGCGGTCCCGATTCAGGCAAAAGTATATGCCCCTGACGGCCGGATGATCCATGAATTTTTGTGGCAGCCCCGGGAAAACAATTACTATACCTTCCGGTATCAGCTGCCTGGCAATGCCCTCACCGGCAACTGGGAAGTGCGGTTTTCCCAGGCCGGTACCCTTGTGACAGCCTACCGGTTCCTGGTGGCGGAATTTCTTCCCGAGCGCATGCGTTCCGATATCAGTAATCCCAGGGGCCAGACAGATATTCTGAACAAGGACCAGGACCTTAAAATACGAGTATCCGGGGCATTTCTCTACGGGGCCCCGGCAGCTGGAAGCAAAGTGGATGCGGCAATCCATATTAGCCCTGCCCGAAAGCTTTTCAAGGAAAAATGGCCCGGGTTTGTATTCGGTCACATCAAAGACCTGGTCACCCAGTCGTTCACCACGGAAAAAACAGCCCTGGATACGGAAGGCCATGGGATGCTGGCCGTTAAAAACCAGTGGCACAATGTCTCCTCCCCCCACTGGGTCACCGCCAATGTCAGCCTGTATGATGCCGGGGGCCGGCCGGTGGTACGGAACAAATCCTGGCAGGTATGGCCGGCAGAATCTTTGGTAGGTATCCGGAGCCTGGCGGAAAAAGGAGAGGTGGACAGCGATAGCATTGCCCGGTTCGCGGTTATGCGCGTGGATAAAACCGGCCGGCGCCTGGGGGCTGAAAACCTGAAAGTCACGGTTATCAAGGAACACAGGGAATATTACTGGGAATATACAAACGGGGCATGGGAATGGCGTTCTTCCAGCCAGTTTTATCCGGAGGAGCGGTATTTAGTTGATATACCGGATCAGGAAAGCATTGTTGTGGATGTGCCGGTAAAATGGGGGGGATACCGCCTGGAAATTTTTGACCCGGACACCGGGCTTACCGCATCCTATGACATATGGGCCGGGTGGCAGCCCAGGGGATCTGAAGGCAGAGACCTGAACCGGCCGGACCGGGTGGACCTGATCCTGGACAAAAAAGCCTATGCATCGCAGGACCGGGTACAGGTGACGGTGAAATCTCCTGAAGGCGGATCAGGGTATCTGTTTGTGGAGTCTGACACCAACCTGCTCACCAGGCCCATTACCATACCACCGGAAGGAGCGGATATTTTCTTTGATCTGGATCCGGCCTGGCAGCGCCATGATCTGTATGTGTCGGCCGTGGTGGTGCGGCCCGGTGAAAGCCGGTCCAACAGTCTCCCCAAGCGGGCCGTGGGCCTGGTGCACCTTCCCCTGGACCGCGGGCACCGCCAGTTGTCCGTGGAGATCCGGATGCCGGCAAAAACCGAACCCGGCCGCCGCATCACCGTGCCGGTGCAGGTGCGCCGTTCTGACGGCAGCATTCCTTCTGATGCCCGTATCACCCTGGCAGCCGTGGATACGGGAATTCTCAACCTCACCGGATATGAAACCCCGTCACCCTTTGACTATTTTTTCCAGCCCCGGCAGTATGGCCCTGACATCCATGACATGTACCAGAAACTGATCGAGACCGGGGATGGCGCATGGGCCAGGCAGCGGTTCGGCGGGGATGCCCCCACCCTATCCCGGGGCGGGGACCGGCCGGCCACAGATGTGCAGATCATCTCCTTACACCGGGCAGCCGTTGCCGCAGATGCAGACGGCATGGCCCTGTTTCACCTGGATATGCCAGAGTTCAACGGACAGGTGCGGCTCATGGCTGTGGCCCACACTGCTGCGGATTTCGGGTCCGGGGACCATGAACTGACCCTGGCCTCGCCTCTGGTGACCCAGATGACCATGCCCCGGTTTCTGGCTGCAGGGGACCAGGCCCGGCTGAATCTGGATCTGCATAACCTCACCGGCACCAGCCAGGACATTTCCCTGGCCCTTACCGCAGGCCTGACCCTGGAAATACAGGGTCCGGCGGATCTGCAACTGCACCTGGCAACGGATGAGAAACAGTCGGTGTCCATCCCGGTGGCCGCCAGAACCGCCCCTGGCAGATCCATCATCACCTGCGCCATCCAGGGGCTTGTGGTGAACGGAGAGCAGCGCACCCTGGAGCGGTCCTGGTTTCTGGAAACCCGTCCTGCCTATCCAGCCCTGACCACGGCATGGCACAAAACCCTGGCACCGGGAGCATCCTTTGTAATGGCACCTGCCCGGAACTTGATTACGGAGACCATTGACCTGCGGGCAAGCCTGGGGTCTGCCCCGCCCATTCCTGTGGCAGAACATGTCAGAATCCTGGATGCCTATCCCTACGGCTGTCTGGAACAGACGGTCAGCAGCCTGTTTCCCCATGTGATCCTGGGCAGCGCAGACATGGCGGAACTGGGGATAAGGTCAGAATCAGATGATGCTGTGTATGATAAAATCCGCCGGGGAATCCAGCTGGTGGGGGAAAAGCAGAAATCTTCCGGCGGGTTCGGCCTGTGGGACAGCAGCGGTCCGGAAAATGCCTGGCTGACAGCCTATGCCGTACATTTTCTGATCCAGGCCCGCCAGGCAGGATTTGCTGTTCCGGAACAATCCATGAAACAGGCCCTGGACCGGTTGCTGGTTTTTGTCCGGCGGCCCGGGGCCATCCCCTGTGAAAGATACTATCCTCCCGTTCCTTACAGGGCATCGGTGCAGACCTATGCCGCCTTTGTACTGGCCATGGAACAGTCTTTGACCCTGGGGGACGCAAGGGCGGTTTTCCAGGCGGCACAGGATCAGATCCAGGGCAGCCTGGCTTTTGTCCATGCCGGCCTGGCCCTGCATCTTGCCGGCGACACGCTCCTGGCGGCGCATGCATTTGACCGGGCCCTCCAGATCCGGCGGCCGGAAAAAGGATCCCTGGGGGATTTCGGATCTGATCTCCGGGACCTGGCTGCGGGCTTTTACCTGGTTTCCGTGCATGCCCCGGACTACCAAAATCGGGATGGGTTCCTGGCGGCATTGGAACCCCTTGTTTCCGGTCAGAAATGGTTCAGCACCCAGGAGCGCAATGCCCTGGTCATGGCAGGGGTTGCCCGGCTGAAAACCCCCCAGAAAAGGTGGCAGGCCAGGGTTCTGAATAACGGCATCCCCAGGGATCTGGACCACACCAGCCAGAAAGAGGTGGCCTGGTCAGGGGATCGGGCCGGCCAGGGAGTGGAAATCACCAATACCGGACAGACAGATCTGTTTGTACATGCGGTTATGTCCGGATATCCTGACCAGGCCCCTGGTCCGGAATCCCGGGGAGCGTCGATAACCCGGCGGTATCTGGATATGAACGGCCATCCTGTTTCCCTTGAAAAGGCTGCCATGGGGGACAGGCTCCTGGTGGAACTGGCAGTGAAAACAGACCAGGATATGCCCCACTGCCTGGTGGTGGATCTGCTGCCGGCAGGCATGGAACTGGAAGATCCCCATCTGTCAGGCAGCTTTGTTATTGACGACATCATGGTGGATGAAAAGTCTGTGGCAGACTGGCACAAAGCCCATGGCACCCGCCACACCGAATACAGAGATGACCGGTTTGCAGCTGCCCTGGATCTTCGGGCCAAACAGGAATACCGGCGGTTTTACGGGGTCCGCCTGGTGAATCCGGGCCGGTTTCAGGTGCCCCCGCCCCTGGTGGAGGATATGTACAAACCCTGGATCAGAGCTGTCGGCTCCGGCGGCGGCATACTGGCAATACCGGATTTTTAAACCTGATGGCACATGCTGAAAAACAGGGAGTGGCCTTCTTTAAAATACAGGGACCGGCCCCTGGTGCGCGCATCCTGCTGTTCAGTCTGGCTGGTGTTATTCTGCTGCTTTTCCTGCCGGTTCTTCTGGTGCTGGGTCTGGATAAAGTATTTCCCCTCCGCCTGGATCACCGGCCCATGGCCACAGTGGTAACCGCTTCCGACGGCACGCCCCTGCGGGCCTTTGCCGATCCGTCCGGGATCTGGCGGTACCCGATTACCCCGGACCAGGTGTCACCTCTGTACCTGGAGGCCCTGCTCACCTATGAGGACCGCTGGTTTTACCACCACCCCGGGGTGAATCCCCTTGCCATGATCCGGGCTTGTTTCCAGAACCTGGCCGCCGGTGCCATTGTGTCCGGGGGCTCCACCCTGACCATGCAGGTAGCCAGGATATTGTTTTCCTCCCCGGAAGACGGGCTCTGGACAGCCAAGTTCCGGCAGCTGTTCCGGGCTTTGCAGCTGGAGATGCGGTTTTCAAAAAAGCAGATCCTGGGACTCTACCTGACCCATGCCCCGTTCGGCGCCAACATAGAAGGGGTATGGGCCGCCTCCCGGACCTGGCTGGGCAGAGATCCCCTGGACCTGACCCATGCCGAGGCAGCCCTGCTGGCAGTGCTTCCCCAGGCCCCGGGTTTTTTGCGGCCCGACCGCCACAACAGTCGGGCCAGGCAGGCCAGGGACAAGGTGCTGGACCGCATGGCCGCCTTCAAGATATGGACAGAAGACCAGGTGCTGGCAGCCCGGCAGGAGCCGGTGGCCGCCTTCCGTTTCCAGGCCCCCATGGCGGCTCCCCTTGCTGCCCGGCGACTGATCCGGGAATACCCGGACCGTTCCGTGATTCACACATGCCTGGATTATGACCTCCAGGTGCATGTGGCATCCCTGGTGAAATCCCATGTGTCATCATTCACTGCACTTCAGTCCGGTGCTGTGCTGGTGGTGGACCATGATACACTGGCAGTCAAGGCCTATGCCGGGTCAGCAGATTTTTTAAACCCCCTGGGTGCAGGGCACGTGGATATGGTGACCGCCCTGAGGTCTCCGGGCTCCACCCTGAAACCCTTTGTATACGGTATGGCCATGGATAAGGGCCTGATTCACTCCCATTCTCTGCTCCTGGATATTCCCCGGTACGGACAGGCCTATCAGCCGGACAATTTTACCGGGGGATTTCTGGGGCCTGTGAGTGTGGCAAAGGCCCTGGACCTGTCCTTGAATGTGCCGGCAGTGCAGGTGCTGGCGGCTTTCGGTTCCCGGACATTTTATGACCGGCTTAAAAACGCCGGAGCACACCTGTCCATATCCGGTTCCCCAAACCTGAGTATGATCCTGGGGGGGGTGGGTACGAACCTGGAATCCCTGGTGACCCTCTATACAGCCCTCAGCCGCCGGGGGATCTCCGGCCGTCCCAGGTTGACAAAGGATGCACCGGTACAGGAACGGTTTCTCATGGGACCGGGGGCTGCCTATATCATAAAGCAGCTGTTGTCCCGGCCATTGCCCGGCGCAGAAGGGGTCAGCCGCCTGGCCGGCCGGAAGGACTTTGCCTGGAAAACCGGCACCAGTTACGGGTTCCGGGATGCCTGGGCCCTGGGAATCATGGGCAGCCATACGGTGGGGGTGTGGATCGGCCGGCCTGACGGTACCCCGTCCCCCGGCCAGTTCGGGGCAGCCACTGCCCTGCCCCTGCTGGTCCGGGTGCTGGAAAGCCTTCCCGGATCATCTGTCCGGGAATCCCGGCCTGCAAACGTTACCAGACAGACCATCTGCTGGCCCATGGGGCTTGCCCCTGACCAGACACCCGGACCCTGCGCGGTGCGCCATGATGCCTGGATCCTGAACAACTGGATTCCCCCCACCCTGACGGAACCGGACCAGGGCCCATTGCGCCTCACTTTCTGGGTTGATGACCAGGGCAGGCGGGCCGGTCTTTTCTGCGGCGGGGTTTCGAAAACAACCAAAGATCTGTGGCCGGTGGGCGCAGAACCATGGCTGCCCCGGCACTGGCGGCGCAATCAGGTGATTCCGGAAGCGTCAGATGCCTGTCCGGATCTGGCTCCTTTGTCCGGAAACCGGGTACAGATTATTTCCATCAGCGACAACAGTATACTGACCCGGCCGCCCGGGAAATCCGACCTTCCCCGTATTCCGCTGCAGGCCATGGGCGGACAGGGCGCACTGGTATGGTTTTTGAACCGGATTCCCCTTAAAACACAGAACACCAGTGGCTTTCCCCTGCCGGAGCCAGGCAGCTATGACCTGGCTGTCATGGATGGTGCAGGGCATTATGACAAAATCTCTTTTACGGTTATCCCCGCCGGTTCCTGAGTTCCCCGGCTATGATGCGCAGCCCGTCCAGGGTCAGGGACTGGTCAACTGCTTCAATGGTGCTGGAAAGGCCGGCAATGAGCGGGGCAAGACCGCCGGTGGCAATGATTTTTGGTGCCTGGTCCAGTTCTTTGCTCATACGTTCCACCATGCCGTCCACCATGGCGGCATTGCCGTGGATGATCCCGGACTGCATGCTTTCAATGGTGTCTGTGCCGATCACTTTTTTTGGCGGGGCAAATATCTCGACTCTGGGCAGCCGGGACGCTTTTTGAAACAGGGCTTCTGAAGAGATCATCACCCCCGGGGCAATGGCACCCCCCAGGTATTCCCCTGCCGGCGAAATTACATCAAAAGTTGTGGCTGTACCAAAATCAATGATAATCAAACCGGTTCGGTATTTATCATAGGCAGCAACCGCATTGACGATGCGGTCTGCCCCCACCTCATTTGGATTGCTGTAAAGGATGGGCATCAAAGTTTTTACGGATGCAGCCTGGATCCATTCCGGGGTCAGGTGCAGGTATTTTTCGCTGAATCCGTTGAGAATTCCCACAGAAGAGGGGACAACCGATGAAATAATCACCTGGGTTATGGCTGTCAAAGGAATGCCTTTGTCGGAAAACAGGGCCTTTGCCAGCACATTGAACTCATCTGCTGTGTTATCCCGGACCGTGCGGATGCGCCAGCTGTGTTTCAGAATGTCCTGGTCATACACGCCGATTACGGTGTTGGTGTTGCCCACATCAATTACCAGAAGCATGAAGAAGACTCCTTATTCAATTGTAACGGTAAAAACCCGGGGATCCGCCTGGGTCATGACCAGGCCCACAGGTATGTTTATTCGGGCGTTCCGGGCATAAACCCCCGGCGATAATCCTTCCAGGTCAATAAAGGCAAATATCTCGTCCAGTATAGTCTTGTTTCCCATGGCTGCAAAAGGCCCCTTGACCACGATGGTTACAACAGGCGGTTCAATGACAGCTGTGAATGGGCAGTTTCGGATCTGTACCGGAAGATTTTCAATGGTTTTTTTCACCTGCTCCTCCCGGATCTGCACGGTTACAACGATGATGGGATCAGAGGCTGAATACTGATGGGGGTTTTCCAGATCCAGGGGCACCTCCTTTTTAAAGGTCTCCTGGGCACCGGTCAGATCAACAGGCTTGGTTTTGAGCACCTGGATGGCCTCAATCTGAGACCGGGCACCGGACAGAGTCACAGAGGCCGGTTCTGCAGAAGGTTCCAGAACAATATATCCCTGGGCAGGCGCGTTTGTGTAGGGAACCGTGATTTTAAAGGTGCGGGTGATTATTCTTTCCAGGTGTACGCTCAGAAATGAAGGGGTGATCTCCAGGATGGTGATGCCCGGATCCACAGGTATCCGTTTTTTGTCCACCGGCAGCACATAGTGCCCCGGTCCTATGGAATCGGAAGCACCGGCCGGATCGATATCCAGATCGGTATACAGGTCAGCCGGATACTGGATATGTTTTTCATTGATTTTTTCGATCGCTCCGGGATCTGCTGAGATGCGGATTTCAATTTTATCGGTGCGGAACTGGGTGAGGACCATGCCGTCAGGCACATTTGAAAATTCCACAGGCAGCAGCAGGTTTGTTTCCACCGGTTCTGTGGTGCATCCGGAAACAACAAAAAACAGGAGCAGAAAAACGGCACAGCCGAATATATGGTTTTGCAGGTCAGGCATTCCTTATGGCATCAAAGACCCGGCAAAAGGTAACCGCACGGTCAACATCATGGACTCTGACAATATGGGCACCTCTGGACAGGCAGGCACCCACTGCAGCCAGGGTGCCGGTTTCAATTTTTTCCGGGTCTTTTTTGTTCTTTCCGGGTGTGCTCTTATTCAGGGTATGCTGAATAAAGGATTTTCTGGACGGTCCCATTAAAATGGGAAATCCCAGGGCCTGCATTTGTTCCAGGCAATTGATCAGCACCAGGTTGTGGTGGATGGTCTTGCCGAAACCAATGCCGGGATCCAGGATGATGTGCTGTTTTGGTATGCCTTTTGAAATTGCAAATGCGGCCCTGGCAGCAAGGTAGCCGGTGATCTCCAGCATGAGATCATCATAATCCGGGTTCACCTGCATGGTTTCAGGGGTCCCTTTCATGTGCATGAGCACCACCGGCACCTGGTATTCGGCTGCCAGATCTGCCATGGCCGGGTCCTGTTCAAAGGCGGAAATATCATTGATCATGGCAGCCCCGGCATCCAGGGCCGCTTTTGCCACACCGGATTTCAATGTATCAATGGAAATGGGGATGGCAATTTTTTCGGCCAGGGTCTGGATAACCGGAATGACCCGGTCCATCTCCTCCTGTTCCGAGACAGGCTTTGAAAACGGCCTGGTGGACTCTCCGCCGATATCCAGGATATGTGCCCCCTGTTCCGCCAGGCGGATACCCTGGGCCACGGCGGTCTCATAGGTGCCAAACCTGCCCCCGTCGGAAAAGGAATCCGGTGTCACATTCAACACCCCCATGATACAGGCCCGGCTGCCCAGATCCAGGTGATACCTGCCGAATTCCAGGTGAAAATTTCCCATCTTTCTATTCCCTGTCGGACTTTTTTTCCGGTGTGTCGTCATTGGGTGAATCATCTGGCCCATCTTCGGTTGTATCTTCGGCAGGCGCTTCCTGGTCAGCTTCCGGCTCTACAGCACGGGGAACACCATCCTTTTCAGGATCTGTTTTTTTCCGGGAATCTGGAGCCCCCACCGTATCCGGGGTGGTGCGGACGTTTTTGCGGCCGTAAAAATCATACTCAGGCCGCAGTTCAGCAATAAGATCATCCAGTTCCGGTCCCAGGACGGTTTCTTTTTCAATGAGCAGCTCGGTGAGTTTATGGAGGATATCGATATTTTCATCCAGAATTTTTTTGGCTTTTTTATAGGCCCGGTCAACAAGCTTGGCAACCTCTGCATCGATCTGCTGGGCAGTTGCCTCGGAATAGCCTTTGGCCTGGGTCATTTCCCTGCCGATGAAAATATTTTCATCATGGTCTTCATAGGAAAGAGGGGCCAGGTTGTCGCTCATGCCGAAGCTTCGGATCATCCGGTTGGCCAGCTTGGTGGCCTGTTTTATATCGTTGGCAGCCCCGGTGCTGACGCGGTTGAAGATGATTTCTTCAGCCACCCGGCCGCCAAAGGCAATGGCCAGTTCGTTTTCCAGCTGATCCTTGTATTTGAAATCCCCTTCTTCAGGCAGAAACCAGGTAACACCTGCTGCCCTGCCCCGGGGGATGATGGTGATTTTGTTGATGGCATCGGTGTTGGGAAGAAAGCGGGCCACCAAAGCATGCCCCCCTTCGTGGTAGGCGGTTGTTTTTTTCTCGTCTTCCTTGATCACCTTGGATTTTCTTTCAAGCCCCATGTACACCTTGTCCTTGGCATCTTCAAAATCCTTCATAAACAGTTTTTCATGGTCCCGTTTTGCAGCCAGTAATGCTGCTTCATTGACCAGGTTTTCCAGGTCTGCACCGGAAAAACCAGGGGTTCCTTTGGCCAGGATAACCGGGTCCACATCACTGTCCAGAGGGGTTTTTTTCATGTGTACCCGCAGGATACCTTCACGGCCTCTGATATCCGGCATGTCCACCACCACCTGGCGGTCGAACCGGCCCGGTCTGAGCAGGGCAGGGTCCAGCACATCGGCCCGGTTGGTAGCAGCCATGAGAATGACCCCTTCATTGGCTTCAAACCCGTCCATTTCCACCAGCAGCTGGTTCAGGGTCTGCTCCCGTTCATCATGTCCCCCGCCCAGGCCAGCACCCCTCTGGCGGCCCACAGCGTCGATTTCATCGATAAATATAATACAGGGGGCATTTTTTTTGCCCTGGGCAAACAGATCCCTGACCCTGGACGCACCCACACCCACAAACATCTCCACAAAATCGGAACCGGAAATGGTGAAAAACGGCACCCCTGCTTCACCGGCCACAGCCCGGGACAGCAGGGTCTTGCCGGTACCGGGGTTGCCCACCAGGAGCACCCCTTTGGGAATACGGCCCCCCAGGCGGGTGTATTTGTCGGGATTTTTCAGAAAATCCACCACCTCGGTGAGTTCTTCCTTGGCTTCATTGATGCCCTGCACATTGTCAAAGGTGACTTTTTCCTTTTTATCATCCATCAGCCTGGCCCGGCTTTTTCCGAAGGACATGGCTTTGCCTCCCCCGGCCCCTCCCTGCATCTGGCGCATGAAAAAAATCCATACCCCGATGAGCACGATCATGGGCAGCCAGGACACCACAATGGACATGAGCCAGGAGGATTCCGCCGGTGGTTTGGCTTTGATGGCAACCCCATTGGCCCGCAGAAGCGGGATCAGCTCCGCGTCATTGGGGGCAAAACTTTTATACCTGGTACCGTTGATGTCGGTAAAATACAGCTCCTGACCCTGGATCACCACATCCTGTACCCGGTCTTTTTCCACCAGGGACAAAAATTCCGAGTATCCGATATCTGTCTGTCCTGCCTGCTGCTGGTTGAAAATGTTATAGAGCATGACCATCATCAGGACGATCACCAGCCACAGGGAAATGTTTTTATAAAACTGATTCAATGTTTATCCTCTCTTTATCTTAAAAATAGTACACCCAAACTTACGTATATATAACCATAATTTGTGAATATACAAGGAAAAGTTTTTTCGGTTTTGCGGGCTTACGCCTCCGGGGGCCGGTGTCCGGCCTGTTTCTGCATCCTGCCCAGCTGCCGCAGGGGAACAGTCTCTTTTTTGAAACAGACCTGGTGCCGGGTCTTGTATACCCGGATCCGGCCGGGCAGATCCAGATGCCTGCCCGGTTCAGCCCGGTTCAGCAGGTGCTGGATGGCCCGGATATGGTCATGGGTGATCTGCCTGAGGTTTGATTTCACCATCTGGATGCCGTATCGCAGCACCCGGGGGACCAGGGCCGGGTGGAGGCGGGCAACGGCCTGGAGGGACAAAAATACGGTATCGGTCTCTTTTTTTTTCAAGCAGGCATCATAGGCCTTGGCTGCATGGTCATCCAGAAACCGGTCTTCTTCATAAAGAATGCTGCTGAGTCGGTGAAGCCCCTGTTTTACAGCGGGGTTGTAGTCTTTTTCCAGCAGCGGAATCAGGTGGCTGCGGATGCGGTTGCGCAGATAGGCAGGGTCCTGGTTGGAACCATCCAGCACATATGCCTGGCCCAGGTCATCCAGAAAGGCAAGGATTTCTCTGCGGGAGCGGTTGATGAGGGGGCGGATAAAGCGGTTTTCCCGTATGGGCGGGATCCCTGCCAGGCCTTTAGATCCGCTGCCCCTGAGCAGCCCCATGAGCACCTGCTCCGCATTGTCGTCTTTTGTATGCCCGGTGGCGATACGGGAAAATCCGCGGGTATCGGCAACTTGGGTGAAAAATGCATACCTGGCATTTCTGCCGGCTTCTTCCACAGAGGTGCCGGCCTGTTTAGCCAGGGCAGATACATCCTTTTGTTCACAAAAAAAAGGCAGATGAAATTCTGCGGCGAATTTTCGGGTAAATGCCTGGTCCTGGTCTGCGTCCGCCCCCCGGAGCCCGTGGTTGAGATGGGCCAGGCCCAGGCCCAGATCCTTTTGCTTTGCCAGGCAGATCAGGACCCGGGCCAGGGCAATGGAATCCGGGCCCCCGGAAATCCCGATCAGCACCGCCTCATTTTTGCGGACCATGACGTGGTCCTGCAGGGTCTGGTCCACATCCCGGCAAAATGCCTTCCATATCGGGTGCAATTGGGCCATGGGGATAAAAAAAGCCTCCTCAGCAGGCAAACAGGGACAGGTCGGTTTCCGGGAGTATCCCGGTTTTTCTGGCATATGAAAAAAACGCCGTAACTGCCTGCTCCCCTGCTTCTCCCAGATCCTTTGAAAAATCATTTACATACAGGTCGATGTGCTGCCGGATCACTGCTGGATCCATTTCCTGGGCATGCCGGACGATATAATCCGCACCCATGTCAGGGTTGGCAAAGGCATGGTCAATACCGGTCCGGATAACGGCCTGGATCGCACAGGCGGTTTCCGGGTCCATATCCCGCCGCACGGCAATGCACCCCAACGGAATGGGCAGTTCTGTCTTGGTTTCCCACCACTGTCCCAGGTCGGCCGTCATCGCCAGTCCCATGGACTGGTATATGAAACGGCCCTCATGGATAATGATGCCGAAGTCTGCGGTTTTGTCCAGCACCGCCGGCATGATTTTTTCAAAGGACATGGGCAGGATGGTGAAATCAATGTCCGGATACTGGTCAGCCATGAAAAAACGGAACAGATGACAGGCCGTGGTTCCCATGCCTGGAACCGCCACCGTCTGCCGGGTTTTTTGTGCATCTTCAAGCACCGTGCCGGGCCGTGACACCACCAGGGGGCCGCATCCTTTACCCAGGGCTGCGCCGCACCGCAAAAGCGCATACCGGTCCAGAAGGCTGCCCAGGGCTGCAAAGGACAGTTTTGTGACATCATGGGTGAGCTGCACCGCCTGCTGGTTCAAGGCTTCCACATCATCAACGGCAATCTCAAATGTGAATCCCTTGAGATCAATCAGTTTTTCCGCAATGGCCTTGAAAATAAAGGTGTCGTTGGGGCAGCTGGAATAGGCCAGTGTAATGGGGGATGCATGCATGGCCGTTGCCTTCACAGGTGCAGCATCTGCGGAACAGGTTGGTCAAACGAAAGACCTTCTTTGATCAGGGCCAGAAGTTTGGGTTTTTCTTCCGGAAACTGGTATCCCTCGTAATCATGGGTGAGCAGCAGGCCGCCTCCGGGTCGCTGCCAGTGATTCATGGCATGGTCAAAACAGACCTTGCCGGTCACCTCAAGATCCTGGACCATGACCAGCAGTTCTTCAAGCTGCTCTCCGGGTGACAGCAGGGTGATCTCCCCTGCTTCGACCTGCTGGTGCAGCGGTGTGCCGGGAATGGGACGGAAAGGCCGGGACCGGATATAATGGGGGTTGATGGCATTCAAAACCCGGGCCGTGTTTCTGGCATGGTCATGGGATTTTTCTTTCCCCCCCAGCCCGGGCATCCAGTATTCAGACACCTGGAATCCCGCTGCCACAGCTTTTTTGCCGGCCTTGATCTGGCCCTCTGCAGTGACCCCTTTTTTGATGGCCTTCAAGAGGTCATCATCTCCGGTTTCCAGGCCCAGATGGAGCCGGTCCAGGCCGGCTTTGCGGATGGTTTCCAGGTCTTTGGCCGGTTTCTGGGCCAGGGTCCTGGCCCTGGCATAGGTGGTGATGCGTGTAATATTGGGAAAGGTTGATTTCAGGTGCTCCAGTGCTTTCACCAGATCCGGGGTTTTCATGATCAGGCTGTTGGCATCCTGGATAAAGGCGGTTCTGCCCCCTGCCATGAGCCAGTTTATCAGCATGGCAGCTCCCGGGTGATACTCTAGTTCAGGTGTTTTTTCCAGCAGCGCCATTACCCCCTCCCGGGTGATGCCGCCCGAAGATTTCCCGGTGGCTGACAAAGCCTTAATATCTTCTGTCAGGGCGGCCATGGCATCAATATCTGCCATGATTTCCGAGACGGGCCGGGGTTCGAATTTTTCTGTTTTGTACATGCTGCAGAAGGTACAGTGATTCCAGGGGCAGTTCCGGGTGAACCGCACCAGCAAAGATGCGCTTCCCCCCTCACTGGGGGGCCGGTACACCCCGGTTTCAAACCGGTATCTGTCAATGGTCATGGGATCTCCAGTTTATTTCAAGGGTTAACTTCTCTTACAATAATGCATTTTTTCGTCTAATGCAATATACCTGCATGGCGGGGTAACAGTTATCAGCACGCAGAATGGGATTCGACTCACAGGAATTCCCCCGACACTGGACGGTGTAGACAGCCGTCATGTATGAGGTCATAAGTTAACTTTTCGTCCTTTGCCATGGAGTGTCCCGGATCTGTGAAACAGATTCCGGCGCGGTTCCAATGACCGGATGCGGCACAGGGTGAACCCATTGTGATGCAGCGCCACCTATATTGACAAGCCCCCTGCGGGTATCAAGCAGCTAACAGGATTGGTTATATGAGATGGTCCTGGGAGCGGCAACTTGTGCTTGAAAAAGAGGAAAAATCTGTGTTATGTGAATCGACATTGCAATCCGGTGTATGTCCGGTAAAGTGCTGCGCCAATAATTATAGGAGAACATCCCATGGAGGGTTTAACCAAGGAATATATCCGCAGAAATGTCGCCGATTCCCAGCTCATTTATTACCGGGGAGAAAACATTTATAAGCACGGGTCCTACTTTTTGTCTGATTCAGATGTGGACAGACAGCGGTTCACCTATGAAGTGGACGGCAATTATGGCGACTATGTCACCAGCATCCAGCTGACGAACCAGGGCCTGGATGGATCCTGCGACTGCCCCTATCCCGGAAACGGGTGCAAGCATGTGGTGGCGGCGGCCCTGAATGTCCGGGATCTGCTCCAGAGAAGCGCGGTTCTGTCTGCAGCTGTTCCGGAACCTGAAGCCCCGTATCTGTCCAGGGAAGAAATTCGGGACCAGGCAATGGCAGACCGTAAAAAGCGGGCCAGAAATGAAAAGTTCACCCTGCTTCCCGGGGATATGTACAAAGGGGATCACCTGGTGGAAAACCAGCAGCAGCGGCAATATCAGGTGTGTTTTCATGACCCGGAAAAAGGGGTGGGCCATTGCACCTGTCCGGATTATATGACCAACGGACTGGGCACCTGCAAGCACCTGCTGTTTGCAAAGGACCGCCTGAATAAAACCAGCGGCTTCGACCGGCAGGTGAAAAAAGAACAGTTTGGGTTTACCGATATTTTCTGGGATTCAAAGCAGAATGGGCCCGGTCTTTTTTCCGAACGGCTTCTTTCATCCCATGCAGACCTTGTACCGCTGCTGTCCCAATACTTTGACCAGGAGACCGGCGCATACCGGGCAAAAGATCTGTCTGACATTGTGTCCCTCATGGACCGGGTGGCAGGCGACAAGCGGGTCCGGATCAGAGAAGCCCTGCTTCAGCGGGTGGATGCCCATATCCAGAAACAAGAAGCAAAAAAGCTGTCGGATCAGGAACTGCCTGCCCTGCCCCTGAAAATAGACCTGTACCCGTTCCAGAAGGAAGGGGTAAAATTCGGGCTGTATAAAACCGGGGTGCTCATCGGCGATGAAATGGGGCTGGGCAAGACCCTCCAGGCCATTGGCCTGTGTGTGCTCAAAAAAGAGATTTTCGGATTTTCAAAAGTTCTGGTGGTCACCCTCGCATCCTTAAAAGAACAGTGGAAGCGGGAGATTGAGAAATTTTCCCCTGAACAGGCCAAAGTGGTGGAAGGCAGTCCGTCCCGGCGGGAAGCGCTGTACCGCAAAGATGAGAGCCTGTTCAAGATCACCAATTACGAGGCAGTACTCCGGGACGTGACCATTTTATCCCGGTTCAACCCGGACATCATTGTCCTGGACGAGGCCCAGCGCATAAAGAACTTTTCCACTAAAACCGCGGATGCGGTCAAGCAGATTCCCAAAAAGCACGGAATTGTCCTCACCGGCACCCCCCTGGAAAACAAGCTGGAGGATGTCTACTCCATTGTTCAGTTTCTGGACCCCTACCTGCTCACCCCGCTGTGGGAATTTGCCGCAGACCATTTTCTCATTCCCAAAAAGAAAAAAGCCAGCATTGCCGGATACCGGAACCTGGAAAAACTCAAGGACCGGCTCCAGGATATTGTGATCCGCCGGAAAAAGGAATCGGTACTCAAGGACCTGCCGGATGTGGTGGAAAACAATTACTATATCGACCTGGCAGATGAACAGCAGAAAATGCATGGGGGATATGCCCGCTCCCTGGTCCCGCTGATGCGCAAAAAATTTCTCACCCCCATGGATATCCGCAAGATCCAGGTGCTGCTGCTGCGCATGCGCATGGTGTGTGACTCCACCTATCTGATTGACCGGAAGAGCCATATATCTCCCAAACTCACGGAACTGGCCGGTATCATCGATGAACTGGTGATCCAGAACCAGCGGAAAATCGTAATTTTCAGCGAATGGACCACCATGACTTATCTGGTGGCAAAACAGCTGTCTGATATGGAAATCCCCTTTATCGAACTGTCCGGAAAAGTGGCGGTGAAAAAGCGCCAGGCCCTGATCGACGAATTCACAAACAATCCTGACTGCCGGGTGTTTCTGTCCACCGATGCCGGCGGTACCGGACTGAACCTCCAGGCTGCCGACTGTGTGATCAATATCGAGCTGCCTTGGAATCCCGCGAAGATGAACCAGCGCATCGGTCGGGTCAGCCGCATCGGGCAGCAGAGCGGGTGTGTGAATGTCATCAACCTGGTGGCCAAACACAGCATCGAGGAACGGATTCTCACCGGTATCCAGATCAAGACCGACCTGTTCAAGGGGGTGTTTGATGACGGGCCTGATACGGTGGAATTTTCTTTGGAAAAGCGAAATGAACTGCTTGAACGGCTCCGCCAGATGATGGACGAGGAACCCCCGGACATGGCTGTTGCTGCAGCAGAACCGGAGGAGATCCCGGAAGAGACCCCCCATTATCTGAATCCCCGGGTTTTGGAGCCGGAAGAAGATGCAGCCCGAAAAATGCCCGAAGCCTCAGAAACATTTCAGGAGGCAATGGAAGCAACGCCCCGGGACAGGGATTTTCCAAATGGACAGGATGGTGGAAAAGAATATGATGAGGCTGAAAAGCTGGATGACCTGGTGGGGGCCGTGCCTGCCCGGCAAGCGGCAGATCCGGATAATTTTCTGGAAGGCCAGTCCCCGGAGCGTATTGAAACCGTACTGAATTCGGGCATGGCGTTTATATCAGGCCTCATGGAAATGGCCACCGGCCAGAAGATAAAAGAAGCCGCTGCCCAGGAAAAAATGGTCAGGATCAATAAAGAGACCGGTGAAGTTACCATGTCATTCAAACTTCCCGGATGGGGATAACCGGGTCTTTTCCTGCCCTGGAAACATCCCGCCCGTGTCGGCAGCCTGTGACCGGCCCGAGATTGGCATCTGACGGTCCGGTCACAGGCTGCCGACAGGGCCTCACCGCGTACAGAACAGCGCCGGGGGCGACCGCCGGTCAATTGAACGGAACTGCCCATATCATGACCGCTGTCAATCTTTACATTTTGGCTCCCGTGCTTATCATCTTGGGGTAATTTTAAAAACACACTCCCCAAAGGATGTTTAAGATATGGGCGCACAGAAAAAAAAACAGCACCTGTCCATGCAGGTGCCGGCATCAGACAGTCCGGTACCGGAGATTGCCCCTGCCACGGAGCTGGACCGCATCATCGTCAAAGGGGCCAGGGAGCACAACCTCAAGAATATCGAGGTGGAGATCCCCAAAAAACAGCTGGTGGTGTTCACCGGGGTGTCCGGGTCCGGCAAATCCAGCCTGGCATTTGACACGATTTTCGCCGAGGGCCAGCGCCGGTATGTGGAGTCCTTGTCCTCCTATGCCAGGCAGTTCATCGGACAGATGGAAAAACCCCGGTATGACACCATCCGGGGACTTTCCCCCACCATTGCCATCGAACAGAAGGCGGCCAGCAAAAACCCCAGATCCACGGTGGGCACCATCACAGAGATTTACGATTACCTGCGGGTATTGTTTGCCCGGGTGGGAACCCAGTATTGTTTTCACTGCGGCAAAAAAGTGGGCCGGGGCCATGCCCAGGGCATGGTCTCCCAGATCATGGCCCTGCCGGCCGGTTCCAAAATTCTGATCCTGGCACCGGTGGTGGAAAACCGCAAAGGTGAACACAGAGAACACCTGGCGGAACTCAAAAAACAGGGCTATGCAAGGGTCCGGGTGGACGGGGTGGTCCAGGATTTGGAAAATGTCCAGACCCTGGCCAGAAACAAAAAACACCACATCGAGGTGGTGGTGGACCGGCTGGTTATAAAAGCGGAAGGCCCCTTTGAAGAGCGGCTCACCGATTCGGTGGAAGCCGCCCTGAAGCTGGGGGGCGGCCAGATCATCGTGCATATCCTGGGCAGAGAGGATATAAAAATGAGCGAGGCCCGCTCCTGCTGCGGTACTGCCTACCCGGAGCTGTCCCCCCAGATCTTTTCTTTTAACTCGCCTTTGGGCATGTGTCCGGACTGCAACGGCATCGGCACCCTGCTGTCCATGGACCCGGACAAGGTGGTGCCTGACAGGGACCTGAGCATCCGCCAGGGCGCGGTGAAACCGTGGAAGAACTATTTTATCAAAAACCCCCGGTACCAGAACGACAACTCCTGGGGCCTGGGCCAGCTCACCGCCATGGAGGAGCAGTGGGGCATCAATTTTGACCGGCCCTGGAAAAAGCTGCCCAAAACCCAGCAAAATCTGCTGCTCTATGGGTCTGATACCAAAAAAATGCGGGTGAACTGGCATTCCGCCAAGATTCAGGGGGAGTTCACCCGCACCCATGAAGGGCTGCTCCATACCTTGATGCGCAGGTACCGCAACACACAGTCGGAAACCCAGAAAAAATATTACACTGAATTCATGACCGCCAGCACCTGTGCCGCCTGCCAGGGAAAGCGTCTCCGGGACGAGGTACGCAATGTCCGGATTCAGGGAAAATCCATCATTGATGTGACGGAAATGACGGTGAAAGAGGCCTACCAGTTTGTTTCTTCTCTGGAATTGTCCGGCAGCCGCCGGCTCATTGCCGCGGAACTGCTCAAGGAGATCCGGGACCGCTTAGGGTTCCTGGTGAATGTGGGCCTGGACTACCTGTCCCTGGACCGCAGCGGCCCCACCCTGTCCGGCGGGGAATCCCAGCGGATCCGCCTGGCCTCCCAGGTGGGTTCGGAACTCACCGGCGTTCTCTACATCCTGGATGAGCCCAGCATCGGCTTGCACCAGCGGGACAATATCAAGCTGCTCAAAACCCTGCAGCACCTGCGGGACATCGGCAATACCCTGATTGTGGTGGAGCATGACCAGGAAACCATGGAAGCCTCGGACTGGATCGTGGACATCGGCCCGGGGGCAGGGCACTTAGGGGGCCGCATCGTGGCCCAGGGCACCCCGTCCCAGATCCGGGCCAATCCCGCCTCCATCACCGGTAAATTTCTCACCGGTGAAGAATCCATTGCCATCCCGGCACAGCGCAAAACCCCTGAATCCGGAAAATGGATCGCGATTGTGAAGGCAAATGAAAACAACCTCAGGCAGGTGACGGTGAAACTGCCCCTGGGTCTGCTGGTGGCGGTCACCGGCGTGTCAGGCGCTGGCAAATCCACCCTCATCAACCAGATCCTGTACCCGGCCCTGGCCGTGAAGCTGCACGAATCCCAGCTCAGCGTGGGAAAACATGAAAAGATCACCGGCCTGTCCCATCTGAACAAGGTCATCAATATCGACCAGAAGCCCATCGGCCGGACCCCCCGGAGCAATCCCGCTACCTATACCAAGGTGTTCGACCCCATCAGGGATCTGTTTGCCATGCTCCCGGAATCCAAAGCCAGGGGGTATAAAAAAGGACGGTACTCCTTTAATGTAAAAGGTGGCCGGTGCGAGGCCTGCAGCGGGGACGGGTATATCAAGGTGGAGATGCATTTTCTGGCAGATGTGTTTGTGCCCTGCGAGGTCTGTCACGGCCGGCGGTTCAACCGGGCCACCCTGGAAATCACCTACAAGGGCCATTCCATTGCCGATGTCCTGGACCTGTCCGTGCACCAGGCCAGGGAGCTGTTCGACGCCCACCCGAAAATCACCCAGATCCTGGACACCCTCATGGATGTGGGCCTCTCCTATATTAAGCTGGGGCAGGCCGCCACCACCCTGTCCGGGGGAGAAGCCCAGCGTATCAAACTGGCCCGGGAACTGGCCAAACGGGAAACCGGAGACACCCTGTATATCCTGGATGAACCCACCACCGGCCTGCACTTCCGGGATGTACGCATGCTCCTGGCGGTGCTGCAGCGCCTCACCGCCGCCGGCAACACCGTGATCATCATTGAGCACAACCTGGATGTGATCAAGACTGCGGACTGGGTGGTGGACCTGGGACCCGAAGGTGGGGCTGGCGGCGGCGAAATTGTGGCCCAGGGCTCCCCGGAAACCGTTGCAGCCGTTCCTGAAAGCTATACCGGCCATTACCTGAAAAAAATGCTGGAAATCGGCTCGGTTATTTCCAGAGCCGGTTAGGTGGGTGCAGGACCCGAAAAACAAAAACAGGAGCTGACCCTTGGGTCAGCTCCTGTTGGTTTGCACATGTTGTCCCGGCTGTTTGTCCAGCCAGTCCAGTATCGTATGATAGGTTTTTTCATGGTTGTGTTCATTGAGTACTTCATGCCTTGCATGTGCCACCAGTTTAAGGGAGATCTGGTTGAATCCCGCCTTTTCATAGCAGCTTACAACATCCTTTACCCCCTGTCCAAAGTTGCCGACAGGATCTTCAGTTCCTGAAATAAACAATAACGGGATGTTTTTTCCCTGCCGGATGCAGCCAGCCTGATGAAGGTTGATGATGCCTTTCATAAATGCCGCATAGAACCGGGGTGTATAGGCAAAACCGCACAAGGGGTCTGAAATGAAAGTGTCAATGACCGCATTGTCATGTGTCAACCAGTCAAAGGGGGTGCGTGAATTTTTGTATCCTTTGAGCAATGGTTTATTGAGTATCTGTGCCAGGAAAGGGGAACGGCTGCGCTCTTTTGTCAGCAGCTGCACCGTTTTCGCCAGCAGTAACGGAACCAATCCGGCGGTGCCGGTGTAGGGCGGTACCGTTGCCATAATGACCGCTTTGTCTGCGGCATCAGGATAGGTAAACAAAAGCCGGCGTAAAATAACACTTCCCATGGAATGTCCTATAATGCAGGTATCCAGATCAGGAAATAGTTCTCTGGATGCCCGGGTCACCAGAAAAGCATCATGGATAACCCTGTCCCAGGTATCCATGGCAGTGAAAAGCCCGGGTCCGCTTTTATCTTTCACACTCTGCCCATGGTTGCGGTGATCATGGGCAACCGCCACATAGCCATGTTCCGCCAGAAAACCCATGAACGGCAAATACCGTTCTTTGTGTTCCCCCATACCATGGTAAATGTGAACAACGGCGCTGGGGGTGACGGTTGGAAAAAACCGCATGCAGGCCAGCTTGCGATGATCGGGTGTGTGTATCTCAAAGCGGTCCGGCTTCATCTTTATCTCCCAATAACGGCCATGTCCTGCCGGCACAAAAAAAATTAAAAAAGTCTGGTGGTTGCCCAGTTTTTTCATATAAAGATGGTGTTGCATCCCTGTGCATCTTCCCAGAGGATGTTATCGGCCACTGCGTCAGAGCTGTGTCCGAGGGTACATCCTGTCTCTTCTATAATAAAGCAAACCGTAAAACACAATAAAGAAAAAAAACATCTGTCTGCCCGGGTGATCAGGTTTAAAAAGGTTTTTCTTTTTTTTTACAGCAGATACAGGATATACTTCACTGGTCGAATTTGCATGGCAGAAAATAATTTTTCAGGGAGGTTCCTATGCTTTCTGACCGTAAGGTGTTTGTAAACGGAAAGTTCACAGCCTGGGAACAGGCCGGTATTCATATGATGAGCCACAGTTTTTCCAGAGGGTCTGCCATTTTTGAGGTCTTGAGTATCCATGATATCCCGGGCAGAGGCCCCTGTGTCTTCAGACTGGACAAACATGTGCAGCGCCTGTTTTCCAGTGCTTTTGCCCTGGGCATGGTGCCGGGCCTGTCGCCTGCAGCGGTACAGGAAGCTGTGTGCAGGACGGTGCGCAAAAATGGTATCCGTCAGGGAGCGGTGAAAATCATGGGGTATAATCCTGAGATCGCCTTTGACATCCTGCCCTCCGGCAATACCCTGGATATTGCCGTTTTTGCGATCGACCCGGTGCAGGATCTGGGGAAAAGGCTGGTACCGGCATCTGACGGGGCGGACATGTGTGTTTCCACATGGTGTAAGCTGGACCCCCGGACTGTCCCGATTGCAGCCAAAGCAGCGGCCAATTACCTCAACGGCATGCTGGCCCGCCAGGAAGCAAAAAACCGCGGATGTGATATGGCGGTCATGATGGACACCCAGGGTTTTGTGGCAGAAGGGGCCACAGAATCCATTTTTCTGGTCAAAGACGGCAGGATTATGACCCCGTCCCTGGGAACCATCTTGCACAGCATCACCCGGGACAGTGTGATCACTCTGTCCAAGGCCCTGGATATTCCGGTGGATGAAAACCAAATTTCCCGGGATCAACTGGAAACCGTTGATGAGATCTTTTTTGCCTGCACCCCCATGAAGGTGCTGCCGGTAAAAACATGTGAACAAAGGCCTCTCTCCCCTGTACCAGGCCCGGTCACCCGGCAGCTGGCCGATGTGATGGCGGATATTACAACCGGCCGGAACCGGCAGTTTGCTGACTGGCTGTTTCCGATTTCCTGATTTTTCGTTCCGTCATTAAAAGCCACTATAAAAAGGTGTGGGTCGATAATCACTGTCGACTATTCCCATTTTTGAAGCTCTTCTTCAGGGAGCGGTTTAAAGAACGCATCAGTGACCGTCCCTTTGGCAATACAAGGGGTTCTTTTCGTTGTGTCAAGGGGCAGAGATTCTGAAATCAGTTCCGATAAAAGTTTTAGATACCTCCTCCAAAACAAGAGATGTTGTGTCTTCATGGGTCAAGTGTATGGCCCTGTTTTTTTCCTTGACAAGCAGGTGGAAATCTGACATTTCAAATAAAAAAGCAGACTTTTAAAAAACTGACTTTTAGTGGAGATCATATTCATGTTGCACACCCTCCAGGATGCGGTTATCAGAAAAGAACGGGTTTCCGACCAGATTAAGACCGTTTTAAAACAGGCGATTCTGGACGGGCATTTCAAGCCCGGCGACAAGTTCCCCCCGGAATTGGAGATTGCCGCCAAATACCGGGTGAGCAAGGCATCCGCCAGAGAGGCCCTTCGTGAAATGGAATCTGAAGGCCTGATTCTGAAAAAAAGAGGGGCGTTCGGCGGCAGTTTTGTTGCAGCCCCGGGTCCGGAGAAGATCATGGATGTGGTGAACAATGCCTACCTGTTCGGGGATATCACCGCATCGGATCTGGCGGAACTGCGGCGGGTGCTGGAGCCGGGGCTAGCCGCCATGGCAGCGGAACGGCGCACCGAAGAAGATCTGGCTGCCATGGCTGCCTGCATTGACAAGGTGGCCCGGTCCATTGAGAACGGTACACCGGATCAGACCCTGGCCATCTCCTTTCACTGCCTGATTGCCGATGCCTGCCACAACCCCTTTATCTCCGCCCTTATAGCATCCCTGGTCCATGTGTTCCAGCAGGTCCTGGCAAAAACCCCGGATCTGAAAACCGCCAGACAGGATCTGGTGTACAACCGGCTGTTTTATGCATGTATCCGGGACCGTGACAAACAACGGGCCGCCGAAGTGATGGCAGACCATTTTGACACCCTGGATGAGATTATTCAAAAAGAGGCTGATCATAAAAAAAGCTCCGCCTGACTCATGTTACAGGCGATAATTGTTAACCTTATTCATGCAAAGGATTCTGTACCATGAAAAAAATGATTGCAAGTCTGGTGTTGGCTCTCGTGTTTGTGGCCCTGACTCTGCCTGGTATCTGCCTGGCGGCCTGGCCCAAAAAACCCATTATGATCATGATTCCCTGGCCTGCGGGAAATGACCCGTCCACCATGGTGGCCACCGCCATGGCCCCGATGATGTCTGACGAACTGGGGGTGCCGGTGAAAGTGGTCAACAAACCGGGCGGCGGTGCGGTCCTGGCCACCAATGAGCTGAAAAACAGCCGGCCGGATGGATACACCATGGGCCTGATCTCCATCGGTCCCATGATCACCCAGGTGCTCCGGGGAAAAACCCCTTATAAGAATGAAGATCTCAAACCCCTGGGGCTGGTGTGGTCCTCTCCCTTCACCCTGGCCTGTCGTGCAGATGCCCCTTATAACAACCTGGCGGAACTGGCGGAATACGGCAAGACCCATGAATTGAAACTGGCCCACTGGGGCCTGGGGGCGGTCCCCACCCTGATTGCCATGAATGCCGCCAAAATTGGTGGATTTGAATGGCAGGAAACCGCGTATAAGCAGCTGAATCCCCTGTTGGTGGTAAAGGGGGATGCGGATGTCATCACCTTTTCAACCCCTGGTATCAGAGATTATGTGGAAGCAGGACAGATGAAGATTCTGGCCTGTATGCTGCCCCAGCGCCTGGAAGATTACCCGGATGTCCCCACGGTGGCGGAGCAGGGTTTCGGGGATGCCTATTCCATCTGGTTCGGGGCATTTGTGACGGCAGGCACCCCGGATGATATCGCCAACCGGCTCAGTGAGACTTTTTTTTCGGTAATGGCCAGGCCCGAGATCCAGAAAGTGATCAAAAATGTGGGGGTCATTCCCCATCCCACCGGACCCGAGCAGGCCAGAAAACAGATGGACAGCGAACTGGCCAATTTCGGTGCCATCATGAAGGACCTGGGTATCATTGAATGAAGAACAGTTCCCTGAACAGCAGAACCCATGACCTGCTGGGATCGGTTTTGGGCGTGTCTGCCCTGGTTCTGCTGATTTTTTCGCCCTGGCTGGTGGACACGACAGGACCTGATCCGTTTTACAAAGGTCCCCTTGTTTTTCCGCTGATCACCCTGGGCCTGATTCTGGCCGGATCAGTCCCGTCACTGATTCGCCTGGCCAGGCCTGGGGATGCCCTTTGGTATCTGGATGGACAGGGCAAACCTTTTCGGGCGGCAAGGGTGCTGGGCTGTCTGGTGCTTTACCTTGGCGGCCTGGTGATTTTCGGGCTGGAAATATCCACCCTTGTGTTTCTGGCGGTGGCCCTGAAACTGGTGGGTCAGGATTCCCGGGCCAAACTCATCCTGGTGCCCCTGCTGGTGACCGTCATATTGACGGTGATATTCAAGTATTCTCTGGGTATCTGGTTCCCGGAACCCCTGGTGATGCAGATTTTTATGGAGTAGGCCATGTTTGCACATATGATGGACGGATTTTATGCCGCATTTTCCATGGCCAACCTGATCGCCCTTGTGTTCGGGTCGTTTGTGGGAATCGTGGTGGGGATTCTGCCGGGCCTGGGCCCCATGGTGGGAATGGTGGTGCTGCTGCCATTCAGTTTTTCTTTTGCCCCTGATATTGCCCTGTCTCTGCTGCTCGGCGTTTTCTGCGGCGGATATTTCGGGGGGGCCATCCCTGCGGTACTGCTGCGGACCCCGGGGGTACCCTCCTCCATTGTCACCAGTTTTGACGGGTATCCTTTGACCCAGAAGGGTGAGGCCCAGGCCGGACTTTCAGCTGCCCTGCTGGGATCTTTTGGCGGCGGTATCATCAGTGTGATGATTCTGATGTTTCTGGCACCGGTTCTGGCCCATGTGGCCGCCAGCTTCGGTCCGCCGGAGTATTTTACCGTGGCCCTGTTCGGGGTGGTACTGGTGGTGATGGCCTTCAGGTCCCAGCTGGGCCGGGGCATCATGCTCCTGGGCCTGGGATTCTGGTTTTCCACCGTGGGCATCGACGGCACCACCTTGAGTGAACGGTTTGTTTTCGGAACCCTGGTCATGCAGAACGGCCTGGATATCGTGCCCATCTGCCTGGGGCTGTTCGGCATCGGCCAGACCCTGATCCTGGTGGAACAGAGCATTATGAAAACCGATCATATCCATCTGAGCCGGTCTACCCTGGATTTTTCCCAGCTGTGGGCGGCGCTTAAATACTGGAAAACTCTGATCCGGTCAGGGGTGATCGGCACCTTTGTGGGACTGCTGCCCGGCACCGGGTCTATCCTGGCTTCTTTTATGGCCTATGATACAGCCAAGCGGTTGTCTCCGGAAAAAGAGCGGTTCGGCCATGGCACCCCGGAAGGGTGCATCGCCTCAGAGGCCGGCAACAATGCCGTGCCGGCCGGGGCCATGATACCGCTGCTTACCCTGGGCATCCCCGGGGATGCACTGAGTGCAGTGCTGCTGGGGGTGTTCACCATCAACGGCATCTATCCGGGACCATTGCTTTTGGTCAAGGAACCGGTCCTGATTTCCACTTTGTATTTTTCCATGCTTCTCATCAATGTGGCGGCCTTTGCCATGCTCATGATCTGGCTGCGGCCCTTTGCCATGATCGTGAAGGTGCCGGGACGGCTGCTGGCCGTGGTGATCATGGTGATCTCCATGGTGGGGATCTATGCGGTGAACACCCGGTTGTTCGATGCCGGGGTGGCCATTGCCATGGGGGTGCTGGGGTATATCCTGCTGCGGATGGGCTGGCCCGTGGTGACCCTGGTCATGGGCGTGGTGCTCGGAGAGATCATGGAAAACCGGCTGCGGCAGACCCTGAGCCTGGGAGAGGGCAGTTTCATGATCCTGTTTCAACGGCCCATCTGCCTGGTGCTGCTGGCGCTCACCCTGCTCACCATTGCCGTGCCATTGATCCGGGATGTGCAAAAAAAAACGGCAGCATAACAAAATATCTGCAAGGAGAAAACAATGAGCTATCCCACCATCTATCCCACCGGCACCACGGTGTACAATCCTGAAAAGGCCTTTAACGGGTATACCCTGTTCCAGGCCAAGGAGCTGGGGGCATTGCTGATTGACATGAACGGCGGAGAGGTCAAGCTGTGGAAGGGCCTGCACGGGTTTCCCAACAAGCTGCTCAAAGGTGGGTATGTGATCGGCCATACCGGGGAGCGGTCCACCCGTTTCAGCATGCAGGATTACAGGGATTTGATCCAGGTAGACTGGGACGGCAATATTGCCTGGCAGTTCAACCAGTATGAATATATTGAAGATCCGGGCGAAGAACCCCAGTGGATGGCCCGGGTCCACCATGATTACCAGCGCCAGGGCAATCCGGTGGGATATTATGTGCCGGAAATGACTGCAGCCGCAGACAATGGCAATACCATGGTCCTGGGCCACAAAAACCTGCAATGCCCGCAGATTTCAGACAAACTCCTGCTGGATGATGTGATCTATGAAGTGTCCTGGGACGGGGATATCCTCTGGGAATGGGTATGCTCTGACCATTTTGATGCCTTCGGGTTTCGGGAGGATGCAAAAAATATCCTGTGCCGGGATCCCAACATGCGGCCCTGCGGCGGCGGCATGGGGGACTGGATGCATCTGAACAGCATGTCCCTGCTGGGACCCAACAAATGGTATGACAAGGGTGATACGCGGTTTCATCCGGACAATATCATTGCCGACGGCCGGGAGACCAACATCATCTTTATCATCAGCAAAGAAACCGGTGCGGTTGTGTGGAAGGTGGGGCCGTATTATGACTATACCCCTGAAAGCAAGCTGGGGTGGATCATCGGCCAGCACCATGCCCATATGATCCCCAGGGGACTGCCCGGTGAAGGCAATATCCTGGTGTTTGACAATGGCGGGTGGGCCGGTTACGGTGCCTGCAACCCGGGCAGTCCCACAGGCACCAAAAACGCGCTGCGCGATTATTCCCGGGTACTGGAGTTTGACCCGGTCACCCTGGACATCGTGTGGCAGTATACCCCCCATGAAGCAGGCCTGGTGCACCCCACGGACAGCAACCGGTTTTACAGCCCGTTCATCAGTTCTGCCCAGCGCCTTCCCAACGGCAACACCCTGATCACCGAGGGCAGCGGCGGCCGGATCATCGAGGTCACCGCCGGCCATGAACTGGTGTGGGAATATATCTCTCCCTACTGGGGCCGGCATTTTAAAATGAACATGGTATACCGGGCCTACCGGTATCCCTATGATTACGTTCCCCAGATGGATCACCCTGAACAGAAGGCCATTGTACCAGTGGATGTCACCGCATTCCGGATGCCCCATGCCAGTCCCAAAGGTCCCAGATCCCAGGTGTCGGTGGAAGGGGTACTGCCGTTCCAGAGTTCTTCCGCCCTGTGCGTGGTCTCTGATACCGATAAGTGAGGAATCTGCGGCCAGGGATACTGCCAGAAAAAATGAAAAATACAACATCATAGGAATTCAGGAACAACATCATGGGTAACACGTTATATACCGCCACCGGCTGCGCACGCTGCCGCATTGTTGTCTCTTTTATGGACGACAGGGACATTGCATATGAAAAGACTGATATCCTTGCCGAGGGAAAAGAAAGGTTTAAAACCTTTTACAAAGAACACCGACCCAAGATCACACGGGGACCGGAGGGCATTGAATTTCCCATCCTGTTCACCGGTGATGCCGTTATCCAGGGGCTTGGCAGAATCCTGGCCCGGCTGCAGGCAGAAGATGCCCTGGATGCATTTGTAAGCCCGGCCGCATCACCCCCCGGCTGGGTCAGCGGACTGGATCTGTCTGCCCGGTACCTGCCTGACGAAAACGATTTTCTGGCAGTCGTCCGGTTCATAAAAGAAAATGGACTCAAGGTGCAGCTGGATACCAACGGCAGAAATCCCCATGTGCTGGCAGCCCTGGTAAAGGAAAATCTGTGCGACAAAATCGTGTTCACCCTCCATGGGCCGGCAGCGCGTTATAAGGATCTCACCGGCCTTCCCCTGGAGGAGTCAGATCTGATACAGAGCCTGTCTTTGATCACCTCTGCAGCGGATTACAACATCCTTTTGCCGGTACAGCCGGTGGCAACCATCCAGGGTCCCGGGGTTTCCATTACCCCGGAAGAAGCTGCCGGGGCAGCCGCTCTGGTGGAAAAAGCCACGGGCAGCAAAAAACACCCGTTTTTAATCCAGCCCCTGGCCCCGGCGCCCGGAAGCGATCTGGAAGCGCTGACTTTGCCCCAGCTGTTCACATACCGCACCCAGTGCCGGCGGTTCATGGTGCGGGCGGAAATAATAAAACAGCATAGCGTGCCGGGAGGCTGATGGCGGAATTGGGGGATCCCATCCCGGCTGGCTGAAGGCATACCCAAAAAGCTGATTTGATCCAGACGTCTGGATCAAAATTTCAAGGTGGGCGGCACCAGCCGTTTTTCAGACGGATCTTTCCCGTGATACCAGCGTTATGGTGTATCTGGCTGGATCATTTGCAGATCTGCCATCAATTTTTTTATGGCCAGTTCTTTGGCCTTTGCCTCTACTTCTACAGTAATATCCAGGGACAGCCAGTTTTCGGGCAGGTCATGGATGTCTAAATAATCGTGGTGCTTCCTGGGATTTGGCCCGGACCAGCCGTCTTTGGGAGAGGATATGTGAAACAGGGGCTCCCGGTCCCATGTTTTCAGGCTTTGTTCTGTGGCCGCTGCAATTGACAGACCGTCCGGAAGACACCGGTGGTGGTGCACGTCATACACCAGGGGAATTTTCAGGTCTCTGCACACGGGAATAAGGTCCTGTGGTGTATAGCTTCTGTCGTCATTTTCAAGGGTCAGTCTTTTTCTGACCGGGTCCGGCAGTGCTTCAATGGTTTCCGCCAGGCGGGAAATGGCTGATTGCTTATCTCCGTATACCCCGCCGGCATGGATGTTTATAACATCGGCATTCACCCATTCTGCCACCTGGGCCTGGTAGACCAGATCTGCCACGGACCTTCGGACCACATCCGGATTTGGAGATGACAAAATAATGAACTGGTCCGGGTGGAAGGTGGTTCTGATATCATGTTTCAGGGAAAATGCACCGCAGGCTCTGAATGCTGCAACGATACTCTCTGCACCGGGAAGGTCGAAAATATCATACCCCGTATCCGGATGGGTTTTCAAAGGAAGGATCTGGCTGTTTATCCGGAAGGATCCGATTTTGTTTTCCCTGCAGAACACCAGGGCTTTTCGCAGACTTTCCGCATTGCCGGCACATAGTTGGGCCAGGCGGTTTCTGCGTTCATCTTCGGAAAACCGGGCATGGTATTTTGCAGTGGTTTTGCGAAAGGTTACAGGGTGTTCCCTGAATATGCAGCAAAGTCCGAATCGTATCATCCCAGTCCCCCCGGATTGTTTATAGGTTTCAAGCCAAAACAGTATAAGCATTTTTTCCCGGTATTGAAGTCTGAAAAAACGTGTCCATTATAAGTTATATGTAAAACTAGATATAATGAAAGGCGGTCCTGTGGAAAAACGCAAACAAGCCATGAGAAAACAGGCAGGCAAATCAGATTTCGGATCTGTTCATCATACGGAGAACACGAAAAAAACTGCAGAAGTAAAAGGGTTGTTCCGGTCCGGTACCAGCTGGCTGGATTATCTGGCAGACCATGCCATCCTGCCTGGAATGCTGCTGTTCAGCCGGTTCGGGTATGCGCTGGCCCGGCGGTTCTGGACAGAACCGGCCGGGACCCTTTACGGCAGAAAAGTGGTGCTGACAGGGGGAACCTCCGGTATTGGAAAAGCTGCGGGCTTCCAGCTTGCAGAAAAAAAAGCGTTTCTGACGATTATTGCCAGGAACGAAAAAAAAGCGCAGCAGGTGCAGCAGGAAATCGTGGAAAAGACCGGCAATCCCCATGTGGATTATCTGCTGGCGGACCTGGGCCTGATGCAGGACATTAAACAGGTGGCAAAAAAGCTTCAGGACACAAAGATATCTATTGATATCCTGATCAACAATGCAGGGGCTTTGTTCAATGAGCGCAGAGAAACTTCTGAAGGATTTGAACAGACGTTTGCCACAGATCTGCTGGGGGGCTTTTATCTGACAGAACTTTTGAAGAAATCCCTTTCCCGTTCTCCCGGTGCCAGGATTATCAATGTGGCCTCCGGTGGCATGTATACCCAGAAGATCGCTGTGGATGATCTGGAAAACAGCCAGGAACCTTATAACGGGGCAAAGGCATATGCCCGGGCCAAAAGGGGGGTTGTCATACTCACCCAAATCTGGGCAGCGCAGCTGCAAAAAGACGGGATAACCGTTCATGCCATGCATCCGGGCTGGGTGGATACACCGGGTATTGAACGATCGCTTCCAGAGTTCCATGCGTTGGTGAACCGCATTCTGAGAACACCTGATCAGGGTGCCGACACCATTGTCTGGCTGGCGGTTTCAGAAAAAGCCGGGCACTCCACCGGCCGGTTCTGGCTGGACAGGCGGCCCCATGAAACTGTGGTCTTCCCGGGTACAGGGGAGTCTGAAAAAGACAGACAGGCATTGTGGCAAAAACTACAGGATATGATTTCACAGCTGCGTGATTAGGGTGCAGGAAAGGAAACCGGGTATCCAATGACCATTCAGCGAAATACACTGGTTGCTACTGCATGGGCCTGCATGGTTTTGTCTGTATATGGAACAGTACATGCAGCGGTCACCATGGTGGACGGCACTGCATTTTCCAATACAGTGACAGTGAACCGGACACGCCTTCACCTGCAGGGGGCGGCGCTGCTCAGATACCTGTATTTCATAGAAGCCTATACTGGTGCACTGTATCTTCCGGAAACAGCAGACGGCTCCCGGGCACTGGAGGATATTCCCAGGCACCTGGTGCTGGAATACCGCGTTGCCATATCTGCAGATGATTTTGCCGAAGCAACCGAAAAAAAGATCAGAGATTCTGTCAGTGATGCGGTTTTCCAGCGCCTTATGCCCAATATCGCCGCCCTGAACCGGTTGTACAAAGATGTGGTGCCCAAAGACCGGTATGCATTGACCTATATCCCGGGCGAGGGCACCATCCTGACCTTGAACGGCAGCTCTCTCGGCACCATAGAGGGCGCAGAATTTTCACGGGCCGTGTTTTCCATCTGGATAGGGGCTGATCCCATAGACAAAGGGTTCCGGGACAGGCTGCTCGGAAAAAAATGATGAAAAAGACAACCATTAGCGGCAGCCGCCGGCAGGTATCATGGGGGGATACCTTTGCCTATGCACTGCCTGCCCTGTCTCTGGCGGTGATCGGGATCCCCGTCTATGTTTTTCTGCCAAAATTTTACACGGACACCATAGGGGTGGGCATATCCACAGTGGGGGTTCTGCTGATGGCAGTGCGGCTGTTTGATGCAGTGACCGATCCGGTTATCGGCTATGTGTCCGACAGGACGTCAAGTGTATTCGGCAGACGCAGGCCCTATATCGCCGGCGGGGCGCTGGGACTGGCCGTATCCATTTTGTTTTTGTTCCAGCCGCCCGAGTTGCCGGGTGAAGAGATGACCCTGTACTTCGGGTTCTGGCTGTTTGCCCTGTTTTTTTTCTGGACCCTGATCACCATACCCTATGAGTCTCTCGGGCCTGAAATGACAACCGACTACCATGAAAGAACGGTGCTGTTTTCCGTCAGGGACGGTTTTCTGATCCTGGGTACGCTGCTGGCCGCTGCAGCCCCTGTCCTTATCGATGCGGCAATGCCCTTCTTTGGCATGGTACCCACGGAAAAGGAGCGGTTTTCCATCATGGCGTATATATTTGCGCCCATGATCGTTTTATTTTCACTGGTCTGCATCTTCAGGATCAAAGAAAAATTCACCCGCCATGCAACAGACAACCTGCTCAAAGGGTTTTCAGATGTGTTTAAAAACCGCCCGTTTATGATTCTGATTGCCGGGTACACCATCAGCGCACTGGGCAGCAACCTTCCGGCAACCCTGATCCTGTATTATGTGGAATATGTGCTCCAGGTTCGGAATGCAGAAATATTCCTGCTGATTTATTTTTTGACCGGTATTGTATTTCTGCCGCTGTGGATTGCAGTTTCCCGGAAAATCGGCAAAAAAAGCGCCTGGATCATATCCATGGTCATTAACACCGGCGCCTTCAGCGGTGTGTTCTTTCTGGGTCCGGGAGATGCCGGTATATACGGGATGCTGGTGTTTCTGTCCGGGATCGGGTTCGGCGCCGGACTGGCACTGCCGTCCGCCATCCAGGCCGATGTGATCGACTATGACCAGCTGTTGACAGGGCAGCGCCGGGAGGGGCGGTACATCGGGCTGTGGTCCATCGCCAAGAAGCTGTCTGCTGCCCTGGGTATCGGCATCGGGCTGCTGCTTTTAGGCACTACCGGATACAGCCCCAACGTGGAACAGACCCCATCCACGGTTTTCATGCTCCGGGTGTTGTATGCCCTGGTGCCCTGCCTGTGCAATGTCGTTTCCATCGCCATCATCAGCTTTTATCCGATTTCAGAGGAAAAGCATATCCAGATTCTAAGAAAAATCGCGCACAGGGAGCAGCAGCCTTCCTGATAATATCCCCGTTGTACTGGAAAATCGGATTATTTTGCAAAAAATGTTTGATATGTATCTCATATTGAGATATTAACAAGACATGCACATCATAACACGGAAAAAAATATTGGATTTTGCTGAAAAGCACCCGGAATGTGCCACCGCCCTGGATGCCTGGTACCGAATTGTGAAGCATACCGGATTCGGCAACTTCGCAGAAGTGAGCAGCATTTTTCCGAGTGCTGACCAGGTGGATGGATTTACCGTGTTTAATATCGGCGGGAACAAGGTTCGGCTTATTGCGGCTGTTCATTACAACACACAGAGGCTGTATATCCGGCATGTACTGACGCACAAAGAGTATGACAAAAACAAATGGAGGAAAGGCTGATGTTACAGGAAACGAATGACATTATCCGGATATGGCCGGATATTAAAATCATCTTTGCCGTGGCCCATTCAGAAGCAGAATATGACCGGCAGGTATCTTTTCTTGACAGTCTTCTGGAGGAAGTCGGAGAGGATGAAGGGCACCCGCTGGCGTCTCTGATCGAGACCGTCGGCAGTCTGGTGGAAACCTATGAAGCTGCCAACCTGCCGGACCCCGAGGGATCGCCGGCGGATGTCCTGAATTATTTAATTCAGGAACACGGTGTCAGGCAGGGAGATCTGCCGGAAATCGGCAGCCAGGGGGTTGTCTCTGAAATTTTAAGTGGAAAGCGCAGGCTGAACACCCGGCAGGTGAAGGCCCTGGGCCGGCGGTTCGGGGTTTCTCCTGTGGTGTTTATTTAGTCTGCCGATGACGTGATCAGGCTCTTAACAGCCTGCACGGCTGTCAGTTCCTGATCCGGTGCTTCAACGCCCGGTGGTCTGTCTGCCGGGCCACGGTCTCCACCCCGACGGCACCATTTTCCGGGCCGGCCCCCCGGAACGGGTGATCACCCCGGCCTTCATCCAAGCGGTCTACCACACCCCGGTGCTGGTAGAGCTTCACCCGGTTTCCGGCAAACCTATATACTGACGGCATGATCCCCGGCCACGGACATGACTTCAGATGAAAGTTGCCAAAAGCTCGGTGCCCCGCTTGCCCATGAGCATCATGCCCAGCGGGCCTGCAGTGCTGCTCTGGGCGTACAGGCCGCATTGCTGGACTACAGCCGCAGGGTAAAAGATGAATTCGGTGTGGCCTTCAAATTGCGTATCGGCCTGAATTCCGGCCCCGTGGTGGTGGGTGCCATCGGAGATGATCTGCGCATGGATTATACTGCAGTGGGGGACACCACCAACCTGGCCGCCCGGATGGAAAGCCTTGCGGAACCCGGTACCATCCAGCTTTCCGAAACCACCTTCAGTCAGGTCCGCACCTTTTTTTCCAGGTCGCTTCCGGCTCCATGGCAAGGATCTCCCCGATATTCCCGCCAAAATACAGGGTGACGTCCGGCGTGATCAGCATTCATCGGTTTAACCACAGTTACACGGAGTGTTGCAGCTTCTCCATCATTTCAGCCTTCCTGCCACCCATTTTGGTCTGCATGTCGGCCGTGATCTTGCATATTTTTTATATATCTGACTGACACGAAAACAAAGCATTGAGTCAAATTTGTAACATGGCAAATCAGAAAAAAGATTACTACTCAGGTACTAATCTCGGCAAAAAAATCGCGCGCCGGGAGCAGCACCCCTCCTGATCATAACCCTTTTGTGTGGCTGGTGATAATTCCCAGATAGCCGTCAACGGTTATCCGGTTGCCGTCCTGGATCAGCTGCATGGCATGCGGCGCACCGGTGATGCAGGGCAGTCCGTATTCCCTGGCAATAATGGCGCCATGGATGAGCATGCCGCCGCGTTCCTCCACAACGGCAGATGCCAGGGGAATCACAAATGTCATGTTCGGATCAACCCCCTGACATACCAGGATCTCGCCCTGTTTGAATGACAACAGGTCCTGGGGATTTTTCACCAGTCTTGCTGTGCCGGTGGCAATTCCCGGCCCTGCCGGCTGACCGACAATCTGGCGCGACCGGAACCACCGCTGGGCAGCGGTTTCATCTGCTGCAGGTGCATCTGTCTGCTTTGGGGCCGCCGGTGCAGCACTGAGTGCAGGAAATCTGGCAAGCATGTCCCGGTCCTTTTTGGCTGTGGCGGGATCGCCCAGTCTGCGCTGGCCCTCCTGAACCGCCTCGAAAAGCCGGGTTTCTATCCGGCCCAGATAGATATTGTCATCATCCCTGAGTCGGTAACTTTCCCTGCCCAGGTGCAGCAGGTCTTCTGCAAACTCCCGGCGGTGCGCAGGAAAGCTTGCCATATACCGTTCCTTCAGTGCGGCGGTATCGCGCTGATGCGGTATGCCGGATCCGGCCGCGGCAGGCCGGCGGGCAAATTCCATCAGCAGCCGGATAACGGCAAGCTCTCCATACTGGCATTCGCTGCCGCTGCCGGTGGTACAGGACAGATCCCCGAACTGGGCAATAAATGTGTCCAGCAGGTGGCTGAAGGGGTGATCCGGTCCAGGCGCAAGGTCATTTTCAAGCTGGGTTTTCAATCCGGCATCACTGCGGATCATGTCTGCCAGGTTTTCAAGAAGCTGGTTTCTCTCCATACTTTTGAGCCCGGTTTTCTCCAGCAGGGCCATGAATTCGTAGGGATCTTCGGGTGTCACCGCATCATTGTATACCTGGCCGAACAACCTTATCCCGTGGGCAAAGGGGATAAAATCAGCCCAGTACACAGACACCCAGTGGTCATAGATCTTTTGCCTTTCTTCTATTTCCCGGCACAGATCTTCGGCAGACAGGTCTGCAAGAGGCTTGCTGCCCAGTCTGTCGGCCGCGGCGATCATCTCAGGGATCAGGTCCCGGGTGATTTTTTCATGCAGGACCTGTAAATTCTCATAACTTCTGTGCAGGGTCAGATACCAGGTGCGCTTTTCATCCGTATCAGTAAACCCTGTGCTGGTGATGGGCCGGGACTGGAGGATGATGAGCCGGTCATGTAAAAATGTCCATTCCACGTCCTGGGGCCTGCCGAAAAGGGTTTCCAGCTGCTTTCCGGTTTCCCATATCCTGCGGACTTCCCGGTCGTTCAGCGGCGGTGTCTGGACCAAATCCGCCGTAAGTTCGGTAAAAGAAACCCCGCCTGGAACGACAACGGCACAGCGGTCCCGGACCGGGCTTTCGTGCCTGATAATCCTCCCGGATGACCGGCTCAAATGCCACCGGTCCGGGGCTATGTCCCCGTCCACCAGTGCCTGATTCAGGCCGTACACTGCTTCAAGTACGGATTCTCCTGCATCGGACGGGTTTACCCCGAAAAAGATGCCGGATCTGTCTGAGGGGATCAGCTCCTGGATGACAACCGCCATCCGGCTGGTTTGGATATCCAGGCCCAGTTCTTTTCTGTACAGCAGCGCCGCATCTGAATACAGAGATGCCCACACCAGTTTGATATGTTTGAGGATATCTTCAACGCCGGAAATATTGATAAAGGATTCGTGAAGGCCGGCAAAGGACGCTGCAGATCCATCCTCCCCCGGTGCCGAAGACCTCACAGCCAAAGGTTTTTCCCCGCAGTATGCTTCAATCAGGTCTGACAGGTTTTTCCGGATATCCAACGGCAGGGGGGTGGTTAAAAACTGGTTGCGGATGCGCAGGGCTATATCCCATATTTCTTCCCAGCGCATCTGTTCAAAAGGCTTTCTGTTGATTTCAAGAAAGATCCTGTCCCTGAGGCGGGTCTGGGTAATATAGTTTTCGTAGACCGCGCAGGGCACGCACCATGTTTTTGGAATGGATATTCCCAGTTCGCTGATCTGCGCCAGGCACCAGGCCTTGCCGCCCACCTGGTCCTTTCCTGCTGCAGGAAATTCCCCGCTTTGCAGCACCGGATTCATGGGGTTATCTCCAGTTCAACCACATTCTGAAACCGGCTGACCATATAATACCGGTGTATGGCAATGCGGATAAACGCCGTTGTCGGAGCACTTGCGAACTCTTTCAAATGGGGGTGTTTTTTCAGGAACAGTTCCAGGGCACCCTTGTCTTTTGCCTTGTCAACCACTGCTGCCACACCGGTACCGGTCACTGAAACGGCCCTGTAAATATCATCAGCCTGATTCCGGCTGTCGTTCACCAGAATGGAGACCGGTGGATTGGCTGTCAGATGGTCGTATTTGCGGGTAGTGGTGGGCGTTAAAAAATACAGATGCGCAAGATCGGAACTTGCGGCAAATGCCACCAGACTGGAATAGGGCTGGTTGTTTTTCTGGGTGGAAAGCACTGCAAGGTCCTGGGAGGCGAACAATGCCGATATCTGTTCCAGGGTCTGTTTCCTGTTATTTTCCATACTAAATCCTTTACTGTGAAACGTATTATCAAATCAGGTTCAGCGGTTTCAGCCCACCGTATTAGCAGACCATGGGATGCCAGTCTCTCTGGATACCTTGGTTGTTACCCGGTCAGCACTTCGGGGTTGACAATGTGCGAAACCCGCCCGGTTTTATAGAACATGATGATGTTTTCCGCCGCCAGGACGGACATCCGGTCCCGGGCCTCCATTGTGCCGGAGCCCGCATGGGGCAGCACGCAGACATTTTCCATGGAAAGCAGGGGGTTGTCCGGTGCCATAGGTTCCGGATCAGTGACATCCAGGCCGGCGCCCCAGAGCTCTTTGTGCTGCAGGGCCTCTATCAGGTCTGGTTCGTGGTGAATGGGACCCCTGGCCGTGTTGATGAAAACAGCTGAGGGTTTCATCTTTCTGAAGGCCCGGGCATCGAAAATTTGCCGGGTCTCCGGGGTCAGGGCGCAGTGGACCGACAGGATATCACTTTCTTCCAGCAGCCGGTCAAATGATACATACCGGGCGCCCAGCTGTTTTTCAGCCAAAGCGTTACGGGTGCGGTTGTGGTAGAGGATTGTCATGTCATAGGCGGCTTTGCACCGTTCAGCCATTTTGACACCGATGCGGCCGAGCCCGAAAACTCCCAGGGTCTTGTGTTTGGGTTCAAATCCCAGATGGCTGGTGGGGTTGAAATAGCCCCACTCCTTGTTGAGGATGGTTTTGTGCAGGAAAAAGAACTTGCGGGCAGTGGCGATCATCAGGCCGAAGGCGATATCAGCGGTGGCTTCGCTCATGGCATCCGGGGTAAAGCCCACGGGGATTTTTTTATGGGTGGCTTCCGGGATGTCGATGTTGTCGTATCCCACTGCAAACTGGGAAATGATCTCCAGGTGGGAGCACCGGTCCAGAAACGGTTTGTCTATTCGGTCGGTGAGGGTGCACAGCAGGGCATCGTGATTCTCTGCCTGTGCTGCCAGTTCGTCCGGTGTCATGGGCCGCTCCTTTTCCCAGAAGGTGAGTTGGAACGGTTCCTTTTTGAGCAGGTCCATGCCGGCGGCCGGATAATTTCGGGTGATGAGTATTTTCTTTTTGCCAATCATGATAGGGATCAAATTAAGCAAGTATGGAGCGGGTGTCAATACCGGATTATTTTTCCCGCCATACCATAGATCTTTTTGTTTGCCCAATCCCATTTGACAAACCCGTAAAAATACATAATAATTTCATCTTTTTAAATCAGGGTGGCGGGTTTATTTGACAACCCTGATGGCAGATAATGCTTATGGATAAACAGGACAGACATATAGTGGCATCCATCGAAATTGATGAGGATCAGGACACGCTGACGGCCATACGGCACTGCATACCGGTGCTGGAGAAAATTGTTGAGCGGTCGGAACTTCTGGCAAAATTATCAGAGAATGACCGCGTTGCTTTGCTTTCTGCGGCAGGGAAAATTGCCCGGCCCGGTTCGGAAGAGATACGAAAGCGGAAGAAGGATAAAAAACAGCTTAAGCGCAGGGCGATTGTTGAAAAGGAAAAGCGGCTGAGGGCTGCCACCGGTATCCGGAAGGCCAGGGAAGCTACGGTGTTTACCGCGCCGTTGAAGATTTCAGGTCCTGTTTCGGTGACGGAAGAGACCGTGCAGACGCTGGAATCCCCCCGGAACTGCTATGTATGCAAGGCAGAGTTTAAACAGGTTCATCACTTCTACGATACCATGTGCCCGGAATGCGCGGAGTTCAACTATCAAAAACGCTTTCAGACCGCGTCCCTGAAGGGTCAGGTGGCATTGATCACGGGATCCCGTCTTAAAATCGGATACCAGGCCACCTTGATGATGCTCAGGGCCGGGGCAAAGGTGATTGCCACGACCCGGTTTCCCAAAGATTCCGCCCTGCGGTTTTCAAAAGAGGATGATTTTTCCGACTGGGGCCACAGGCTCCAGGTTTACGGTCTGGATCTGAGACATACCCCGAGTGTGGAGCTGTTCTGTGATTATATCACGGATATGTATCAGCGGCTGGATATCCTGATCAATAATGCGGCCCAGACCGTCCGGCGGCCACCTGGATTTTACGCCCATCTCATGGGGAATGAAACCAGGGATACGGGACTGCTGCCTGAGAATGCTCAGACGCTTCTGGGGCAGTATGGCAAATGCATCTCCCGGCTGGAGTTCGGCCGGTCGGAAAATATCGGGGAGGAAAAGGCCCTGCCCGTGACCTGGAACGGATCGGCACCGGGGGTAGGGCTGCGCATGTCGGCACAATTGTCCCAGATTCCCTACTCCTATGACCATACCCTGGATGTGCCCGAGGTGTTCCCTGCAGGCAAACTGGATGCAGACCTCCAACAGATGGATCTGCGGAAAACCAACTCCTGGCGGTTGCGGCTGGGGGAAATTCAGACATCTGAAATGCTGGAGATCCAGCTGGTCAACTCCGTGGCGCCCTTTGTGCTGTGCAACCGCCTGGCAGAGCTGATGAAGGAAGACGACACAGGGCAGAAACATATTGTGAATGTCTCGGCAATGGAGGGCAAGTTCCTGAGGTTCAAGAAGGGCAGCCGCCATCCCCACACCAACATGGCCAAGGCCTCCTTGAACATGCTCACCCATACGGCGGCCAGTGACCTGGCCAAGTACGGCATTTACATGAATGCCGTGGATACGGGCTGGGTAACGGATGAGGACCCGGCGGTCCTGGCAAAGCAAAAACAGGACAATCATGATTTCCAGCCCCCGCTGGATATTGTGGACGGAGCAGCCAGGATCTGCGACCCGTTTTTCCACGGGATCATCACGGGAAAACACTGGTGCGGTAAATTTCTAAAGGATTATTTCCCCATTGATTGGTAGGAGGTACGTCTGGCCGGGCTCTATATTAATATGCAAATAGTCCCCTTCAAACCGTATTTTTTTGTGTAATTTCGGATAGGAAAAGCGAATCTGTCGACTCGCCCAACAGCAGGCTTGCTGTCCGGTAGCGCTCTTCCACTTCTTGGCGGTCTTCGCCTTCCGACAACCCGCCGCGTGCCCCTCGGGCGATCATCTTGGCGTGCCGTAACAGCGCGGCGCGGTCCTCTGGCCGATGTACGGATCTCGCCACCTCGGCAATCGTTTCCAGCAGACGGATGGTTACCGCAGTGCTGGTGCGGCCAGATTGCCGGATCTGGTTGAACGCCGCTTCCGTGACATCCGGGAACGTGAAGATAGGCGTAATGAGCCGAAGCTGATCCTGAGAGTCATGTCGATAAGGCGAGGGCATGTCTCGTTGCGCCAAACGGCACAGTGCAGACCCCAAGTGGTCCACACACGTCATCGCCGTGAATGGGTCATTCACCCCGGGGGAGAGCGCCCGTACCGCGATTTCGACGAGCTGGTTGACCGCAAACTCAATGTCCTGAACGGAAGTCCGCTGGTTACCCAGGATGAACGCGGAATTAATGCGGCCCTTAAGCTGATCGGTAACCCTGCTTCCTGGCCAGACCAGCGCCAGAGGGCGGGCGGCAACGATATAGTTGCCGGGTCGTCGCTCCAGTCGAATAACGACATCTTCTTTCATGGCCAACGCCATCAAAACCATCCCATCAACGAACTGTAGATAGCCGTCCCCGGCAGATCCAACCGGATGCGCCTGCCGATCGAATGTGTCGAGGAAGGCTGTGTCGGGCGGCTCCGTCGGAATCTGTGGTGCTCCCCGTCCGATGTTTTCCGGGAACAGGCGCTCTATTCCCTCGATCAGCTCCGTTCCGACCAGCGCCACGACCTCGTTGGCCTGGATAGAAACCGACACGTGATGGATAAAGTAGATCAACAGCCCTACACTCACCACCGCGAGCAGAACGCCGAGGGTGACTGACAGGTGAGGGACAAAGGTGATCTCGTCAGGGCGGCGGATGGTGCGCAGAACGATCAAGCAGTAAAGGAAGGTAGCGACGAACGTACCGAGTACCGTTTGGGTCGTGGTGTCGCGCATGAAATTGTGGAGCAGACGCGGACCGAGCTGCGACGAGGCGAGCGATAGAGCAACCAGGGTCATCGAAAAAACCACCCCGGCGATGGTGATCATTGATCCGGCGATGACCCCCAGCAAGGAACTCGCCCCCTCCGCTCCGCCGGTGAAAGTCCAACCCCAGTTAAGCGTCAACCAGTTCGTCACTGGTTTATCCAGGGCTACGACTGCGAAGGCTAACGCCATCGCCCCACCGGCAATGACTGCCGGGAGAAACCAGAAACTGGAACGAACGCGGTTCCATATTTTGAAAACCTGTACTCTCATGACGACGCTGCCCCATTCATTAGCATGTCCTGCGTCTTATCGTATTTTATAGTCTAACCATACCATGCTTAAAACCTAATCTCACTTATATCATTTTAAAGAAGATCATACAATTACAGAAAATTGCTCCGCTTTGTCGGTTACAAGGATTCATTTTTTTATTCATGATATCAAACCAGAACTCAATCAGATTTAGCCCGCCCAGGCGGCAACCTTGCAGGGGCGGCTGACCCGGACCATTCAACACCTGGCTTTGCGGTGTTCCGAGGCGCAGCCTAGGTGCGCCTTTATGATTTTCTTGACAAAAAGCGTCTTCCTACCCTAAAAGATAGAACATGAATATCACAACGAAAAAAGTCCGGTGGCTGAATAAAGCAACTGTTTCTCAGCACCTCAAACATTTTTTCGCTGCGCTCATCCTTGTAAGCCTGGCCGCCGGCTTCAGGGTGTGGCCGCTGCAAGCCTTTGGATCGGAACTTCCCTGGCTTACATTCTATCCCGCCGTGATTGCCGCTGCGCTCTATGGGGGGCTATATGCCGGATTGCTGGCAACCGCGCTCGCCTGTCTGTCGGTCACATTTCTATGGCCGTTGTTTGCCGGGCCCCCTTTTATTGAGAACCGCTTTGACCTTCTGGGGATGGCCGTTTTCGCCCTGATCTGCAGCTTTATCTCGTACCTTGGCAAAGCCGTGCATAACAGTCAAAAGGCGCTCAAGCAGGCCGAATCAGCGTTCAAGGCCAGCACCGAACGTGCGCAATTCATCAGATCCATTATTGAAGACATACCCAATATGGTCGGCTATTGGGGCAGGGATCTGCGCTGCCGCTATGCTAACAACGCCTACCGCGAGTGGTTCGGGAAGTCGCCTGATGAGATTGTCGGCATCACCTTCCGGGACCTGGCGGGCGAGCGCCTGTTTGCCCTGAATGAGCCCCACATTCACCGCGTCCTGGCCGGCGAACCGCAGCGATTTGAGCGGACGCTGAACAAAGCCAACGGAGACGTGGGCCATATCATCGAGCATTATATTCCCAATTTTGATGCCGATGGTACGGCCAAAGGATTTGTGACGCAATCCAGCGAGGTGACCATTCTCAAGGAAACCGAGGCGAAACTCGAACTGGCTGCATGCGTTTTCGAGAACACGCTCGATGGTGTCCTGATCACCGATGCCGATGGGATCATTCTGTCGGTCAACCCGGCCTTCACCGAGATAACCGGCTATACAGCCGGAGAGGCTGTCGGACAGAACCCCCGCATTCTTCAATCGAACCGGCACGACAGGGCATTTTATGCCGCCATGTGGAAGCAGATAATAACCGAGGGCCGGTGGAACGGCGAGATATGGAACCGCCGTAAAGACGGGGACCTTTACCTGCAACGTATGACCATCAGCATGGTTCGCGAAACGGACGGCGAACCTGTCCGCTATGTATCGGTATTCAGCGACATTACTGCTCTTTGGCGCAAAGATGAACACATAAAGCACCTGGCTTTTCATGATGCCTTGACCGACTTGCCGAACCGGACCCTGCTGATGGACCGGGTAAACCGGATAATGATCAATTCCGACCGTGAACCGTGCAATCTGGCGCTGCTGTTTCTCGACCTTGACGGATTCAAGCTCATCAACGACCAGTATGGCCACAACGTCGGAGACGACATCTTAAAAGAGGTCGCCAAAAGGCTCCTGGGGCTTGTGCGCCAGTCAGATATCGTGGCCCGCCTGGGCGGAGACGAGTTCATTGTCGTTCTCAATAATCCGAAAGGGATAGAGAAAATTACTTCTATCGCCACCAGTGTTGTCAGCTCCATCAATGAGCCCATGGAGATTCACGGTGAAGTGCTCCACGTAGGAGCGTCCGTCGGCATTGCCATGTTCCCTGCCGACGCAGGTACATCCGCGGATTTGATCAAGAATGCCGACACGGCAATGTATGTTGCCAAAGACTCGGGCAGGAATAAGATTAGTTTTTACGCGCCTGAAAATGGTTCTTGATTTTCCATGATGATGAATGGGTAAAAGATATTCCAGCAAGAGACCAGTTCCCAAACATGCAAAGAAGAATAGCGGCGGAGGTATACGGATACCTGCATTATCATTCGGTTCATTTTTCATACATACTTTTTTCCCCAATATGTATTTGTTTGGAAACAAGGCGTGTCTCTGTATAATTGCATTTCTTGCCTATTCGATGATGATCGCATATTGCACCGCCTTTTGTGCATGAACGGCCGTGCTTTCCCAGCTCATGCCACCCAGAAGGCCTATTGTTTTCATCTTGCCTCTCTCTATTCAAAGGTTCGCCACAGTCCTTACTTACTGGGATGCGCGTATCTCCTCCCGAACAACACGACGAAGAACCTCTTCAAGGGGTTGATCTTGATGCTCTATGTGTTTTCTAAGAACGTCATTATCCATTGACTGGTAGTCCCCCCCCCCGCCTTGTTCCTCAACTTTGGAACGGAACCAATCGACAATGCCACGGTCAAGTCTGATTCAAGAAAGTACAATTTCAAACTTTTTTCTTCCTTTAATCCTGTAAACTGTAAAATCACGATCAATAGTTGCAATGGTATTTATGTTGAGTTGTTCAGCTATATAAACAAGACATGAATCGGCAAAATCCATTGGTAAGTCACGATATCTTTCTGTTAGTTCTTTTAATCGATGAAAGTCTTTATTTTGGATATCATGAATCTCAACTCCTCCTCTGCCAATCCAGTCTAAAAAATCTATCTGCGCATTTCGGTTGAAATCTAATAAGTGAAGTGTCTCTGTTATGGAGGCTATCGTTGTAATAAGAGGATATTTATTTCGCTTGATAAAATCAAGCGATTCTTGATGGTATCTATCGGATGAATCGAACAAGGCAATT
>JAABSO010000019.1 GCA_011390335.1 Desulfotignum sp. | reverse complement strand
CCATCTCGAACACGGAAGTTAAGCTCTTTAGCGCCGATGGTACTGCATGGGAGACTGTGTGGGAGAGTAGGACACCGCCAGATTATTTATCAAAAGCCCAGATCGCTGAAAATTCAGTGGTCTGGGCTTTTTTTTGTTGTCTGTCTGTGCATGGCTGATAAGGCTGTGTCGCAAACATTGTCACAAATCTGTCGTGAACATGTCGCAAATATAAATGTTCAGATGAGCCTGTAAACTTGATGGTGTGTTGCTCCCTCACTTGAAATCAGCGCTTTATCCAACATGTCTTTTAGATCACGTTGCAAGCTGCGTCGCGTGACATCAGGGCAAATTGTTTCAAATTTCTGAATAGTTAAATGGTCATGAGCCAATAAAAATGCGATGGCCCTGCCCTGGCGCTCATTCAGCCCATGTTTCTGCACAAGGAGATCCCGGCGGATAACCTGTTCACCCCATTCTTTGACCTCGATCATCTGGGTTTCTAGTCCGGTGATGAAATAATCCAGACAGCCAAGGTGGGCAGTGAAACTGCTGAAAGCACTTAAGCGAGAAGCTATAAAAAACGCCCTGACTGTGTATTTACAAACAGTCAGGGCGTTTGCCAGGTTCAGTCACCAGTATCAGGATGTTTTAAGGGTATTTTTTTAGCGCTATTTTTCTTCCACAGGGAATTTGGCCCGGAACCATTCCTGCCATCCGCCCCTGAGGGCGTGGACATCCGTGTATCCGTCTGCCATAAGTTTTTGTGCCAGACCGGCACTTGTGTATTCACTGGGTCAGGCGCAGTAGAGAACGAACCTGCCGTTTCTGGGAAATCTGTTTTTCCAGGCGGTGATATTATTTGGATCCACCCGGACAGCAGATGCGATTTTAAATTCAGATGCGGTCCAGTCTCTTACCTGGCGGACATCCAGGATGGTGACAGTACCTGTGTCCATCCAGGTTTTCACGGTTTCCTTGGACACAATGGAAACCGTATCCCCTGCCGTGACAACTGACAGGGGCAAAAGAAAAAAGACAGCCAGTAATGCGGTCACAAATCTTTTCATGGTATACTCCTTTGGTCAGGTTAATCATCTGTTTTTAAAAAGGGTATGTAAAAAACCTGTCGGTTTAACATACATCGGTTTTCAAGCCGGAAAAACACAGGCTGTCAAGGCAGCAGCCAGCATTAATCCCGTCAGGATCAATATAAGCATGATTTGTCCTCTGTCTTCAGATCCACAGATCAGCTATCGGGGTTTCCGGGGTGAACTGGTCCGCCATCTGGGCTAAAAAAAGTTCTGCCGTTGCCAGGGCATCGGTGAGGGCATGGTGGGGGCGGTATGGGGGAAGGTTGTATCTTTGTCTGGCATGGGCAAGGCGCAGGGATGGGCTGTTTTTTTCTCCCATCCACCGCTGGATAAAATTCGGTCTGAATACCGGATGCTTTCGTGATTCCAGCTCCATGGTATCCACCACAGGTAATACCAGGGTATCACCGGTTGCATCCAGCACTGCCTTGCCGAGAAAATCCCGTTCAATGCGGTTGTAGTGAACCAGTGCCACCCGGCCGGCCATGGCCTGGAGCAAAGGTTCCAGGATGGTTGCAAAATCGGGGGAAGTGCCCATGTGGGTATGGGTGATGCCGTGGATGGTGGTCTGCATGTCTGGTCTTACATGGTCAGGCCGAACCACCCAGTACCGGGCACCACTGCACAGAATGCGGTCATGAAAAAGGGGAAGCAACCCGACACTGATGATGGCATCGGTTTTGGGGTTCAGCCCGGTGGTTTCCAGGTCCAGGGCCAGAAATGCCACCTGCTTCACCGGGGTATGTCCTGGAATGTGCGCTGCCTTGTAATAGGCTTTGAGCCAGGGATCCTGTGCCTGATCAGCCAGAAGAGAAAATCGGGAATCCCAGTCCGGGGGCTGTTTGTCTGATATGGTATTTTTTCTGGTCATTTTCGGAAAGGTTTGATGCCGGTCTGCATGGCGGGCGACACATTGTAGCGGTATTTGAGAAAGGACTGGGCCTGGGATATGATCTGAAAGGCATCTTTGAGATGGTTGCGCTCAAAGGATGAAAGGGTTTCCGGTATGACATTGTTGTCCGGAGATATGCCTGCTTCCACCTGCCGGGCCTGGTGGCGGATACGCACAATGGAGATCAGTTCAAGGGCATCCAGCAGGTCATCACCTACGCCCTCTGCAAGCAAAGGCGTTTCCTTGACATGGGCCAGCCGTTCTTCGGTATTTAAGGGCATGGCGCCGCAGGCCAGGGCATGGACACGGGCCAGATCGGCAACAGGGGCCGTTCCCCGGCGCTTGAGGTTGAAGGTTTTTTGATGCCGGCCGTCATGCTCCAGTACAAATTTGCGGAAAAACCCCAAAGGCGGTCTGCGCAGCAATGCATTTCTGGCCAGGCAGGCCAGAAAGCGCCGGCTGTCCTTTGCCTTGTCCATGACCAGTTGCCGCAGCTGGCTGGCAAAGCCGGTTTCACCGAAAATGCCGTCCAGGTCAAAAAAGATGGACGCATGGAGCAGGGCTTCGGGATCAGGGGTATCGATCCAGTCGGTAAAATAGGTTTTCCAGACAGACAGGGGCTGGCGCCACTGGGTGTTGGTGGCCATGATATCACCAGTGCAGTAGGGAAATCCGCACTGGTCAAGGCCGTCACTCAGGAATCGGGCCAGGGATTTAAAGTAGGGATCATGGGTATCCGGGTCAAAGGCATCGTCCAGGATAAAGGCATTGTCCTGGTCCGTGACAATGGTCATTTCATCTCTGGCCATGGACCCTAAAGCCAGAAGGCAGTACGGGATGGGTGGCGGCCCCAGCTCTTTTTCCCCAAGCTGGAGCAGGCGCTGGGAAATACTGATGCCCATGCGGGATATGGCAGCCCCAATGGTGTGAGAGTTGGCGTCTTCATTCACCAGCTGTACAAAGAGCTGCCGGATTTTCTGGGATATGGTAGCCAGATTTTCCACTGTTTTCTGTCGGAAAATATCCCCCACCAGGTAGACAGATCCATGGGATTCATACCGGATCAGGTCTGCCACCGTAATAACCCCCACAGGCGTATGCTGGTCCAGGATGGGCAGATGGTGGAGGTTGTGGCGCATCATGGTCAGCATGGCATCAAATGCATAATTGCTGGCCTGGAGGCATATGATATCCGTGGACATGATGTTTTCCACACAAGTGGACAGGGGCAGGCCTTTGGCAATGACCCGCTTGCGCAGGTCCCTGTCCGTGAGCAAACCCACAATGGGAGACTTATCCTCAGAGGGATCTTCTTTCACCAGTACCAGGGAGGAAACCCGCTTTTCAGTCATGAGCACCGCAGCCTGCTGGATGGTTATATGGGGTGGGGCGCTGATAATATTCTGGCGGATCAGTTTGCGGACCCGGGATGTCATCAACGGGTTCCGGTTTTCATGAACAGATCTGCCCAGGGCATTTTTCAGCCGGGTACTGTGGTCTTCCTCCATGAAGTCTGCAAACCGGTCATAGGTGTCGATCAATTGCTGGAACTGGTCATCCGGTATCTTATAGACCAGGGTATCTTCAATGGCCCTGGCCGCATACCGCACCCTTTTTTTGCGCATCAGGGCAAACTGCCCGAAACATTCGCCCTCTCCCATGCGGGTATACAGTTCACCGGAACTTCTTATTATTTCAACGGCACCGCTTCGGATGACAAACAGAAAATGGTTTTCCTGGCCCTGGGAAAGGATCATGGACCCGGCCTGAAAATATGTCACCTCAATGTGGGGGACCAGCGCATCCACAACTTCTTCGGGCAGGTTTCGGAACGGGGGATGGGAAAACAAATGGTCCCGTATTTCAAACAATTCAATCTCCATGGATCTGATTATACCTGTAAACCATTTTTTTTCAAACCGGAACGTGAAAAAATACCCTTTTCTTTCATGTCCGATATCTGATAAAATCAATAACGGCCAAGGGCCGCCCAAGGTCTTTCATCCGAGGTATGCCCTTAACGGATATAGAAAGAAACCAATAGATTTGATACGTTCTTTCATAACCCAAAAAAACAGGATCACCGACAAAGGAGCGGACATGGAGTATTGTTATTATGATTCCCCTGTGGGCCGGTTGCTCATCGGCGGGACGAGAAAACTGGAATTCATCAGTTTTCCCAAAGGAAAGTTCCGGCAGAAGCCCCAGCCGGGCTGGGTGTATTCCACCCAGCCGTTTTCAGATGTCCTGTCCCAGCTGGCCGCGTATTTTCAAGGGAAGCTGACACAGTTTTCTCTGGAGACTGCCCCGGAAGGAACTGATTTTCAGCGCAGGGTCTGGCAGACGTTGGCAAAAATTCCCTATGGCACCACCATCTCCTATGGGGAACTGGCAGGGCGGATCGGCAACCCCAGCGCATCCCGGGCCGTGGGCATGGCCAATGCAAAAAATCCCATCCCCATTGTCATTCCCTGCCACCGGGTGATCGGGAAAAACGGCAAACTCGTCGGATTTGGCGGGGGTCTGGATATCAAGGAAAAACTGCTTGCGCTGGAGCAGCAGGCCGTATAAGGCATACACCTGAAAAAAAAGAGACAAGGCCATGCCCAAGGAGATTTCCCACTGGTATCTGGCCGGCCTGGTCAGAGAAAGCCTCTCCGAGGAATCTGTGTTTTACAAACCGGTCCATACCCATGAAAACCTTTTCTTTCTGGGGGCGGTGGCACCGGATATCCCGTTTTATTACCTGATAGGTCCCAAAAAAAATCGTATCCAGGCAGCAGCGGATCTGTTTCACCGTCCCGATGCCCGGGCCTTGGCGCCGGTGCTGTCTTTTTTTGACAGCATGGTTTTTTCACAACCAGATCCTGCTGCCCTGTCCCTGGGCGCTGGCATCATCTGTCACATCCTTTCAGATACCGCGTTTCATCCCCTGGTATATTATTTTTCAGGCATGTCCTCTGTGCATCCCGGGGCCACGGCCCGCCACCGGCAGTTTGAAACCGCTTTGGACCTGTATTTTCAGCACCTGGCCGGTCCAGACGTCAGAACCTGTATGGGCAGTATTCTGGAGAAGGTTGAAATTTCAAAATACCGGCTGCTTAAGCTTTTAGGGGAGGTGTTCACCCTTTCTGGATCCCATGAAAGAACCTGCCTGGGATATGCTGTCCGCTCCCATGCATTTTACCAGGCCCTGTTCCGGTGTATCTTACTTTACCGCATACTGCACCGCATGAACCTGACCCGGCACTGGGTGCCGGATTCGGCTTTGTCCCTAATGTATCCGGTGAACCAGGGGGTGGCACTGCCCTTTTTTTACCAGGTATTCCAATACCAGGATCCGGTGACCGGCAGGCATTGCAAGGCCGGTATTCCGGATCTGACCCGGCAGGTGAAAATATCCGCCCTGTGTCTGCTGGACATGGTGTCTGCTGAACTGGCACAGCAAAATCCTACCGGGCCTCTGACAGGGCATCCGGATCTGCCTGAAATCCGGCCGGGCATACCAGTCTGCCGGTTCTGGAAAAGACAGGACAATCTGTTAACCGATTTATACCAGACACAGGGGTGATCCATCCCGCGTGAAAAGGAGAAACCTGTATGATCACGGCACCGGCAGATAAACGTACGGTATTCGGATGGGTTTTGTTTGATTTTGCCAATTCCGCCTATACCACCCTGGTGGTCACTTTCATCTACGGCACCTATTTTGTGTCCGCCATTGCCCCGGACAAGGTTGCCGGTACGGCGCTGTGGTCCAGGGGAATCACCATGACTGCCCTTTGTGTGGCATTTTTGTCCCCGATACTGGGGGCACTGGCAGACCAGAGCGGGCTGCGCAAGCGGTTTTTGTTCTTTTCAACCGTGGTGACCGTGGCCGGCACAGCCGCCTTGTTCTGGGTGGCACCTGGCCAGATATTCTGGGCGCTTTTCTTTTTTGTGATATCCAATATCGCCTTTGAATTTTCCAATGTGTTTTACAATGCATACCTGCCCGATATTTCCACCCAGAACAATATCGGCAGAATTTCCGGCGTGGGCTGGGGTGTGGGGTATATCGGGGGCCTGGCCGCCATGGTGGTGGCGCTTGTGGGATTTGTCAGCCCGGAAATACCCTGGTTCGGCCTGTCCACCACAGATGGGGTCAATATCCGGGCCACCTGCCTGCTGGTGGCAGCCTGGTTTGCCCTGTTTTCCATCCCTTTGTTTTTGTGGGTGCCTGAAACAGTGCCCCTGGTCCGGGCAGACAAGACCCGCATTGCGAAAAGCGGGTTGGCTGATCTTGTGGATACCTTGAAAGAGATTCAGAAATACCGGCAGATCGTCCGGCTGCTGGTGGCCCGAATGATCTACAATGACGGGCTTGTGACCATTTTTGCCTTTGGCGGCATCTATGCCGCCGGTACATTCGGGTTCAGCTTCCAGGAGATCATGATTTTCGGCATTGTCCTGAATGTTTCCGCCGGCATCGGGGCATTGATCATGGGCATCTTTGATGACCGGCTGGGGGGAAAAACCACCATTCAGATCAGCAATTGTGTCCTGGCCCTGGCAGCCCTGATGGCGGTACTGGCACCGGATAAGACATGGTTCTGGGCGGCAGGCATTCTGGTGGGGTTTTTTGCCGGTCCCAACCAGAGTGCCAGCCGTTCTCTTCTGGGCCGGTTTGTTCCCCAAGAAAAGGAAAACCAGTTTTACGGTTTTTTCGCCTTTTCCGGCAAACTCACGGCATTCATGGGCCCTCTGCTGCTGGGATTTCTCACCCAGGTGTTTGCATCCCAGCGGGCAGGGGTTTCCGTAGTGGTCCTGTTTTTTATCATCGGCGGGCTTTTGCTCACCCGGGTCGATGAAAAAAAGGGCATTGCCACAGCCCGGCAGCAGCGTTGACAGGTAAAAGGATATGGCAGGGGCAGTTGAACAGCGCGGGTGTAGCTGCTGCTGCCAATTTCAGGCTATAGTTTTTTTTCCAGCTGAATGGCCGCCGTGAGCAACGGGTCCCAGGTGGGACTGAAAGGCGGTGCATAGGCCAGGTCTGTCTGGATAAAATCTGCAACAGACATGCCTGCATGCAGGGCCACGGCCACGGCATTGATCCTGTGGGCCACACCGTCAGTCCCCACCATCTGGGTACCCAGAAGCTTCCCGGTTTTTTTGTCCCCCACCATGTTCACATAAATTTTTGCCGCACCCGGCTGCCATTTCACCCGGGACCAGCTGGTGATTCGATTTTCCACCGGATCAAATCCCGCTTTTTTGGCCTCGGACAGGGTCAGGCCGGATCTTGCCACGGCCAGATCAAACACCTTGAATACTGCGGTGCCTGCCACACCCTGAAGGGATGTTTTTTCTGAGAACAGGTTGTCGGCAACCGCCCAGCCGGCACGGTTTGCCCGCAGGGCAAGGGGTATCCATGTTTTTTTGCCCGTGACCACATGAAAGGCATCCCCGCAGTCGCCGGCTGCAAAAATATCCGGGTCTGAAGTGCGCAGGTAGGAATCCACGCTGATGGAATCGGAAACACTGAGTGCCAGACCCGTCTTTTGGGCCAGTTCACTGCAGGGACGCACCCCTGTGGCACCGAGGGCCAGATCAGCATCCAGGGTGGTGTTGTCACAGTGCAGGCGCACCCTGTTCTGTTTTTTTTCAATGGATGTCACAGTGGTGCCCAGGTGGAGATCAACCCCGTTTTTGGACACTTCCTCCTGTACAATCTGTGCCATATCCTTCGGCAGCCAGGGCAGAAACCGGGATGACGGCTTGACCATGCAGACATGGATGCCGAGTGCTGTAAGGGCTTCGCACATTTCCATGGCAATATATCCCATGCCCATGATGGCTGCATTTTTTGCCCGGCGGTCCTTTATGGCCTGTTTGATCTGCCGGCCGTGCTCCAGCTGTTTTAAGGGCATAAGCAGTTCTTTGCCCGGCAGGTCAGGCAGGGTGGGTGTGGCACCGGTGGCGATGAGCAGCTTGTCGTATCCTGTGCAAAACGGTTCATTGTCCGCAGTTTTTCCGGATACCTGTCTTTTGTCCCGAAGGATGGCGGTGACTTTGTGGCCGGTGCGCAGATCGATCCTGTGTTTGTCGATGAATTCTGCTGCTGTCCGGACCACAAGCGTATCCATGGGGGTCTGGGGATCTGCTATGTTATAGGGCATACTGCATGCGCTGTAGGACACGTCATGGCTTTGCTCCAGCACCGTGATCCTAAGGTCGGGATACTGCCGTCTGGCTCGGCTGGCAGCACTCATGCCGGCGGCATCTCCGCCGATAATGACAAAATCCATGGATCCTCCTTGGCTAAACCTTTGAAAACAGATATCCAGCAACAAGTGCTGGAAATTTTATCAAGCATAAATCTGTTTCTTTGTTTTTTCAAGCGGAAGATTTCCTTGACATCCGGCCGGAAATAGCATCTTTTTATAGGAAAACATCGACCAGTAAAGGAGGCTGCCATGCTTGTCCTGGGGTTGCAGGGAAGTCCGCGCAAAAAAGGCAATTCAGACTATCTGTTGACAAAATTTTTACAGGTTTGTGAAAAAAAGGGTGCCAGAACCCGGGTAATCCATATGGACGGGCTGGATATCCGGCCATGCAAAGAATTGGTCGTGTGTGAAAAAAAAGGGTTTTGTCCCATCAGAGATGAGATGGAGCCGCATATTTACGGCCTTATCCGTCGGGCCGATGTGGTGGTGCTGGCATCCCCGGTGTTTTTTTACAATGTGTCTGCCCAGGCAAAGATCCTGATTGACCGTTGCCAGATGTTCTGGGGCCGCAAGTACAAGCTGAAGCTGGCTGATCCTGATGCAGGATCCCGCCAGGGTGTGCTTTTATCTGCGGGAGCCTCGGGGGGCAAGCGCCTGTTTGAGGGGGTGCAACTGACAGCACACTATTTTTTTGATGCCATTTCCGCCGGATTTGTAGAATCTTTGACCTATAAAAAGGTAGAGTCTGCCGGTGCTGTTGCACAGGTGCCCGGGGTGGATACAGATATTCAAAAGGCTGCCGGCCGGGTGATGGCAGCGGTGCTGAACAAACCGGCGCTGGTTTTTGTTTCCGAAAAAGGTGCGTGCAGAAGCCAGATGGCGGCAGCTTTTGCAAAACAAGCGGCCAAAGGGGATATCCGGGTGCTTTGCGCCGGTATCCAGCCTGCTGAAGATATCGATCCTTTGGCCTTAAATTTTATGGCACAGCAGGGCATTGATATCAAATATTGGCTGCCTGAGGCCCTGGATACACTCATGGCTGAGGAGTTCACAAATAATATGCCTTTATGTGTGGTGTGTCTGGAACCGGGTTTAACGCCCTTACCAGGGGTGAAAACCCTGTTCTGGGATCTGCCTGAAGCAACAGATGCAGAACATGCTGCCATTGTGGGAAAAGAGATACAGGCCCGGGTGCATGCCCTGGTAGCTTCTTTAAAACAGACCAGGGCGGCAAACAGATGATGGGGAAAAAAGGAGCCAAAATGGGTAAGGTGCGGATCTATGCGGTAATGATTTTTTTGCTGGCAGGCTTGCTGGGAATGGTATTATCTGCCGGTGCCCAGGATGTGGATGACAAACCAGGGCCTGTTGAATACGGATCTCTGGATATGCTGGATTCCATTATTGCACTCATGCAGAATATAGAACAGCGGATAGCTGAAAAAAAACAGGATATTGCAACCAGTACATCGGAAAGACAAAAAGAAAATTTGGTAGCGGAACTGGACAGGCTGGACAAGATGCTGGCCTCGGCCAGTCGGGATTTTGAGCGCATTGCCACCGGGGTGGACATTGGTTTGTTTGCCGAACAAAAAGAGGAACAGTTCAACTGGAAAGATGAACTGGTCTCCCTTATAGAGCCCGGAATAACCGAATTGAAGAGGCTTACCCAGAAGACCCGGCAGAAAACACAGCTCAAAGACGAGCTTTCCTATTACCAGAAACGCAAACCAATTGTCCGGCAGGCCAATGAAAATCTGATGGACCTGATATCCCGCACCCAAGACAAGACCTTAGAGAAGCAACTGGAAAAGCTGGTGCCGGAATGGCAGGGGGTGGAAAATCAGATCTTAAGCAAACTGGAAATCACCCAGATGCAGCTGTCGGAACTGGAATCAGAAGAACAGTCCCTTATTGAAAGCTCCCAGGCCTCCATCAAGAACTTTTTTAAAAACCGGGGACTTTTTCTGTTTATCGCCCTTGTTTCCTGTATCAGTATCGTGCTGCTGATCAGGTATGCCTATATGTCTTTGGTCAAATACATTCCCGGATACATGGCCCAGTACCGGCCGTTTCATCTCCGGGCCCTGGATCTTTTGTTCCGGGTTGTGACTTTTTTTGCTGCACTGCTTGTGGTGATCCTGGTTTTTTATGTGTTTGAGGACTGGGTGCTTTTGTCCCTGGCCATTATTTTTCTCATGGGTCTGGGGTGGGCAGCCAAACACACCCTGCCCCGGTTCTGGCACCAGAGCCGTCTGATGCTCAATATCGGAGCGGTACGGGAAGGTGAGCGGGTCGTTTACCAGGGCGTGCCCTGGCTGGTAAAACGCATCAACATGTTTTCTTTGTTTGAAAACCCTGATTTGGGACAGACCCTGCGGCTTCCCATTGAAACCCTGATGGACCTGACTTCCCGGTCCTTTAAGCGCCATGAACCCTGGTTTCCCTGCCGGAAAAATGACTGGGTGATTCTTTCGGACGATACCAGGGGATGTGTCACCAGCCTGTCCCATGAAATGGTGGAGCTTGTCATGCGGGGAGGGGCGAAAAAGGTGTACCAGACCGCTGATTTTCTGGGCATGTCTCCAATGAACCTGTCCGTTAATTTCCGGCTGAAAATTGGTTTCGGCATATCCTATAATCTTCAGGCTGCAGCCACCCATGAGATACTTGAGATCCTGGAAGCCCATATTCAGAACCAGCTGGAAGCAGAAGCATATGCAGACTCTTTGCTGAACCTCAGGGTGGAATTTGCCGCAGCCGGGTCATCCTCTCTGGATCTTGTGGTTATTGCAGATTTTGAGGGGAAAATGGCACCCCTTTACAACCGGATCTCCCGGGCCATCCAGCGGTGGTGCACAGATGCCTGTACCCAAAACAACTGGGAAATTCCCTTTCCCCAGCTTACGGTGCACAAACCGGCAGCGCTGCCTAAAAGAGAGGGTTCACGAACTGCAGGATAACATGGAGCACCCGGGTCTGTTGCGGGCCCATTCCGGGCGTTTTTGTGCAAATTTTTCTTTGCCCGGCTGAAAGTCATAGGGGTTTTTCATCACTTCCAGCAGTTCATGTACCATGGAAAAGTCATTTTTTTCTGCCTTGTCAATGGCCATCTGGGCAAGGTAGTTGCGCAGTACATATAGGGGATTCTGCCGGCTCATCTGTTTTTTCTGCATGTCCCTGGGAACCTTCTCCTGGATGATCCGGCTGTGGTAATGCCGCAGCCAGTCAGACAGCTGTTTTTCATATTCCTGATGGATCTGGTCCGGCTGGTACAGGGCCTCTTTGATGGGATCGGGAACCTGTGTTATATCATTTTCAGACAGGGTTTTGGAAAACCGCACCCGGGAAAGCCCCCTGAAGAACAGTGTATAATCGGTTTCCCGGGCCTGGAGCAGTGTGAGAAGGTCTTTGATCAAAGATTCATCCGTATCAGGATGGAACCGGCTCAGTCCCAGTTTCTGTACCATCATGGTCTGCCAGCCCTGTTGAAATGTCTGAGAAAAGTCTTCCAGAGCTGCTTTCAAGGGTTCTGCATCATTGATGACCGGGTGCACGGCACTGGCCAGCTGGGCCAGGTTCCACAGGGCGATCTGGCCCTGGTTCTGAAAGCAGTAGCGCCGGCCGTGTGCATCCGTGGTATTGGGTGTCCAGGCAGGGTCGTAGTTTTCCAGCCATCCATAGGGACCATAGTCAATGGTCAGACCCAGGATGGACATGTTGTCCGTATTCATCACCCCGTGAACAAATCCCACCCGCATCCAGTCCAGCACCAGAGAACAGGTGGTCTGGCATACCTCATTGAACCAGCGGATATAGGTGTCCTGATCGGGCTCTCCCAGGTGGGGAAAATCGGTCTTGATGGTATAATCCATGAGCTGTTTCAATACTGCGGTTTCCTGCCTGGCCCCATGGATCTGAAAATTGCCGAACCGTATGAATGACGGGGACAGGCGGCAGACCACTGCCCCGGGTTCCTCTTTTGGGTGGCCGTCATAGAACATGTCCCTTTCCACTGCCTCGCCGGTGAGGGTCAGGCTCAAGGCCCGGGTGGTGGGGATTCCCAGAAAAAACATGGCCTCACTGCACAAAAATTCCCGGATGGAGGACCGGAGCACAGCCAGGCCGTCTGCGTTGCGTGAATACGGGGTTGGTCCGGCACCCTTGAGCTGGAGTATCCACCTTCCGCCCTGGCGGTTGATCACCTCTCCTAAGTTGATGGCCCGTCCATCCCCAAGCTGACCGGCCCAGTTGCCGAACTGGTGGCCGCCGTAGCACATGGCAAACGGATACATACCGGCAAGCAGGTGGTTGCCGGTGAACACCTGCACAAACAGATCCGATTGCCAGGATTTTTCATCCAGATCCAGCAGGGCTGCCGCATCCGGGGAGACCGCCACCAGCTGCGGTGCAGACACCGGGGTGGGCGCTACCCGGGAAAAGCAGGCATTCAGGACCTGGCGGCGGAAATTGGATGGTTCCGGGTCGGGCGGCAGGTTTCGGACAAACCGGTTGTCAAAATGCAGAGAATCAAGCGCGTTTTGTGAGTGTCCGGGTGTCATGTATCCCCCTTTGTATCATGTCAGTCATTTATGTTTTTGTTTGTCTTAGCTGACAACATAACCACGGGTTTAAAAAACACCACCCCTGAACACCGCGCGTTTACGAATGAAAGGTTTGTTCGTTGATTTTTTTGCTGGATATGGCCTGGATCATTTCTGTAAGTTTTTCCACATGGTTTTTTTCCTCTTCGATGATTTTTTCCAGCCCGGCCAGGGCCCGGGTATCCTGGATAAAGGCCTGGAGAAATTCATAAAATAATATGGTGTCATTTTCAAATGTGACAAATGTGTCAAGCATCTCAGAGGCAGACCGGATCTGGGAAAAATCCACATCATCCAGAGACAGTGTCTTTTCCCCCATCATCTCTTTGATCACGTCCGGCAGCATGGTTTCCAGATCTGTGTCATCAGCAGAAGATCTCCAGAAGTCTTTTTGTTCCAAAAACCACTCCCGGTGGGTAGCTTCTTCATCTGCCATCCATTGGAGCAGGGATTTCAGGGTGCGGCTGTCAACTTTTTTTTTGGATTCCAGGTAAATGGCCTGGCCGTTTTTTTCCATTTTTGCGGCAATATCAATCAGATCATTGGGTGTAAACATGGGAACACTTTCCTTGGGGCAATTGTTTCAAGTCGGTATCATCACAAACCCTTACATAATAAATCATTGCGATTATTTTTTAAACCTATTGATTTGTGGTGGTAAAATAACTATAAAAACCATGAATAAAAGAGCCAAAAACCCCAACGCAGCATTTTATTTTTGAATCGGATCCGTGTGAACAACGTATTTGAAAAACTGGGACAATCCAGGCACCTGCCACAGCTGCCCCAGGTCATGGTTGCGCTGGTAAAGGCCTGCAACAATGATGATTCCAGCACCCGGGAATTGACCCGGATTATTTCCACAGATCCCTCTTTGACAGCCAAGCTTCTCCAGATCATGGGATCATCCTATGTCAACCTGCGCCAGGATGTTACCACAATCAAAAATGCTGTGGTCTATCTGGGGGTGGACACCATCCGCAACCTGGCCATTTCATCCGTAGCCCTGCATTTTTTCAACCTGTCCAGAAAACTGCCGGGGTTCAACATGGGACAGTTCTGGTATCATTCCTACACATGTGCCCTCATGGCGGAAAACCTGGCACAAGAACAGGGTCTGGGTAATCTGGATGAATTTTTTCTGGCCGGACTGCTCCATGACATCGGCCGCCTGGCCCTGATGCAGACCTTTCCCGAAGAATATGCCCCTGTTTTGAAAACCAATGACATGGAAAAAAAAGCAGCCCGGGCTGAAATGGCTGTGTTCCAGACAGATACCCCCCAGGTGAGTGCCTGGCTGTTCAGGCGATGGCAGCTCAACCCCCTGGTTGCCGATGCAGTGTTGTTTCTCCATGAACCCTTTGAAAAAATCCAGGGGGAACTGGCCCAGATCAGGACCATTTATGCAGCCAACCAGTTGTCAGGAGATGAAAATCAGGCAGACATGACAGATCTGGCTGCGCTTACAGGCATTCATCAGGCCCGCATGGAGCAGATGGTTGCACAGACCCAAAATGATGTCATGGATCTGGCCCGGCATCTGGATATTGCATTGGATGCCAAAGACAACCCGGCTGCTGAAAACAAGGTTGCTGCAGCTGTCACAGATGCCTCCCTGGTTTACGGCACCCTGGAAAACCTGGTGAAAGCCCGGGATACGGAATCCATTATGGGGGTGGTGGAAAAAGGGTTCAGAATTCTGTTCCAGGTGCCCCGTATATTTTTCTTTTTCCTGGATGAAAAAAAAGATTTGCTGACCGGTGCATGCAGCCGCCAGGATAAAAATCACCAGGTCATCAAGCGGGTGGCCCTGCCTATGTCAAATCAGACCAGCCTGATTGTTAAAAGTGTGAAAAAAACAGTCCCCCAGACCAGCATAGACCTGCAGGAACGACTGGCTGTCTCTGATATCCAGATTCTGCGGCTGCTGGAAACCAGCGGGTTTTATGCCCTGCCCATCCGGTCTGCCGGCAGAATGATGGGAACCATGGTTCTGGGGGGAGATAAGGACCTGTTTCACAAGATTCGCGCCAGCCAGGGCATTGTGGATATTTTTTCCCGGCAGACTGGTATCTGTCTGGAAAATATCTGGATCCACCAGGAACATGCCGACCGTGTCAGTGAAAAAAAAATGGAAGCCTTTGCCACCATGACAGACAAGGTCATCCATGAGATAAACAACCCCATTGCCATCATCAGAAACTATTTGGAAAGCCTGAGTTTGAAACTGCCGGGCAAACATCCGGCCCAGGAGGAGCTGTCCGTGGTAAAAGAAGAGATGGGCCGGGTTTCTCTGCTCCTGGACGGGTTGTCCAGTTTTTCAAGCCCCAGGATTTCCGGATTTGAGATGGTGGATGTGAACCAGTTGTGTGCCCGGATGATGGAAATAGTCAAAAAATCCATGCTCCTGCCCCGGCAGATAGACACTGTCATGCACCTGGACCCCCATCTGCCCCGGATTAAAACAGACCCGAACGGCATCAAGCAGGTGCTCATCAATCTGATAAAAAATGGGGCAGAAGCCATGGAAAAAGGCGGAAAGATAACGATACACACCCGGTTCCGGCAGGAATCCGCCAAAATTCTCATCGGTGAAAAAAAACAGCTTCCCGGCCATATTGAAATTACGATTTCCGATAACGGCCCGGGCATTGATCCAAAAATCATGGAAAAACTATTTGAACCCTATAACACCAGCAAAAAAGGAAAAAAAAATGCCGGTCTGGGCCTTGCCATTGTGCATGGCATTGTCAGGCAGCTTAACGGCAGGATCATCTGTGACAGCCAGTTGAAAAAAGGCACCAGGTTTACCATTTTTCTGCCGGTATCAGGAGAGGCTGTCCCATGACAGAATTCAAAGGGCCGAAAACCGGCAGCATTCTGGAAGAGGAAGGCCTGATTCATTCCAACGATATTGACCGGGTCCTGGCCATCCAGGCAAATGTTACAGATGACAAATCCTGCAAAGACCGCCGCCTGTTCGGATCCATCCTCTGTGATCTCAATCTGCTCACACCGGTGGAAACCTACCAGGTTCTGAAAAAAAACAACAAACTCATCAGTCTGCAGGACCGGCTGGTATCCCAGAACCTGCTGCCGGCCACACGGGTGGCCCAGCTTTCAGACAGGTCCGCTGAAACCGGGATTTCCTTTCTGGGACTTTTGCTGGAAGAAAGCCAGGTGCCCAAGCCGGTTATTCAACAGATGCTTCTGGACCTGTTTCACATTCCCCTGCGTTCCATCAGTGATATGGTTTTTTCAGAAAAAAAGCGCAAAAATCTTTCCAGTATCATACCGGCTGACCAGGCAGCCAGGCACCAGATTATTCCTTTGGTCCTCAAGGAAGAAACCCTTTTGTGCGCTATTACAGACCCGGATGCCTTATGCTTTATTGCTGAACTGGACAAAAAATTTCCCCAGTACCGGTTCACCCCGGTTTTTGTTTCATTTCCCGGATTTTCCTGGTTTTTTAAAATACTCTATCAGAAATGTTTTGACCCCCAAAAAAAAGCAGAAAAAGCACAGGACCGGCCGGCAGAACATACACAGGACCAGTCGGCAGAAAAAACCCGAATCCTGCCCACTGTGACTGATTTTTTTGTGAAAATCAGTGACCCTGTGCGTGAAAAAGATAAAATTATACAATTGTATGAGACATATGAACAGACCCGGCATCAGATAGGCTGCACAGTGCAGCCCGGGCGAAAGCCGGCTTTTTTACAATTTATCCAAAAACAGCACCAGGCTGTCATTAAAAACTACCGCTGCCGGGCTGTTGCATTTTCTTTTGAAAAACAGGGGGACCGGATAATGATCCTGGCTATCCCCGTTAAACAGGAAGCCTGACCATGGCGAACGTCATTACCATCACCAGTGGAAAAGGGGGTGTGGGAAAAACCAGCATCAGCCTGAATCTGTCTCTCTGCCTGGCATCACAGGGCCACAAAGTCTGCCTTTTTGATGCCGACCTGGGGCTGGCCAATGTCAATGTCCTCACCGGTATTTTTCCGGAACATGGTCTTGATGCGGTCATCTCCGGTGAAAAAAAACTGGAGGATATCATAATCCGCAATTTTCAGGGCATTGATATCATTCCCGGCAGCTCAGGGGTGGAAAAAATGGCGGATCTGACTGGCGCAGAGGCCCAGCGTCTGATACAGGCGTTCTTGCGGATGGGCAGTTATGATTTTTTCATTTTTGATACATCTGCAGGCATTTCTGCTCAGGTCATGGCCTTCTGCCGGGCATCCCACCAGATGGTCCTGGTGATCACCCCGGAACCCACCTCCCTGACAGATGCCTATTCGTTGTTAAAGGTGCTTTCCAGAGGAGACGTCCGGTCCCTGCCGCCGGTACGGGTGGTGGTCAACCAGGTGAAAACCGCAGCATCTGCCAGGTCTGCCTATGCCAAGCTGAGAAAGACTGTCAAGAAATTTTTGTCCCTGAAAATTACTGCCTTAGGGATTGTGGCACGGGATGCCAATGTGCCCATTTCCGTGGTATCCCAGGTCCCTTTTACCATGCTTTTTCCCGGGTCTGCCGCATCCCGCTGTATCCGGTCTCTGGCCATGAAGCTCAAGGATGGTGCTGCCGGGGATCTTCCCATGGAAATATTCTGGGACCAGTGCCTGGAGCTGATGGGCAGCGGCAGGGCAAAAGAGCCTGAAAAAAAGCCCCGGACAGATCAGGTTGAACAGCGGTTATCCACCATCGAGGCCCGCATGACGTATCTTCTGGAAGAGGTGGCATCCATCAAACAGATCCTGCTTTATGACCGTGGCAACAAGGCACTGGCCCTGCCGGAACCTTTACTGGCGCCGGATTCCAAAAAAGCAGCTGTGCATAAAAAAGTGCAGCAGAAGAAAAAAGATCCGGATCACGACAAAGATCCGGATCAGTACCAGGACAAAAAACAGGACAGGCATCAGAATCTGCCCGGGTCACCGAAGCTGGTCCTGGATTTTGAATCATGGATGGCGGACCAGTAATTAAAAGGAGCGCTCAAACAGCTCTGCCATGGCGTTTTTTGCATCATCCGTCAGGTTCCGGGTACCTGTGCCGGAAAAATTTTTATGGGTGATGAGCGGGGTTACCTTCTGCCATTCGTTATCCACCCAGGAAAACCAGTCATTGCGATCCTGTTCATAGACAAACAAGGGACGGTTAAACAGTTTTCCAAGTTCAACACCCCAGCCGGTACCGCCTTTGACAGTCTTATCCGGCAGTATCCATCCCACCACAAAAATCTGGTATCCGTTGTTGACCATATGGAAAATGGACTGGATAACCTTCCGGATTTTATCTGCTTTGGAAAAGGAGCGTCCCATGCGGGCGGAAACGATGTCCATGCTGACATCTCCTTTTTTTAATTCTTCCGGGGTGAGTACCCGGATGCCGGACTGGCGGTCCGGCTTATGGCCTTCAAAGGAGAAATTGACCTCTTTTATGCCATACTGCTCAGCCAGTCTGCCGAATTCAGCTTCTGCGCCCCGGTGACCGCCACTGTACAGCGTAAATTGCGATGCATCATTCATGAACAAACTCCTTAATTGTGGTAATTGTATTAATGGAAAAACATCTGGTTGATTTTTGTTTCATGGTGATTTGGGAAATCATATAAGAAAAACCGGCAAGAATCAACCAAATGGTTTGCACAGGCCCAATTCTTGAGTTGAAAAAACCGGATCGGATTGGTATAGAAAGGCAAAGAACATAATAATGCTGCATTTTCATTACCATGAGGTTATTTCGTGAAATCAAAAGCCCTTGAGGTGAACCTCTCCGATACCCGGGTTGATATATCCATTGATGTGAAATACCAGCCGCTTCTGGAAATTTTTGACGGGTATGTGGGAATTTTAAACAGGATGGAGATTTTCCTCAAGGAACTCTCCCACCCCTATAAAAACTGGAAATTTATCGTCAATGAAGCCAGGCATTTTTCCCTGCATTATTTTTATCTGTACAAATCCCATGAAAAAGGTGCGGCAGCCCTGGCCATTTTTTCAGACATTTTTTTGTCAGCAGTTGAAGACAGCGCTGAAAGACAGGTTCAGTCTGCTGCTTCAGATAACCTCATGCTGCTACTCCACCATCTTGCCAAAGAATCAGAAGACCGGCTGCCATTTTTTTTCGGCGTTATGGAAAAAGCTGTAAACCGGCTTCTCAAATATCAGGACAACGCATTTTTTTTCTTTGTTACCTCCTATTACCAGCCTGATAAACTGGCCAGGCTGCTGCTGGACCAGTCAGCAGTCCATGGGATTAAATCTGAGGACAGCAAATGGGTGGCCAGTATAAACCGCCTGCTCATACGGTTTTACAAAACAGCTTTTACCTATTGGCTGGAACAGGATGACCCGGTTGCATGGATGCAGGAAAATATTGACGAATGGCGGCTCAATCCGGCACTTGAGCAGGTGTTTTACCAGATTTCCCATGCCAGGATAACCGCCTGGCAGCAGGAGCTGGAAACCCTTTGCCGCAACCAGGATTATGCCTCCTTTGGCCTGACAGAAGAATTGGTCCGGCTGACCGGATTCCGGGCGTTTGTGAATATTTTTAAAACTGTGGGACGGCAGATATTAAAACATTGTACAGATGAAACCTATGGCAGGCACCTGAAACTGACTTTTTTGTTTTATGCCATCCATGTGCCCGGGCTTTCCATGATACACAAAGACTGCCTGCACGATATCAACCAGACCCTGACCCTTCTCATTGGAGATGAGGATTTTAAAAAAGATATCCCCATTGTCAACCAGACCTTTTCTTTGCTCAAAGAACACAAGGGCCGGTATCCGGAAACGGTTTTAGACTGTATTCACAAAATCGGAGATGCGGTCTATAAAACCGGCAAGGTGGAATTGATCAACCATTTTATTGACCGGGCCGTGAACCATGGATTTCAGTTTCCCATGATTCAGGGTACCGGAGAAGACTGGCAGATCAAGGGAAATACCGCCCATGTGAAAAATATCCGGGTGTTTTTAAGCCTTATCAGCCGGCAGCCAAAAAAATCCAAACGCCTGCTGTCAGCCTTGATCATCTCTTTGTCCATCGGCGGGGTGTTTATCAGGGACACGGATCTGTTTCCAAGGGATATTACCCGGTTTCTCAATGCTGATATCAAAAAGGTGTATAACCTGGTCAAACAGCTGGCCCGGCTGCTGCCGGCATTTTTCAATGAAATCGGTGCGGAAGGCAGCCTCAGGGATATCTCCACCCAGCTGGATGAATCCTGCCACCGCCGGGACCGGCTCATCCATTTTCTGCGCAAACAGTGCCATGTGGAAAGTTCCAGCCGCATCGTGGATTTTATCCAGCAGGTGATGATTTTCTGGAAAACAGGGGACAAAAAACCGCTGCAGCCGTTTGTTCCACCATCCATCTATGATGAGATCCAGGCATCCGGGCGGTTTGTGGATGGTCCGGGAAAAATTCTGCGGTACCTGGAAGACAAAAACCTGCCCCATCCAAGAGATTTTCTCATGTACCGCCAGGAAGCTTTGGATAAACTTATTGAAGAGGTGGACAATGTAACGGAACTGGACCGGCACCGGGTCCGGCTGGCCCTGCGGTTTTACCGGCTGCTCAATGAAAAATACGGGGTGGACCACCTGGAACTCAAATCCTATCTGTCCAACTTCAAAGCAGACTATATGCCGGAACCGCAACGTTTGGCAGCCGCCCTGGAAGAATCGGATCTGGAAACCAAAATTGAGTTTCTGCTTAATTATATGGGCGAACTCAAGGAGATCATTCTCAGTGATAAAATCTATGAGGTCAATGAAGCCATTTACCACAAACGCCATTTTGCCGTGGATATCCCTTCCATGTACGGCAGCTACAATGAACCCAAATTTGATGCACTGGGGCTGACCCTGCGCATTGAAAGCATCGTCAATGTCCTGTTTGAAGATTTGATCAACAGTATTGATCTGCGGCTGATAACTAAGCCCACGTTTGTGCGGATTTATTCCATACTCACCCTGTTTCGCAAAGCGTTGAGCCTGGATGGTATTGTTTCCAACAAACTGGATATCCAGATGGAATTTTTAAAATATTCGGTGAACATCACCACCTGTTCCTTTACCCAGTATCTGGATATCTTCAAGGGGTTTGTCCGGGCTGTGGCCGATATCATCAACGATTATTTTCACAATATCCATTCCGCCAACCTGCGGCAGATAGAAGCCCGTATCGGCAAAGACCAGATCCAGGAAAAATTTCTGCCCGGCAGTATTCCTGACCAGGATCATCTGGATGAAATAATGGCAAAAAAACTGGACCAGCGGGCAGCGGACGTTTTTTTCAGGGACCGCATTGCCACCTCCCTGGGACTCCAGCAGCTGGATGTTTTTTTGAACCGGATTCTGCATACCTTGTTCCGGCAGTCGGAAAAACTGTCCCAGGATGAACTGAGTGTCCTGCTCAATTATGACCCCAAATGTGCGGTCACCCCCATAGGGGATGGGCAGCTCATGAACCAGAATATCATTTTTCTGGGAAACAAGGGCTGGAATTTGATGCGGCTCAAGCATTTGGGCGTGAAAGTGCCTGACGGGTTCGTTATTACCACCGAGGTGTTCCGGTGTCTGGACCTTATCGATTCCTACAGCCCGGCTGCCGTAAATTTCAAACAACTGGTGGCAACCATGCTTTTTCGCCTGGAAAAGCAGACAGGGTTGTCCTGTGGTGATCCAAAAAAACCGCTTTTGCTGTCGGTGCGCTCCGGATCTTCCATTTCCCAGCCCGGGATGATGGATTCTTTTCTGAACGTGGGTATAAATGAAGAGATTGCCGCCGCCATTGCAAAAAAAACAGGCAATCCCTGGTTCGCCTGGGACAGTTACCGCCGGTTTCTCCAGCAGTACGGCATGACATTTGGTATTCACAGGGATGAATTCGACAAGATCATTGCCGCCCATAAAAAGCAGGCCGGCATCGATTTCAAGCGCCACTTCACAGGCCAGCAGATGAAAGCTGTCGCCCTGGCCTATAAAAACCAGCTGCTGCTGGCCGGCATCGATATTGTGGAATCTCCCATGGACCAGTTGTTTCTGGCCATCCACAAGGTGTTTTCTTCCTGGAATTCCAACCGGGCCATTGATTACCGCAGGATCATGGGGATTTCAGATGACTGGGGAACGGCTGTCACCGTCCAATCCATGGTGTTTGGCAACCTGTCCAGACAATCTGGCTCCGGTGTGGCATTCAGCCACAGCCCCAAACTGCCCGGGGATGCCATCAGGCTGTGGGGGGACTTTACCATTGGAAACCAGGGAGAAGATGTGGTGGCGGGCCTGGTGAGAACCCTTCCCATTTCGGAAATGCAGCGGGAACTGGAAAAGCGGGATACGAAAATCAGCCTGGAAAAAACCTTTCCCCGGATTTATGAGCAGCTCAAAACCATTGTCCAGAACCTCATTTATAAGCGGGGATGGAACCCCCAGGAGATGGAATTTACCTTTGAAGGACCGGAAACCGAAGACCTTTTTATCCTCCAGGCCCGGGATCTTTCTCTTGGGGACCATAAAAAGCAACCGGAGTTCATTGCTGATGAGACCTGTTTGAGAGAGGCGTTTTTAGGCCAGGGCACCGGGGTTTCCGGTGGTGCCATGAGCGGCCGCATCGTATTTACCTTAAAGGAAATTGATGCCTTCCGCCGCCAGGACCCCGATGCCTACCTGATTCTGCTGCGCAACGACACCGTGCCTGACGATATTCTGGAAATTGATGCAGCCGACGGTATATTGACTGCAAAAGGGGGATTAACCTCCCATGCAGCCGTGGTGGCATACAATCTTGGCAAAACCTGTGTGGTGGGGTGTGAGAACCTGGAGTGCAGTGAAACCGAAAAAATCTGTCTCCTGGGAGGCAAAAAAATGAAGGTGGGGGATTATATCAGCATTGATGGGAACAAAGGCTTTGTGTTTAAAGGAGAAATCAACGTCAACCACAATTAAAGTGGAGGGGAATCATGAATACCAACCAAAGTACAATTCTGGGTATAAACGGTCTGGGGCGTATCGGCAAACTGACTTTGTGGCACCATGCCGGACGCAAATATTTCAAGGAGATCGTCATCAACGTGGGCCGGGAAGTGGGCGAAGGGCTTTCGGATATTGTACATTATCTTGAAAGGGACTCCACCTACGGCAGCCTGGCAGCCTTTCTCAACGGGTTCCAGGCACCGCCTGTGATCACGGATGTCAACGAGGCAGATTCCAGCCTGCGGGTAAACGGTATTCCAATAAAAATTTTACGGCAGTTCCGCAACCCCAAAGATATCCAGTGGGCACAGAACAAGGTGGATATTGTGGTGGATACAACCGGCCAGTTTCTGGATCCCAACCAGGCACCAGACAATCCATCCGGATCCATCAGAGGCCATCTGCAAGCAGGTGCGGCCAAAGTTATTGCCTCTGCCCCCTTTAAACTGAAACAAGGGGCATCCATGCCAGAAGACTGTGTTACCACGGTCATGGGCATCAATGACAAAGACTATGACCCGGTGCGCCATGCAGTGATCTCCAATGCCTCCTGCACCACCACCTGTCTGGCCCATATGATCAAGCCCTTACTGGATTATTTCGGCATCGACCGGGTATTGTCTGCTTCCATGGCCACAGTGCATGCAGCCACAGGATCACAGCAGGTCCTGGACCGTCTCCCCAAAACCCGGGCAAAGGATCTGCGTAAAAATCGGTCCATCATGAACAATATTATCCTGACCACCACCGGGGCAGCCAAAACCCTGCAGCTGGTCATTCCCGAGATGGCAACCATCGGGTTCATTGCAGAATCGGTGCGGATTCCCACTTCCACCGGTTCTTTGATCATTCTGGTTATGAATTTTCAGGAAGAACTGAACAAAAAACCCATCCGCCGGGATCTCATCAACGAGATCTACCAGAACACAGCGCAGAACAAGGACAGCTACCTGATCTATTCCGGTGACCAGAACGTGTCTTGTGATATCATCGGTACCCCCAGGGCAGCAGCGGTAATCGAGGGCCATGAAACCCATACCCGCACCGGAGCCATCAATATCAATCTTGCACATATGCGGGGTATTGAAAAAGAAGTGCTGGAAACCATCCAGGACCATGTGGGCAGTATTCAGGTCACCCAGGCAGTTATCTACGGCTGGTATGACAATGAAATGGCCAGTTATGTCAACCTGCTGGGAGACCGCACTGTTTCCATTGCCGAATCGCTGGCCTGAATACAGCGTTGGGCCGTTGAATTATCATGTCCGCCCCTGGTGGTGTCCTGTGCCCGGCCGAGACCCTGCGGGGACCGGGTTCCATGTGAATAATGAAATACAGTGACCCATTCTCTGACTTCAAAGCATCCCGGCATATCTCACCAGGCCCCCCTCCGGCTCTGACGGTCCTGGCACAGGACACCACCAGGGGCTCTCTAGTGATTATCAATGTTAGATTTGGATGAGGCCTGAATCAGTCCTTGAAATTAGCTGGATGCGTCCTATAATTACTGTTTTTATACATTATGATAAGGATTGGTTTCATGGAACCCACACCCCGGCCCAGGAAAGCATGGAAGCAGACGTTGCTGCGCATTGTCTGGCACAGTATCCCCGTTGCTGCAGTGGCCCTTGCTGTTTTGTTTGTTGTTTTGCCCCTGGGCAGGAAAATTACAGCGCAAAAAGCAGACCTGGCTGAGCAGCAGGCCAGCCAGATGAAAAAAGAGCAGTCTTTGACCAGGGTGATCACTCTGGAAATGTTTCCTGAAGAGCTTGCAGAAACCATCACCCTGCCCGGGGTGGCCAAACCCTGGAAATCTTTGCAGGTGGTGTCTGAGGTGTCAGGAAAGATCATGGAAAAAAACATTGATGACGGCAGTGTTGTAAATCAGGGTGATATTCTGGCGGTTCTGGACAAACGGGACTACCAGAATGCCTATGATTCCGCCAGGGCATCCTATGAGACGGCACTGGTGAATCAAAAACGGTTTGAAGCCCTGTCCAAGCAGCAGTTTATCACCCAGTCCCAGGTTGATGATATCCAGGCCCAGGTCAAGACCACCAGAGCTGCCATGGAAAATGCGAAACTCAACCTGGACCGCAGTACAATCAGATCCCCCATGGACGGCATAGTGGACCGGTCCCATATTGAAGTGGGCAGCTTTCTCGGGGTGGGTGATCCTGTGGCCAAACTTCTCCAGATCCATCAGCTGAAAATTCAGGTGGGCATACCGGAATCTGACGTGCCGTCTGTGAGAAGAATAAAACAGTTTGACATGGTTATCGATGCCCTGGGGGGCAAAACCTATACCGGCCAATACCATTATCTGCAAAAAACCTCTGATGACCTGGCCAGGCTGTACAACCTGGAAATCCGCCTGGATAATCCGGGGTTTGAGATTCTCCCTGATATGTTTGTCCGGGTGGTTGTTGTTAAAAACAGGGATGCCAAAGGCCTTGGGGTGCCCATGTATGCCCTGGTCACCAGGAACAATCAGACCGGGGTATTTGTGGAAGATCAGGGCCGTGTCAGGTTTGCCCCGGTTGAAACCGGGTTCCAGGACGGCTGGAAAATCCAGATTGTTTCCGGGCTGTCTGCCGGTGAGCAGGTGGTGGTGGTGGGACACCGCATCATTGAAGACAATGAACTGGTACAGGTGGACCGGCGGGTCCAGTCCATGGCGGAGCTGGAACAATGATTGTTTCCGATGCTGCCGTCAAAAACCGGGTGTCAGTGCTGGTACTGGTGGTGATCATCGCCAGCATCGGCCTTTACTCCTATATGGCGCTGCCCAGGGAAAGCACCCCGGACATCACCATCCCGTATGTTTTTGTGAGGACCGAATACAGAGGTGTGTCAGCATCGGATATTGAAACTGCGGTGACCATCAAGATTGAAAAAAAACTCAAGGGCCTGGATAAGATCAAAAATATTTCTTCTGTCAGCTCCCAGGGCCTTTCTCAGATCAATATTGAGTTTTTACCGGGCACCGATATTGACGATGTGCTGGTCAAGGTCAAGGACAAGGTGGATGAAGCCAAAAATGACCTGCCCACGGACCTGGAAAATGATCCGCTGGTGTATGAGGTCAATTTTTCCGATATGCCCATTGTGGTGTATTCTCTGGCAGGGGACTGCGGTCCCAGGCTGCTCAAAAAAATCGCCGATGATTTAAAGGATGATATTGAAGCGGTTCCCGGGGTGCTGGAGGTGGAGATAACCGGTGGCCAGGACCGGGAAATACGGGTGGAGGTGGACACAGACAAACTCGCCTACTACAGAATTCCCATCACCAGCCTGCAGCAGGCTGTTGTGGCTGAGAACCAGAACATCTCAGGCGGCGCCATTACCTTAGGGCATGGCCGGTACCAGCTCAAGGTGCCCGGGGAATTCGACAGACCCGAAGAGATTTTGACCCTGGTGGTGGCCACCCACAACGGCCAGCCCATCTATCTTAAGGATGTGGCAACGGTGGTGGACGGCATCCAGGAGGAAACCTCAAGATCCCGGCTCAACGGCTTGGATGCCATCAATATTTCGGTGAAAAAACGGGTGGGGGAAAACATCATCCGCATCTCGGAACAGATCGATGCTGTCGTGGCAGCGGCGGAAAAACGGTTTCCCAAAAATACCACCGTGACTAAGCTCATGAACAATGCCAAGGATATCAAAGCCATGGTGGCGGACCTGGAAAACAATATCATCTCCGGTCTCATCCTGGTGGTGGCAGTGCTTTTTGTGGTGCTGGGTATCAGAAACGCCCTGCTGGTCGGGCTGGCCATTCCGTTTTCCATGTTTCTCTCCTTTGCTGTTCTTCACGCCCTGGGCATCACGTTGAACATGGTGGTGCTGTTTTCTTTGACCCTGGCCCTGGGCATGCTGGTGGACAATGCCATTGTGATTGTTGAAAATGTGTTCCGGTACATGCAGCAGGGGGTTCCCCGGGTAAATGCTGCCATGAAAGCCACCAGCGAGGTGGCCTGGCCTGTTATCGGCGCCACTTTCACCACCCTGGCCGCGTTTTTCCCCATGATTTTCTGGCCGGGCATCATGGGTGAATTCATGTACTACCTGCCGGTCACCCTGATTATCACTTTGAGTTCTTCTTTGTTTGTGGCCCTGGTCATTAACCCTGCCATGTGCGCCTATTTCATGGGAGGATCCGGTAAAAAGGGCCAAAAGGCCCTGGATCTGGAAGCGGTCCAATCCAAAGGAGAACAGCCTGTTGAAATTTCGGGCCTGTTTTTAAAAACCTATGCCCGGATTTTAAACAAGGCTTTGCGCCATAAACTGACGGTACTGGCCGCAGCTGTTGTTGTGATGGTGGTTTTGTTTCAGGTCTGGATGCTCAAGGTTGGCATTGAAAAACCGGTGGAGTTTTTCCCTGCCATTGATCCCAGATCCGTGTTTGTGAACATTGATGTGCCGGAAGGTGCGGATCTGGAATTTATTGATCAGACAGTCAAACAGGTGGAAACAGCTGTTGCCGGGGGCAATGCCGATAACTACCAGGCAGCTATGGCGCTTCAGGAGCACACCACCGCCAATGGGAAAAAATTCATGGCCCCGTCAGACATCAACAACATTGAGCACATCTATACCCGGGTGGTCCAGAACAGCGGCGGCAGCGCGGTTTTTGACAGCAATCTGCCCAATCATATCGGCGTCCAGTTCCTGGATTTTGAAGACCGGAAAACATCCACCAAGGCGGATTTAGAAGAGATTCGCAGACGGGTGGCCCACATTCCGGGGGTCAGGATCACCGTGGATGAACAAGAGGAAGGCCCCCCCACGGGCGCGCCCATCAATATTGAAATTTCAGGAGAAAACTTTACAACCCTGAGTAGGATTGCCAAAAATATAAGAAAAGTGGTGGAGAGCGTGCCCCATGTCACAGATGTGCGGGATGACTACCAGGGGGGGCTTCCCTCTGTCCAGGTGAAGATCGACCGTCAGAAAACCGCTTTGTTCGGCCTGACCACATCCGCCATCGGCACGGCCCTGAAAATTGCGTACAACGGCCTGGATGTTTCCACCTATTATGAAGGGGATGAGGAATATGATATCGTGGTCAGGCTGGCCAAATCAGACCGGCAGGCAGCAGATATTCTGCACAAACTCATGATTCCCGGCCCTTCGGGTGAGATCGTTCCCCTGACTACCCTGGCATCTATTGAGTACAAAGGGGCGCTGGGTGATATTGTCCGGAAAAACCACCAGCGGGTGGTCACGGTCAAGGCCAGTGTGGATGAAACCAAAATCACAGGAGCTGTGGCCAGAATGCAGGTGATGGAGTTGCTTGAAACCATGGACCTGCCACTGGGGTATAACTACAGGTTCACCGGAGAAGACCAGGAACAGCAGGAAGCCCAGGCTTTTTTGTCCAAAGCATTTGTGGTGGCCCTGTTTTTGATCTTTCTGATTCTGGTGACCCTGTTCAACTCCGTGGTCCAGCCGGTGATTATTCTGACATCCGTGGTCTTGTCTCTGGGCGGGGCTTTCTGGGGCCTGGCCGTCATCTCCTCCCCCTTCGGGGTGATCATGACCGGGGTGGGCATTATTTCCCTGGCCGGTGTGGTGGTGAACAATGCCATTGTACTTATCGACTATACCAACCGGCTCCGGGCCCAGGGCATGGCCCTGAAAGAGGCTGTCATATCTGCCGGTGCCACCAGGCTGCGGCCGGTACTGCTTACGGCCGTTACCACCATTCTCGGACTTTTGCCCATGGTCACGGGCATTTCCTATGATTTTCATGTCATGGCAGTGTCCATGACTTCCGAATCCAGCCAGTGGTGGCGATCCATGGCCATTGTGGTGATTTTCGGCCTGTTGATCGCCACCATCCTGACCCTGGTGGTGGTGCCCACCCTGTATGCCTTGATTGAAAATATAAAAACCGCTTCAGCCCAAAGTTTTGCCCGGGCCCGCCGCTTTTTTCTGGGCCCGGGGCATCCAATATCTTCGGATAAAAACAGTTAGAGCATCTCTATGGCACAGGCCATGGCTACACCGCCGCCGCCGCACAGAGTGGCCAACCCCAAGGTGTCGCCCCTTTTTTTCATGGCATGGATCAGTGTCACCATGATCCTTGCCCCGGTGGCGCCCACAGGATGCCCCAGGCCGATGCCGGATCCGTTGATGTTGGTGATCTCCCGGTTAAGACCCAGTTCTTTTTCACACCCCAGATACTGGGCGGCAAACGCCTCATTCACCTCCACCAGGTCAAAATCTTTCATGGAAAGCTGTGATTTATCCAGCAGGTTTTTCACTGCCGGTACCGGAGACATGCCCATGATGGTGGGATGGCACGCCCCCATGCCCGAGGCCTTGATCCGGGCCAGAGGGGTAACGCCCAGTTCCCTGGCTTTGTCTGCAGACATGATGACCATGCCGGCGGACCCGTCGTTTATCCCTGAGGCATTGCCCGCTGTGACAGTGCCGGTTTTGGGGATAAATGCCGGGGGCAGGGCTGTCAGTTTTTCCATGGTCATGCCCGGCCGGAAATGCTCATCTTTGTCAAAGACCAGGGGGTCTTTTTTGCGCCGGGGCACCTGGATGGGGACGATCTCTTCGGCAAAGGATCCATCCTTTGTGGCCCGTTCCGCATTGTTGTGGCTGCGCAGGGCCACCTCATCCATCTCTTCCCTGGTCAAACCCAGATGCTGGGCCACAAATTCGGCAGTATGGCCCATGATATAGGGTTTGCCCATGAAATGGGCGGCCGGGGCCTGTGATGTATCCAGAGGTGTGGTCTCATCAAAGGGAAGCACGTGGGAACCGCAGTGCAGGGCATGAATCATGGCATCCACAAACTGGGCGTCCTGGAGACGGCAGCCCCATCTTGCCTTGGGCACGGTATAGGGAACACCGGACATATGTTCCACCCCTCCGGCCAGGATGACATCTGCCATGCCTGCCTGGATCATGGCAGCTCCAGAAAGCACGGCTTCCATGCCGGATATGCACACCCGGTTCACCGTGACTGCCGGCACACTGTCCGGAATCCCGGCCATGAGGGCCGCCACCCGGGTGGTGTTGAGGGTGTCATGGTGTTCCACACAGGTGCCGTACCGGACATCATCAATGATACCGGCTTCAATGCCGGCCCGGTTGACTGCTTCTTTCATGGTTACACTGGCAATGGCTGCACCGTTCATCTCTTTTAATGTGCCGCCGAAGGCCCCGATGGCGGTCCGGCAGGCAGATACGATAACAATATCTTTCATGGTTGTGTTTCCTCATTATTATTATAAAGTTTGAAGGGATCGGCCCGGCTGGGGATTACAGGCCAGCCGCAGGCAATCCCTTTTTATTGACCGATGTCCGAACCGGCTATTATGTCCTGTGTTATCCCATGTGTTGCTTTAGGGATGATACGGCATATAGATGGTGTAATGATATCATGACCCAAAAGACGCTTCATCCATATCCAGGGCGCTGGTGTCACCGGTCTGAATCACCGCCATTTTGGCCTGGGCCACCGGCAGCATGGTGTTGATGAAAAACCGGGCTCCTGTGATCTGGCCCTGGTAAAACGCCAGATCCTTTTTTTTGGGGTTTTCTGCCAGTTTTCGGGCGGCTGTCACTGCCCGCCAGAGCAGCATCCAGCCCATGAGGGTGTCTCCGGTAACATCCAGAAACGGATGGGCATGGGCAAACGCGGTAAGCATGTTTTCAGATCCCAGGTCTGCGCTAAGTTTCCCTGCGGTTTCCTTCAAATGGGTAAGGGTGGTTTCTAAAATATTTGCCACAGAGATCAAGCTGGCATCTTTTTTTGCTGCGGCAATAGTTTTTTGCACCTCAGCCACAAGGTCCATGAAAGCCTGGCCATGGTTGAGACCTATCTTTCTGCCCAGAAGATCCATGGCCTGGATGCCGTTGGTACCTTCATAGATCTGGGTGATCTTGCAGTCCCGCAGCAGCTGTTCCTGGGGATACTCTTTGGTGAAGCCGTATCCGCCGAACACCTGGACCCCCATGGAGCACATGTCAAAGGCCCGGTCCGTAATATAGCCTTTGGCCACCGGGATGAGCACATCAATGAGCCCCTGGTACCCGGCCTTTTCAGTATCACTTTTGCTGACCGCCGCCATGTCTTCCAGAAATCCCGTATAAAACAGCAGGCTGCGCATCCCCTCTGAAACGGTTTTCATGGTGAGCAGAATGCGCCGGATGTCCGGGTGCTGGATGATGGAAACACCGGATGAGCCTTTGGGCGCTGTCAGGGCTGCTCCCTGGATGCGCGCTTTGGCATAGTTCAGGGCATTGAGATAAGAGGCGCCGGCACAGGCAAATCCCTGCATGCCCACATGCAGCCGGGCTTCGTTCATCATCACGAACATGGCCCGCATGCCCTTGTTTTCGTCCCCCAGCAGGGTGCCTCTGCACGCTCCTTTCCCCCCCAGCGTCATGGAACAGGTGGGGCTGCCATGAATGCCCATTTTTTCTTCAATACCGGTACACACCACGTCATTGAAATCTCCTGTGCTGCCGTCATCGTTCACCCAGTATTTGGGAACCAGAAACAAAGAGATCCCGGCTGTGCCTGCAGGTGCCCCGTCTATTCTGGCCAGCACCGGGTGGATGATGTTTTCCACCAGATCGTTTTCTCCGGAGGATATGAAGATCTTGCTGCCGGAAATGCTGTAGGTGCCGTCATCATTTTTCACCGCCCGGGTGGTCAGCGCCCCCACATCAGATCCGGCTTCCGGTTCTGTGAGCAGCATGGATCCGCCCCATTTCCCGGTGTACATGTTTTTCAGATACAGATTTTTTTGCTTGTCGGTGCCGAACCGCTCCACCAGCTTGCCTGCCCCGTGGATCAGTATATTGTGGAGCATGAAAGGAAAGTTGGCGCCGTTGAAAAAATTGTTGGCAGCCAGGGCCACGGTGGCAGGCATGCCCTGCCCGCCCCAGTGCGGATCATCGCACATGGCGATCCATTCGCCCTGTCTGAACAGGTCATAGGCCCGGTGGAACACTTTAGGCACCATCACCCTGCCGCTGTCAAAGGTGCAGCCCTCTTCATCTGCTTCCCGCTGACAAGGCAGCAGTTCTTTGAGTGCCAGGTTCCGTGCTTCAGATACGATCAGATCAACGGTTTTTTTGTTGAATTCCCTAAATTTATCATGCCGGTCCAACTGCTCCACATGGAGCTGTTCGTGGAGGACAAAATCCACATCCCGGCGGTCTGCAACCGTCTGTGCCATGGATACTCCTTTGTTTATCTGGTATAATCGTAAAATCCCTTGCCGCTTTTGCGGCCCAAATATCCGGCCCGCACCATTTTTCGCAGCAGCGGCGCCGGCCGGTATTTGTCTTCACCGATTTCCCGGTGAAAACCCTCCAGCACAAACAGGATGGTGTCCAGGCCCACCATGTCGGCCAGGGCCAGGGGACCTATGGGGTGGTTGGCACCCAGCATCATGGATTTGTCAATGTCTTCGGCCGAGGCAACCCCTTCTGCCAGAACAAAGACAGCTTCGTTGATCATTGGACACAAAATCCGGTTTACGGCAAATCCCGGGGCCTCTTTTACCTCAATGGGGGTTTTGCCGATTTTTTCCACAAATTCCCAGGCCATATTCAGGGTGTCATCAGATGTGGTGAACCCCCGGATCAGTTCCACCAGTTTCATCACCGGTACCGGGTTGAAAAAATGCATGCCGATGACCTTTTCCGACCGCTGGGTAACGGATGCCATTTCCGTGATGGAAAGACCGGAGGTGTTGGTGGCCACCAGGGTGTCTTTTTTACAGATTTGGTCCAGGTCCTGAAATACCTGTTTTTTGATCTCCATAACCTCGATGATTGCTTCGATCACCAGGTCTGCCTCTCCTGCAGCCAGGGTCAGGTCGGTGGTGCCGGTGATCCGGCCAAAAACAGCTGCAGCCTCCTCTTTGTCCAGTTTTCCCTTGGACACGGCCCGGTCCAGATTGGCTTTGATGGTGGACAGGCCGTTTTCCACAAACCGGTCTTCCATGTCCCGGATAAATACCTGAAAACCGGCCCGGGCAGACACCTGGGCAATGCCCGCACCCATGATACCGGCCCCGAGTACACATATTTTTTTCATCTCCATAGATGGCTCCTTTCTGCTGCATTATGTTACAGGTTGGTGTGTTTGTTGCGGTCAGAATAACAGTAGAGCAGGAATCATGCCTGAAATAAAAAAACTTTTATTTCAGGCAGTTATGGTTTTTGGGTTTAAAGGGAATGCAATTTTCTGTTCCAGGGAAAAGAAATATCTGTTCTATTTACAAGTTATATATTAAACTGTCAGATAGGATAGAAAAGTTACCCGGCGATTGCATTCCATGCAGGAAAATTTAAGGAAAAAAACATGGTTCAGACATGGTCCAGCCAGACAGATAGTACGGTATCTCCGGTGGATGAAAAAGATTTCTTCAGGGAAGCCACATTGAAACTGTGTTCCAGCCTGGATCTTGAACGTGCCCTTCACCAGTGTCTGCTTTATGTAAGGCGGTTCATGCCCGCCGGCCAGATGGGTTTTCAGGTGTATCACCCGGATACCGGTGTGGTGGAGATGGTGGCCCATGCCACCCCCCGCTCCGGCAGGGCAGTGTCCACCCGCATCCTTTTGTCCCGAAAAGGGCGCCGGCAGGTGGCACATAACCGCCTGGAAAGGATCCGCGTCATTGACCGGCTCGGAGATGATCCCGTGACCGGGCCGGTGGCGGACCGACTCAGGGCCTGGGACCTGTCTGCTGTGGTCATGGACCTGGTTCTGGAAAAAACTATGCTGGGTATTTTCAGCGTGTTCAATGACGGGCAAAACAAATTTACCCCAACCCAGGTCCGCTTGCTCGGTCTTTTGTCCAAGCCGTGTGCCATTGCCCTCACCAACAGCCTGCGTTTCAGGGAACTGAAAAATCTTAAAGAGCTTCTGGCCGATGACAACCGGTATTTTCAGGATGAACTCCACCAGATGACCGGAGAAAAAGTGGTGGGGGCCGGTCAGGGTCTCAGACAGGTCATGGAGATGGTGCGCCAGGTGGCACCCTTGGAAAGTCCGGTGCTGCTGCTGGGAGAAACCGGCACCGGCAAGGAGGTGGTTGCCAATGCCATCCACAACCTGTCTTTGCGCAGAGAGGGGCCCTTTATCCGGGTCAACTGCGGGGCCATCCCCGCCTCTCTTCTGGACAGTGAGCTGTTCGGGTATGAAAAGGGGGCGTTCACCGGTGCGGTATCCGGCAAACGGGGGCGTATTGAACGGGCCCAGGGCGGTACCCTGTTTCTGGATGAAATCGGGGAACTGCCTGCCGAAGCCCAGATCCGGCTTTTGCGGGTGCTTCAGGAAAAGGAGATTGACCGGGTGGGGGGCAGTGAAACCATCAAGGTGAATATCCGGGTGATTGCCGCCACCCACCGGAACCTGGAAAAGATGATGGCACAAAAGCGGTTCCGGCCGGATCTTTTTTTCCGGTTACAGGTATTTCCCATCGAGATTCCGCCCCTGCGGGAACGCAAAACAGATATTCCGGATCTGGTACGGTATTTTATAGTGAAAAAAGCCAAAGAAATGAAGCGCCATAAGATACCGGTCGTTTCCGGATCAGTCATGGACCGGCTGCTGGCCTATCATTGGCCGGGCAATATCCGTGAGCTGGAAAACGCGGTGGAACGGTCCATGATTCTGGACCGTTCCGGCTTCCTTGACTTTTCGGAAATCGGTCTGGCATTGGAAAAAAAGAATCAGGGGCATTTCAGCAGATTTTCACCGGGTGAAAAAATGCAATCCATAGACCAGGTTACGGCCGCCCACATTCAAAAAATCATGGAATATTGTAACGGCCGGGTGGAGGGAGAAAAAGGCGCAGCAAAAATATTGGGGATTCATCCGTCCACGCTGCGCAAGAGAATGAAAAAATTAAACATTCCTTTTGGTCGGAAAATAAGATACAATTTTTCGGCGTGATTTCAAAAAGGCGGAGGTGAACCATGAAATGCATCCAGGCGGATTATGATGACGCAGCACAAAAATATTTTATAGCCAAAAATGCCAATACCGAAGATTGGGCTGCCGTGTGCCGCAGATTTAATGATGATGTGGAGCGTGTCGGCGACATTTCGGATCTGGACGGCTATACAGGTGTCTATGTTTGTAATGACGATACCGGCACAAAGGTGTTTTACCTGGTCCGGGAAGATAAAGCCCTGTTTCGCATGAAACGCCGGCATTTCTTTGATAAGATCGGTCTGACCTGAGCCCCCCGTCTGGATATTTGCCATAAGCTGTCAGGTTTTCGATCGCTGTGTGCAGCACTCTGTCCCAAGCCCCGCCCCTGGTGGTGTCCTGTGCCCGGCCCGAGATCTACGGGGGCCTGTTTGCATAAGAACAATGAAGTGCGGCAACCCGCCCTCTGGTTGAAACCCATCCCGGCATATTTTACCAGGCCACCTTAAGGATCTGACGGTCCGTTCACAGGACACCACCAGGGGCTCCCCATAGAAGTGCACGCTGCTATAGCAAATATCCAGACCCTGTGTGCGCAATAATCAATTCCCCAGCGTGCCGGTATGGTTTCTGAGATTTCTGAGAAATGTCTGTTCCGATTTTTTTTAAAAAAGGACATAAAACGTCCTGTTGCCTGTGATTGGATAGGGCCGGCCACGGCAGTGATGACAGCCTCAGATCAGTGAAACAGCATTTTTTTCTCTTTTGGTATAGTTTTTGCTCATGTGTATTCCAAAGCATTACCCATACTGCAAAGAGGTGAAAATGAACTGGAAATTCTGGAAAAAGTCAGGCCCTGCAACATTGCCCAAGCCCAAAGAATTGTCATCAGATCTGGGGAAATACCTGGTGGTGAATCTGGAATATGATCCGGACTGGGTCTGGCAGCTCAAGGTGGTGATGACTCTGCCAAAGGACGGGGTGTCTGATTTTCGTATTTTTGACCCTGCCATGGCCGCCATGCAGGGTGTAACGGTAAAAGATTATTCTTTTCTGGATGAACACAAAAATCTTGTTCTGTTTGACGGCTGGTACAAGAAAGAGTCCAGAGAAATGCAGGTGAATGATTATTATCAGGCAATGAAAATCGAGCAGGCTGTATGAATCACTTGTCATCTAAGGGCTGCAGATATAACAATTAAACCATTGTCAGCAAGGCCCAGCCCCTGCATGGGGTGTGGGGCCTGCTGTGCTTGTTTCTCGGTAGCGGTGGAGCAGGCCGATCTAGTAAGCCCCGGCCTGCCGCCGGCCCTGACCTGTTTTGATAAAAAACACCAGCAGCTTATGAAGGGAACCCAGACATCTTCCCCTAGATGCGCTGCCCTCAAAGGGGTGGTGGGTACCCGGGTTACATGTACGATATATGAGGCCCGGCCGGCCACATGCCGGGATTTCAAGCGCTCCTGGGAGAACGGCAGGGAAAACCCGCTGTGCGACCGGGCCAGGGGTGTTTACGGGCTTCAGACTTTTTCTCCGTATTAAAAATAAAATTTTTATTTCTACTGTTTTTCCGAAATAATATCCGGTTTTATGGAACTTTCTATGGCTTTTGTTCTGTTTTTCTGTCTTTTTCAAAAACCATTCTTTTTTTATAACCCCTTAATTTTAAAGAGGGATATGGGGCATCCACTGGTGCTGTTTCCCTGTAACCTGCCTGTGTAACTCCCTGAAAAACAAATAAAATGATTGACATGGTCCGGGAATATCTTTAGATTAAAAACTTTGGAAATCGGTGTACCCCCTTTCTCCAAAATTCGCGGTGACATGATTGCATCCCATGGGGTGACCGCTGCAATATTTTTTGATGAAGGAGAGTTTAGCATGTGTCGTTTGTTTGCACTTACCAGCCAGGATCCGGTATCACCCATGCTGGCAATCAAGGCACTGGATGTCATGAAAGAAGGCCATGACGGATCAGGTATGGGCCTGCTGCTCCAGGATCTGGGCGGACCTTTTGAGGAAATGAAAGACGCCCCTATCCTGTCGGGTATTTTCAGTGAAGAGGGTATCCGCCGTCTGGACCTTTTCATGATGGATATGGGATTTCTCACTAAGTATAAAATTTCGTTAAAGGTTCCCAAAATTCCGGTGGAAGGGATTCCCAGAAGGGATCTGTACCTGATCCGGGCCTATGAACTCCCTGAAGACTGGGAGAATCTCACCAGAGAAGCGCTGGCTGACAGGCTGTCTGATATCCGTTTGAAAATCCGCGAAATGGGAGAAGAGAAAAAAGACATGATGGTATTTTCCTTCTGGCCGGATACCATCATGATCAAGGAAATCGGAGATCCTTTGCAGCTGGCCCAGTACCTGGGCCTGGACAGAAAAGAACTCAACGCCCGGGTGATCATGGCCCAGGGACGGCAGAACACCAATTATGCCATTGACCTGTATGCCTGCCATCCTTTTTTCATCAAGGGATACAGTACCATGACCAATGGGGAGAATACCGCGTTTATCCCCATCAAGGATTTTCTTTCTTCCCGGGGGATCCCTGCCTACACCGGATACCAGTCCGATTCCGAGGTGTTCGCCCATATTCTGCATTATTCTCTGGTGGAACTGGGGCTGGGGATTGACGGGTATAAACATGTGATAACCCCCCTGCAGGAAAGCGATCTTGTGCAGCATCCGGATGCCGTGTTTTTGTCCCACCTGAAACGCACCTGCCGGTCTTTGATCATTGACGGCCCCAATTGTGTCATCGGCACCCTGCCGGACCATTCATTGTTCATGGTCCAGGACCGCAAAAAACTGCGGCCCGGGGTGGTGGGGGGAAAGCCTGGTATTTACGGATTTTCCTCAGAAATATGCGGCCTGGATGCCGTCATTCCGGACAGGGACAAGTCAAAAGATATTCAACCCATGCATTTAGACACTGCCATTGTCAGCCCTGAACGCCAGGAGGTAAACATATGTCGTCAAACAGAAGCCTTGAACCTTCCGCTTTAAGCCTGAACGATCTGCCCTGGCAGATCCGTTACAGCGATGAAAGATGCACCCTTTGCGGCCAGTGCACAGCGGTGTGCCCGGTAAAAGCCATTGGGCTGGAAGTGTTCAGAAAGCGGGTCATAAAAACATCCATCCGTAAAGACGCGGAACAGACCAACAGCTATGATACCTTTTACGGGGTCCGGCAGCGGACCGCAGTGGAAAATGCCTGTATCGGGTGTGCCATGTGCACCCTGGTCTGCCCCAATGATGCCATTCACCCGGTAAAAAATCCCGGCCTGGACCGGATGAAATTTCACATCAACCAGCAGGGGGTTCCCCGGCGCAGGGGGGGGCGGCGCAATGTTTCAGCCTCCATTCTGGACCGGATAAAATTTACACGGATTTCCATGCTCACAGACCCGGCCCTGGATGCCGGACGTCATGAGTTTGAAATGCGGACCCTGCTGGGGCGGGTGCTCTCTCCCAGGGAAAACATGAAGCGGTTCCGGGAAAAGGGATGGATCCCGCCGGTGCGCGAAATTTATCCTTTGATCATCGGCGGCATGTCATTCGGTGCCCTGTCCCCCACCATGTGGGAGGGGCTTCAAATGGGAGTGGCCTATCTGAACGAGGAGATGGGCATGCCTGTGCGCATGTGTACCGGTGAAGGGGGATGCCCCCCCAGACTGCTGCGGTCCCGGTTTTTAAAATATGTCATCCTCCAGATTGCTTCGGGCTATTTTGGGTGGGATGAGATCATCCATGCCATCCCCCACATGAAAGAAGACCCCTGCGCCATTGAGATCAAGTACGGACAGGGTGCCAAACCCGGGGACGGGGGGTTGCTCATGTGGCACAAGGTAAATAAACTGATTGCCGCCATACGGGGTGTTCCCCAGGGGGTGAGCCTGCCCAGCCCCCCCACCCACCAGACCCAGTATTCCATTGAAGAGTCGGTGGCCAAGATGATTCTGTCCATGTCCATGGCCTGGGGCTTCCGGGTGCCGGTGTATCCCAAGATTTCCGCATCTTCCACCTCTTTGGCTGTGCTCAACAACCTCACCCGCAACGACTATGCATCGGGCCTTGCCATTGACGGTGAAGACGGGGGCACGGGTGCTGCCTATTCCGTTTCCATGGACCACATGGGACACCCCATTGCCAGCTGCATCAGAGATAACTACCTGAACCTGATCAAGATCGGCAAACAAAATGAAATTCCCTTGTTTGCCGGGGGCGGTATCGGGAAAAACGGCAATATCGCTGCCAATGCCGCAGCCCTGATAATGCTGGGGGCCTCAGGGGTCCAGATCGGCAAGTATCTGATGCAGGCGGCTGCCGGGTGTGTGGGAACCGAAGAAGACCGGTGCAATGTGTGCAACGTGGGCATCTGTCCCAAGGGCATCACCTCCCAGGATCCAAGGCTGTACAGAAGGCTTGATCCGGAAGATGTGGCCCAGCGGGTGGTGGATCTGTTTGTTTCCTTTGATACGGAACTCAAAAAGATCGTGGCCCCTCTGGGAAGATCCACCTCTTTGCCCATTGGTATGTCCGATGCGCTGGGAATTGATGACCATGCTGTTGCACAGCGCCTCAGTATTAAATATGTGGTGTAAGGAACTTTGTTATGAAACACGATGATTTTGTCTATGTACCAGGCAAGAGAGAAGAAAAGCGTATTCCCTCCCGGGTCCTTGAGGAGATCGTTCACCAGCAGATCAAAGGCGGGCACAGGAAACTGGAGATTGAAGCCTTCGGCCAGCACGGCATTGGCGGACGGCTCTGGGATGCAGGCACCGATCCCGTGCATATCCGCATTATCGGGTATTCCGGCCAGCGCACCGGATCTCTGGGCAATGCCAATACCAGTATTGAGGTTATGGGCCCGGCCTCCGATGACTTAGGGTGGCTCAATGCCGGGGCACAGATTGTGGTCCATGGCCATGCCTCCAACGGAGTCATGAACGGGGCTGCCCAGGGCCGGGTGTTTGTGGGGGGCAGCATCGGGGCCAGGGGCATGACAATGACCAAGCACAATCCCCGGTTTGATCCGCCTGAACTATGGGTACTGGGATCGGCAGGAGATTATTTCGGCGAGTTCATGGCTGGAGGGATTGCTGTGATCTGCGGCCATGGATGCGATCCCAAAGGCCAGGTTTTGGGATACCGTCCCCTGGTGGGCATGGTGGGGGGTAAGGTGTTTGTCCGGGGCAGTGCAGCAGGTTTCAGCACAAAAGATGCCAAACAGGTGCCCTTGTCCGATGAAGACTGGCACTGGCTGGAAACAAGGCTTCCGACATTTCTGGAAAAAACAGGTCAATCAGATCTTTTTGCCTCCCTGGCTGTCCGGTCTGACTGGGTTGTGATTACCGCCAAATCCCCCCATGAAAAAGCAGACAGCCCGAATAAACTGTCCATGGCCGTTTTCCGGGAGCAGGTCTGGGACAAAGAGCTGGGAAAAGGCGGTCTCATCGGCGATATCCAGGAAACCCAGCCGGGCATGGTGCCGGTGATTACCAAAGGAGACCTGCGCCGGTATATCCCGGTGTGGGAACAGGGCCGCTATATGTCCCCCTGCCAGGCAGCATGCCCCACAGGCATACCGGTACAAGACAGATGGTACATGGTCCGGGCCGACAATGTGGATGAAGCCATTGCCATGGGCCTTGCCCACACACCGTTTCCCGCCACTGTGTGCGGGCATTTATGTCCGAGCCCCTGCATGGCATCCTGTTCCCGCCTTCAGGAGGGGATGCAGCCCATCAGTGTCAGGGCCCTGGGACAGGCTGCAGAAAATGTACCCCCGCCCGCCCCGGCCAAAAAGACCCGAAAGAAAATGGCGGTTATCGGTGCCGGCCCGGGGGGCCTGTCCGCAGCATGGCACCTGACACTCAAAGGCCATACAGTCACGGTATTTGATACCGGCGCAGCCATCGGCGGCAAAATTTCTGCTGTGATTCCCGGATCCCGGATTCCCATAAAAACCCTTGATGCGGAACTGTCCCGCATCAAGGCTCTGGTCACCGACATCCGCCTGAATCAGGATATCAATACAGACGAATTTCTCAGGATCAAAGAAACATATGACTTTACCATTGTGGCGGCCGGGGCAAAAAAACCCAGGACCCTGCCGGTTCCGGGTATTGAAAACGCCTGGTTTGCCAATGATTTTTTGGCAGATGCCAAGGCAGGCAAGGTGAACCCGGGCATGCAGGTGGTGATTATCGGGGCAGGCAATGTGGGGTGTGATGTGGCAACGGAAGCCCACCGGCTCGGGGCCAAAGATATTACCCTCATTGATGTCCAGAAACCTGCGGCTTTCGGAAAAGAGAGAGAAGATGCCGAAGCCTGCGGTGCCAGGTTCAGGTGGCCGGTATTCACCAAAGAAATTACACCTGAAAGCGTCATACTCCGGGAAGGCGAGGTGCTGCCTGCCGATACCGTGGTGGTGGCCATCGGGGATGTGCCGGACCTTGCTTTTGCAGGAGATCACCTGTCTGTGGAAAACGGGTTTGTGGCAGTGGACAGGTTCAACCGGACATCAGATCCCAGGGTGTTTGCCATAGGGGATATGGTGGGGCCGGGGCTGATCACCGATGCCATTGGTGCGGGGAAACGGGCCGCGCTGACCATTCACCAGATCGTTTCCGGAAAAAGGGCGGACGACCTGGAACCGTTGCCGGTGATGGATAAAAACCGGATCAACCTGGCCTATTATGATCCCAGAAAGATTGCCGATGATCTCACGGAATGCGGGGCAGACTGCGCCTCATGCGGAAACTGCAGAGATTGCGGCATCTGTGTGGCCATCTGCCCCGAAGCTGCCATTCAGCGCGCTGATCTGGGAAAAGACGGGTTTGAATACCAGGTGGATCCGGACAAGTGTATCGGGTGCGGATTCTGCAAAGGGGCCTGTCCCTGCGGCATCTGGGAGATGATGCCCAATACGCCCTTGTGACCGGTAAAACGCAGCCTTAGAGAAAGGCAAATCAAAGGAGGGTTATGGTGAAAAGGCGTATGATTTTTTTTGTGGCATGGTGGGTAATGGGTGTTTGTGCACCGTTTTTGCAGACAGACACTGCTGGAGCGCAAACACCCCAGGTGTTGAAATTTGCCGTTCACACCAGTAGCCTCAGCCACCTGGACCCCCATTTTGCAAAGGGTTCCCAGGATGCCACCTTTGCAGACATGGTGTTCAACAGTCTGGTCAGGTATGCTCCGGGAAACCTGTCCCTTCTGGAGCCAGATATTGCCGAATCCATTCCCAAGTTTTATATCAAAAACGGCCGGCAGATCTGGACAATCAAGGTGAAAAAAGGCATTTTTTTTCACACCGGTCCCTTTAACCCAGCCTATGAATTGACCGCAGATGATGTCATTTTTTCTTTAAAAAAGGCAGCAGACCCTGACCGGGGCGGTTTTGCCCAGGAATATGCCGGCATGACCTTTGAAAAACGCGGTGATTATACCCTAGAAATCATTTTGGAAAAACCGATTTCTCCCTTGTTCTTTCTGCCCATCATCGCCAATCACCGTGCCGGATATATTGTGAGCAAAAAAGCCATCCAGGCCGGGGGATATGATGCATTTACAAGACATCCCGTGGGTACAGGACCATTTGTGTTTGACCGGTATATTCCCAAAGAAAAGTGTGTGTTAAAAGCCCATGCTGCCTATTTTAGGGGCACACCCCAACTTGCCGGGGTGGAAATGCATTTTATTCCGGACAATGATTTACGGGAAGCTGCTTTCAGAAAAGGAGACATGGATCTGATTCTCGGTGTGGGTGATCCCGGCTGGATCCAGAAAATGGAAAAGCTGCCCAAAACCCGTATTGATGTATTCGGACCGGGGTTTACCGGCATGTTCCATTTGAATACATCAGTCTCACCATTGGATGATATCCGGGTGAGAAAGGCCATTATCCATGCCCTGGACCGGGACCTTTTTCTGGCCGCCTCCACCAAAAGTCTGGTGACACCGGTGCTGGCGCCCATGAGTGCGGATTTTCTGCCCGGGGGGATTGAAAATGACAAAATCACCGCACTGGGGCTGAACCGGAAAAAAGATATCCCTCTGGCCAGACAGCTTCTGGCAGAGGCAGGGTTTGCCGACGGGTTTTCCATGACCCTGTATGGATCTGAAAAACGCCTTTTTAAAACAGCCTATGAAATCTTACAACAGGAGCTGGCCCGCATAGGCATCATGGTGGATTTGAAAATTGTATCCCATTCGACATACCACCAGCTGATCCGTGAAAACTATAATGCCATTGTTCTGTATTTTACCCTCAGGCCCAATGCAGACAATTACCTCCGGAAATATTTTCATTCTGATTCCATTGTGGAAACCGGGGCAACCCCTGACACCAATTTTTCCCATTGCACTTCCGTTGACAAGCTTCTGGATGATGCCCGGTCTGAAATTGACCCCAAAAAACAGATCCGTCTCTGGGAACAGGCACAGATAAGGATCCTCCATGAGGCCCTGGTGTATCCTCTGCTTGATATCAAAAACTGCTTTGCTAAAAGGCCAAATCTTGACTACGGTCATGACCTGATAACCACCTTGGCAGGGTATCCCCAGTTTGATGAAAGGACATCCCTTGTCACTCCCTGATAGTCACAAGTTAGGACCATCATAGCGTATACCGCTGTTTCTCCGGGTCTGGGTGAACACAATCAACAGGCAAATCCTTCTTTGACCAGGGACCGGCCCGGTATCATGGTCTGGGTGCGTTTTATACCGGCAATTTTTCGAATTCGCTCATCTAAAAATTCCGCAATGGTTTCTGCATCTGAAGCCAGAAAATCCCGTTTGAGCACCACTTTTACCAGAAGATCAATGCTGCCATGAACCGCATGGACCTCCTGGACCTCCTCTAGGGCAAACAATTTATCAGACAGGGTCGCTTCCGCTGTGGTATCTGTATCAATGAGGACAAATGCGGTGATGGTGCGTTTCATCTCCGGATATTCCGGAGTCTGTTTCTCCAGCATGGCGGTTCTGAATCCTTCCATGCTTTTGGGAATAAGCCGGTCAATGCCGATGCCGTAACGGCGATTAGCGTTTGTATCCCAGTGGTGATAGGCTATATAGGTATACAGGTCTGCTATGGTTCTGCCCGGAAAATATTTGATCAGTTCCCCGTTTTGTATTATGGCGGTCATGGGCAGATAAATGGTGTTGTACCAGTCCCTGGAGGCCCTGGCAAAATCGCAGTCTTTGCCTGACAAAGAAGCCAGATATACCTGGTGTCTGTGGATCTGCTGTTCCAGGTAATTATATTTTCCCAGTTCCGTAAGATCGATCTCAAGGGGCAGCCCGGTTTTTTGGAAAAATTTCTTTTTTTCTATGTACAGCAGGTTTTCCATGGTATTTTTACCGGACAAAAGTTCCACCACCTTGGCGGATATTTCTGTCCAACCCAGTTCCTTGGCAGCAGCCACCCGGTGGTTGCCGTCCAGTACATAGTACTGGTTGCGTATCTGATACAGCTTTACCGGCGGTATGGCTTTGCCCTGGCGCATGGCCTGTTTGATGTCCGTAAACCGTTTTCCGGAAACATGCTTTTTGGGTCGGAACCTGGAATCAAAATCCGCATATTTGCCCACGCTGCCGATGATTTTTTCCAGGGCAATGGTCTGGATACCATGGTCAAGGAACTGCACATCTTCTTCTTTGGCCTGCTGTTCGTTAAAGGAGCTGACATGGTCGGCACCATCTTGCTGTGACGGATCCGAAGAGAACAGGTGTTTAAATATGTTTTTCATGATTAAGCCTCGATCAGGGTATATCCGCAGGTATTGATCACCCGGGTGGTGTTGGCCTGTGTTATCCTGTCTGCAAAGGTTTCGAATTCCCGGTGAACATGTCCATGGACAAAATAATCCGGCTGCTTTTTTTTGATCAGCGTGTTAAAACATTCAAAACCCATATGACACACGTCCTCTTTATCGTGGATATGCCGGGGCGGTGCATGGGTCACCACCATGTGAATCCGGCCCTTGCGCCACAGGGAAAACCACAGGCTGGATATGTTTTTTTTCATCATGGCTTCGGTGTATTGGTTGGCGCCGCCATTATACCACATGGAGCCTTCCAGGCCCATGATGGTAAACGTTCCCACTGAAATGATCCGCTTGTGGATATTTTCACATCCCATTGGGTTGGTGGGGGTATAACGGATATCATGGTTGCCCTTGACAAAAAAAAGGGGAACATCCAGCCGGTCCCGCAGAAATGACAGGTATTCCGGGTCCAGGTCTCCGCAGGAGATAATGAAGTCCACCGGTTCCAGGCTTTTGGTTTCCACCTTCCGGGTCAAAGGTTTGTCGATGAAATCTGACACCGTCAGTATTTTCAGTCCATGGGTCTGTATGGGGGCGGTCTGTTTTTCCATATGTGTATTTTTCCGCTGGTATTTCCGTAATAATAACAGATTTGCATGATATTGTTGGTATCAGAATATTCTATCATGATATGATAGATCTTTCCAAATATCCAGATCCGGAAAATATTACTTGCCATTTAATTTGGTTATGCTAAGTATAAAACTTGACTGTAATCACGGCTTGACAACCCAGTTAACGATGGCTTGAGAAGTTCATCTCCGGTACCGGAGGTGTAAAAAAAGCCGAACTTTAAATTTTCAGGAGGAAAAAATGAAAAAAGTATTCGTGTCCCTGTTTGCTCTGGCATTTGTTCTTGTTTCAGCACCGGCGTTCAGTGCCGACATTGAACTGGCCCAAAAATCAACCCTTGAAACCATTGTAAAGGCCGGAAAAATCCGGGTGGGATTTGAATCCGGCTACCTGCCCTTTGAAATGACCAATACAAAAGGAGATTATATCGGATTTGATATTGACATGGGAAAGCAGCTGGCCAGGGCAATGGGTGTCAAGTATGAACCGGTGAATACCGCATGGGACGGCATTATTCCCTCTTTGATCACCAACAAGTTCGACATTCTTATTTCCGGCATGACCGTTACCCAGGAAAGAAACCTGGCCATTAACTTTACGGACCCCTATATCGTTGTAGGGCAGGCCATCCTGCTTAACAAAAAACATGAAGGAAAGGTCAAATCCTATAAAGACCTGAATGATCCCAAATATGTCATCACTTCCAAACTGGGCACCACTGGTGAACAAGCCGTTAAAAGAATGATCCCCAGGGCCACCTACAAAAGCTTTGAAGTGGAAACAGAAGCGGTCATGGAAGTGATCCAGGGCAATGCCGATGCCACTGTATATGACCTGCCCCTCATTGAGATCATGCAGGCCCAGCATGGCGAGGGCAAAACCATTGCCCTCACGGAACCCTTTACCTATGAACCTTTGGCCATGGCAGTCAGAAAAGGGGATCCTGATTTTTTAAACTTTTTGAACAACTTCATTCGCCAGTATAAAAATGACGGCAGATGGCAGCAGGCCTATGACAAATGGATCAAGTCCAATGAATGGCAGAAAGATCTCCAGAATTAATCTTACCCTTAATCTTATCTGTGACAATTGTATCAGGATATTTTGAATGAATCATGGCCGGTAGAAGACATCTTCTGCCGGCCTGTTTTTTAAGGCTATAAATATGGAACAGAATGTATCCAACATCAAACGGCTGAGCAATCCCATTGCCTATATTTTGTCTGTATGCGGATTTTTTGTACTCCTGTTCATGGTCATTGGGTCAGTTTATTATGCTACAGTGGCCGTGGATTATCAGTGGCGCTGGTTCAAGGTGCCCAAATATTTCATCTACAAGTCCACCATTACGCTGTATGCAGAGGGGTTCGGGGAGATAGACACCATTGCGGCCAATAAGGCCAAATATGATATTACCGTCACTACGGATACCGGAAAAAGAACCTACACGGTCCCGGAAGGCACTTTTGACTGGACCGAGGGGGATATGGTGGCCCCCGGGGATATCATTGCCAGCTATGAAGGGGGATGGAAGCCCGGCATTCTGGCCAAAGGGCTGTGGGTGACCCTGAAGATCTCGTTTATTGCCACTATTTTCGGGATACTGCTGGGGATCATCGGCGGTGTGGCAAGGGTGTCCAATACCCCTGTGCTCAAATGGTCGGCCATGGCCTATGTGGAAGTTATTCGGGGGTCTCCTCTCCTGGTACAGATCATGATTTTTTATTTTGTACTGGGAACCACCATGAACAAAATCCTGATGATGAACGGCATTCCCAAGCTTGATGCGGAATGGTACGGCATCATGGCATTGTCGGTTTTTACCGGGGCCTATGTGGTGGAGATCGTGCGGGCCGGAATCGAGTCCATTCACCCCGGCCAGGTGGAGGCGGCCCGTTCCTCGGGTATGACCTATTTCCAGTGCATGTTTCATATTATTCTTCCCCAGGCACTGAAAACCATCCTGCCGCCTTTGGCCGGCCAGTTCATCAACCTGATAAAGGATTCTTCCCTGCTGGGCATGATTTCCATCAGGGAATTGACCAAGGCCACCCGGGAAGGTATCACCACAAGTCTGCAAACCTTTGAATTGTGGATATTGTGTGCCATTCTTTACCTGCTCATGACCTTCACGCTTTCCATGTGTGTCCAGTATCTGGAAAGGAGGACAGCCACCAAATGATAGATGTTATAAGTATTTACAAGACATTTTATGTTCCCCATGAGGTCAAGGCCCTGGTGGATGTCTCCAATAAAATCGAGGCCGGTGAAGTGGTGGTGGTCATCGGACCGTCCGGTTCAGGGAAAAGCACGTTTCTGCGGTGTCTGAACCGCCTGGAAACCGCAGAGCGCGGGCAGATCCTGGTGGACGGGGTGGATATTTTTGATCCCAAAACCAATATCAACACAGTCCGGGCGGAAATGGGCATGGTGTTCCAGTCCTTTAATCTGTATCCTCACCTGACAGTGCAGGGCAATGTGGGCCTGGCCCAGAAACTGGTGAGAAAAAGGCCCAAAAAGGAGCGGGAGGAAAAAACCAGGATGCTGTTGGAAAAGGTGGGTATTTCCGCCAAAGCCAAGGCCTGGCCATCCAATCTGTCCGGGGGCCAGCAGCAGCGGGTGGCCATTGCCAGGGCCCTGGCAATGGATCCCAAGATCATGCTGTTTGATGAACCCACTTCAGCTTTGGATCCGGAGATGATAGGAGAGGTCCTGGAAGTGATGAAAACCCTGGCCAAAGAGGGGATGACCATGGTGTGCGTCACCCATGAAATGGGATTTGCCAGGGAGGTGGCGGACCGGGTTATTTTCATGGACGAGGGCATGATTGTAGAAGAAGGCACCCCGGAAAAATTTTATAAAAACCCCACCCATGACAGGACCAAACTTTTTTTAAAACAGATATTGTAGCTGTCTGATCACAACTTGAAAGCTGCGGCCCATCGGGCAAACCGGCGGGCATGTGCCGGATCAATGGCGGTGAGTTCTGCCATGATGCCGGACACCGTCATTTTTCTGTTCCGGTGCTGCGGGGTCTTGGAAAAAAATTTATCTGCACAGCAGATGATTTTTTCTGCCAGGGTTATCGGCACCATGTCCCGCCGGGGCAGGGGCAGGTTGTGGCGCAGGATGGTATCCAGACAGATCCCGGCCCCGGTGTGGCGCTCAGCCACCAGGCCATAGGCCGGAGCCAGCCCTTCTTTGTCCAGAAGTTGTCTGCCAAGATACCCGTGGCAGATGTAGGGGGCATCTCCTGTGCAGCCGATAGCAGGAGATGCGGTCATGAAGATACCGATATCATGGAGCATGGCTGCCTGTTCAATGAACTCGAGATTTAGGTTAAGATCTGCCAGGTTCCGGGCAATTTCCAGGCTTTTTTTTGACACCTGAAGGCTGTGGTTCACCAGAATGGTATGGGTTTTAGAGCCTGGCGGATAAAATTTATCAATGACCTGCAAAGGATCCATGGTCAGGACAACAGCACCCCTTCGATAAACGGATCCAGGTCCCCGTCAAGCACCCGGTCCACATCTCCGATTTCCTGGTCTGTGCGGTGGTCCTTGATCATCCGGTAGGGATGCAGTACATAGGACCGGATCTGGCTGCCCCAGGCAATCTCATCCTTGCCGTCATGCAGGGACTGCATTTTTTCGTCCTGCTTTTGTTTTTCCAGCTGATAAAGCCGTGATTTGAGCACCTTCATGGCGATTTCCTTGTTCCGGTGCTGGGAGGGTTCCTGCTGGCACTGGACCACAATGCCGGTGGGCATGTGGGTGATGCGCACCGCAGAACTGGTCTTGTTCACATGCTGGCCCCCGGCCCCGGAGGCCCGGAACACATCAATGCGCAGGTCTTTGTCGTCAATATCGATATGGATATCATCCTGGATATCCGGATAGACAAACACAGAGGCAAATGAGGTGTGGCGCTTGCCGTTGGCATTGAAAGGGGATATGCGCACCAGGCGGTGGACCCCTGATTCCACCTTCATGAAGCCGAAGCAGTTGTGGCCGGCCACTTTAAAGGTGGTCCCTTTGATGCCGGCTTCATCACCCGGCTGCATGTCAATGATGGTCAGTTTGTATCCTTTTTTGTCGATCCATCTGGTATACATCCTAAACAGCATTTCCGCCCAGTCCTGGGAATCGGTCCCGCCGGCCCCGGCATTGATGGAAACCAGGGCATCCCTGGCATCATCTTCATGGTCCAGGGTGATGTCCAGAGAAAATTTTTTGATGCGTTTTGCAATGCCTGTCAATTGCCGGCCTACGTCTGCTTCGCTTTCCTTGTCCCCTTCTTCATGGGCCATTTCCAAAAGCATTTGTGCATCTTCAAGGTCGGCGCAGATGCTTTTGCAGGTATCCAGAAGGTTGGCCAGGGTGGTCTGTTCTTTGAGCATCTGGGTGGCTTTTTCCGGATCATCCCAGAAGTCGGGCCTGGCAGAGAAATGTTCCAGTTCCTTAAGGCGCCTTTCTTTTACCGGCAGGTCAAAGATACTCCTTGAGGCGGTCGGCTTTGGCAGTAAGGGATGATATGGTCTGTTTCGGGTCTGTATTCATGGTAAAAATCTCCTCTTGATATAATCTTTTTCTTTTACCACAAAACCCATGCCCATTGCAATAAGGCAGGCAAATGCCAGCAGATCTCCGTGCCGGGTATAAAAGGAAAAAAAAGTGAGGGCCGGCAGGGACCGGACATCCACAGCATCGGTGAACAATTGTGTTGCGCCCAACACCTGTCCTGTGGGATCTATAAATCCGGATATGCCGGTATTGGCGGCCCTGACAACGCTTCTGCGGTTTTCCACCGCCCTGAGAACAGCTATGGAAAAATGCTGGGCAGGGGCGGATGTTCTGCCGAACCAGGCATCATTGGTTATTGTGGTGAGAATATCTGCGCCGTTTTTGACAAACTGCCGGGAAATGGATGGAAACAGGATCTCAAAGCAGATCAGCACCCCGGTTTTGTGGTCCTTAAATGCAAGTGGGACAAACCCTGTCTCCCCTCTGGAAAAATTTCCTGCCTGTTCTGTCAGTTTTTCCAGAAAAAACAACAGATCCTGGAAAGGAACATATTCACCAAACGGTACCAGGTGTGTTTTGTCATAGGTACCCACCGGCACGGAAAGCTGGTTGAGCATGAACACCCGGTTAAAATAACGGACAGGGTCGCCGGAGGTATCCACGGCCGGGCTTCCCATGAGAAAATGGGTTTTGGCCTTGCGGACATATTGGTCCACCTGGTTGGAAAGATCCAGATCATGGCCGTAATAAAAAGGCAGCGCGGTTTCTGGCCAGATGATCAGATCCGGTTTTAACCGGGCCGCCTCCAGGGACATGTTGCCGTATTTTTCAATGGTGGCCCGGCGGAAGGTCTGGCTCCATTTCTGATCCTGGCGGATGTTTCCTTGTACAATGGCAAATACAGGTTTGGGTGCTGCTGCCATTTGCTGTGTTACCCGGGGGATGCGCAGGATGCCGTAAACATAGGCTGCTGCCAGAATAAAAAAGGTGTAGGAAACACACAGGTAAATGCGCAAAAAAAGGTGTCTGCCTGTATGGCTGCTGCCGGCTGTGATCTGGATCCATACGGTACTGATCAAGGTGTTGCACAGAACAAGTACAAAGGAAATGCCCAGCACCCCTGTCACATCTGCCATCTGGACCAGAAAACGGTCGGCATACTGGCTGTACCCCAGGACCCCCCAGGGAAACCCTGTGAACAGGTGGGTGCGCACAAATTCAAGCCCGGTCCAGATGCCGGCCCCTGCTAAGGGCATTATGGCAGGGGAAGGGGCCAGTTTTTTGAGGGCACAGGCAAAAAAAGCCGGATACAGGGACAGGTACAGGCAAAGCAGGCTCAAAGCACAGACAGACAGCAGTATGTGAAGGCCGCCAAAGGTGGAAAGGGTGGGAACGATCCAGTAGATCAGGGTGGTGAAATGGACAAAGCCAGCGGCAAATCCAGCCAGAAAAGACTGGCGGACAGTCATGGGTTCCAGGGAGATGATCAAAGGGCACAGGGCCACAAACGCCAGATAATGCACACCTGGCTCTGGAAAGCACAGGGTCAGCAGAAGGCCGCTGAACAGCGCCGGAAAATATGGCAGCCAGAAACGCAGATGGAACAAAGAAAGCATTTTTTTTCCAGGGGTCTTAAATTATTAAAAAAAGTCTGATATAGTTACCAGCTAATGGATGTGCAGTCAATTTTATGTGTCAAAATTTTTTGGAACAGGAGACAGGCATGTTTGTGGCAGGCAACCGTTTCAATGATGCATGTGATCAAAGTTTCCAGCAGATGCAGTCGGTTTTGGAGGCATGTCCTGCCGGTATCGGGATCGTGCGAAACGATCTCATCGTCTGGGCCAATGACACCTTTTATGCCATGCTCGGGTATATGCCGGGAAAACTGACCAACACAAAGACCCGGGATGTTTTTCCCAACCAAAAAGAATCTAAGCGCGTGGCAGCTTTACTGGCAAAAGGCATGGGCAGGTTCGGCGCAGGCATGGCGGAAACCCGGTTGTCCCGGAAAAAAGGCCCGCCCCTTGACTGCCGGATCCGTGCCTCCCGACTGGACAAAGATGATCCATCAGCCGGTGTGGTGATGGTGGTGACTGATATTTCAGACATCAAATCCCTTCAGATTCAGCTCCAGCAGGCCCAGAAAATGGAAGCCATAGGCGTGCTGGCAGGGGGCATTTCCCATGATTTCAACAATATTCTCATGGGTATCCAGGGGCATTTGTCTTTGATGCGCATCGACCTGACCGCCACGGAAAAAGTGATTTCCCATATCCACCAGATCACAAAACTGGTGGAAACAGCCGGCGAGCTGACAGGACGGCTGCTGGGTTTTGCCAGGGGCGGAAAATACCAGATCAAGGTGCTGGATGTCAATCAGGTGGTGAAAATGGCCATGAACCTTTTTAAACCCACCCGCAAGGATCTGACTTTTAATGAATCCTATGCCGGGGATCTGGATATGGTGGATGCAGACCAGTCCCAGCTGGAACAGGTGTGTCTTTATATCATCGGCAATGCATCCCAAGCCATGCTGGAGGAGGGAACACTGTCACTGTCCACAAAAAATATTACCATCCCCGAGGACCATGGATACCCCTTTGCGGTTAAACCCGGCCCGTATGTGGAGATCTGCATCCAGGATACCGGGGTGGGCATGGACATGGAAACCCAGAAAAAGATATTTGATCCCTTTTTTTCCACCCGGAAAAACGGGAACCAGAGCGGTCGGGGCCTGGGATTGTCCACTGTCTACGGAATCGTAAAAAACCATGGCGGGTTCATTACGGTCCAGAGCGCTTTAGGAGAAGGCACCGCTTTTTATGTCTGCCTGCCTGCCACAACCAAAGCCAAAACAGCCTCCCAGATAGATTCCGACACCGATGCCCTGCCCGGGGGATCGGAAACCATTCTGCTGGTGGATGACCAGACCGAGATCATCAATGTGGGGAAAAATTTTTTGTCCCGTCTGGGGTATAAACCCATAACCGCCAGAAACGGCCTGGAAGCAGTGGAGATTTTCCGCATGTACCAGGATGAGATTTCCCTTGTGATTCTGGATATGGCCATGCCGAAAATGGGGGGTAAAAAAACCTTTGATCTGATCCGGCAGATCCGCAATAATATAAAGATTCTGGTGACCATGGGACAGGTTGTGGATGATGAAATGGAAGCGCTGCTCAGCCAGGGATGTCATGGATTTATCCAGAAACCTTTTTCCATGTATGAGTTTTCCAGAGCCATCAGGGGGGTTCTGGATAAAAGCTTCGAATGAGGGTTACGCCATGCCGCCGTTTACCCCGATGACCTGGCCGTTTACATAGGCGGCCCTGGATGAGCACAAAAAGGAAACCACGGCAGCAACCTCTTCTGGTTTGCCCAGCCGGCCGGCCGGGATGGTCTGCAGGATATTGTCACGGTTCAGGCCTGCTGTCATGCCGGTTTCAATAAATCCGGGCGCCACAGCATTCACGGTGATGCCCCGGCTGCCGATTTCCCTGGCCAAAGCCCTTGTGGCACCGATGATCCCGGCCTTGGCAGCGCTGTAATTGACCTGGCCGGCATTGCCTGTCTGGCCGGCAGTGGAGCTGATGTTGATTATCCGCCCGCCTTTCTGCCGGAGCATCTGCCGGACCACCGGCCGGGTCAGATGATAAAATCCGGTAAGATGGGTTTCCATCACCATTTCCCAGGAGGTTTTTTTCATCATGGCAAACAGATGGTCATCCCGGACCCCCGCATTGTTCACCAGGATATCCAGACGTCCGCACTTCTGCAGAATCTGTTTTACAGCAGCATCACATTGATCCTGGCTGGTGACGTCAAATTCGATCAGTGCTGCCCGGCTGTTTTGAAAATGGATTTCATCAAGGGTTTTTTGGGCAGCGTCTTTGTCGGAGCGGTAATTTACAAAAACAAAAATTCCCTGTGCTGCCAGGTCTATGGCAATGGCCCTGCCGATGCCTTTGGAGGCGCCGGTGACCAGGGCTGTCTGATCTGATGCAGTGTCCATGGTCTTCCAAATTATCATTCATCAAAAAAGATTTCAAGCCATAATTGCCTAATGCGCTTTACAATTTACAGGCTGGATGGTATTCTTAGAGATGGTCAGAAGATCATATGAACAGCAGCGACAGGAGTTTTTTATGGAACATATAGAAATCCGGTTCGGCAATGATCTTGAAACATATGACACGGAAGAAAAGTCCTTTGAAGAGATGTTTCAATCGGTAAATCCCATGTTCTGTTTTTCAAAGCGCGTCTGGAAGCCCCAGATGGATATATTTGAAACGCGAAATAAAATAATTATCCAGGCTGAAATCGCAGGGGTGAACAAAGAGGATATCGTGATTGAAGTCAGCAACAAAGCGGTCAAGGTTGCGGGAAAACGAAAATGCAGCCAGCCGGATCCTACTGCTACATACCGGTTGGCCGAGATCCAGTTCGGTCAGTTTGAAAGGGTATTGTATCTGCCCAGCGTGATTGATGTGGAAAAAGTGTCTGCTGTTTTCAACAACGGCTTTCTTCAGCTGACCCTTGGCAAGTTATTTACAGAAAATATCAAACAAAGACATAATCTGTCCATGGATTTCATCTAGCGCAAGGGGTACAAAAGGAATACAAATGGATGAAATCAAACATCCCTCCGCCACCATCTCAACCAATGATATTCCCGGAACAATTCCCATTTTGCCCATTGTGGATACCAACCTGTTTCCCAAAATGGTGCTGCCCCTGGTATTGATCCAGAAAGAGGCCATTGACCTCATTGATGAAGCCATGGCAGGCAGCCGGATGCTGGGCCTTCTTTTATCCAGACGTTCTGATCTGGGCTCCAAACATACGGCAGATGATCTGTACCGCATCGGTACGGTGGCCATGATTTTGAAAATGTCCAAAATGGAGGATGAAAAAGCCCAGCTCCTGATCCAGGGGTTGAACCGGTTCAAGGTGACAAAGTTTCTCCCGGGAAAGCCGTATTTACAGGCGGACATTGCAGTTCTAAACTGTAAAAATGCGGACAAAACCATTGAAAACCGGGCACTTATGGCAAATATCGCGGAGCAATACGAAAAAATCGTCAATTTGTCGCCCGGTCTGCCCGGTGAAATGGCCCAGATGATCAAATCCCTTCAGGATCCCAATGTGCTTGCTGATATGGTGGCATCCACCATTAACGCACCTGTCAGGGAAAAACAAAAAGTAATAGAACTGATTGATGTCAAAAAACGGTTGAAAAAAGTCACCCGACTGGTGAATGACCAGCTGGAGATTCTGGAAATGGGCTCCAAAATCCAGAACCAGGTCAAGGAAGATATGGACAAGCAGCAGCGGGAATATTATCTGCGCCAGCAGCTGAAGGCCATCAGAGAAGAACTGGGGGAAAAAGAAGAGGAGCCCGTGGAAATCCGGGAATACCGGGCACTTATCAAGAAAAATCATCTGCCGGAGGAGGCGCGCAAAGAGGCGGAGCGCGAACTGCAGCGCCTGTCACGCATGCATCCCTCTTCTTCGGAATATGTGGTGGCATCCAGCTACCTGGACTGGATAACAAGCCTTCCCTGGAAAAAGGCATCCAAAGACATGCTGGATATCAAGGCAGCCCGCCGCATATTGAACCAGGACCACTACAGCCTGGAAAAGCCCAAAAAACGGATTCTTGAATACCTGGCCGTGCGCAAGCTCAAAAAAGACTCCAAAGGGCCTATCCTGTGCTTTGCCGGCCCCCCGGGCACCGGAAAAACCTCTCTGGGCAGGTCCATTGCAAAGGCCCTGGGCCGTGAATTTGTGCGCATATCCCTGGGAGGGGTGCGGGATGAAGCAGAGATAAGGGGCCATCGCAGGACCTATGTGGGGGCATTGCCGGGGCGGATCATCCAGAATATCCGCAGGGCCGGCCGGAAAAACCCCGTATTCATGCTGGATGAAATCGACAAGGTGGATTCCGCCTACCACGGAGATCCTTCCTCAGCCCTGCTGGAGGTATTGGATCCTGAACAGAACTATTCCTTTACCGATCATTATCTGGATGTATCCTTTGACCTTTCCGATGTCATATTTCTCACCACAGCCAATGTGCTCCACACCATCCCGGGTCCTTTGCGGGACCGCATGGAAGTTCTGGAACTCAACGGGTATACAGAAGATGAAAAACAAAAGATTGCCACCCGGTATCTGATTCCCCGTCAGCGGGAAGCAAACGGCCTTACTGCCGGCCAGATCCGGTTTACCCCAGGGGCTGTGAAAAAAATTATCACCGGGTATACAAGGGAATCCGGCCTGCGGAATCTGGAACGTCAGATCGGGGCCGTATGCCGGGGGGTGGCTGCCAAGGTGGCAGAAGAAGAGGCAACCCATCTGGTCATCGCAAAAGAGGACCTCCACGAATACCTGGGACCGGACCAGAACATGCCGGATCTGGCACTGCGCATCAACACCCCCGGCGTGGTGGTGGGCCTGGCCTGGACCCCTGTGGGGGGCGAGATTCTGTTTGTGGAGGCGGTAGCCATGAAAGGGGGCAAAGGCATGACCCTCACCGGTCAGCTGGGGGATGTCATGAAGGAATCAGCCACCACAGCCTTGAGTTTTATCCGGTCCCATGCCGGGGAGCTGGGCGTGGATGAGACCTTTTTTGATTCTCATGACATCCATGTCCATGTACCGGCCGGCTCCATCCCCAAAGACGGTCCTTCAGCCGGTGTAACCATGCTGGCAGCCCTGATTTCCCTGATCACCGGCAAAAAGGTGCGGCCCCGCCTGGCCATGACCGGTGAAATCACCCTCAGGGGAGAGGTGCTGCCTGTGGGCGGGGTCAAGGAAAAAATAATTGCTGCCCACAGGGCCGGCATCCGGTCTGTTATTCTTCCTTTATGGAACAAAAAAGACATGGAGGATGTTCCCCGGCATATCCAGGACCAGATGGATTTTTCTTTCACCGATAAAATGGCAGATGTCATCCTGCACGCATTTGACCCATGATAAAAAAATATCCAGCCATAGTTTCCAGTTTTATCTGTCTTTTTTTGCTGATTGTGTTGTGTCTTTCAGGTATTGGATGTTCTAAATCCATTGAATCCACGCCCCATGCGCCACCACCCCGGACAGATACGGGCAAGGTGCCGGCCACCCAGCGGCCCTATACCATAATGGGCAGACAATACACCCCCATTGCCACTGCCCATGGGTTTGTTCAGACAGGTCTGGCCTCCTGGTACGGGAAAAAATTCCACGGCCGGAAAACCGCTAACGGTGAAATTTATGACATGTATGCCATGACAGCGGCCCACAAGACCCTGCCCATGAATACCTGGGTGGAGGTGCACAACCTTGGTACCGGCCAAAAAATCCGGGTACGGATCAATGACCGGGGTCCCTTTGTTACCGGCCGGATCATCGATCTTTCCTATACCGGTGCCAAACGCATCAACATGCTGGGCCCGGGGACCGCAAAGGTGCGGGTGACGGCCCTGGGTGCGGCCACAGCTTATTCCAAAACAACACACGCACCCGTGTCTTTTAAACAGCTGGATTACTGGAAAGGGAACTTCACCGTCCAGGTGGGGGCTTTCCAGGTAAAGGCCAATGCACAAAATTTTAAGAAAAAATTGTCCAAATCCTATCTGAACGCCCATATTGTGGAGCACAAAGATTATCGGGGCACCTTTTACCGGGTGCGCATCGGCCGGTTTTCCAATCTCAAGGATGCCGAACGGTTCAGTGTCACCCTTGTGGTTGATGACGGGTTTGAACAGGCGTTTGCTGTTGCGGAATGATTACCATCAAGGGGGTGTTGTCCCGCCTCACATACCAGAACCCGGACAACCAGTATACAGTGTGCCGCATTCAGGTGGAAAAGATCCAGGATCCCATCACTGTGGTGGGGTATCTGGCAGGGGTTGCAGAAGGGGAAACCCTTACCCTGAAAGGCCAGTGGGCATCCCATCCCAAATACGGGGACCAGTTCAAGGCAGATACCTATGAGGTCACCCTGCCGGCCACGGTGTCAGGCATCCGCAAATACCTGGGATCCGGTATGATCAAGGGCATCAGTAAATCTCTGGCAGACCGGATTGTGGACAAATTCCAGGAACAGACCCTGGAGATCATTGAAAACCAGCCGGAAAAACTCATGGCGGTGGCCGGCATTGCCCGGGGCAAACTACAGGTGATCCAAAAGGCCTGGAACACCCACCATGCCGTGCGCCGGGTCATGCAGTTTCTTCAGGAAAACAATGTCAATGTGGCCCATGCCGGCCTGATCCTCAAAACCTATGGCCCAGGGGCCCTGCAGATTCTGGAAACTGATCCGTTCCGCATCGCCATCGATATTCCGGCCATCGGGTTTGCTGCGGCAGATGCCTTGGCACGGGCAAAGGGTGTTGAGAAAATTAATGAAAAGCGGTTGTGTGCCTGCCTGCTCTGCCAGCTTCTTGTCTGTGAAAGTGATGGCCATGTGTATGCTGATAAACAGGAGTTGTTTTTTGCCTGCGCACGCCTGGCCAGGGTGGACCCGGATCTTTTCCCCCCTGCTCTGGATACCCTGGCTGCTGCTGGCGAGATCCTTCTGTGGGATGACAGGGTGTACCTGGTCCGGTTGTTCAAGGCGGAAAAAGGCATTGCAGACAGGCTTTCAGCACTGCTTTCCATGCCAGTGCCTGATCCGGGGATCAGCCGGGATGTGATCCTGGAACAGGTGCTGACCGGCATGGCCGTGAAACTGTCTGATGAGCAGCTGGAGGTGGTGTGCCAGGTGATGGCCCGTAAGGTGTCGGTGATCACCGGAGGGCCCGGCACCGGGAAAACCACATTGGTACGGGCCCTTTGCCAGGTGTTCAGACACCGCCGCCTCACCGCGGTTCTGGCAGCCCCCACCGGCAGGGCTGCCCGGCGGCTTTCCGAAACCACGGGTAAAAAAGCCTTTACCCTGCACAAACTGCTGGGCTATGACACGGAACAAGGCACAGTGGCGCACAACTTCACCAATCCCTTGAATCTGGACGTATTTGTGGTGGATGAGGCCAGCATGGTGGATACCCAGCTCATGTTTCACCTTGTGGAGGCCATGCCCCCCGGAGCCAGCCTGATTCTGGTGGGGGATACCTTTCAGCTGCCGTCGGTGGGACCCGGCAATGTATTGTCCGATATCATGGCCTCGGGCCGGGTCAGCGTGTTTTCTTTGACCAAAATTTTCCGCCAGGCCATGCAGAGTCCCATTGTGCGCCATGCCCATGACATCCGCAACGGACAGATGCCTGATTTTAAAACCAGGGATTCCCAGGACCTGTCGGAATTTTATTTTATTGAAAACCAGCACAGCGAAAAGGTTGTGGAAACCATTCTGGAGCTGTGTGCCAAGAGGGTTCCCGCAACCTTTCCCCATATCACCGATTTTCAGGTGCTCACCCCCATGCACCGGGGGGAGGCCGGCACCATCAATCTCAACCAGCAGCTCCAGGCTGTGCTGAATCCGGGCAAAGGAGGCATTGACAACCATGGCATATCCTTTCGCCCCGGAGACAAGGTGATGCACCTGAAAAACAATTATGAAAAAGAGGTGTTCAACGGTGATATCGGCCAGGTGGTGGAGGTATCAAAATCAGAAAGCAGGGTCACAGTGGAATATGACGGCCGCATGGTACCCTATGATCTGCTGGAACTGGATGAACTGACCCTGGCCTACGCCATTTCGGTTCACAAATCCCAGGGATCTGAATACGGCGCGGTCATCATCGCCCTGACCATGGCCCATTATCCGCTGCTCCAGCGCAATCTTTTGTACACGGCCCTGACCCGGGGCAAACACCTGGTGATCATTGTAGGATCTTCCCGGGCCGTTCACATGGCCTTTGAAAACAACCGCACCAACCTGCGCCGATCCGGGCTCAAAGACCGCCTGGCTTCCTGATTTTCAGTATGAAGCCCACCGTAAGATACAAATACTGTAACGTGAAACACCGGACTCAAAAACAATATATTGTAACGGGTTTATCCCGCCTTACACACGCCAGTAAGGGCCTTCATTCCACAGCATGGGGTCGATTTTTTGATCTATGCCGATTTCAATATTGGTGCTGTCTTTAACAAACAAAAAATGGTGAAGATTGTTTTCTGGCGCTTGATTCTGATACACATGTCTGAATATCTTTTCAATTTCATCCAGGTTAAGTCTCAGGGCAACAGCAGGATTATTGTTGACTTCCGGATATGACTTTACTGTTCCTGAGCGGATATCTTCGAACATGAGTACCTCTTTATATACCCGTTCGTGTTTCGGGTGCACAACAATCACCAGATCATCCAGTTCCAGATGTTCCATGGCATATTTGAGCATTATTTTGTTGCCGTGCATCAGGATGTTCTGTGATCCGTTCCGGTGTTCCGGATGGGTTGCAAGGCAGCCTACCTCCCCGATTTTTCTTCCTAAGGACCGCAAATGGTCCAGCTCCTGCCGATATATTGAATCCATGGGAAGCCCCCATTCAGAGTCGGGGAAAAGGCTTACGGTAAAAGCGATGTCATCTTGTTTTTTGCCCACAAACACCGCTGTTTTTTCGTGATAATGCTGTTTTAAAATTCTGCATGGCCCGGAACACTGCTCTCTGCTCACATATCCTTCTTGAATGTATACATCCTGGACAAGCTTAAGAGCAGTGAACACATCACTGGCCTGGGAGGCCATACCAAAAGCATAGTGCTGCATTGCAAGATCATCAATTCGTATGATCTGCCGCAGCTGGTCGGTTTGAAATTCGCGGGAGCTGTTCATGTTCAAGGAAGGGGCAAGGTCATTCATTTTCGGACACCTTTATGTTATAGGTTGACTGCAGAGTCAAATCATCATGTATATTGCCGCAAAAATATATGTATTTTGGCGCAAGTGTATATGTATTTTGCCGCATGCCGCATGTGTATAGCAATAATGGTACCAATGCGGTTTTCAGGATTAAAATCAGTTGGATGCCGGTTGGTAATTTAATAAAATATTATATAATTTCAATATGTTGAATAAAAATACAGAAGAAGGGAATAAGGGCTCTGCCCATTTGGGCCGTGCCCGGGGATCGCCTGTTTTGTGAAGGGAAAACCGGACACAGTAGATTGAATTATTTATAACTATTTGAAAATAAATGATATATGTAATGGGCGCATGGTGCATGAAAAACAGGTCACGCTTGGTGCCATAAGCGGTATGGTTTTTATAAAACCAGGCCGGTCAAAGGTATTGGACAGCTGTATGGAATTTACTGCACAGCATCCCGGAAATGCTCAGGCTCAAGGCCGCATTTTTTTATTTGATCATAAAAATCGGCCCGGTATTTTCCGGCCAGTTTTGCTGCCTGGCTGACATTCCCCCGGGTCAGGGTCAACAATTGACTGATGTATTGTTTTTCAAAATCACGCTTTGCTTCCTTGAACGGTTTAAGGTTCTCAGTCGAATCATCCGGCCCGGTCATAATCAGGTCGGGTGAGATTACAGGGGCCTGGGACATGGCCACACAATATTCAACCACATTTTTCAGCTCCCGGACATTTCCAGGCCAGGGGGCACTGGATAATTTTTTCATGGCCTCCGGCGAAAACTGGCGCACATTTTTTTCCATTTTCTGCCGGAAGCTGTCCAGGAAAAACTGGGCAAGTACAGGGATACAGGCCCGGCGTTCCCTCAGCGGCGGCAGGGTGAAGGGGATGACGCGAATCCGGTAATACAGGTCTTCCCTGAAATTGCCGCAGGCCACTTCATCTGTCAGATTTTTATTGGTGGCCGCAATAATGCGGGCCTTAAACGCAATCTTTTTATTTCCGCCAAGGGGATAGAACTCATTTTCCTGCAGCACCCGGAGCAGTTTGGCCTGTAAAGAAATCGGGATTTCCGTGATTTCATCAAAGAAAAAGGTTCCATTTCGGGCCTGCTCTAAAAATCCTTTCTTGTCCCAGTCCGCGCCGGTAAAGGCTCCCCGTCTCACACCGAAAAGTTCACTTTCAAACAGGGCTTCAGGAATGGCGGCGCAATTGACGGCAATGAAAGGGGCATTTTTTCTGGAGCTGGCCACATGGATGGATTTGGCCATCAACTCCTTTCCGGTGCCGCTTTCTCCTTCCAGCAGGATGTTGGAATCTGTTTTGGCTGCAAGGACAATGGCTTTCAGCACGGAAATCATTTTTTCATCTTTGGCAATGATATTTTTAAACCCGAATTTTTCATGCAGCATGCTGCGCAGTGCTTTGATCTCTTCGGACAGTTTGTTCTTTTCAAGGCAAAGCCTGACATGGTTGAGCAGCTCATTGTCATCATCAAACGGTTTTGTCAGGTAGCTGTCCGCACCTTTCTGGATGGCACTGACAGCTTTTTGGATCGTACCATACGCGGTCAGGATGATGACGGCCATTTCAGGATCGATCCGTTTAAGAGAAATCATCAGGTCAATACCGTTTTCATCCCTGAGTTGATAGTCGATTACGGCAAGGTCAAAATGGCCTGCTTCAAGAGCTGCCATGGCATCCTGGCCATTGGTGACATCCGTTACCCTGTAATTATCCGCTTCGAGCCTCATTTTAAGAATTCTGAGCAGGGCCGGATCATCATCAACGATGAGTATTTTTTCCATAGTGTCTTTCCTTTGGATGTGACGGATTCTCAATGTTCATCGCGGTGTCATGGCTTTGCCCGGACTTTCTTTACCGGGTGCCTTTACCCTGTTCAGGTCGATCTGTTTTAACTGGAGAATCTGCTCCTCAAGAAGGTGTTTCTCGTGTTCAAGTTTTTTAACCTGTTCCGATAATTTTCCATTCTGTGCCATAAGAGCCTCAAGACGCAATTTATCCTCCTGCTGGCGCTGTTCTTTGGATTGAAGCATTCTTGAAAGGGCCAGGGTTCTCTCCTGGTTAGATATGATCCTGGCCAGAAGTTCCTGATTCATTTTTGTCTGCCGAACATAATTGGCAACCACATTATCCCCGGCTTGAAAACGATTTTCATAATATTGGAGTAATTGGTTGCTATCCTTTGCAGCGAGTTTGAAATCATTGTTCTGTATGTGTTTTTCAACAGTATCCAGGTATTGTTCCTGCCGGGTGTCAACCGCTACCGTCGCCGGCCTGAATATGCTTGTGAAAAAGCAGCCCGGCAGAAAAAGTCCGCTTAAGAGGCAGCAGGCAATGTAAACAAAATCTTTGCGCCACTTGATTCCTGATTTTGGGCCCATATTTTTCCTCCATGCGCTTTGATGATATATTTTGAAATGGACAATCCCAGCCCCGTTCCCATCTTGGCGTTCAGGTTATTGTCAATCTGTTTGAATTTATAAAAAATATTTTCAAGGTGTTCGGGCTTGATCCCCGGCCCTGTATCTTCAACACAGACCAGAAGACCGTTTCCCTCTTCAGCCTGTTGGCAGCTGATGATGACCTTTCCTTTGGAGGGGGTGAATTTCAACGCATTTCCCACCAGGTTATCCAACACTTCAATGAGTCTGTCTTCATCTGCGCAGACCGCAGGAAGATCTGTCCGGGGTGGAGAAAATTCCAGGAGAATCTTTTTTTTCCGGGCCAGGGGCGCCAGTTTAAGGATGGATTTACGGATAATATCCGGCAGATTCAGCTGAACTATCTGGTATTCCATTTTGCGGGCTTCCATTTTTGAATAATCAAGTATCCGGAGTACTGATTTTAAAAGGCGCTGGCATTCTTCACGGATCAGTGTTAACAATTCCTGCTGTTTTTCAGGTTCATCCGCATAAAAGCCTTTCGAAAGCATGGCAGAGGCTTCCTTGATCGATGTAATCGGTGTCCGGAGTTCATGGGAGACATGGCTGATAAAATCAGCCTTTAATTCATCAAGCTCTTCCAGACGACGGCACATGATATTGAAATGACGGGCCAGGTCCTGTATCTCCTTTGGTCCTTTAACGGTAAGGATCTGTTCAAACCGTCCCTCCGAAATCTCTTTGGTTTGTTTTTGAAGCCGGTTGACCGATTTTTTAATGGCCCGGGTGTTGATAATGGTGATGGTCATGCCCACAAATACGGTTAATATCGTGGTGATGATCGTACCGATGAAAATATACCGGATCATTTTTCCGGACAAGGTAGTTTTTTCGGTAATGAGGGCTCTGGAGAGCTCTGAAATGGTATTTATGTTTGTGGCTATGGCCTGTATATAAGGCAGGCGTTCGCCCGACAGATGATCAAATTTTGCATTTTCAGACCTTTTTTCAGGTGCATTTTTATCAAACCAGATCAGGTACTGATCGAATATCCGGACTGTCTTATTAAACAGAGCCTGCTGCTCTTTTGTCTCCATCAAGGCAGCCAGGATGCTGAAATCTTTTTTCAGGTTGGATGCATGTCCCTGGAACCGAATTAAATAATCCTTGTCAAAGGCAACAAAATATTTTTGATCAAACTGCACCAACTGCTCAAAGGTGTCCATGAGACGGTTACCAACCAGGATGCTTTTCTGATTTCTGACCAGGACTTCATGGTTGATTTTCTGGAGACGCTCCAGATTAAAGGAAACAATCCCGCCCAGAACTAAGACAAGAACAAGCACGGCAATGTTTCCAAGCACAAGACGCTGGAAAATCGTAAAGGGCATCATAAGGTGTCCGGAGTTTTTGTGCTCCTCACTATAATCATATCTTGCCTGCGGCAAGATAGTGAGTGGTATTCAGCATTGAATTTCCTTTGGTACTTTAAATCAATTTGAATAATATCGAATTCAGATGCCGGATCAAGTCAACTATAGACTGTCATAACACCTTTTGGCGGGTCATTCAACTGTAAAGCAAAATCAAGAAATGATAACCAAATCAGATCCCCGAAAAACGCGGCAGAGGTGGCCAAAGGGGCAACCAGCCTTGCAGGTATTCCGGCAAAACCAGCAAAATCATCCAACCCGTTCATACATGACAGGTAATTTTCATCCTGTTGAAATTTTTGGCAATACCTGTTAAAAGATTCCTTTGGAATTTTAACAGGAAATGACTATGCATTATGACGGAATGATCATACGGCCCCCCAGTGAGGCCGACAGCATCCTGCTCCAGGTGACCCTGGGATGCTCCCACAACAAGTGTACCTTCTGTGGTAGTTTCCGGGACAAGCGGTTTACCATCAAAAAAGACGACATCATTTTCCAGGACATTGAATATGCCAGAGAGCATTTTCCCCGGCAAAAGCGGCTGTTCATCTGTGACGGGGATGCCATGATCGTGCCCATGAAGCGGCTTGTGCCCATTCTGGAAAGGATCAAAGACCGGCTTCCCTGGGTGGAACGGGTGGGAGTGTATGCCAATACCAAAGGCATCGGCATGAAGACTGATGAGGAACTGGCCGAGCTTCACGACTTGGGGGTGGGCATCGCCTACATGGGCCTGGAATCCGGTGACGACCAGGTGCTGGCCGATATCTGCAAAGGCGCCACAGCAGACAAGATGACCAGCATGGGCCGGCGGGTGAAACAGGCGGGCATCAAGCTGTCTGTCACCGTGCTGGTGGGCCTGGCAGGCAAAGAGCGTTCCCTGGTCCATGCACAGGAAACCGGCCGGGTCCTGTCTGAAATTGATCCGGATTATGTGGGGGCCTTGAGCCTGATGCTGATTCCCGGTACGGAGTTGCATGCGGATCACCAGGCCGGCCGGTTCCAGTTACCCTCCCCGGAGGAAATGCTGGCGGAACTGGGGCAGATGATCGCCTCCACCCATCTGTCGAACGGACTGTTCCATGCCAATCATGCTTCCAATTATCTGCCCATCAGGGCCAGGATTCCCCGGGACAAGGAAAAAACCCTGGAACAGATCGCCCGGGCCCTGAGCGGAAAAATAAAACTCAAACCCGAATTTATGAGAGCCTTGTAACACCCGGGCCACTAACAGGAGAAACATACCATGGCAGATGCCACAGAAAATCTCGACCAATTGACCATCAATACCATCAGAACCCTTTGCATGGATGCGGTGCAGAAAGCCAATTCCGGCCATCCCGGTGCGCCCATGGGCCTGGCGCCCACCGCCTATGTGCTGTTCAAACGTTTTTTGAAACACAACCCCAAAAACCCGGCATGGATTGATCGGGACCGGTTTGTTTTGTCCGGGGGACACGTATCTTCCCTGCTTTACAGCCTTTTGTACCTGTTCGGGTACGGGCTGGATCTGGAGGATCTGAAAAATTTTCGGCAATGGGGTTCCAGAACCCCGGGACATCCGGAATACGGGGATACCCCGGGGGTGGAAACCACCACCGGACCCCTGGGTCAGGGCATTGCCAATGCCGTGGGCATGGCCATTGCCGAACGCCACCTGGCGGCCCGGTTCAACCAGGCGGACAAACCCCTGATCGACCATTACACTTACTGCATGTGCGGGGACGGTGATCTCATGGAAGGGGTTTCCATGGAAGCTGCTTCCATGGCCGGACATCTGGGTCTGGGCCGGCTGATCCTGATTTATGATGACAACCACATCACCATCGAGGGGGCGACAGATATCGCGTTCACCGAAAACATAGGTGACAAGTTTGCCGCCATGAACTGGCATGTGCAGGAGGTGGGGGACGGCAATGATCTGAATGCCATTCAAAGCGCCATCCAGGCGGGAAAAGATGAAACCGGCCGTCCGTCTCTGATCAAGATCAGGACCCATATCGCCTATGGCAGCCCCAATAAACAGGACACGGCCGATGCCCATGGTGCGCCCCTGGGGGATGAGGAGATCAGGCTGGTGAAAAAATTCTACGGCCTGCCCGAGGACAAAACCTTTCATGTGCCGGACAGGGTGCTGGAAGCGGCCGGAACCGCGGTGGCAGCAGGACGGAAACTGGAAGATGCCTGGCAGGAAACCTTCATTGCCTACAAAGACACCTATCCCGGAGAAGCAGCCCTGTTTGTGGATGCAGTGAGCGGATTTCTCACCCAGGGATGGGACAAGGATGTCCCGGTATTTTCTGTGGATGACGGCCCGGTGGCAACCCGGGCCGCTTCGGGCAAGGTGCTTAACGCCATTGCCCCGAACCTGCCCGTGCTCATGGGCGGATCCGCCGACCTGGCACCTTCCAACAAGACCTATCTTAACTGTTCCACCGAGTTTCAGAAAAACGCCTTTGACGGGCGAAATATCCGGTTTGGTGTGAGGGAGCATGCCATGGGTGCGGTCATGTCCGGCATGTACCTGCATTCCGGTGTCCGGCCCTATGGCGGCACCTTTCTTGTATTTTCCGATTACATGCGGCCGGCCATCCGGCTGGCTTCTTTGATGAAACTGCCTCTGGTCTATGTGTTCACCCATGACAGCGTGGCTGTGGGAGAAGATGGCCCCACCCATCAGCCGGTGGAGCATCTGGCAGCCCTGCGGGCCATTCCCGGGCTCAATGTGGTGCGGCCGGCAGATGCCAATGAGACCGCCCTGGCATGGAAGCAGGCCCTGTCCACAATGGATTCCCCGACGGCCCTGATTTTAAGCCGGCAGAAGCTGCCCATCCTGGACACCGCCCTGCGGGACGGGGAATTTCATTACGGGGCATATACCATCTTAGACAGGGGTGATCAGGCAGATATGATCATCATTGCCACCGGTTCCGAGGTGCATATCAGCCTTGGGGCGGCACAAATCCTGGAAACGGACCACAGCATAAAAACCTCTGTGGTGTCCATGCCCTCCTGGGAATGGTTTGAAAAAGCGCCGGCATCCTACAGGGAGCGCATCCTGCCGTCAGGTGTTACCCGGCGTCTGGCTGTGGAGGCCGGCATTGCCATGGGATGGGAAAAATATGTGGGGCCTGACGGGGCCGTGATAAGCATCGAACGGTTCGGAGCCTCGGCGCCGGGCGGGGTGGTACTGGAAAAACTGGGATATAGCGTTGAAAATGTGGTGAAGCAGGCAAAGGCCCTGATTAAAAGGTGACATCCTCTTTTTAAAAAAGGAGATATGGCATGATTATTTCCGTCAAAACCGGCAGCAGAACCCAGATGAAGGATATTACTGATCAGGTGCGGCAGGCGGTGACATCCTCAGGCATACAGAACGGCCTGGTGCATGTCTGCTCCCTGCATACCACAGGAGCGGTGACCATCAATGAAAATGCCGATCCTGCCGTACCAATTGATATCCTGAACACCATCAACAACATCGTTCCCTGGGATGACCGTTACAGGCACATGGAAGGCAATTCTGCCGCCCATATAAAGGTCAGCCTGTTCGGGCCGTCGGAGATGGTGGCCCTGGAAAACGGGTCTCTGGTTCTGGGTACCTGGCAATCCATTTTTTTCTGTGAATTTGACGGCCCCAGGAACCGGAAAGTGAATGTCACCATTCTGGCGGATAAATAAAAGGAAGCCGGTATGAAAGTGATATGGCTGCTCACCGCCCTGGTGGCCGGCATGATGGCCCCTGTCCAGGCCGGATTCAATGGAAAAATGGGCCGGGCAATCGGGGACCCGGTGTATGCGGCCCTGATTTCTTTTTTTGTGGGCACCATGGGGCTGCTGGTTTACGGTTTTGCCCTGCGCATGGATTTTACAGCATTGCGCCATGCTGCCGGGATCGAATGGTGGGTGTGGCTGGCCGGTTTGCTCGGGGCGTTTTATGTCACTGCGGTGATTGTGCTCACCCCCCGGCTGGGGGCGACCCTGACCTTCAGTCTGGTGGTGGCGGGTCAGCTGATCATGGCCGTGGCCCTGGACCATTTTGGTCTGCTGGGGGTACCGGTGCAGGCCATCTCCTGGCCCCGGATCCTGGGTATCGCCCTGGTCACGGCAGGGGTGGTGCTGATCAGAAAATTCTGAGCAGCTGGGAAACTTCTATGCAAAAATATACCCAAAAACCGGGGAATATCCCTCTCCTGGCGGTGGCCTGCTTCCGGCCCGAGATTGATGAATCTGACGGTCCGGCCTGAATCCGCCGCCAGAAAGTTCCTGCCATGTCCATACCATATGGTCTGGGAACACTTGATCAGGAGAAACAGGAGACAATATTCATGAGAAGCAAAAATATCATTCATACAGTCAGTTGCCATGCCGAAGGGGAAGTTGGGGACGTGATCGTTGGGGGGGTGGCCCCGCCGCCGGGGGATACCCTGTGGGACCAGTCCCGGTGGATTGCAAAGGACCAGACCCTGCGGAACTTCATGCTCAATGAACCCAGAGGCGGGGTGTTCCGCCATGTGAACCTGCTGGTTCCCCCAAGGCACCCTGATGCCCGGATGGGGTTTATCATCATGGAGCCGGAAGATACCCCGCCCATGTCCGGGTCCAATTCCATATGCGTTGCCACGGTGCTGCTGGAAGCCGGGATTCTGCCCATGCAGGAACCGGAAACCGAACTCACCCTGGAGGCCCCGGGCGGGCTGATCCAGGCAAGGGCTGCCTGCGAAAACGGCCGGGTCAAGGCCATGACCATCTATAATGTTCCCTCTTTTGTCCACCAGCTGGCAGTGCCTCTGGAAGTGCCGGGCCTGGGAACATTAACCGTTGATACAGCCTATGGCGGAGATTCCTTTGTGATCGTGGATGCAAAGGCGCTGGGATTTGAAGTGGTGCCGGATGAGGCCCGGGAGCTTGTGGAAACCGGCATCCGCATCACCAATGCCGCCAATGAGCAGCTGGGGTTTGTGCATCCGCAAAATCCGGACTGGACCCATGTTTCCTTCTGCCAACTGGCCGCACCCCTGAAAAAGGAAAACGGGATATGGGTGGGGAAAAATACCGTGGCCATTCAGCCCGGCAAGCTGGACCGGTCCCCCACCGGCACCGGATGCAGTGCCCGCATGGCCGTGCTGGCCGCCAAAAGTCTCCTCAAGCCCGGGGATAAATACATCGGCGAGTCCATCATCGGGTCCCGGTTTTTCTGCCGCCTGGAGCAGACCACATCAGTCGGGGCGGTTGATGCCATCATCCCTTCCATCACGGGCCGGGCCTGGATCACCGGCACCCACCAGCACATGCTGGATCCCCATGACCCATGGCCTGAAGGCTACAAGGTGGCTGATACCTGGCCAAGGATATAAAAATTTTAGAATCGGTCATGACCCGCTGAAAATGAAAGTCATATCAAACGGTTAATCATTTTGTTTCTGGAGAATGACAATATATTCCTGGCGCATGGTATTGGCCATTCCGATAATTTGCCTTGGCAGAGACCGGACAGGCAGCAATCCTTTTGATTTTCCGATATCCATCACTATCTTATGCAATCCCGTAACAGCTTCTTTTCGGATATTCAACGCTTTGCTCAACTGGCTGTCGTTGGTGCCGATTATGATGGTACACATCCGGTCTTTTTTAAGTACACGGGAACATTCGGAAAGCACTTTTTCCATATCTTCCAGATACATGACATATTTTTTTTTGAGATTTTTACCACGCAGTCCTATCATTTGTTCACCCAGGTGAGAACTTTCAGTGTCAAAATATTTTAGTTGAGAAACATCATTCTTCAGATAATCAATGGCAAAACTATAAGGCGGAGAAAATATGATACCATCCAGGCTACTGGTTTCAATATCCAGATTTCTGGCATCACCTTGATATAGATCTGTTTGGGCCGGGAAAATATTCAATTGCTTCAAAACATGGCTGATTTTATTTACTGCAGCAGTATAACGTTCCAGAATAGATGTAAAATATTCAGCATGTGATTTTTTTTGGCTTCTCCTTGCATAACCACCGCTGTCAAGGAAAGCCAGAAAGATCAAATTGAAAATTTTTTCATTTTCAGCCGGATTCAGCAAGGGGGTGTTTTTTAAAAAAAGTTTTTTTTGTTGGGAGATTTTTTCAAAACAGGTATTGAAATCAGAAAACAGATTTTCATGCCTGCTGGTAAATATATCCAGAGAAGCAGGGTCTATCTTCAAAGCATCACATTTAGCCTGGGCCATGAATTTACAAAACGGACTGGCATCAATCCCGATTGCATTAATACCCATTAAAGCAGCTTCAACAGGCACTGTCCCTGATCCCATCATGGGATCAAGAATGGTGTCCCCTTGCTTGATTCCCATGATATTAATTATGGCCTTTATCATCTGCGGGTGAAATTTCCCCCGGTATGGGAAAAGCCCGTGTGTGGCGTACCCTGTTCTGAACTGGTTATTAATAAAAAATGATTTTAAGCGGGAAGACGAATAATCAGGAATTTTGACTGGATCTCCAGTGCAGATGAAATAATGATTGGTGAATTCGCCGTCCACTTTTACAAAATAGGCGCTGTTCTTTATGAGCTCCTTTTTTATAAGAATTTTGCTTTCATAATATGCAAGTGCAAGCTCATATACCTCATTTAAGCCGGGAGATATCTCAAGTCCGGGAGAAAAAAGTTTATGATACATCCCTTTTTGTAAGATATTGCGGGCATTTTCTATTGCACAATTTGAATTATCGGCGGGCTCTGCCATCGGTACCTTTCGTAATGGGTAAAACATCCATCGATGTGGCATCATGTTCTATCTCAATGATTGCAAGCACACCTTCAGATATGGCAAGATTTTTCCATACAGGAAAATATGGCTCAATTTCAGCGAAATTGCCGATTCTGTCTGTCAGGTATTTGTACATATCCCGGGATGGCAGTATCAAAATGCCGCCTTCAATTACATTGTCAAGCAGGCCCACAGCCATCTTATTCAATGCCCTGTGGCTTGAAGAAATATTGCCGGTTTCCCATTCCACCGCAAAAAATTTATTATCAGGCAGAAATTTTACAGAATCAACCGGGCCCGGTCTCAGACGAGAGGCAATTTTCATGCGGTATTCACCTTTCCATCCATTATTTTCAAGGGCTGCAATAAAATTCTTTTTTATGGGAACCACGCCATTTGCCTGTTTAACAGGATACAGGGTGAATTTTTTACTGTTTACAGGCCATGTGATGGTTGTTATGGCCTCTTGTACTTCAGTCAGTATGGTTTTAAATGTATCCGACCTGGAGAAAGGACCCTTTTGTATGAGGAATTCAGTTTTCAATATTTTCATGTAAAAGTTCCTCTACGTCGTGGATAAAGTCGGCAGCACTGGTGTTCAGTGTTTTGGAAAGCAACAGAATGGTTGTCAGGCTAGGTTGTCGCAATCCCCTTTCCAGAAGTGATATATAGCTGCGGTCCAGTCCGCATTCCTGTGACAATTTTTCTTGGGACAGTTTATTAATGGCCCTGTGTTTTCGAAGTACCTGGCCGAATATTTTTTCTATCCTCAAAAGATGAATCTCCTAATTTGCTGAAACTACAATACATAGTTTGATCTTGTGATTCTACAGACTATAGTCCGCAAAAAAGCATTTGATCAGGCTTGATTTGTATGATAATAAATTCAAATGACTTTTTTGAATCAGAAAATGAAGGATAGAAATGTTATTTAAGGCTTTGCAGATAGATGATGACCAATCCCTGGGCCGGTTTGCCCGTAAAACCAAAATTCCAGTGAAACGGCTTAAATATTATAATGATGCTCGAATACTCCCTTCAGGAAACGATCTTGATATCATATTAAAGGAAGCTGATATTTCTTTAATCAAGCTGATGCTTTTGACAGGTAATCTGACCAGGGAATTGAAAACATTGGTTGCTGAACATGCAGACCACATCACCAGAATTTTATCCCCTCTTCCCAAAAAAGAAAAATCCGAAAAGCAGATAAAACCGATTTTTACGACAGAACTGGGAAAATTGTTTCAAGGTGACTGCCTTGACCTGCTTGAAACAATTGAAAATGATAGTGTGGATCTGGTTTTTGCGGATCCGCCATTTAATTTGAACAAGCTGTATCCTTCCGGAATAAATGATGACCTTAAGGCAGACCAGTATCTGTCCTGGTGTGAAAAATGGATTGTTGAATGTGCCCGTATTCTAAAGCCGGGCGGCAGCTTTTTTATCTGGAATCTGCCAAAATGGAATTCCCGGATAGCTGAATATTTAAATGTCATATTAACCTTCAGACACTGGATTTCAGTGGATATTAAATATTCTCTTCCTATTAAGGGAAGGTTGTATCCGTCACACTATTCATTGCTTTATTATTGCAAAGGAGAAAAACCCCAAACGTTTGAGCCTGACAGGATTCCCATGGGAATTTGTCCCCACTGCCACGGGGATTTAAAAGACTATGGTGGGTATAAAAACAAGATGAATCCCAACGGGGTCAATATAAGTGATGTATGGCTGGATATTCCGCCGGTAAGGCATGCAAAGTATAAAAAGCGAAACGGCTCAAATGAATTGTCCATAAAGCTTTTGGACAGGATAATAGAGATGTCGTCCAGAGAAGGGGATCTTGTTTTTGATCCTTTTGGTGGATCCGGTACAACATACGCGGTTTCACAAATAAAGAAAAGAAGATGGATTGGTGTTGAAATCGGACCTGTAGAGGACATCATTGAGCGGTTTCAAAAACTGGAAGAAGATCGCTTAAACCTTGAACAAATAAGAAAAAACACCAATTGTCTGATTCCTGAAAAACATTATCAAAAAAGAGTGGCACAGGGATTATGGACCCCTGAAACATTTAGAATGAAAAAAAGCAGTTAGTTAAAAATCCTGGAGTCGGCCAAAATCCTTTTCCAGGGATCTGGCTTTGTCCTCTTTGCCCTGTTCTTTGAGTTTTTCTGACAAGGCTTTGAGTTTTTCTTCCAG
>JAABSO010000018.1 GCA_011390335.1 Desulfotignum sp. | reverse complement strand
AACTGAATCACAATCGCCCCATCCTGACGCAAAGTAACCTTGACATAGGCTATTCCGGCAGGTGTTTCCGGGCAATAAACATCCTGCCAAACCTGGCTTGCAGCATAGGTCGTCATGCTTTTATAAAAGTCGGAACGCCGCATGGAACAAACCGCTTCGATGGCCTGAGTGATTTCAAGCCCCATTGCCTGGGCACCGATCAATGCAGTTGCGGTAAAAGCATCCGCACCACGCAAACGGATAGCGGATTGCACGGTTGAAAGATCATAATGCGGTTTTCGCTTTTCCATACATGAAATTAACCTTATAGGGTAGTTTTGTCAAGGTTAAACAAGATCAGGCAACAATTCTAACGCGGGAAACCCGCAACCCATTTGTCCCTCCCCATTTTCTTGTTTTTTTAAAAGAAACTGAGGAGTAAGGCACTAAAGTGCTGCCTGGGGTCGGACCATGGGAACTGTTTGATATTTATATAAAAAGTGCCAGAAATGCTTTGTTTTAAACATTTAGAATGTCCATTTTGAATGTAAAATGGATGGTTAAAGCTCTAAAAACCGGCTTGGGATGATGCTTGAAATGACCTGGCACGCGGTTTTTGCGTAGCGGGGTCAGCAAACCAAATGCTTCATTGACAATTTTAACAAATATGCTAGATTGATTTCATGAAATGGCAAGGTTGGTATTTTGGTGAAAGGGTCAGAAGAAGACCGCTTAACAAGAGAGGATGCCATGGGAATATTACAGGTTGAATATCCCGATAATATGACCGCCGCCCTTAATATGGACCGGGAGACCTTTGAACAGGATGCCAGAATGGCCATGGCGGTCAAACTGTATGAAATGGGCCGGATGACTTCAGGACAGGCTGCTATACTGGCTGGCAAAAACAGAGTTGCATTTCTTCTGGAATGCCCAAAGTATGGAGTCGCCAGTGTTGTTTGGGACAAAGAAGAACTTATGGCTGAATTCAAAAATTTGTCATGAACAGGATGTTGATTTCAAATACCGGTCCCCTAATAGCCCTGGGTGGAGTCAGTCATCTTTACCTTCTGCAGAAGCTTTATTCATACATGATGGGGTAAACTGGTTGGACTGGAGCAGCCAGATGATTTTCTTTTTCAGCTTTCTTTGATCCGCCTGAAGATTATTTTTGAACTCACGTATTACGTCTTTGAAGTCCAGCATTTCGTCTTTGAACTCACGCATTCCTTTTGAAAGAAGGATGTGATCTTGGTCAGTGCGGGAGTGATTCGTTTCAGATGTTGCAATGAATCGAATCAATACGGCTTCAAGATATTCCAATTTTTCCTGGACAGCGGCTGCCATGATATATTCCTTGATTTTTCTTTTCCTGTATCCTGTAACTGCATCATATATAAGCTGTATTGATTTGCCAACAAAAGGTTAGAGACACCAAAGGTGAAAAAAAATAAAAAAAGAGTTGACAAAGGGGAGCAAAACATATAGATTCGCCTTTGTTTTTTGGTAGTGGCCTCGGGCCGTTAACTCAGTTGGCAGAGTATCTGCCTTTTAAGCAGAGAGTCGCTGGTTCGAGCCCAGCACGGCCCACCAGCCAAAGCAGCCAGCGCCAGAAAATACCATGCGTCCCCATCGTCTAGCCCGGTCCAGGACACCGGCCTTTCACGCCGGCGACAGGGGTTCGAATCCCCTTGGGGACGCCATTTAGATAATCAAGGCTTTCAGCGTTTGCTGGGGGCCTTTTTTTTTGTTTGGGTGGACAGGCCCGGACAGCAAACCAGTCTTGGACACCTCCGCGTATCTTTTTCCCTGTCTCCTGAGTTTTTCAGCGCCTCTGGGAATGTATGAACAAACTGCCCGGGCCAGATTGTCCAGATCCGTTACTGGTTTTTTAAATGGCCAAATTACCTGTGGGAGATAAAAAATTCTGCATCATCTCAAAAAGTACTTTTAAAGAATATGGCTTTGGAAGGACTGCATTAAACAGATGTTTATCCATCAACCAGGGAGTGCCTGACATGGCAATGACCGGCAAGTGGTCCCCTTTGAGCTGCCTGACTTCCTGCAGCATGTCTTCTCCGGACATTTTGCCCATCACCATGTCGGTTATAACCAGATCGTAATCATTGGATTGCAGTTTTTTCAGGCCCTTCTCACCGCTGTCCGCTGTATCAACCTGGTACCCTTTTCTGGACAATACCTGATCCAGCATATTTAGAATAGCTGTTTCATCATCAATGATAAGAACCCTAATCCCTTTCATTCTTTATCTCCCTTAAAGATATTCTGGGATCTAATATACTATCTCAGTAAGGCTATATCAATGAGTGTAAATACCCAATTTTTATAGGGAAATGCCCCAATTACAACACCCAGGCGGTTCTTTGCAACCACAGATTGCAGGTGAATTTCTATCTATGAATTGTGTTCAAGCCATTTGCGCAGCAGGACATCCTGGATGATATACCGGCTGTTTTTTACCAGAATCTGTTTTTCACAGAGCGCTTTCAAGCACTGGGTGACAATGGAGGCGGTCTTGATTTCTGCTTGCTGCAGTGCCTCCCCGGTAAACAGGTTTTTCCCGTCATTGGCCAGTACCAGTTTCAGGGTTTTTTTCTGGTTTCCGGTCAGATTGTCCCACAGCATCTGGTACTCAAGCTGTTTTTCATTGATCATCATTGATTCCACTTCCTGAGGCAACCCATCATGCCAGGGTGTCTCTCGCAGCTTTTCCCACAGAAAAAAGCAGAAAAACTGAATATACATGGGATGGCCTTCAAACTGTTCAACAATGGCTGGCAGGTGCTCCTGGGGCACCGAATGCAACGCGGCGGCAAACCGATCAGCCAGCCAGGGGATGTAATCCTTTTTTTGGATCTCTTTGAGGGTCAGGGTGGCGGCCTGCTGATAGAATGCCCTGTTTTGGGAATGAAACATGGCGGTCAGCATGTGTTTCTGGCTGCCGGAAAAGATATAGCTGATACGCTCATGCTGCTGGATGAAACTTCGGAGACGTTTTTCAAACGCGTCAGCTTCTGTGTAGTTGTCAATTTCCTGGAACTCATCGAAAACAATCACCAGTTTCCTGTCCCGGGAAAATCTTTCCAGCAGATCCATCAGTGTTTTCAGGGGCAGAGCCTTGTCAACAATCTGAAATTCAGGCGTCAACGTCGGCAGAAAAGTCACCGGGTCCAGGCCGATCCTGGCCGGAAGAAACTGAAGGCTTTTTTTCATAATATGGAACAATTTGTCCATACTTGATTCCAGGGCTCCGATCTGTTGAAATCCCCGGGTGATGAAATCTTTCTCAGAAGTGGTGCCATACAGGTCCACATACATCATGCCGATATCCAGGTGCTGCTGCCTGATATTCTCAAACACCTGTTTAATCAGAGAACTTTTTCCGGTTCGCCGGTGGGAATAGATCAGCACATTCTGGGAATTTTTGATACACTGCAGTAAAGTCCGTTGCTCTTCACCCCGGTTGCAAAAAGACGACCCGGTCACGATATGGCTGTATTTGAAAGGGTTATTTTGAGAGACCATTTTTTCACTATATATGTTAACATTGATAATGTATTATTTTTTACACAATACATGTAAGATGTCAAGGGAATTCATGCAAAATGCTGAGCGGCTTGCTGGGGGCATTTTTTGTTGACATTTCCGGTTTCCACTGCTGTTTGTCCTGGACAAAATAGACAGCATGGAGTGGTCATAACTGTTTAATAAAACAATCACATGGTATATACTAACTGAATTACGTTGGTATGCTGCATAAGGAGAGATATATGAAACCGGTTGTGGCCCTGGTGGGCCGGCCCAATGTGGGCAAATCAACATTGTTCAACAGAATGATCCGATCCAGGCAGGCCCTGGTGGATGACATGCCCGGGGTTACCCGGGACCGCCACTTCGGGGATGCCCTGTGGAACGATAAACCGTTCACCGTGATCGATACCGGCGGGTTTTTGCGGGGAGATGATGACAGTTTTGCCGCCCAGATCAGGGACCAGCTGGCCATGGCCGTGGCACAGGCAGATGTCCTGGTCTTTGTTTTGGACGGCCGGTCCGGGCTTTCTCCCTATGATTGGGATCTGGCGGATTTTCTGCGCAAAACCGGCAAGCCTGTTTTCTTTGTGGTGAACAAGATTGAAAATCTGCGCCAGCAGGATGATCTGGGGGAATTTTACGCCCTTGGTATCGATGATTTTTATGCGGTGTCAGCAGAGCACGGCATCGGCATGGATGATTTTCTGGATGATCTGGTGGCGGATTTTCCCGATGTTGTGGAAGCTGAACCAGATGAAGACGGGCCCATCCGCATCGCCATTGTGGGCCGGCCCAATGTGGGTAAATCCTGTCTGGCCAACCAGCTGTTCGGCGAACACCGGGTGGTGGTCAATGAAACAGCTGGCACCACCAGGGATGCCATAGAGCTGAGTGTAACCCGAAAAGGACAGCAGTTTGTGCTGGTGGACACAGCCGGCATCCGGCGCAAGGGAAAGGTGACACAAAAGCTTGAGAAATTTTCCATCCTCAAATCCCTGAAAAGCCTGGATGAGTGCCATGTGGCCCTCATCGTTATTGATGCAGCAGAGGGCATCACCGACCAGGACATCACCATTGCAGGATATGCGGAAAAAAGGGGGTGTGGTGCTATTTTTCTGCTCAATAAATGGGACCTGGTGGACAAGCAGGAAAAAGGTGAAAAAGCATATCTGTCTGATTTGCGGTATAAGTCCAAGTTCCTGTCCTATGCCCCGGCCCTGACAATATCCGCCCTTACAGGCCAGCGCTGCCACAGGATTCTGGATATGGCAGCCAGGGTGTATGGGGAATACTGCTTCCGCATCAATACCGGCACCTTGAACCGGATCATTGAAGATGCCGTGTTCAGAGAAGAACCATCTTTACATAAGGGCCGGCGCCTGAAGTTTTTTTATGCCACCCAGGTGGCCACCCGGCCGCCCTGTTTTGTGTGCTTTGTGAATTATCCCAAAGCAGTGCATTTTTCCTATAAGCGGTATCTCATAAACCAGCTGCGCCAGATGATTCCATTGACCCTGACCCCCATAACACTGCATTTCAGGGAAAAGACCGGCCGTATGGATTTTTCTGACAGAACCAGGGAAAAAGACAGAATTGCAGACAAAAAGGAACGGATTACGGTGAAGCGGCAAAAGCAGCGCAAAGACCAGAGCCGAAAAAAACGCAAACGGGATCACCAGGCGTAACAGCCATGGATCTGTTCGATTCACAGGCTGATCAGCAGATGGCAGGGGCGGTGCCCCTGGCAGACCGCATGCGGCCAAAGAAACTGGACCAGCTCACAGGCCAGGACCACCTCATCGGCCCTGGCAGCCTGCTGCAAAAAGCCATCCAGGATGACCGGGTGTTTTCCATGATCCTGTGGGGGCCGCCGGGTTGCGGAAAAACAACCCTGGCAAACATCATTGCCCATGAAACAAAATGTGCATTTGTCAAGATTTCCGCTGTGCTGGCAGGAGTGAAAGACATCCGGGAAATCATTGATACGGCCAGAGAAAAGCGCAGTTTATTCAAAAAACGAACCCTGCTGTTTGTGGATGAGATTCACCGGTTCAACAAATCCCAGCAGGACGCGTTTTTACACCATGTAGAAACCGGTCTGATCACCCTGGTGGGGGCCACAACGGAAAACCCCTCCTTTGAGGTGATTCCGGCCCTGGTCTCCCGTTGCCGCGTGTTTGCCCTCAAAGGTCTGGAACCCTCCCATATCCGGCAGATTCTTGTCCGGGCTTTGTCAGACAAAACCCACGGCCTGGGATGGGACAAGGAACGGTTTGAAGCAGATGCCCTGGACTGCATGGCCCGGGCTGCAGACGGGGATGCCCGCATCGCCCTGGCCAGCCTTGAAACCGCTGCCCTGCATTTTCAGGACAAATCCGTCATCAGTGTAAAAGACCTGGAAGCGGTGGTGGACAAAAAAGCGCTGCTGTATGACAAGGCAGGAGAAGAGCATTTTAACCTGATCTCCGCTTTTATCAAAAGCATGCGGGGCAGTGACCCGGATGCCGCCATTTACTGGCTTGCGCGCATGCTCACCGCCGGAGACGACCCTTATTACCTGATTCGCCGCATGGTCAGGTTTGCCACAGAAGATGTGGGCATGGCTGATCCCGGGGCACTGACCATGGCACTGAACGCCGGGGAATCCTTCCGCCTTCTGGGACGGCCTGAAGGGGACGGGTCCCTTTTCCAGGCCGCGGTGTACCTTGCCACCGCCCCCAAAAGCAATGCGGTTTACGCAGCCCAGAAAAAAGTGAACGACCTGGTGCACACGAGCGGGTACCAGCCGGTGCCCCTGCATATCCGCAACCCTGCCACAAAGCTGATGAAAGAGATGGGATACGGAAAAGGATACCAGTATGCCCATGACCATCCCGGCGGGTATGCCCCCCAGTCCTATCTGCCGGATTCCTTAGATGGACAGCGCCTGTATTTTCCCACGGACAGGGGATATGAAAAGACCGTCAAGCAGCGCCTGGAAGCCTGGCTGACACTGCGGAACAACAGCTAACCCCTCAGGTCGGTATTTTTCAAAAATATGCCCGGGTGACGTCTTGTGCCGCATTGTATTTCAGGCGGACGGTTTGGCCTACCATGTCATGGCCGGTCATGGCTGCAAACAGATCCGGATCATCCGGGGTGTTGGCCACAAAGCGCAGACCCTGGCTGGTGCGGCCGTAGATTACCCCGTAGGCCGGGGTGTGATCCGGATGGTACACAATGGTATAGGTTTCAACGACGCCTTTTCCTGCAGGTGTTTCGTCAACAGGCACCGGGGGGGAACCTGCCAGGTTGTCTTTGGTGTCGACCAGGCCCATGGTTGCCAGACTTTTTTGGGGCCGCATGGAACTGTAGATGCCTGCGGCATGTTTGTGCATGAACCATCCCAAAGCGGTCACAAGGCCGGTGCGGTATTTTTGGGTGGCAATATGGTCTGCCAGGGTGGCCACGGCATGCAGGTTGTAATTGTTGCCTGGTCCGCCGAAAAATCCCAGGCCGCCGGTAATGGTCAAAGGCCGGGGATCGGTGTCTGCCAGGTTTGCCATTTTTCTGGCAATGGACACGGCACAGGGAAAACACGAATAAAAATCAAAGCAGTCCATCTGGTCCAGGTCCAAGCCTGATCTGTTCAGGGCCTTGTCCACAGCCGCCTTCATGGGCGGGCTGGCAGTGAAATCACTTTTTTCAACCAGGAACCGCTGGCGGTCCTGGGCATACCCGCCCCCCATGAAATACACCGGCTGCAGGTCTTTTTGCCGGCAGGCTTCTGCAGTTTTTTCCGACATGAGAATCACGGCAGCTGCCTGGTCCACTGTGATAAAGGCATTCATGAATTTGGTGTAGGGAAATGCAATGGGCCGGTTGCCGGGTGTGGGGGTGATGATCTCTTTGGCGGTTCTCACGGTTTTTGTCCATGCATGGGGGTGGCCGGCTGCCACCTGGCTGAATTGCGACCACATCTTTCCGGTTTTTTCAAGATGGGTTGTCAGATCCAGGCCGGATGCATGCCACAGGGCGGTTTCAAACAAGGCAAACCCCTGCATGGGATGCTGGATGCCGTGGCGGTTTTCCAGCAATGTGGACCCAATGGCATCATCTCCTGCATAATCTTCGGGTATACCCTGGAGCAGGGCACTTTCAGGCCGTCTGCCTGTATGGTTGCGCCGGACGTAGGCTTCGGCCCCCACCACCAGCACCATGTCCAGCGCGTTTCCGGCGATCATGGCGGCGGCCTGGTTGATCAGGGTCTGGGGGGAGTTGCCCCCGATTTTCGAAATATGGGAAAACTTTGGGGTTGCCCCCAGGTGCCCGGCCACCTGGCCCGGGGCATCCGGGTAGTGGGCGCTCAGTGGCCTGACCACCATGATGCCGTCCAGCCGGGAGAGCACAGAGGGGTCTGTAAGTTTCTGAGCGGCTGTCCTGGCAGCCTGCACCATGAGGCCCATGGCATCTTTGGGAAGTTCTGCCTGTTTGGGCTGGGTGACCTGGCCCCAGCCTGCCACCACAACGTGTGTAGTCATGTAAACTGTCCTTGAAGGTGAAAACGTATCTGCATAAGTTGCAACAGTCTTGCGCAAATAGAACAGTTTGTCAATTGTCGCCTGGTTTGCATAATTTCTTGTTTTTTGCGTGGCTGTCTGGTATGGACCTTGGGATGGATGTGGTATAGTTAAAATGTAACTGTTTGCAATAAAACCTGATAATTGTGGAGGTATAAAATGAAAAATGTTGTGATTGTAAGTGGTGTGCGGACACCTGTGGGATCTTTTGGCGGATCTTTGAAAAATGTGCCTGTGGTGGATCTGGGCACCTGTGTCATGAAAGAGGTGCTCAAACGGGTGGGCCTGCGGCCGGCTGTTGATGAAGCACAGGCCGCCTTTTTTCCGGATTCCCTCAAAGACCAGGGGATGATTGATCTTGAAAAAAAAGGGTATGACTATGATGACAGCCTGGCAGAACTGTTTGTGGATGAGGTCATCATGGGCAATGTGCTCCAGGCCGGCCAGGGACAGAACACCGCCCGCCAGGCCATGATAAAGGCGGGACTGCCCCGGCAAACCACGGCATTTACCATCAACAAGATCTGCGGATCAGGCCTGAAAGCCATTGCCCTGGGTGCCCAGGCCATTATGGCCGGACAGGCGGATGTCATCCTTGCCGGGGGCCAGGAAAGCATGAGCAACGCCCCCATGGCACTGTTGAAGGCCAGGTGGGGACACCGCATGGAACTCACCGGCCAGGGGCCTGTCCACGACCTCATGGTGTTTGACGGGCTGTATGAAATTTTTTACGGATACCACATGGGCCTGACAGCGGAAAATATTGTGGACAAATACGGCATCACCAGAGAAGAACAGGATGAACTGGCCCTGCTCAGCCACGACCGGGCCCTGGGTGCTGTCAAGGACGGCACCTTTGCAAAAGAGATCGTGCCCGTGACCATAGCCTCCCGCAAGGGGGATATTGTTGTGGATACAGATGAACGGCCCATGGAAACCAGCATGGAAAAACTGGGAAAACTGCGGCCGGCGTTCAAGAAAGACGGCAGTGTCACTGCCGGCAATGCATCCGGCATCAATGATGCCGCAGCCGCTGTCCTGCTCATGACCGAAGAAAAGGCAGATGCTCTGGGCCTTGAAAAACTGGCAAGGATCAAAGCCTTTGCTTCCGGCGGCCTGGACCCTGCCTACATGGGACTGGGGCCGGTGCCTGCAGTGAAAAAGGTGCTCAAACAGACCGGCATGACCGTGGGTGATCTGGATCTTATCGAACTTAATGAAGCCTTTGCGGCCCAGGCCATCGGGTGTATGCGGGAACTGCATATCGATGTGGAAAAACCCAATGAACTGGGATCCGGCATCTCCATCGGCCACCCCATCGGATGTACCGGTGCCAGACAGATGGTCACGGCCGTTCACCAGATGCAGCGCAAAGGCTATGGCACAGGGCTCATATCCATGTGTATCGGCGGCGGCATGGGCATGGCCATGGTGATTGAAAGGTAAGTTTTATCCTTTACTTGGATGCACAAAAATGGTAAGAATTTCACATAATATTTGCGTGGGGCCGAAGGCGGCCCCATCCTGACCCAAAAGGATTTTGTGACTATGGATATACCAAGGAAACTGGGCATACTCATCTATACAGCGGTGCCCGCCATTGTAGGCGGCGGGATCGTCTACCATTTTTTCGGCAGCTTTGTGCAGGTCATCATTTTTGAAATACTTCTGGTGCTGGCTGCCCTGGGATTGATCAGCAGCTAGAACAAAGGTGCTTTTTTGTGTAATGTAAAGCCGCAGTGTGCACGCTTATGATTGCATGCTGCGGCTTTACCTGGTTTTTTAAATCCCTGAATTTTCATGGGGCAGCGAACTGGTGATATCTTGGAGCAGACCGTTTTTCAAAGAGGGGTGTTTTTCTTTTTTCTGGCGCTGTTCTGCATATCCATTTTTTTGCTGGGAAATCTGGTTGCCCCCTTTACCGCCATCATCGTCCTCGGGGTGGTGATCACCAATATTTTCAGGCCGGTTTACCATCTGTTTGCAAAAAAGCTGTCCATGCGCATGGCAGCGGTGATTACCTGTATCGTTGTTTTTTGTGTGGTGTTTATTCCTGTGGTGTTTATGGTGGGGATCTTGTCCAAAGAAGCCCTGGGGCTGTATAACCTGGCCAGGGATGCCGTGTTTTCAAACCAGCTTATCCAGCTGCTGGAAAATACCCGGGTACTGGACCGGATCAATGACCTTCTGGCACGGACAGGGTTGCAGAGGACGGTGTCCTGGCAGGAGCTGCTTTCCCCTGTATCGGAACTGGGGAAAATGGTGGGGTTCTCACTGTTTCAGCAGGCCAGGTTCATCACCTCCAACCTGCTGAACCTGGTGTTTTACTTTTTTCTCATGCTCATTGTGGTTTTTTACATGTTCATGGACGGGCACCGGTTCATTCAGTATTTGTATGACCTGTCCCCCCTCCAGGATGTGCATGTCAAAAAACTGTTTGAAAAATTCAATGAAATGGCAGGGGCTGTTCTCATTGGAAACGGCCTGGGCGGATTGATCCAGGGGACTGCCGGCGGCCTGCTGTTCTTATTTCTGGGACTGAATTCCCCGTTTTTGTGGGGCGTGATCATGGGATTCATGGCATTTTTACCAATTGTGGGCATCGGTATTGTTCTGGTTCCCACGGCAGTGTTTTTTCTGCTGGAAAGTTCGGTAATAACCGGTATCGGTATCCTGGTATTTTACGGCGTGCTTTCCTGGGGAATTGAATATATTTTTAAACCCAAACTGGTGGGGGACCGGGTGGCCATGCACCCGCTCATCGTGTTTTTTGCCATTATCGGCGGGTTGCAGGTGTACGGGCTGATGGGAATCATTTACGGTCCCTTGATCGCCACCCTGTTTTTGACACTTTCAGACATATATTTTTCCAGTTTTCAATCCATGGTTGAGCCGGCAAAAGAAAAAAAAGTTAATTCATTTTCGGAGTAAAAAATTAGATGATCCTAAAAGAGACCAATCCGACCAGTATCGAGAAGGAGATGAAACAATCCTATCTTGAGTATGCCATGAGCGTCATCATCGGCCGGGCGTTGCCGGATGTGCGGGACGGGCTCAAACCCGTGCACCGGCGGGTGTTGTATGCCATGCAGCAGCTGCGCAATGACTGGAACAAACCCTATAAGAAATCCGCGCGTATTGTGGGTGATGTCATCGGTAAATACCATCCCCACGGGGATTCTGCCGTGTATGACACCATTGTGCGCATGGCCCAGGATTTTTCTCTGCGCTACACCCTGGTGGACGGGCAGGGCAACTTCGGATCTGTGGATGGGGATTCACCGGCTGCCATGCGGTATACGGAAATACGCATGCGCAAACTCTCCCACTTGATGCTGGCGGATCTGGAAAAAGAGACCGTGGATTTCATCCCCAACTATGATGAAACCCTGGACGAGCCGGCCGTGCTGCCCACTATGTTTCCCGCCCTGCTGGTGAACGGATCATCCGGGATTGCCGTGGGCATGACCACCAATATCCCGCCCCATAATATTTTGGAGGTGATCGGGGGTCTCAAGGCGTTAATTGACTACCCGGATATGGGCATCCCGGAGCTGATGCAACACATCCCGGGCCCGGATTTTCCCACCTGGGGCCATATTTACGGCACCAAAGGGATCTATGAGGCTTACAGTACGGGCAGGGGGATTATTACCCTGCGGGCCAAGGTCGAGGTGGAGGAAAACAAGAAAACCGGCCAGGAGACCATTGTTGTCACGGAACTGCCCTACCAGGTGAACAAGGCAAAGCTGGTGGAAAAGATTGCGGAACTCATGCGGGACAAGGTGATCACCGGGGCCTCCTTTGTCCGGGATGAATCCGATCGCCAGGGCATGCGCGTCGCCGTGGGCCTCAAGCGGGACCAGATGGCTGAAGTGGTGATCAACCAGCTGTACAAGCACACCAATCTCCAGACCTCATTCGGCATTATTTTTCTGGCGGTGGTGAACAACCGGCCTGAACTGCTCACCCTCAAGGATATTCTGGTGCATTTTATAGAGCACCGGAAAAACGTTATTATCCGGCGGACCCGGTTTGATCTCAGAAAGGCCGAGGAGCGGGCCCATATCCTGGAAGGGCTGAAAATCGCCCTGGACAACCTGGATGAGGTGGTGGCCCTGATCAGGAGATCCCGGTCTCCGGAAGAAGCCAAAAACGGGCTGATCACCACCTTTGCGTTGACCCCGGTCCAGGCCCAGGCCATTCTTGACATGCGGCTCCAGCGCCTCACCGGCCTGGAACAGGAAAAAATCATTAGCGAATACAATGACCTGCTCAAGGATATTGCCTGGTACAAGGAGATTCTGGCCAGTGAACAGGTGGTCAGGGGATTGATTAAAGATGAACTCACGCAACTGTCTGAAGAGTTCGGAGACCAGCGCCGTACCCAGATTGTGGAAAGCACGGCCGATATCAGCATCGAGGATTTGATTGCCGAAGAAGACATGGTGGTGACCGTGACCCGGTCCGGGTATATCAAGCGCAATCCGGTTACTTTGTATGCCAGTCAGCACCGGGGGGGTAAGGGAAAAACAGCCATGGGCACCAAGACAGACGACTTTGTGGAACATCTGTTTGTGGCCTCCACCCATGCCACGGTATTGTTTATTACCAATTTCGGCAAGGTTTACCAGGCCAAGGTATATGAACTGCCCATGGCCGGCCGGTCCAGTCTGGGCAAGGCCATTGTCAACCTGCTGAATTTTGAGGAGGGAGAAACCCTGGCCACCCTGCTCACGGTGAATGAATTTGTGGAAAACTGGTATGTGGTCATGGCCACCCGCAAGGGACGGGTGAAAAAGACCGATCTCATGGCCTATTCCAGACCCAGGACCGGGGGGTTGATCGGGGTGAAGCTGGCCCCGGAGGATGAGCTCATTGCGGCCCGGATCACCGACGGCAGCATGGATGTTTTCCTGGGATCTGACGGCGGCAAGGTCATCCGGTTCCATGAATCCGATGTTCGGGCCACGGCCAGAGGGTCCATGGGGGTCCGGGGCATGCGCATTGCACAAGATTCCCAAGTGGTGGGAATGGAGGTGCTGGGAGAACAGCAGACCCTTTTGACCGTCACGGAGAACGGGTATGGAAAACGCACAGCTGTGGATGAATACCGGGCACAGACCAGGGGAGGCAAGGGGGTTTTTTCCATCAAAACCTCCAAGCGCAACGGAAAGATGGTGTCTTTGGCCCTGGTGGATGACAATGACGAACTCATGATGGTGACAGACAAGGGAAAACTGATCCGCACCGATATCAGCGGCATCAATATCATTTCCCGCAACACCCAGGGGGTTCGGCTCATCAACCTGGGGGACAGGGAAAAACTCATCGGTATTGCCAGGCTTTTTGAGCAAGAAGGGGAGGAGGATGACCTTGACCCTGCAATCCAGCCGGATGACGGAACAGACCCGGCCTGAAACAGAACATAAAGGGGCGGGACACCGCAAGCGCCTGCGGGAAAGATTTTTCACCGGGGGGCTTTCCGGGTTTCATGATTATGAGGTGATTGAGCTGCTGCTGTCTTTGAACACCCCCAGAAAAGACTGCAAACAGACAGCCAAGGACCTGCTGAAAAAATTTAAAAGCTTTCAGGGGGTTCTGGAAGCGGATGTCAAGGATCTGTGCCGTGTACCGGGGGTGGGCAAAGCCAACTGCCTGGGCATCCGCCTTGTCAAGTCTGTGGCAGACCGGTACCTGGAGGCGAAAATCCAGGACCGGGATGTGGTGAACAACCTGGATGACCTCAAGGACTATTTAAACCATGCCATCGGCTTTAAAGGCAAAGAGCATTTTGCCGCAGTGTTTCTGGATGCCAAAAACCGGGTACTGGCATCAGAGATTTTGTTTTCCGGCAGCCTGACCAGCAGCTCTGTGTATCCGCGGGAGGTTATTATCTGTGCTTTACAGCACCAGGCAGCAGCTGTCATCTTTGCCCACAACCACCCGTCAGGCGATGTAAGCCCTTCAGCCCATGATCTGGACATTACCCGCAAACTGCTGTTCGCCTTAGGGTTTGTGGGCATAACCGTACATGAGCATCTGATCATCGGCAGCCAGGGCGTTTTCAGCTTTGCGGCCCAGGGTTTGATAGACCAATACCATAAGGAATTTCAAAAAACACAATGAAATCTGAAGATGAACTGCCCCTTTGTTTTGGGGATTTGGAAAAGGTGTTTCCCATGCAGGAAAACGGGCTGCGCCAGACACCGGAAGACTGCTTTTTTCATTGTCCGGTAAAAACCCGGTGTCTGCGCCATGCCATGGCCACAAAAGACGGGGCCAAAGTGGAAGAGGAAATCATTGACCGCAGCGAGCAGGCCGGGCTGATGAATTTTTTTGAGCGCTGGTCCCGGAAAAAGCAGGTCCATCGGCGGGTTCAGGCCAAGGAAAAAAAGGAGGATTAGATGAAATCAGTCAGAGATATACTAGTGGAAAGCAAAAGGGTTTTTGTCCGGGTGGATTATAATCTGCCCATGGATGACCAGGGCAATATCACCGATGACAACAGGATACAGCAGACCCTGGATCTGATCCATTATCTTATTGCCCGGCATGCGAAAATCATTCTGGCCTCCCACATGGGCCGGCCAAAAGGCGGGGTTGATGAACGCTTGAGCCTTGCTCCGGCAGCAGCGCATCTTTCCGGAATACTGGGACAAAAAGTGCTGTTTGTCAAGGACTGTATCGGACCCGAGGTGGAACAGCAGATCAGTACAATGAAGAACGGGGATATCCTGATGCTGGAAAACCTGCGGTTTTACCCGGAAGAAAAATCCAATGATCCGGCGTTTGCAAAAAAACTGGCATCATTGTGTGATATCTATGTCAACAATGCGTTTGCCGTATCCCATAGGGACCAGGCATCTGTCACAGGGATTGTAAATCATGCACCGGAATCTGCTGCCGGGTTTTTACTTGAAAAAGAGGTCCGCACATATTACGATCGTGTTGAAAATCCCAAAAGGCCCTTGATGGCGGTCATCGGGGGCGCCAAGGTGTCCGGCAAACTGGCGGCCCTGGAAAATATGCTCCAGTTTGTGGACCAGATGGTCATCGGCGGTGCCATGGCCAATACCTTTTTAAAAAGCCAGGGAGTGGATACCAAAGGGTCACTTGTGGAAGTGGATCTGACGCAGACTGCGGCAAGAATCATGGAAAAAGCCAAAGAAAAGGGTATTGACCTGATGCTGCCTCTGGATCTGGTTGTTGCCGAAACCTTTGATAAAAACGCGCCCAAAAAAACCGTTGCCCTTGATGCCATACCAGACAAATGGATGGCCATGGATATCGGTCCGAAAACCGTTGACCGGTTTTGTGCTGCCGTTGCCAGGGCCAAAACCATTGTGTGGAACGGGCCCATGGGTGTTTTTGAGATGCCGGCCTTCATGGAAGGAACCTGTGCCGTTGCCAGGGCGATTGCCGGTGCAGATGCTGTCAGTATTGTGGGGGGAGGCGATACAGGGCTTGCAGCCAGACAATGCGGCATTGTCGATGATATCACCCATCTGTCCACTGGCGGCGGTGCTTTTTTACATTTGATGGAGGGGAAAAAACTGCCGGGCGTTGTGGCTCTTGAAAAAGCGGGATAAATCTGAATCAATGGGGTTTCAGGCCTGGCACTGCAATGCAGGAACGCCGAAAAGCTTCGCCTGAATCTGTTTGTAATGGAATGGATGGATACATGGTAAATTTTTGTATGAAAAGAGAGTGCCTGAGCAGGGAAGACCGGCTCAGAAGATCCTATTACGAAGTGCTGCGGGATGAACTGGACCAGTTTGTTATCGGCTATTCCCTGGTGGGATCATACAACAATTTTCTGCGCTTGCGCACCCCGTATCCCTTTGTGGAGCTACGGGAACTCAAGCCCAGGGCCAGAATTCCATCCATTGAGTTCGAAGCACAGAACTCGTTTCTCATCATATTCTGTGAAGATGCCCTCCAGGACAAACACAAAAAATATATCCGGTATTTTGATGCCAACAAAACCACCAAAACCAATCTTTTGCGGCATAAATACTTTCCCAATGTGGAAAATTTCAATCGGAACATCAAGTATTTTGAAACCGACCAGTTTTTTGCCCTGCTCCGGTCTCTTCTGCCGGTGGATTATGCCCTGCTCATCCAGCGCAGCAGACAGACCAGGGTCCAGTACGCCTTGACCCATTTTCATGTCCGGGTGGACTGGCCCATTGCCGAAGCATCTGAAGATATGGCCAAGTATCTGCGGTATATCTCCAAGGACCTGTATGAAAAAGGGGACAAATATGCCGAAGATCTCCAGAAAAAACTGTTTGAATATTACGGGGTGCCGGTGATGGCCGGCGGCAGGCGCACCGCCGCTGCAGTGGCTGCCCAGTATTTCCGGCAGCTGGACGGTATTACCACGGTGTATGTGTCTTCCAGTGAATCCCGCAACCTGCTGCGCATAGATGAAAAAGGGGTGTCCAAGGCAGTTCTGGTGATACTGCCGGAAGATAAGATAAAAAGCCTGTCAGAGCAGGGGGGGATCTCCAGAAACAGTTTTACCAAAAACTATGTGGTGGCCCGCCAGCGCAAAAGCGTTGTGTGCATCCTCCAGGTCCGCTATGATTATACCAGCCATGCCCTGCCGTCTGAAGGCGGGCGGCTGCGGGAGGTCAAGCCGGATGCCAACTGGCTCACCGTGGCGGAAGAGCACATCCTTCCCAAACCCTCTGTCATACACCGGGCCCCCATCCCCTGCAAGATGATCTACACCTCTGAAGGCTGATGGTCAAAACTTAGCTATTAGCTATTAGCGGTTAGCCTTTGGTGCCTTACATCTCAGTTCCTGTCAAAAATAAAGAAAGTGAGGAGGGGCATTTGGATTGTGGGTTTACCGCGTAACGTTTTTAGCTAACAGCTAACAGCTAAAGCTAAAAGCTAACCCCACCGGTCACAACTTCTTGAGCATGGCGGTTTCATCGCAGTTGGGAAAACTCACGCACCCGATGCAGTCCGACCAGACTTTTATGGGAAGATCGTTCTTGTCGATAATGTCAAATCCGAACTGCTGGAAAAAACTGGGCCGGTAGGTCAGGGTGAACAGATCTTTTATCTTGAAATAAAAAGCTTCCTGGATGGACCGTTCCGTGAGCAGGGTGCCGATACCCTGTCCTGTATGCTCAGGGGCCACTGCCAGAGACCGGATTTCTGCCAGATCTTCCCAGCAGAACTGCAAAGCACAGCAACCCGTAACCTTGTTGGACAGGGGGTCTTCAAACACCCAGAAATCGCGTAAATGGTCATACAGCTTGCTCAAAGGCCGTGCCAGCAACTCTCCGCGCTTGTTGTACAGCTGAAGAAGTGCATGGATGGTATGGACATCATCAAGTATGGCTTTTCTTATCATTTCATATCCTTATGGTGCAATATGTGCGCGGACAGCTGTTTTAAATGCATCATCAGTAAAGGGTTTATGCAGAATCCGGTTGATGCCGGATCTGGTCAGCAGTGCATTGTCAATGGAAATATCACCATTTTTTTCTTCCACAAAATCGCTCTGGGTGGTGATCATCAAAATCGGCAGATCCTTTGGCCCATATTTTTTGCGGATTTCACGGGTCAGTTCAAGTCCGCTCATACCGGGCATGTTCAGGTCTGTGATAACCAGGTCCGGCCGGGTTTTCAAAATTTCTGAGACCGCTGCTGCCGGCTGGTGAAAAATCCTGCAGGACAGGCCCATTCCGGATAATTTGTTCTGGTAGAGCCGAAGCATCATTTTGGAATCATCCACCACGATGATGCCGGGGAGATCTTGTTTTGCAGGCCCGGGATCTTTGATCTTTGCGGTCATGTCGTCAGCCAGGTCACCCATGCCCAGACCGCTCAGTTTTTTTAAAAATGCATTTCTGGTACCAGGATCTGCTGTGGTGGTGATATGGTTTTCAGCCAGAATAAGAAAGGCAGGTTCCTTTACCAGAAAGGTAACAATATTGTCTGATTTGGCGTCAATAAGCGCGGCTACGGCATTCCGGGCTTCCGGTGACCGGGCTCTGACAATATTTTTCAAGCCTGCCACCAGGGGCTTGGAAAGGTTGACATCCATGGCCTTTGCCGCACTCATGCGCACTGTTTCAACAGGATCCTGAAGACCCTGGGCCAGGCAGATGGCGGTTTTCGGAGACGGTATCCGTTCCATGGCTTCATAGACAGCCTGGCGGATGTTGGCATCTGCCGGCTGGGTATAGATGATGGCCATTATGGGGGCAATGGCGGCAGGGTCTTTGATGTGTCCCAGGGTGGTAATCAGATGCACCATGTAATCGGCCTGGGCATTCTCAACAGCCCGGGCCAGCAGCGGAGTTGCCTTTTTCCCCAGAAGTATGAGCTGGTCAATGGCGGTGTCCCGGACAATGGTCTCTTCTGCATCCAGCAGAGAGGTCAGTTTCTCAAGGGCATATAGATCCTGGATTTCCGCCAGGGCCTCAACAGCCAGCTTGTCTGTTTCCGCATCCGCACCCAGAAAACCCAGCAGCATGTCAACCCCGTCTTTACCGGCAGTTTCGCTGATGGCAAAAATGGCAGCCCGTTTGACGTTATTGTCCGGGTGCTTTGCCATGGTGGCAATGGATGGCAATGACTTCCGGCTCTTCATGTTTCCAATGGACTGGATCGCTGCTGTCAGTATCTGCGGGTCTGTATCAGTTGCCAGAATTTTTTCCAGTGCCGGCCTGGTAGGGGTAAGCATCAGGTCCCCTGCGGCTTTGATAAACAAAAGTCTGGTGGCAGTCGCTTTGTCTTCTGAAACATATTGGATGACCAGGTCAGTATTGCCAAAACTTTTGTCCAGAATCAGCTCATATAATGATTCCTGTATCATGGGACTGGATATCTGGAGTTTGGTCAGAAAGTTGAGCAGAGGATAAACCACTTTTTCAGGGGCACTTGCCAGTTCTGTCATGGCTTTTTGCTGCAGCGCGGGAGTCGCTTCTGCATCAGAAGCAAACTGCAGCAGGGCTTTGGCCTTGATAATATCTTCCTGGTCAAGGCAGAAAATCAGTTCATCAATAAATGTTTTTTCATCGATGGCCATATATATTCCCTGCCCTATGGTTTAAACTTGTAAAAAACCGAATTAAGATATTTACAGGAGACAAATAAACTGGTGTCATTGATCAAAGATTCAGTGGAGCCGATAATAAGGTAGCCGTCTGGTTCAAGGACTCTGGCGATATTTTCATAAATGCGTTTTCTGTCCTGGGGGGTGAAATAGATCATCACATTTCTGCACAAAATGATATCAAATTTGCCCATTCCTGAAAACGGCTGCATCAGGTTCATTTTTTTGAACTGCGCCATGACCCGGAGCTGATCTTTGATTTTATACCCGTTTTCATGGGGATCAAAATACCGCTGCAGCCTCGCAGGCTCAAGGCCCCTGGCTGCTTCAAACTTATTGTAGAGCCCGTAGCTGGCCTGGGCGATTGCAGCATCTGAAATATCTGTGCCAAAAAGTTTGACATTGTAATTGTCAGGGTTGATGCCCATTTCCACAAGGATCATGGCAATGCTGTAAATCTCCTGGCCGGTGGAATTGGCAGCACTCCACAGCCGGATGGCGGGTTTTCTGTCCGGGTTTTCCCGGGTACGCCTGTCAATGAGGTCAGGAATGATTTTGTGCTGCAGCAGCTGAAACGGGGCTTTGTCCCTGAAAAAATAGGTTTCATTGGTGGAGATGGCATCAATGATTTCATTTTCCAGATTTTTTTTATAATCGGTTTTTGCCTTTTGCAGCAGTTCTGCAAAGGATTTGCAGCCCATGCGTGTCAATATGGGACCCAGCCGGGTTTCCACCAGGTATTCCTTTCCCACATCCAGGGCGATGCCTGAAATATCGAGAATATAGCTGGCAAACTGTTTAAATTCCTCAGGGCTGATAGATATTTTTGTCATGGCCGCGTAATTAAAAAAGAGTGAAGAAGCATCAGATGACGGTTTTTACAATTTCACCGGCAATCATTTCCAGGGGGGCTATGATATCTGCAAGGCCGGTTTCAATGGGCTGTTTGGGCATGCCGAATACCGTGCAGGATGCCTCATCCTGGGCAATGATGATACCGCCGTTCTCCTTTATCTGGATAAGGCCTTTGGTGCCGTCGGATCCCATCCCGGTCATGATTACACCGGTGGAACGGCCCACATAATACCGGGCAATGGATCTGAAAAGAAAGTCAACAGAGGGTTTGCAGCTGTTTTCAGGGGGGTCGTCGGTTATGTGAACTCTTCTGGAAGACCCATCCGCTCCGGCCACAATTTTCATCTGTCTGCCGCCGGGGGCTATGTAGATGGTACCGGCAGTCAGAATATCCCCGTCCTCTGCCTCTTTTACGGTAAGCCGGCTCTTGTTGTTCAGGCTGTTTGCCAGAGATGCGGTAAATATGGGGGGCATATGCTGTACTATGAGTATGGGTGCCCGGAAATCTGCCGGGAGCATGGGAATCATTTTTGTCAGGGCATTGGGGCCGCCGGTGGAGATACCGATACCCACGATTTCTGATTTTGCGGTGACCCGGTGTTTTGCCGCCCGGGCCGCTGCCGGACCGGCCAGGGCGGGACTTGCTGGGAAGGGTTTGAGAGGGCTTGCACCAGAGGTCCTGGGGGTGATTTTTCCCCGGGTTCTGCTTGTGGCGGCTTTCTGGTTTTTTACGGCAGTGATGATGGGGAGCAAAGCCGCTTTGACACTGGCCAGATTCCGGGCCATTGTATCTTGATCCGGTTTGGCGATAAAGTCAAAGGCCCCCAGTTCCAGGGCCTTTATGGTCATCTCGCTGCCTTCTTGGGTCAGGGTGGACACCATGATCACTTTGGGCATGGGGGCAAAGTCCTGCAGCTGCTGCAGCAGTTCAATCCCGGTCATTTCCGGCATTTCAATATCCAGGGTGACCAGGTCCGGTTTCAGGGATTTGATTTTGGACAGGGCTATCTTGCCGTTGTTGGCAGTGCCCACAACCGCAACCCCGGGGATCTGCTTTAGAATATCCCCCACAATTTTGCGGTATACAATGGTGTCGTCAACCACCAGTGCTGTCAGATTGTCCATTATTCCTTGAGGACCTCATCAATGTCCAGAATGCCGATCAGCTGTTTTTCGGTCTTGAGAACACCCTGGAAAAATTTGCCTTTTATGCCGCCGATATTGGAGGGAGACGGTTCAATGTCATCCTGGCCGGCTGACACCACATCACTGATGGCATCCACTAGAAGTCCGATGTGCTCATCGTCCGCGTTGACAATGATGTTTCTGTTGTCTTTGCTTTCTGTGACCGGCTCCAGTCCCAGTTTTGCACCCAGATCAATGATGGTGACGATTCTGCCCCGCAGGTTTAAAATACCTTTTACATAATCCGCAGCCTGAGGTACCTGGGTGATGTCAAAATTCTTGTTGATCTCCTGTATGTTCAATATATTTATGCCGCACAGGGCACCACCAACATAAAATGTTGAGAATTCAAGGGATTGTGCGGCAGTGTCTTGTATTTTATCATCGACCATTCTTGTCTCCTTCACAGGACCTTCATTTTTGGGACAGATGCAGGTATTTTTTGATTACAGCGATCAGTTTTTCCCTGTCCAGCTTAATTTCATAGGCATCAATGCCGGCAGATTTCCCTTTTTCAATGTGGGCATCGCTGGCCAGAGAGGTCAGGGCGATTACATTTAAATGGGAAAATCGCGGATCATTCTTAATGCGCCTGGTCAATTCAAACCCGTCCATGTTGGGCATTTCAAGGTCTGTCACCACAAGATCGATCTCATCTGCCCGCTCTTTCAACAGCTCCCAGGCAAGCAGGCCGTCTTCTGCCTCAATGACTTTAAAGCCGTCTTCTTCCATGTATTTTTTGACCTGATTCCTGAAAAAAGCCGAATCTTCGGCAAAAAGCAGAATTTTTTCGCCGTTTTGGGCTATATCCGCAGCAGTCCTTGCTTCCTGGACAAACCATTCCGGGTTGAGAATTTTAACCATTTCAAAAATATCAACCAGCAGGGTGGTGTGGCCGTTGATAATCATGGAGCCGTTTATGGCCGGCTGTTTCAGGGTGTTTTCATCCACATCCAGCACCACTTCCATGGTATCCACCGGCGGGGTAACCATAAGGCCCAGTTCCCGGTTTTTGACTTTGAAGACAATCACTTCCTGTAGTTCCTTTTCCGGCAGAGGATCAAATTCAGCCACCTGGGAAAGTTCATACAGGGGAAGGGCACCGCCCCTGTACTGGACCACTTTTTTGTCTCCGATACGTTCGATATCAGCGGTTTTGATTCTTTCAATCCGTTCCACCAGGTTAAGGGGGGCTGCAAAATGTCCTGAATCGGTGTTTTTAAATGTCAGAAGTGCTGCCTTGTCTTTTTGGGTTTCTGCAGCCTTTTCCGCTGCTCTGGCGATCTGGCCGGCTTCTGACACTGTCGCCAGTTCAGCCATCTGCGCCAGATTGGAGATATCAAGAATCAGGGCCACTTTGCCGTCACCCATGATGGTTGCACCGGCATAGGCAGTGCATTTTTTAAGGTGCCGGCCCACCGGCTTTACAACGATCTCTTCAGAGTCATGGAGCTGGTCCACAACCAGGCCGTATTTAAAGGCGCCGGCAGACACAACGGCAATATTCATGGCAGAGGATGCACGGTAACGCCTGTCCTTACCCGAGCGGTCCGCCTGCTCGTCAACAGACCCAGCGTCACTGCCGTCATCATTTGTCAGGTGTTTTTTTGAACGCCTGTCAGCCAGGTTCCGGCGCCGGTCCGCCTGTTCTTCCAGGGTTTCAGGGTCGGTAAAGGTTTTTTCAATGCCCAGCATCTGTGCCAGATTCAAAAGCGGCAGCAGTTCTCCCCTCAGCCTGACTACTGCGGCATCCCCGACTTTTTCAATTTTTTCTTTTACCTGGGCAGCCGGTATCCTGAGCAGTTCATTGAGGTTTACCTGGGGAAGGGCATACCGCTCCCCGCCCACGGAGGTGATCTGGCTGGGAATAATGGCCAGGGTCAACGGCAGTTTTATCTGGATAGCTGTTCCCTGTCCGGGGGTGGAATCAAGTTCAATAATCCCTCCTAAGCTCTGGATATTGGTGACCACCACGTCCATGCCCACACCCCGTCCTGATACATCGGTGATTTCACTGGCAGTTGAAAACCCCGGCAGAAAAATCAGTTCCATCTTGGCTTTTTCCGACATATCCGTCACCTGCTGCTCGGTTATAAGCCCCTTGGCAATTGCCGCTTTGGCGATTTTTTCCGGTGCAAGTCCCCGGCCGTCATCCGATATGATGAGATTGACCTGGCCGGCATCGTGAAACGCCTTCAGTGTGATCTTCCCGGTGGCATCCTTGCCCATCTGCTCTCTTTCCATGGGGGTTTCAATGCCATGGTCCACAGAGTTTCTTACCAGGTGGGTTAAGGGGTCGTTGATGGCCTCCAGAATGGTTTTGTCCAGTTCCACTTCTTTGCCGATGATCTGCAGATCAATGGATTTTCCAAGCTGGTGGGACATGTCTCTGACCACCCGGCTGAATTTGTTCAAAATGTTGGCAATGGGCTGCATGCGTGTCCGCATGATGGCTTCCTGGAGTTCAGAGGTGATCATGTCGATGCGCTGGCTGGACAGTTCTGTGGCTTTGGTATTGGCGGAATTGATTCCCTGCAGCAACTGGTTGCGGCCCAGAACCAGTTCCCCGGCAAGGTTCATCAGGGTATCCAGAAGCCCCACATTCACCCGCAAAGAGGACTGGGGTTTCTGGTCCAGCTGAATCTCACTCTCCCCGTTTTTGGCGCTGGCCTTTGCGGTTTGCACTTCGCCGGCAGATGCGCCTGCCGGTGCAGCCCGCTCCTGCTTTTGTTCCAGGACGTCTTGCACCGGCGCGGCCGGTCTGTTTTCTGTCCCGTCCTGCGTAGCCTGCATTTCCATGGTTTTGTGCGAGGCATCGGGACGGGTGCTGCTGGATGCAGTTACCATGTTGTCTGTAACAGCGTGGATAAACCGGGTGGATATGTCAAACAGGGTTTCTGCCATGTCATACTCAATGATGGAAGCAAACAATACCTGGAAAGGTATTCTAACAGGTTCCAGTGTATGGTCCAGGGTTCCCACAGAGTCAAAATCAACCCTTGCATCGATAATGGTCCCGGTTTTCTGCAGGCTGTTCAGCACCTCAACCGGATTTTTGCCCTTGCGGTGGATATCATTGATCAGATCATATTCCACCAGAAACAGATTTTTCCCTTCAGACACTGCCTGTTCGATGTCATTCATGGATACCTGTTGAAAGATCCGCCCGTCTTCCAGGACAATATCCATCATCCGGGGAGTCATGTCCTGTTTTCCTTCAAGCTTTTCTTTAGGCAGAGAGGCTGTGGTTATCTTTTCAAGGGCCTGAATATGGTTGGAGATATCGGTTTCATTGCTGGTCTGGATGTTGTTCAGCAGGGTTTGCAGTTCATCAAATCCCTTTAAAAGCACGCTGATCCGGCTGGAGTCAGGTATAAGCTCCTGGTTGCGAATAAGACCCAGAACATTTTCCAGGTGGTGGGCAAGTTCCTTTATGGTGGTCAATCCCATAAATCCGGCACCACCCTTGATGGAGTGGGCTGCCCTGAAGACATTGTTCACCAGATCCAGGTCGATATTTTCTCCTGCCTCCTCAATGGTCAGCAGGTCACTTTCAATGTCACCCAGATGTTCAAGTGATTCTTCAATGTACATTTGCAGGGTTTCGTCATCTTCAAACATCACAGCTCTCCTGAAGGATTTTTTTCGAAACAGATAATTTTTTTGGTTTAATACCAGGATAATCTACAGAAAATAAACAGGAAAGTCAAATTAAGAATCAATTGACAGGGATCAGATCTTGCGCACAATGTCGTGGTTAAGAAATGTGCTTTCCAGTTGTAATATCGCCTTGGTGTTGGGCTGGGCATGGTCAAGGGACACCCCGTTTGTATCCCACAGCCCCACGATGGAAGATTCTTTGGTCCAGATTCCGGGTGAGAGAATCTGGAGCCGGTCCGTGCGGCTGATTTTGTTTCTGATCTCCACCAGGTGACACCCGTCTTTCAGGGGTTTCAAAATTTTGCCGATAAAACTGTGGATGTGACCCTGGTGGGCGTTTTTGTAATTGGGAATTCCGGCATCTGTTGTGTCAAAAAAAAAACCGGTGCTGTAATCTCTGTGGAACACCTGGGCAAGTTCCTGATGCCATAGGGGATCCACACGATAGCCTGCAGGATCATCCATATAGGTATCAATGGCATCCCGGTAGGTTTTCACGACAGCAGCCAGATAGTGTAAGCCTTTCATGCGGCCTTCGATTTTAAGGGAGGTGATGCCGGCGCAGATGAGTTCAGGTATGTGCGCGATCATACACAGATCTTTTGAATTAAATATATAGGTTCCCCGCTTGTCTTCGGTAACCGGATAGAATTCATTGGGCCGCAGTTCTTCCACAACCGCATACTGCCATCTGCAGGGATGGCTGCACAGTCCGCGGTTGCTGTCCCGGTTGGTGAGAAAAGTACTGAGCAGGCAGCGGCCGGAATAGGAAATACACATGGCACCATGGATAAAAACTTCGGTTTCAATGCCCACCCGGTCTGTGATACCGGCAATTTCCTTTAACGAGAGTTCTCTTGCGAGATTCACACGCTTCACCCCCAGCGTATGCCAGAAACGGGCACTGTTGTAATTTGTGGTATTGGCCTGGGTGCTCAAATGGATATCCACATGGGGGATGATTTTTCTGCTTTGCAAAATGATACCCGGATCGGAGATGATTACGGCATCTGGGTTGATTTTCCCGATTTTTTCCAGAAAGGTTGTGATCTGCTCTTGTTCATTGTTTCGTGAATAGATGTTGCAGGCCAGGTATACCTTGACATTGTGTGACCGGGCCAGGGCAACAGCCTGTTCCAGTTCCATGTCCGTGAAATTGCCTGAATAGTTCCTCAGGCTGAAATCTTTGCCGGCCAGATAAACCGCATCTGCACCATAATGAATGGCAATTTCAAGTTTTTCCAGATTTCCGGCCGGTGCAAGAAGCTCAGGTTTTTTTTGGGGGGGCACAGATGCTTCAGGTATTGTCTCAATGTCTGGCATGGGGTATGGCCGCTGGTTGTGGTGCCCCCGGCAAGAATCGAACTTGCGCACATGGATTAGGAATCCAATGCTCTATCCACTGAGCTACGGGGGCAAACGCCGGTTATTCGATAACTAATTTCTGGCCCGGGAAAATCCGGGCGTTTTTGCTCAAGCTGTTCAAGGCCAGGAGCCGATGTAAACTCATGTTGTGTTTTTTAGCAATCAAAAAAGGATTGTCACCTGATTTTACGTGATAAACACCGGTGGAACCTGCCGCTGTTTTTTGAAACGGTGTGATGGTAAGCACCTGTCCCGCATACAATGTGGAACTGTTTAGCCCGTTGCCTGCCATGATCTCTTTGGTGGTGGTGGAAAATTTTCTGGCAATGAGCCACAGGCTGTCTCCCTTCTGAACTTTGTATTTGACAGGCTTGCTGCTTTTGGCATTCTGGGCGGCCTTTACCGCCTGGGTGCCGGACCCGGATCCTGGAATTTTAAGGACCTTGCCGGCGATGATCCGATGGGTCCGCCTGATATTGTTGGCACGGGAAATGGCGGTAACAGATGTCCTGTATCGGGTGGCAATGCTGGACAGGGTCTCACCCCTGCGTATTTTGTGATACACAAAGAGCTCGGGAGAGGAATATGTGGTGTTGATCTTATCCAGGCTGGCCAAAAAAGTGTCCGCTTTGTTTTCCGGGATTCTCAGCTGGTAGATTTCAGGCGGCAGCAGATCATAACGCAATTCCGGGTTCAGGGTTTTCAGTACATCGGAACTGACCTGTATCTCTTTGGCAATATCTGCCAGTCGGACCTGTTTTTGGATCTCAAAGGTTTTGTATGGGATGGGGTCCAAAGGATTCCGGGTTTGTATGGCATAGGTGTCCAGGTTTTGGATGATATGAAGGGTTGCCAAAAATCTTGGCACATACCGTGCGGTTTCCCGGGGAAGATTCTGGTAGAGGTCCCAGAAATTATCCAGGTAATTGATTTTCTGGCTGCGGATAATCCGCAATACACGGCCTTCACCGCAATTATAGGCTGCCAGAACGGTAGTCCAGTCACCAAACAGGTTATGCAGCTCTTTGAGATAAGCAATGGCGGCCATGGTGGCTTTTTCAGGATCCATGCGTTCATCAATATAATAGTTGCGGGTGAGGCCGAATTTATAGCCAGTGGAAGGAATGAACTGCCATAATCCCAGGGCCCTGGCCGATGACAGCGCACGCAGCTTGAATCCGCTTTCGATCAACGGCAGCCAGGAAAGCTCTTCCGGCAGGCCTGCTGCTTTCAGCTGGGCCACAATATAAGGCCTGTATCGGCTGGACCGTTCCAGTGATCCGATGAAAAAATTTCTTTCCCGTCCGGTGAGCAGCTTGATCTCTTTTTTTACGTGCTCATTAATGGTAATGGGGATTTCATCGTGGGAACCCTGTACAACCACCTGGCGGGAGGCATATATTTCAAGGATGCGTTTGGAAATCAAAAACCGGACGTCATCAATTTGCTGGGTGAAATCCAGAGATTGTCCCGGATCGATTTCCAGGATAAAGGAATAGGCATCATCCAAATGGGAAAGGGCTTCTTCCAGCCTGCCGGCTTCCCACATCTCCTGGGCCAGGTTACACATCTCCAGGGCCTGATCAATTTTCATCTGCTCTGAAGAGCCGGTATCGGCTGACAGATCGGTGCTGTTTTCTTCAGGGCCGGTTTCAGAAAGGCCGATATCCACAGCTGAATTTTCAGTGGGTGCCTGCGGAAAAAATTTACCGCCGCCGGTTTTTTTTGAAGATAAAGTCGGGTTTTCACTGCCATCCTGTTTCACATCCGGCTGCCCCACAGCACTGCGGGGCTCAGTTTTGTGCTCTAAGGCTGCCTGATAGGTGCTGGCAGGATCCATTCCCCGGGAAGGGGTGACGGAATTTTGATAGGACTGCTGACACCCGGTGACAAGAATCAATAGTGTGATAGCTGTGGCAAGTTTGATGTAATTCACTTATCCTCCTCCGGAAAATGCATTGGTCTGATTTTAAGATTTTGGGGAAATAATTAGTAAATTCAACAGGGATTGTCAATAGTAAAGGCAGTTTTAAGGGTGTTCCAACCGTTTTTTCCATTCCGTGGAACACAATTTTGTGTAGACAGCACATCAATATAAACAAACAGTTTCTAAAAAAAGCCTGGATATAATTTTTTTATCTTGTAATTTTAAATCAGCTGTTGTATATGAATCTGATTGCATGAATTTTGGTGAGCCAGACACCTGAAACAGGGTGTTCAGGTGTCGAAAACGATTAAAACAGAGTAAATTTTAGTATGCAGGCGCGAATGGGGCAAAAGTATAAAAATTTCGGACATAATTTCATGCCATTGCTCAATGGTGTTGAAATTAGGGCTTGATAAACCCAATCCGCTCTGCTATTATCACCCGGTCTTTTTGTCGTGACACGGTTTGCTGCAAATTGATGGGCCGATATAGCTCAGTTGGTAGAGCATCTCACTTGTAATGAGAATGTCCTCCGTTCGATTCGGGGTATCGGCTCCAGAAGAAAATTGGGTGGGGTTCCCGAGTGGTCAAAGGGATCAGACTGTAAATCTGACGGCTCAGCCTTCGGAGGTTCAAATCCTCCCCCCACCACCAAAATTATATGTAGGAGATCTTGATAGCGATCGTTACTACATAATAGTTGATACAAAAATGCAACTATTTTAGTTATCGTTTTGCGGGAGTAGCTCAGTTGGTAGAGCTTCAGCCTTCCAAGCTGAATGTCGCGAGTTCGAGCCTCGTCTCCCGCTCCAGCCATGAGGGTCCCCGCGTAGCATGCTTGTGAAGGGTTAATTTGATTTGCCGTTCGATGCCCATGTAGCTCAGTCGGTAGAGCGCTTCCTTGGTAAGGAAGAGGTTCACCAGTTCGATTCTGGTCATGGGCTCCATAACCAATGGCAGGAGGGATTAAAAAAATGGCTAAAGAGAAATTTGAGCGGAAAAAACCGCATGTAAACATCGGTACCATCGGTCACATCGACCATGGCAAGACCACGCTGACAGCCGCAATTACAAAACACGCCGGATTAAAGGGGCATGGCACATATGTTCCCTTTGATGAGATTGACAAGGCCCCGGAAGAAAGAGAACGTGGTATTACCATTGCGACGGCCCATGTGGAATATGAGACAGACAAGCGCCACTATGCCCATGTGGACTGCCCGGGCCATGCCGACTATATCAAGAACATGATCACCGGTGCGGCCCAGATGGACGGTGCTATTCTGGTTGTGTCCGCTGATGACGGCCCCATGCCCCAGACCAGGGAGCATATTCTTCTTGCCCGTCAGGTTGGGGTGCCCAAAATTGTGGTATTTTTGAACAAATGCGACATGGTGGATGACGAAGAGCTGATCGAACTGGTGGAGCTGGAGCTTCAGGAGCTGCTGGATTCCTATGAATTTTCCGGTGATGAAACACCCATTATCCGGGGATCTGCTTTAAAGGCCCTGGAAAGTGATGACGTGGACAGCGACGAAGCCAAGCCCATTTTTGAACTGCTGGATGTACTGGATTCCTATGTTCCGGAACCCGAACGTGATATGGACAAGCCGTTTCTGATGCCCATTGAAGACGTATTTTCCATTTCCGGCCGGGGAACTGTTGTTACCGGGCGTATTGACCGCGGAATTGTCAAGACCGGTGATGAGATCGAGCTGGTGGGTATCCGTGATACTGCCAAGACCGTGTGCACCGGTGTTGAAATGTTCAGAAAGCTTCTGGATGAAGGCCAGGCCGGTGACAATGTGGGCCTGCTGCTCCGGGGCACCAAACGGGACCAGGTGGAAAGAGGGCAGGTGGTTGCCAAACCCGGCACCATTACCCCCCATACAAAATTCAAAGCGGAAATGTACGCGTTGAGCAAAGAAGAAGGCGGCCGGCATACCCCGTTTTTCAGTGGTTACAGGCCCCAGTTTTTCTTTAGAACCACGGACGTGACAGGTGTTCTGACCCTTGAAGAAGGGGTTGAAATGATCATGCCTGGTGATAATGCTACCATCAATGTCGAACTTATCTCCCCCATTGCCATGGAAAAAGAGCTGCGGTTTGCAGTGCGTGAAGGCGGGCGGACAGTGGGTGCCGGCGTTATTGCTGAAATTATAGAATAAACACCTAAGGAATCTTAACAGTGGACAGAGTATTGATCGCCCTTGCCTGTACCGAATGCAAGCGCCGGAATTATACAAGCACTAAAAATAAGCGGAAAACACCAGATAAAATCGAGTTGAAAAAATACTGCAAATTCTGCAACAAGCATTTGGTGCATAAAGAAACAAAAATTAAATAATTATTTAGTTGCTGCAGGCCAGTAGCTCCAATTGGCAGAGCACCGGACTCCAAATCCGGGTGTTGGGGGTTCGACTCCCTCCTGGCCTGCCATATAATATTTTGTTTCCTGCTTTTGCTGCAGTAAACAAAGATGATTGTGGGAGTAGCATGTCACGATTACAGAAAAAAAAACCGGCTGGTGAGAAGAAGAAAAAGCAAGCAGATCCTGAAAAAAAAGTGACTGCCGGTCAAACAGCTTCCAGCCCCAGACAGGCTGCGGCACCGGCATCATTAAAGACAAAACCGGAAAAGAAAAGCCCGGCCCCTGCAACCACGGAAACCAGGGCCGGTTTTTTTCATGACGCCCTCGAATTTCTGCGGGAGGTCAAGGTTGAGCTGAAAAAGGTAACCTGGCCTACGCGCAAACAGACAACCGGCACCACCATTGTCGTAATAATTTTTGTATTTGTTGTTGCTGTGTTTCTGGGCCTTTTTGACTACAGCCTTTCAAAACTTGTTCAGGTTGTTTTAACATAACACAAGGAAGGTGAAATGTCTCTGAAGTGGTATGTGGTCCATGTGTATTCAGGCCATGAACAAAAAGTGAAAAAAGCCCTTGAGGAAAAAATAGCAGGGGCAAAACACCCGGATAAATTCGGTGACATTCTGATACCAACAGAAAATGTTGTTGAACTGGTGAATGGAAAGAAACGCGAGTCGTCCCGCAAGTTTTATCCGGGGTATATCCTTGTTAAGATGCACCTTGATAATGAGACATGGCATATCATCAGCGCAACACCCAAAGTGACCGGTTTTCTGGGTGGCAAAAACAAACCGGCACCCATCAGTGACAAGGAAGCCCAGAGCATTATAGACAAAATGCAGCAGGGAAAAAACAAACCCCAGCCCAAGTTTTATTTTGAACCGGGAGATGATGTCAGGGTCATTGACGGTCCTTTTGCAAATTTTAACGGCACAGTGGAAAATGTCTCCCCGGACAAGGAAAAACTCAAAGTGCTGGTGAGCATATTCGGGCGCGCCACCCCTGTTGAGCTGAATTTTATTCAAGTTTCCAAAATTTAATGTATGGTTTAATAGTGAGTTTCAGGAGTAATTACAATGGCTAAAAAAATAATGACGCAGATAAAGCTTCAGGTTGAAGCAGGAAAAGCCAATCCATCCCCACCCATCGGGCCTGCCCTGGGCCAGCACGGGGTCAATATCATGGATTTCTGTAAGGCTTTTAATGCCAAGACAGCAAATGACGTCGGATCAATCATTCCGGTTGTCATAACGGTCTACAAGGACAGATCCTTCAGCTTTATTACCAAAACACCTCCTGCATCAAGATTGCTGCTGGCGGCTGCAAAGCTGTCAAAGGGTTCTGGTGAGCCCAACCGGGAAAAGGTGGGAAAAGTGACCCGGGACCAGATTGTAACCATTGCAGAGACCAAAAAAGAAGACCTGAACGCCTCAGATATCGATGCCGCCGTTAGAATCATTGAAGGTACAGCAAGAAGTATGGGGATAGAAGTCGTTTAACATTATAGTATAAGAGTGTAAAAAAATGCCAAAGCGGAGTAAAAAACATACAGAAGCGCTGAAAAAGAGCGACAGAACCGTGCAATACGATCCTATGGAGGCCATGGAAATCGCTGTTTCTTCAAGCCATGTGAAATTTGATGAGACAGTTGATGTCGCAGTGAGACTCGGAGTTGATCCGCGGCATGCCGACCAGATGGTCCGCGGCACAGTGGTTTTGCCCAATGGTCTTGGTAAGACAGTCTCGGTACTGGTATTTGCCAAAGGGGAAAAAGAGCAGGAAGCCCTGGATGCAGGTGCTGATTTTATTGCCACAGATGAGATGGTGGAGAAAATCAAGGAGGGCTGGTTTGGATTTGACAAGGCCATTGCCACCCCTGATATGATGGGAACTGTCGGCAAACTGGGCAGAATACTGGGACCCAGGGGCCTGATGCCCAATGCAAAAACCGGAACCGTCACTTTTGAAGTGGGAAAAGCTGTCCAGGAACTCAAGGCAGGTAAAATTGACTTCAGGGTGGAAAAAGCCGGGGTTGTCCATGCACCTGTGGGAAAAGTATCCTTTGGTGCAGAAAAACTCACTGAAAATGTCAAAGCCTTTCTGGAAAAGATTGTTGCCCTGCGGCCTGCAGCCAGCAAGGGAACCTATTTGAAAACCATCAGTATTTCATCAACCATGGGACCCGGGATCAAAGTGGATCCTTTGTTGATAAAATAAAAAAAAACATACCATTTGTGTTAGACCTGTCCCAGACAGTAGGTGCGCCGTGCGGTGCATAAACGGATTTGCCGGCCTGCCGAGACAGAAAATTTTCATTGTTTTGTTTTGGTTTCGTTGGCACCTTCGAATCTCATAGAAAGGAGGTGTAAAAAATTGCTGAATATTTCCCAGAAAAAAGAATTGGTTGCACGCCTGGCAGCACAGCTTGCCCAGGCCCAGATTTCGATTCTTGTCGACTACAAAGGTCTTGATGTCCAGAAGATAACAGATCTGCGTGCCAAGCTCAGGGAAGCTGGTGTTCACATGGAGGTTGTAAAAAATACCCTGTTGAACCTGGCATCCCAGGGTACGGATTGTGCTTTGATGCAGGATTATTTCAAAGGGCCCAGCGCTCTGGTCACATCAGATACAGATCCTGTGGCACCTGCAAAAATTCTCATGGATTTTGCAAAAGACAACGAAAAGCTGGAAATCAAAGCAGCTGCGTTCGGCGGTAAGCTTTTGGGTTCCGAAGAGATCAAAGCACTTGCCAAGATGCCGTCCAGAGAAGAACTGCTCGGCAAACTCGTCTATACCCTTAATGCGGTTCCGACATCGTTTGTCAATGTTCTGGCCGGTGTGCCCAGAGGCTTTGTCAACGTACTTAACGGCATCAAAGATCAAAAAGACGCTGCCTGAATTTAATGCAGTATCCTTACAGGCTTTTGACTGAAAATTTTTTATATGTATACAACATATTATATTACGCGGTAACGATTAGGAGACAAAAATGGCTGATATCACAAAAGATGATGTTATTGAATTTATTGCCGGCATGACGGTTCTTGAACTGTCTGAACTGATAAAAGAACTTGAGGAAAAATTCGGCGTGAGCGCTGCTGCCCCGGTAGCTTTTGCAGGGGGTGGTATGCCTGCGGGTGCGGATGCTGCTGCAGCTGAAGAGGAAAAAACCGAATTTGATGTAGTCCTTGAAGCTATCGGGGACAAAAAAATCAATGTAATTAAAGAGGTTAGAGCCATCACAGGCCTGGGCCTCAAAGAAGCCAAAGCCCTGGTTGAAGAAGCACCCAAACCTGTAAAAGAAGGAATCCCCAAAGAAGAAGCTGAAAAAATCAAAGCACAGCTTGAGGGAGCCGGCGCACAGGTTTCTGTAAAATAGTTTTATAAAGCGCAAAAAAAACGCGCTTTATGCATAAAAACCTTTGCGGGGGTAAGGCAATCGGGCCGTACCTCCGCTTTTACGGTTGGAAAAACTCACTTCTTGGGAGAGATCATGACCGATAGTCTTTTGACGAATAAGCGCATCAGAAAAGAGTTTGGCAGCAAAAGAAAAATTATTGACATTCCAGACCTGATCGGAATGCAGCGCAATTCCTTTGAAAGTTTTCTGCAACGGGAAACCCCGGCCCAGGAAAGGGAAGAAAAAGGGCTTCATGCTGTATTTAAATCGGTTTTTCCCATTAAGGATTTTACCGATACCGCGTCCCTGGAATATGTTTCCTATTCTTTTGGTGAAACCAAACATTCCATGAAAGAATGCATCAGCCGTGGCATGACCTATGATATTCCCGTGAACATCCGGGTGCGCCTGGTGGTGTATGACCACGACAAAGACACCGGCACCTCCGCTATCCGGGACATCAAGGAGCAGGAAATTTATTTTGGCACCATACCATTGATGACAAGGCAGGGTACCTTTATCATCAATGGGACGGAAAGGGCGGTTGTCAGTCAGCTGCACAGGTCTTCGGGTGTGTTTTTTGACCATGACAAGGGCAAGAACTATTCCACTGGAAAAATCATCTACAATGCAAGAATAATTCCGGTGCGCGGTTCCTGGATCGATATGGAAATTGATGCCAAGGATATCATCAATATCCGCATCGATCGGCGCAGGAAATTTCCGGTTTCCATTTTGTTCAAGGCATTCGGGTATACCAGTGAAGATATCCTTGATTTTTTCTATAGAAAAGAACGCATCGTTAAAAAACAAGGCTCGTTTTTTAAGGAGTTTGTTCCTGAAAACCTGGTTCGTCAGCGGGCCAGCTATGATGTGATATCGCCTGAATCCGGTGATATCGTAGTGAAACAGGGAAGAATTTTTACAAAACGGGCTTTAAAACAACTGGCTGATGAAGGCCTTGATTTCATACCGGCTTCCGATGATGACCTTATTGACAAGGCGTTTGCCAGAACCATTTTGGATCCTGACACCAATGATGTGCTGTTTAAAGCAGGGGAGCTTATTGCAGAAGACACCTTTGAACTTTTGGAGGAAAAAAAGATCCATGAGTTCCATATCCTGTATGTGGATTCCAGAAGTTCGGATGCCATGCGCAAAACCCTGGTCAGTGATAAGGTCGACTCCAGGGAGGTTGCTCTCATGGATATCTACCGCCGTCTGCGTCCGGGAAACCCCGCCACCATTGAGGTGGCACAGGATTTTATTGATCATCTGTTCTTCCGCCAGGCATATTATGATCTGTCCAAAGTGGGACGTTTGAAAATGAACCACCGCCTGGGGGTGGATACCAAAATTGATGTAAAAACCTTGAGAAAAGAGGATGTGCTGCTCACCGCCGCCACCCTGATTGACCTCAAAGACACCCAGGGTCAGGTGGATGATATCGACCATCTGGGCAACCGGCGGGTCAGGGCCGTGGGGGAACTGCTGGAAAACCACTACCGTATCGGTCTGATCAGGATGGAGCGTGCCATAAAGGAAAAGATGAGCATGCAGGAGGTGGATGCCATGATGCCCCATGACCTGGTCAACCCCAAGCCTGTATCAGCTGTTGTCCGGGAGTTTTTCGGCACCTCCCAGCTGTCCCAGTTCATGGACCAGACCAATCCCTTATCTGAAACCACGCACAAGCGGCGGTTGTCCGCCTTAGGCCCGGGTGGGCTGACCCGGGAACGGGCCGGATTTGAAGTCAGGGATGTGCACCCGTCCCATTACGGGCGGATTTGCCCCATTGAGACCCCTGAGGGACCCAACATCGGGCTCATTGTTTCTTTGTGCACCTATGGGCGGGTGAACGAATTCGGTTTCATTGAAACCCCTTTCCGCCTGGTGGACAATTCAGTGGCCAGCAAAAATATCCGGCATTTGAGTGCGTTTGAGGAAAAAGACCACCCCATTGCCCAGGCCAATGCCCCGCTGGATCCGGAAGGGCGGTTTATCAATCCCCGGGTGTCGGCACGGGTGGCGGGTGAATTTGAAATGGTCACCCCCGAGGAGGTCAAATACATGGACGTATCTCCGAACCAGCTGGTGTCTGTGTCTGCTGCCCTGATCCCTTTTCTGGAAAATGATGATGCCAACCGGGCACTTATGGGGTCCAATATGCAGCGCCAGGCCGTACCCCTGATCCGCAGTGAGGCCCCGCTTGTGGGAACCGGTATGGAAAGTGTTGTGGCAAGGGATTCCGGGGTCACCATCGTTGCCGATTATGACGGAATCGTTGTGGATGTGGATGCCAAACGTATTGTGGTCAGAAATGATGACCATGAATCCGGGGGCTTTGAAAAAGCGGTTTCCATTTACAACTGCAGCAAATTTGTCCGGTCCAATCAGAATACCTGCTTTAACCACCGGCCCATAGTGGAAAAGGGTGAACAGGTGAAAAAAGGCCAGGTCATTGCCGACGGCCCGTCCACTGAGATGGGAGAACTGGCCCTGGGCAAGAATGTCACTGTGGCCTTCATGCCCTGGGATGGATACAACTATGAGGATTCCATTCTGGTGAGCGAACGCCTGGTAAAGGACGGGGTATATACCTCTGTGCATGTGGAGGAATTTGAGGTGCTTGCCCGTGATACCAAGCTGGGAAAAGAAGAAATCACAAGAGATATACCCAATGTCGGGGAAGACGCCCTGAAGCATCTGGATGAAAGCGGTATCATCCGCCTGGGCGCCGAGGTGTACCCCGGTGATATTCTGGTGGGCAAGATCACCCCGAAAGGGGAAACACAATTGTCACCCGAAGAAAAACTGCTCCGGGCCATTTTTGGTGAAAAAGCCGGTGATGTCAAGGACACCTCCTTGTGTGTACCCCCGGGTGTCAAGGGCAAGGTCATTGATGCCAAGGTGTTTTCCAGGCGGGGACTGCCCAAGGATGACAGGACCCGGCTCATCGAGGATGAGGAAATTGAACGCCTGGAAAAAGACAGGGATGATGAAATCCGTATTATTTCCCAGGTGGCCAGAGATAAGATCGCCTCTGTTCTGGACGGCCATAAAGTACTCACCGATCTTGAAAAATCGGGTAAAATAATTGTTAAACAGGGACTCAAGGTTACGCCGAATGCTTTTGAGGGCCTTCCTGTTTCCGCCCTGGTGAACCTGTCAGTGGAAGATGCCGTGGCAACGGAACGTGCCCAGCTCATCCTGGAGCAGGCCCAGGAGCAGATCAAAAAGGCCAGGGAACATTTCAACCGGCAGGTATCCCGGTTTGAAAAAGGGGATGACCTGCCCCCGGGTGTGCTCAAACTCATCAAAATCAGTGTTGCCATGGAACGGGTATTGTCTGTGGGGGATAAAATGGCCGGCCGCCACGGGAACAAGGGGGTGGTATCCCGGATACTGCGCATGGAGGACCTGCCCTATTTTGCCGATGGCAGGCCCGTTGATATGGTGCTCAATCCTCTGGGGGTGCCTTCCCGGATGAATGTGGGACAGATTCTGGAAATTCACCTGGGCCTGGCTGCTTTCGGTCTGGGCCAGCAGATCAATGAGCTGCTGGAGGAAAGAAAGCTGGCCGAGCTGAGAGACAAGATGAAGGCAATTTTTTCTTTGACCCTCAAGCAGAAGGCGGATGATATCGAGGACCTGCTGGCCAAAAGAATTGACGGCATGGATGAGCCTGAACTGATTGCATTTGCAGATATGTATAAAAACGGCGTTCACACAGCCACCCCGGTATTTGACGGGGCATCGGAAGATGAGATCAAGGCTCTTATTGAAATGTCCGGCTATCAGCGTTCCGGCCAGTCCACGCTCTACGACGGCAGGACCGGCGAACAGTTTGACACACCGGTCACTGTGGGTACCATGTATATGCTCAAACTCCACCATCTGGTGGATGACAAACTCCATGCACGGTCCATAGGCCCCTATTCTCTGGTCACCCAGCAGCCTCTGGGCGGCAAGGCCCAGTTCGGGGGCCAGCGTCTGGGTGAGATGGAGGTCTGGGCCATGGAAGCATATGGCGCGGCCCATGCCCTCCAGGAATTTTTAACCGTTAAATCCGATGACATGACAGGCAGAACCCGCATGTATGAAAAGATCGTTAAGGGACAAAGCGTCCTGGAACCGGGCATGCCTGAATCATTCAGGGTATTGATCAAGGAACTCAACAGTCTGGGTCTGGATATGAATCTCATAGAAGGCAGCAAATAAGGAGAAAACATTGGACAATATATACGATTTCTTCGCAAAACCAAAAGATCCCAAGGTTTATCAAGGTGTTCAGATCAGCCTTGCATCTTCAGACCAGATAAGAGAGTGGTCCCATGGTGAAATAAAAAAACCCGAAACCATCAACTACAGGACCTTCAAGCCGGAGCGGGACGGATTGTTCTGTGCCAAGGTGTTTGGTCCCACCAAGGATTATGAGTGCAACTGCGGCAAATACAAACGCATGAAACACCGGGGAGTTGTCTGCGAAAAATGCGGGGTTGAGGTTATTCAGTCCAAGGTGCGGCGCGAGCGCATGGCCCATATTGAACTGGCATCCCCTGTTTCCCATATCTGGTTTTTAAAAAGTCTGCCTTCCAAGATCGGAAACGCCCTGGACCTGACCTTGAAGAACCTGGAAAAGGTGCTGTATTTTGATTCCTACATTGTGATCGATCCAAAAGATACAGGTCTGAAAAAATATCAGCTGCTTTCCGATGATCAATACTATGAAGCCATTGAAACATTCGGGGAAGATTTTGAAGCCGGCATAGGGGCGGAAGCCATTTTAAAGCTTTTGGATGAGCTGGATCTGCAGGGCATCCATGACATGCTCAAAGAGGAGATCAATTTTACCAAATCCGTGGCCAAACAGCAGAAAATGGCCAAACGGCTCAAGGTTATTTCCGCATTTTTGACCTCCGGCATCGAACCATCCCGCATGATCATGACCGCATGCCCGATTCTGCCGCCGGACCTGCGGCCCCTGGTTCCCCTGGAAGGCGGCAGGTTTGCCACATCCGATCTCAATGATCTGTACCGCAGGGTGCTCAACCGCAACAACCGGCTCAAGCGCCTGGTGGACCTCAATGCCCCGGACATCATTGTCAGAAATGAAAAACGCATGCTCCAGGAGTCCGTGGATGTGCTGTTTGACAACGGCCGTCACGGCCGGGTGGTCACCGGCACCAACAAGCGGCCCCTGAAATCTCTGAGCGACACCCTGAAGGGCAAACAGGGCCGTTTCCGCCAGAATCTGCTGGGAAAACGGGTGGATTATTCCGGCCGTACCGTTATCACGGTAGGGTCTGAACTGCGGCTGCACCAGTGCGGTATCCCCAAAAAAATGGCGCTGGAACTGTTCAAGCCCTTTATTTATAATTACCTGGAACAAAAGGGCCTGGTTTCCACCGTCAAGAGTGCCAAGAAAATGGTGGAAAGAGAGGAAACAGAAGTTTGGGATGCTTTGGAATCAGTGGTCAAGGAATATCCGGTGATGCTCAACCGGGCACCCACCCTTCACCGTCTGGGATTCCAGGCATTTGAACCGGTGCTCATCGAAGGCAAGGCCATCCAGCTGCATCCGCTGGTCTGCCCGGCATTCAACGCGGATTTTGACGGTGACCAGATGGCGGTGCATGTGCCCCTGTCCCTGGAAGCACAGCTGGAAGCCCGGGTGATGATGCTTTCCACTAACAACATCCTTTCTCCGGCCAATGGCCAGCCCATCATCGTGCCCACCCAGGATATTGTTCTGGGTATATACTATATGACCCGGGCCGTGGCCAACCAGAAGGGGGCGGGCAGCATTTTCTCTTCCATTGAAGAGGTGCGGTATGCTTTTGATGCCGGGGAACTGGCACTGCATGCCAAAATCAAGGTCAGGATCGAAGGGGAAATATATGACACCACCACAGGCCGTATTCTGTTGTGGGAAACCATTCCCGGCGACACGATTCTTGCCTTGAGCAGGATCCGCACAGATGCACTGGAAGACTGTGAAACAGCCCTTGCGGAACTGAAATCCGCAGAATCTTTTGATAAGACTCTCAAAAAGTATGCTGACGCGGAAATTAAAAAATCCGGCGGCAAAACCGGTTTTATGACCCGGAAGGAGTTCAAGAACCTTTTCCAGGTATCTGATGTGGTGGTGGAGCAGTTGTTCGGCCTGAAGCAGGGACAGTTTACCGATGTGCGGATGGTGGGGGATAAATATACCATTTTCAAAGTGGATGAACGCAAAACCACCCTGCCGTTCAAACTGGTGAACAAGCTCATGGACAAAAGCTCCATTGTCAATCTCATTGACTATGCCTACAGGAATATCGGACTCAAGGAGACGGTTATTCTGTCGGACCGGCTCAAGGATATCGGCTACAAATACTCTACCCTTGGGGGACTGTCCATCTGTGTGGATGACATGATCATACCGGATCAGAAATGGGATATTGTTGCCACGGCGGAAAAAAATGTCCTGGATATCAAAAACCAGTATTCAGAAGGGCTGATTACCCAGGGGGAAAAATACAACAAAGTGGTGGATATCTGGGCACAGGCCACAGATGATATTGCCAACGCCATGATGGAGGTGATGAAGAACCCCACCGGTGCCAAAAATATCGAGGCCCTGGAAGGGCTCAACGCCATATATGTCATGGCGGATTCAGGTGCCAGGGGGTCCAAGGACCAGATGCGGCAGCTGGCCGGCATGCGGGGGCTCATGGCCAAGCCCTCCGGTGAAATTATTGAAAACCCCATCACCGCATGCTTCAGAGAAGGGCTGACAGTGCTCCAGTATTTTATCTCCACCCATGGTGCCCGGAAAGGTCTGGCAGATACCGCACTCAAAACAGCCAACTCCGGGTATCTGACCCGGCGGTTGGCGGATGTGGGTCAGGACTGCACCATTATAGAAAAAGACTGCGGCACCATCAACGGCATTGAGGTTGAGGCCCTGTACGAGGGCGGCGAGGTCATCCAGACCTTGGGAGAACGCATCCTGGGCCGTGTAATTCAGGAAGATGTGCGTGATCCCTATTCTGACGAATACATCGTTGGTATTGATACGGAACTCACAGAAGCCCATGTGGCCAAAATCGAATCAGCCGGTGTGCAGAAGGTGAAGATCCGGTCGGTGCTGACCTGCAATTCAAAACACGGGGTGTGCTCCCGGTGTTACGGCCGGGACCTGGCCCATGGCGAAACAGTGGAAATAGGGCAGGCCATCGGTATTGTGGCGGCCCAGTCCATTGGTGAGCCCGGCACCCAGTTGACCATGCGGACCTTTCACATCGGCGGCACCGCCTCCAGAAAGGTTGAGGTGGCGGAAGTCAAAGCCCGTGTCGGGGGTATTCTCACCTATAATGAAAATCTCCAGACCGTTACCACGGCATCGGGTGAGATCATTGTCATGAACCGTAAAGGCGGCGGTGTAACAATTGTGGGTGAAGACGGCAGGGAGCGGGCCAAGGAAAATGTGATTTACGGCGCCACCCTGCAGGTGAAAAACGGGGTGCCCATCGAGCCCGGTGAGATCATTGCCAGCTGGGATCCCTTTACCACCCCCATTATCACGGAGGTATCCGGCAGGGTGCGGTTTGCAGACATTGAGATCGGCAACACGGTTCAGGAACAGATCGACCCGGTTACCGGCAAGGTCAGCCGGACCATTACAGAAGGAAGAGATTCTGAGACCCGGCCCCGCATCACCCTGCGGGACCAGAGTGGAAAGGCGGTGAAACTGCCCTCTTCCAGTGCGGCAGCAAGGTATTATCTGCCGGTGAATGCCATTTTGACGGTGGAGGAAGATGACCATGTTCTGGCAGGGGATGTTATAGCCAAGCTGCCCAGGGCCACCACCAAGACAAAGGATATCACCGGTGGTCTGCCCAGGGTTGCGGAACTGTTTGAAGTGAGAAAGCCAAAAGATCCCACCATTTTGACGGAAATTGACGGAACGGTCAGCGTTTCCAAGGGAACCAAAGGCCGGCAGAAAGTCACTGTGACCCCATCGGATGTGGGTGAGAAAAAAGAGTACGCCATTCCCAAGGGCCAGCATGTAACCGTGTATGACAATGATTACATCAAGGCGGGAGATCCTTTGATCGCCGGGAGTGCCAACCCCCAGGATATCATGAACATCAAGGGGGAAGTGGCCCTGGCAAAATATCTGGTGGATGAGGTCCAGGAGGTGTACCGGCTCCAGGGGGTGCGTATCAATGACAAGCATATCGAGGTGGTGATCCGTCAGATGATGCGCAGGGTGAAGGTGATTTCCACAGGGGACACCAATTTTATTCCCGATGAGCAGGTGGACCGGGTGCTGTTCGAGGAAAAGAACCGTGAGGTGGCCATGAAGGGCGGGGAGCCGGCCAAAGGCGAGCCCCTTATCCTGGGTATAACCAAGGCGTCTTTGTCCACGGACAGCTTTCTGTCTGCCGCTTCCTTCCAGGAAACCACCAAGGTGCTGACCCTGGCCGCTATTGAAGCAAAATATGACGGCCTCAAAGGGTTGAAGGAAAACGTTGTCATGGGGCGGTTGATCCCTGCCGGAACCGGGTTTCCCGGATACAGCGATGTGGAAGTAGGCCTGGGAGAGATAGCCCAGATGTAAGTAAAATTAAAATTTTCTTGACATATTTAATTTTGGAAAGTAGAATTAAATATTTTGTCGTGTATGGCAATGTATTAAATCGATAAGGAGCGTTGAAAAGATTATGCCGACCATTAATCAGTTGGTGAGGAAAAGTAGAAAAAAAGCTGAGAAGAAGGTAAGTACGCCTGCTTTGAAGGGCGGCCCCCAGAAACGCGGTGTTTGTACCAGGGTGTACACCTCAACGCCCAAAAAACCGAACTCTGCTTTGAGAAAAGTGGCAAGGGTTCGGTTGACAACCGGCATGGAAATCGCTGCATATATCCCGGGTATGGGTCACAATCTCCAGGAACACTCTGTTGTTCTGGTCCGGGGGGGCAGGGTCAAAGACCTTCCAGGTGTCCGCTACCATATTGTCAGGGGCGCGCTTGATACACTGGGTGTGGATGACAGAAGACAGGGCCGTTCAAAATACGGCGCCAAGAGACCCAAATAAGAAAATGGGTATGGATGTTTTAATGGATAATATTGGGTGGATATGACACATGGCGGATAAACAGATCATAATCGAAAATTTCATGAAAAGTGCCACGCAGGAGCAAAAGCTTGCAGCAAAATTTGTAAATTGCGTGATGAGGAACGGCAAAAAAAATGCGGCCAGGAAAGTGGTGACAAAAGCGCTGTTGATGGCTGAAGAGAAAATCGGAGAGCCTGCTCTGAATGTGTTTAAGAAAGCGGTCGACAATATCAGGCCTGCTGTGGAAGTAAAGTCCAGGAGAATCGGCGGGTCCACCTATCAGGTGCCCACGGATATCAATCCGGCCAGACAGACCGCCCTGGCCTTCAGATGGCTGATCAATTACAGCCGGGGCCGCTCTGAAAAAGGATTTGAAAAAAAGCTGGCCGGCGAGTTGATGGATGCATACAACCAGCGGGGCGGGGCGATGAAGAAAAAAGAAGATACTCATAAAATGGCTGAAGCCAACAAGGCGTTTGCACATTTTAGATGGTAAATTTTTACATTTTTAAAAAAAATCCTGATAACATTCCAATGGAGGAATAAAGAAGATGGCTAAGGAGAAATTTCAGCGGAAAAAACCGCATGTAAACATCGGCACAATTGGTCATATCGACCATGGCAAGACCACGCTGACAGCCGCAATTACAAAACACGCCGGATTAAAGGGGCATGGCACATATGTTCCCTTTGATGAGATTGACAAGGCCCCGGAAGAAAGAGAACGTGGTATTACCATTGCGACGGCCCATGTGGAATATGAGACAGACAAGCGCCACTATGCCCATGTGGATTGCCCGGGCCATGCCGACTATATCAAGAACATGATCACCGGTGCGGCCCAGATGGACGGTGCTATTCTGGTTGTGTCCGCTGATGACGGCCCCATGCCCCAGACCAGGGAGCATATTCTTCTTGCCCGTCAGGTTGGGGTGCCCAAAATTGTGGTATTTTTGAACAAATGCGACATGGTGGATGACGAAGAGCTGATCGAACTGGTGGAGCTGGAGCTTCAGGAGCTGCTGGATTCCTATGAATTTTCCGGTGATGAAACACCCATTATCCGGGGATCTGCTTTAAAGGCCCTGGAAAGTGATGACGTGGACAGCGACGAAGCCAAGCCCATTTTTGAACTGCTGGATGTACTGGATTCCTATGTTCCGGAACCCGAACGTGATATGGACAAGCCGTTTCTGATGCCCATTGAAGACGTATTTTCCATTTCCGGCCGGGGAACTGTTGTTACCGGGCGTATTGACCGCGGAATTGTCAAGACCGGTGATGAGATCGAGCTGGTGGGTATCCGTGATACTGCCAAGACCGTGTGCACCGGTGTTGAAATGTTCAGAAAGCTTCTGGATGAAGGCCAGGCCGGTGACAATGTGGGCCTGCTGCTCCGGGGCACCAAACGGGACCAGGTGGAAAGAGGGCAGGTGGTTGCCAAACCCGGCACCATTACCCCCCATACAAAATTCAAAGCGGAAATGTACGCGTTGAGCAAAGAAGAAGGCGGCCGGCATACCCCGTTTTTCAGTGGTTACAGGCCCCAGTTTTTCTTTAGAACCACGGACGTGACAGGTGTTCTGACCCTTGAAGAAGGGGTTGAAATGATCATGCCTGGTGATAATGCTACCATCAATGTCGAACTTATCTCCCCCATTGCCATGGAAAAAGAGCTGCGGTTTGCAGTGCGTGAAGGCGGGCGGACAGTGGGTGCCGGCGTTATTGCTGAAATCATAGAATAAGGTTAAGAAAGAACGCTATCATGTTGAAAACAAAAATACGGATTCGGCTCAAGGCGTATGACCACAAGCTGCTTGACCAGTCTTCAATGGATATCGTTGATACGGCAAGGAAAACCGGTGCCAGAATTGTGGGCCCGGTCCCTTTGCCAACCCGTATCAATAAATTTACGGTTCTGCGTTCCCCCCATGTGAACAAGAAATCACGGGAGCAGTTTGAAATCAGGACCCACAAAAGAATGATGGACATTTTAGAGCCGACGCAGCAGACAGTCGATGCCTTGATGAAGCTGGATCTTTCACCAGGCGTTGATGTGGAAATTAAATTATAGTTTGATAACAGGAACCAAAAATGAACGGAATTATTGGAAAAAAAATCGGGATGACCAGTGCTTTTTCTCCGGATGGGAGACTCGTTCCTGTTACCGTGGTGCAGGTTGGCCCCTGTGTGGTAACACAGGTGAAAACCATTGAAAAAGACGGATACACAGCGGTCCAGCTTGGCTTTGATGAAAAACCGGTGGAAAGTCTGAGCAAGCCTGTTGCAGGTCATTTGAAAAAAGCGTGTGACAAAGGATTCAAAGTTTTAAAAGAATTCCGTACCCCGACCGTTGATGGTGTGGAGCCGGGTGCAACTGTAAACCTGGACATGTTCGCCATCGGTGAGAAGGTGACGGTTTCCGGAACCTCAAAAGGACGCGGCTTCCAGGGTACCATAAAACGGCACGGGTTCAGCCGGGGACCGGAAACCCATGGTAACAGAAATCACAGAAAACCCGGTTCCATCGGTAACAGTGCCTGGCCTGCCAAAGTCATCAAAGGCAAGCGTATGCCCGGACACATGGGCGTAGACAGGGAAACCGTCAAGAACTTAACCATTGTGGATATAAAGCACAAAGACAATCTGCTGTTGTTGAGAGGTGCTGTTCCCGGCCCCAAAACAGGGATTCTTGAAGTACATAAAACTGACAAGTAATACAATTTTTAATCAGCTGCCCGGTAATTTGTAACAGGGTGGTTTGACAAGTGCGGCTATGGGTATTGCAAAAGTATAGCAGTGATGCATAGCTGATCAAAATTTAAGAGGAAGAATATGGCTGCTGTAGATGTATTAAACAGTGCAGGTGAGAAGGTGTCTGAAATCCAGCTTCCTGATGAAATATTCAGCATTCCGGTCAAGACAAGTGTTCTTCATGATGTGGTCAGATCCCAGCTCGCCTCCAGGCGGGAAGGGACTGCTGCGTCTAAAACACGGGGTATGGTGAAAGGAAGTACAAGAAAACTTTTCAGGCAGAAAGGAACCGGTAATGCACGGGCCGGAAGTATCAAGTCTCCCTTGAGAAAAGGCGGCGGGATAATCTTTGGGCCATCTCCAAGATCCTATGCCTACAAGGTCCCCAAAAAAGTACGGAAGCTCGCATTGAAAATGGCCTTGAGCAGTAAATGGGAAGACAAAAACCTTTTTGTGATTGATGACCTCAAACTTGATGAGATTAAAACAAAGGCGCTGGCCTCTGTTCTCGGGGCCCTGAGCCTTGATGATCTGCTCATTGTTTCTGATGTGCAGGACACCAATCTTGAGCTGTCATCCCGAAACATTCCTGATGTCAAGGTGATCAAGACCGCAGGTCTGAACGTATATGATATTTTGAAATATAGAAACCTTCTGCTGGTTGAATCCAGCATTCAGAATATCAAAGGGAGGTTAGGCTAAGATGAAACAGTATGATATCATCAGAGGACCTGTTGTTACGGAAAAAACAACCCTGCAAAAAGAATTGAACAACCAGGTGACCCTGCGTGTGGACAAGCGGGCAAATCGGTTGGAGATCAAGGACGCTGTTGAAAAAAGCTTTAATACCAAAGTAAAACAGGTCAGAACCGTTCAGGTTAAAGGCAAAGTCAAACAGCGCGGCAGAATTATCGGCAAGCGGAAAGACTGGAAAAAAGCTATTATTACGCTGATGCCAGGACAAAGAATCGATTTTTTTGAGGGTGTTTAAAGAGGTATATCTATGTCAACAATTATAAAGGCAAAACCGACATCTCCCGGAAGACGTTCCCAGGAATACCTTTCTTTTGAAGAGATTACCAAATCAAAACCGGAAAGGCGGCTCACAAAGAAACTCAGCAAAAAAGCCGGGCGGAACACTCACGGAAGAATCACAACCAGACACAGGGGCGGCGGGGCCAAAAAACAATACCGCATGATCGATTTCAAACGGGATAAAGACGGCATTCCGGCCAAGGTGTCTGCCATTGAGTATGATCCAAACAGAAGTGCCAGAATTGCCCTGCTGGTATATGCAGATGGTGAAAAACGCTATATTCTGGCCCCACTTGATATAAAGGTGGGAGATATTCTTGAAACCGGACCGGATGCAGATATTAAACCCGGTAACTGCATGCCTTTGGAAAATATTCCCACCGGTACCAGGATACACAATATTGAGTTGAAACAGGAAAAAGGCGGACAGATTGTACGCAGTGCTGGTGCCTATGCCCGTCTCATGGCAAAAGAGGGCAGTTATGCCCAGGTCCTGCTGCCGTCTGGTGAGGTCCGCATGATCCATGTGAAATGCAAAGCTACTGTGGGCAGGGTGGGCAATGAAAAGCACGGAGATGTCAGTCTGGGAAAGGCCGGCCGTTCACGCTGGCTGGGCAGAAGGCCGTCAGTACGCGGCGTTGCCATGAACCCGGTGGACCATCCCATGGGCGGTGGTGAAGGCCGGTCATCCGGCGGACGTCAGCCCTGCAGTCCATGGGGATTGCCCAGCAAGGGAAAGCGGACCAGGAACAATGCGAGGACGGATCAGTATATCGTTAAAAGAAGAGCTAAGAGAAAATAATAGGTGAAAAATTATGCCACGATCATTGAAAAAAGGACCATATATTGCACCTGCGCTTTTAAAAAAAGTTTTGGACGCAAGAAAATCCAACAGCAATAAAGTCATTAAAACCTGGTCAAGACGGTCAACCATTTTACCGGAAATGGTCGGAATTACCTTTGCCGTTCACAATGGTAAAAAATTCATCCCTGTATTTGTTTCAGAAAATATGGTTGGTCACAAGCTTGGTGAATTTTCACCCACGAGAACATTTTGGGGTCATGCCGGAGACAAAAAAGCCAGACGGTAATGTTAGGCTCCGCTTGATTAAAGGATTAGGTGTGACATGGAAGTAAAAGCTAGTACTAAATACGCAAGGATTTCACCGTTTAAGCTTCGGTTGCCCATCAGCGAAGTTAAAGGAAAGAATGCAGAACAGGCACTTTCGCTGTTAAAATTTATGCCGTTGAAGGCTGCTGGTATCATTTATAAAACACTTCAGTCTGCCGTAGCCAACGCAGCGCATAACAACGAACTGGACGTGGATAAATTGGTTGTTAAAAATATTATTGTAGATCACGGGCCCTCTTTGAAGCGCTTTCGCCCGAGAGCCAGGGGAAGAGCCAGCAGGATTTTGAAACGTACCAGTCATTTAACTGTAATAGTCGCTCAGACCGACTAAGAGGAGGAACTTAGCTTGGGCCAGAAAGTACATCCTATCGGATTAAGATTAGGCATCATCAGGACCTGGGATTCCAGATGGTATGCAGACAAAGAGTATGCGGAATATGTTGAAGAAGACTTTAAAGTCCGCAAATTCCTCAAAAAGAAACTGTACCATGCCGGTATCTCAAAAATTGAAATCGAACGTTTTTCCAAACAGATACGGCTGCGGGTTTTTGCTGCCAGACCCGGTATCATTATCGGCAAAAAAGGATCTGAAATAGCGCTGCTCAAAAAGGAGCTGGAAAAGATCCTGAAACCGGATGTGCTCATCGATATCAAAGAGGTCAGACGACCTGAGATCGATGCACAGCTTGTGGCCGAGAACATTGCCCAGCAGCTTGAAAGACGGATTGCCTTCAGGCGGGCCATGAAGAGAAGTGTTACCTCTGCCATGCGGTTTGGTGCCAAGGGCATCAAAATCATCTGCTCCGGCCGTCTGGGTGGTGCTGAAATGGCCCGAACAGAATGGTACAAAGAAGGACGGATTCCTTTGCACACACTCCGGGCTGATGTGGATTATGGTTTCATAGAAGCCAAAACCACTTATGGCACCATCGGTATCAAGACCTTTATCTTTAAAGGTGAGGTGGTGAGCCCGGGTGAACAGGCTTTGGCGACAAATTAGAGGCAATTTAGGAGAACAAGCAAATGCTCAGTCCAAAAAATGTAAAATTCCGTAAACAGTTTCGGGGCAGAACCAAGGGGTCGCCTTCCCGGGGAAATACCTTGAGTTTTGGTGACTACGGGCTCCAGGCTGTTGAATGTGGATATGTGAACGCGCGGCAGATAGAGGCAGCCAGGGTTGCTTTGACCAGACATGCAAAACGGTCCGGCAAAAGCTGGATCAGGTTTTTTCCTGACAAGCCTGTTACCAAAAAGCCGGCAGAAGTCCGCATGGGTAAGGGTAAGGGAGCCACAGATGCCTGGGTGGCACGGATAAAGCCCGGAAAGATCCTGTATGAAATGGAAGGTATTCCCAGGGAAACAGCCAAAGAGGCGCTCCGTCTTGCTGCACGAAAACTTTCCGTAAAAACCCGTTTTGTGGAGAGGAATTAGTCATGTTAAAGACCAGTGAAATAAAAGAAATGGGTGCTGACCAGATGCAGGGCAAACTCACTGAACTCAAAAAGGAACTTTTCAACCTGCGCTTTCAGAACGACGTGGGACAGCTGGAAAATACTGCAAAACTTTCAGAAGTCAGAAAAGACATCGCCAGGCTGTATACAATATCCAAACAAATGAATGTGAAAATGGGTTGAAAGTGATTGATATGGAAAATACGCAGAGAACCAAAAAAAAAGAGCTTATGGGGCTGATTGTATCGGACAAAATGGACAAGTCCGTGGTTGTCCAGGTTGAACGGTTTGTACAGCACAAAATGTATAAGAAGTTTATCAAACAGTATAAAAAATACCATGCCCATGATGAGAAAAATGAATGCAGGATCGGTGATGCGGTCAAAATTATCGAAACCCGGCCTTTAAGCAAACTCAAGCGATTCAGGGTGACGGAGATCGTCAAAAAAGCCGTTTAATTGAAGGAGTTGAAAAATGATTCAGACTGAAACGAGACTGACGGTTGCAGACAACTCCGGAGCAAAGGAATTGTATTGCATCAAGGTACTGGGTGGCTCCAGAAGAAGATATGCCAGCATCGGGGATATCATCATTGTCTCTGTCAAGGAGGCCATCCCCAATGCCAAGGTGAAAAAAGGTGATATAGTACCTGCCGTCATCGTCAGAACCAAAAAGGAGATTTCACGGCCTGATGGGTCAGCCATCCGGTTTGATGACAACTCTGCTGTGGTGTTGACAAAAAACAATGAACCGGTGGGAACCCGTATCTTTGGTCCGGTGGCAAGGGAGTTGAGGGCAAAGCGATTCATGAAAATTGTTTCTCTGGCTCCTGACGTATTGTAATGACCGGGTGATTGGAGAGAAAACAATGGAAAATATGAAGATCAGAATAAAAAAAGATGACAAGGTTAAGGTACTCACCGGTAAGGACAAGGACAAAATCGGCAAAGTATTGAAGGTAGTTAAAAAAACCAACCGCGTCGTTGTGGAAAATATCAATGTCGTGAAAGTCCATCAGCGGCCTACACAGGCAAATCCCCAGGGGGGAATTGTGGATAAAAACATGCCCATCCATGTATCCAATCTCATGCTCATGTGCAATTCCTGTGTAAAGCCGACGCGGATTGGCACAAAACAGCTTGAAAACGGAAAACGGGTCCGCATCTGCAAGAAATGCAATGAGCAGATCGACGCTTAAGACCAAAGCCGGAGAGAACAAATGACCACGCTAAAGGAAAAGTACCATACTGAAATCGTGCCAAAACTCAAGGAAGATTTTGCATATAAGAACGAATTTCAGGTGCCGAAGTTAGAAAAAATAGTGTTGAACATGGGACTGGGTGAGGCGGTCAGGAATCCAAAAATCATTGAATCCGCCGCACAGGAACTGGCATTGATCGCCGGTCAGAAACCCGTTGTGACAAGAGCCAAAAAACCCATTGCAAATTTCAAGCTGCGGGCCGACCTTCCCATCGGGTGCAAGGTAACCCTGCGCCGGGAAAAAATGTATGAATTTTTTGACAGGCTTGTCAACATCGCTCTGCCCCGTGTCAGGGACTTCAGGGGAGTGTCCGGAAAAGCTTTTGACGGCCGGGGCAATTACAGCCTGGGCATCACCGAGCATATCATCTTTCCTGAAATTGAGTATGACAAGACCGACAGCATTAAGGGGTTGAACGTCACGGTCGTCACCACGGCAAAAACCGATGAGGAAGGAAAAACATTCCTGAAATACATGGGAATGCCTTTTAAAAATTAAGCATTTTAAGGAGGAAAGCTTGGCCAAGAAAGCTTTAATCGCAAAGGCAAACAGGAAACCAAAATTTTCTGTACGTGGATACAACAGATGCCCATTATGCGGTAGACCAAGAGGATTTATCAGAAAAGCCGGTATCTGCAGGATTTGTTTCAGGACCCTTGCTTCCCAAGGCAAGCTTCCCGGTGTTACCAAGTCAAGCTGGTAACAATAAAACAATTCTCACATCGCCCTGCGATGACATATCAGCGGAATTTTAAGGAGATTTCAAATGGCAATTAGTGATCCCGTTGCAGACATGCTTACTATTATCAGAAATGGTGGTAAAGCAGGGTTTGCCAAAGTGGATATCCCCGGATCAAAGATCAAACAGGAAATGGTGCGGGTGCTCAAAGAACAAGGATATATCAAAGATTACAAGTTTCTTGAAAATGAAACCCAGGGACTGATACGCGTCTATCTGAAATATGTAAAAGACGGCCGGCCCACTATTTTTGGTATAAAACGCATCAGTAAACCATCCTGCAGGGTTTACTGCAAATCACAGCAAATGGAGCCGGTTTTAAACGGCCTGGGTATTTCCATTGTTTCCACCTCCAAAGGGGTGATGACGGACAAACAGGCAAAAGAAGCGAATGTCGGCGGTGAAATCCTTTGTAACGTATGGTAGGACAGGAGTTATAAAATATGTCAAGAATAGGGAAAAAGCCGGTTCAGCTTCCAGATAAGGTCCAGGTAACCCTTAATGGAGATACCATCCAGGTAAAAGGGCCCAAAGGCAATCTTGAGCGTCAGGTGCATCCGGCAGTGATAATTGAATTGAATGATTCGGTTTTGGAAGTGAAAACCGACCGTGATGATAAGAAAAAAGTGGCCCTCCAGGGATTATTCCGGTCCCTGATTTCAAATATGGTCACCGGTGTCAGCACAGGCTATGAAAAGCAGCTTGTACTGGCCGGCATCGGATACCGTGCGGAATCCAAGGGAAACACCCTGACATTGAGCGTGGGATATTCCAATCCGGTTGATTTTGCCCTTCCCGATGGGATCAGTGCAACTGTGGAAAATAATATCAAGATCACCCTGTCCGGCATTGATAAGGAAATACTCGGACAGACCGCTGCCAATATCAGAGATATCAGACCTCCCGAGCCCTACAAGGGCAAAGGTATCATGTATGCGGATGAAAGAATCATAAGAAAAGCAGGCAAGACTGCTGGTAAAAACTAAAACCTGGGAATAGGAATTATGGGAAATACATCTTCACGGCTTATGGCAAGGCTTAAACGAAAAAAAAGAATCAGAAAACGCATATACGGCATCACAGACCGCCCCAGATTAACTGTGTTCAAGAGTGCAAGCCACATTTATGCCCAGATTATTGATGATACCAAAGGAGAAACCCTTGTATCCGCCTCCACTCTGGACAAAGACTATAAGCAAAATCCTGTTGCAGGCAAAAAACAGGAAATTGCAACAGCGGTAGGGACCCTCGTGGGCAAAAGAGCCCTGGACAAAGGCATTACAAAAGTGGTGCTGGACCGGAACGGATTCTTGTATCACGGGCGCATCAAAGCACTATCAGACGGGGCGCGCAAAGCCGGTCTGGAATTCTAATTAAGGAGGGAAACCCTTGGCTAGACAGCAAATGGAAGACAATGGATTAATTGATAAAGTCGTTAAAATCAACCGCGTTGCAAAAGTTGTCAAAGGCGGGAGAAATTTCAGTTTCAGCGCCCTTGTTGTGGTGGGTGACGGAGAAGGCAGTGTGGGATACGGGCTGGGAAAAGCCACTGAGGTGCCGGAGGCCATCCGCAAAGGCATGGAAAAGGCCAAGCGGAACATGGTCAAGATCTCATTGCTCAACGGTACGGTTCCCTTTGAAGTGGTGGGAAAGGCAGGCGCCGGCCGTGTGCTCCTCAAACCGGCTTCCCCGGGTACCGGGCTTATTGCCGGCGGCGGGATCCGTGCGGTCCTTGAAGTGGCCGGTGTAAAAGACATTCTGACCAAATGCATCGGCACCCATAACACCCAGAATATCGTCAGGGCAACCATGGCCGGGCTGCAGTCTCTTTGCACAAAAGAAGATGTTGCCAGAAGACGGGGCCTGCGACCTGAAGATATATAACATTCCCACCTGGAGATACATAAAAGGGGTTAACAATGGCTGACAGATTGAAAATAACACAGATAAGAAGTACCAACGGACGTCCGGCAAAACACGGACGGATCATCCGTTCTTTGGGCATCAAACGGATGCACCATACAGTGGAGCACAAAAATGATCCGGTTATTCTGGGACAGATAGCAAAAGTGCCCCATCTGTTGAAAGTAGAGGAGGTGTAACATGCAACTTCATGAACTGGCGCCGGCTTCAGGCAGCAGAAAAAACCCAAAACGCGTGGGCCGGGGCCCGGGTTCCGGTATGGGGAAAACATCCACCAGGGGCCACAAGGGACTGAAAGCCCGGGCCGGCGGAAACGTCCGCCCCGGATTTGAAGGCGGGCAGATGCCCATCTACAGACGGCTGCCCAAACGCGGGTTTACCAATATTTTTAAAACCAATAATGCAGTTTTGAACGTCCAGGACCTGGACCGGTTTGATGATGGGGCCACCATTGATATGGACACCCTGTACCAGGCAAAACTGGTAAAAGGAAGGGTTGACGGCATCAAAATTCTTGGTGCTGGTGATGTAAACAAAAAGTTTGTTGTTAAAAACCTGCTGGTTTCCAAAACTGCCAGAGAGAAAATAGAAGCAGCCGGCGGCAGTGTGGAACAATAATGATAAAAAACCCAAGGACAGTATAGATGATCGAGAACAGATACCAGAATGTACTCAAACTGCCTGAACTCAAACGCAAGATACTGGTTACCCTTGCTTTGCTGTTTGTATACCGGGTTGGTATACATGTTCCCACGCCCGGGATTGATGCAGCAGCATTGGCTTCTTTTTTTGCGGCAGCTTCCGGCACCCTGTTTTCCATGTTCAATATGTTCTCAGGCGGGGCGTTGGAACGGCTTTCCATTTTTGCTCTGGGGATCATGCCGTACATCAGCGCATCCATTATTATCCAACTGATGACCGTGGTGGTACCCCATCTGGCTCAGTTGAAAAAGGAAGGGGAATCCGGCCGCAAGAAAATGACCCAGTACACCCGGTATGGAACGGTGGTACTGAGTATTATTCAGGGATTCGGCATCAGTGTCGGGCTTGAATCCATGACATCGCCGGCCGGGGTTCCCATTGTCGTGGATCCCGGGTGGGGATTCAGACTGATCACCATCATAACCCTGACGGCAGGTACCGCTTTTATCATGTGGCTGGGGGAACAGATCACGGAAAGGGGCATCGGCAACGGCATTTCTCTGATCATTTTTGCCGGGATCGTGGCTGCTATGCCTTCTGCCATCGGTAATACCCTGCGGCTTATGACCACCGGTGAAATGGGAATTTTTTCCATCATTATTCTGCTGGTTATTATGGTGGCGGTGGTGGCGTTTATCATTTTTATGGAACAGGCCCAGCGGCGGATTCCGGTGCATTATGCCAAACGGGTGGTGGGACGCAAAATGTATGGGGGCCAGACATCCCATTTGCCGCTGAAAATCAATACAGCCGGGGTGATTCCGCCCATTTTTGCATCATCTATCATCATGTTTCCCACCACCATTGCACAATTTGCCAATGTGCCTGCCATGCAGACGGTTGCCGCTATGTTCAGCCCCGGCACCATCTGGTATTACCTTTTGTATGTGGGCTTTATCATCTTTTTCTGCTTCTTTTATACAGCGGTCCAGTTTAATCCGGATGATGTGGCAGATAATATGAAAAAGAACGGGGGGTATATTCCGGGTATAAGACCCGGCAAGCGGACTTCAGAATATATTGACAAGGTGTTGACAAGGATAACCCTGGGCGGTGCCATTTATGTGTCTGCGGTGTGCGTGCTTCCCACCATGCTCATGGACAAATTCAATGTGCCGTTCTTTTTTGGCGGAACGGCGCTGCTGATTGTTGTGGGGGTATCCATTGATACCATATCCCAGATCGAATCACATCTGATCACAGGAAATTATGACGGCTTTCTGGGCAGATCCGGAGCAAAGCGGATTAAGGGAAGATCTTAAAGTTAACCCGTTATATCTATATCAAAAGGAGATGAATTACCGATTATGGCAAAAGAAGAACCCATCAAGGTGGACGGGAAAGTACTTGAAACACTGCCAAATGCCATGTTCAAAGTTGAATTGGAAAACAAGCATGTCCTTTTGGCCCATATTTCCGGAAAAATGCGGATGCATTTTATCAAAATTTTGCCTGGAGACAGGGTAACGGTTGAGATTTCACCCTATGATTTGAGCCGTGGCAGAATTACGTATCGCTATAAATAAACACAATATGAGAACAGGTTAGGAGTATATGGATGAAAGTAAGAGCATCTGTTAAAAAAATCTGCAGAAATTGCAAGGTAATAAAAAGACGCGGTGTTATAAGAGTTATCTGTATTAACAAACGCCATAAACAGCGCCAGGGATAGGGGGGAATAAATTTGGCACGTATTGCAGGAGTAGACTTACCAAGAGACAAGCACGCATGGATCGCTTTGACCTATATTTATGGTATCGGAGCCAGCAGATCCAGACAGATTCTTGACAAGATCGGGATTGATCCTATGACAAAGGCAACGGACTTGACCGAAGATCAGGTAAACAACATCAGGAAAACCATTGATGCTGAGTACAAGGTTGAAGGAGAGCTTCGGTCCGATGTTTCCATGAACATTAAACGGTTGATGGACCTGGGCTGCTACCGGGGGCTGCGCCATAGAAAGGGCTTGCCCTGCCATGGACAGCGGACCTCCACCAATGCCAGGACCCGTAAAGGACCCAAAAGAGCGGCTGTGAAAAAGAAAAAATAGGATAATCTAAAAAAGGCTTAGAAATTATGGCAAAGAAGTCAAAAAAGACCGTTACAAAAAAACGGGTAAAGAAAAATATATCCACCGGCATTGTGCATATCCAATCTACTTTCAATAATACCATTGTGACCATTGCCGATGAAAATGGAAATACCATATCCTGGTCCAGTGCCGGCATGCAGGGATTCAAAGGGTCCAGAAAAAGCACCCCTTTTGCTGCCAAACTGGTGGCGGAAGACGCAGGTACCAAGGCCATGGAACATGGAATGAAAAATGTCGGCGTGTTTGTGAAAGGTCCCGGGCCGGGCAGGGAATCCGCATTACGGGCTTTGCATGCCCTGGGATTCAATATTTCCATGATCAAGGATGTCACCCCGGTTCCCCACAATGGATGCCGCCCCCCGAAACGCAGAAGAGTATAAGTTTATCTTGGATTGATAAAGGAGGAAAACGTTGTCACGTTATACAGGTTCAGTCTGCAGACAATGCAGACGGGAAAATATGAAGCTTTTTCTGAAAGGCGACCGGTGTTTTTCAGACAAATGCAGCTTTGACAGAAGAGGGTATCCCCCGGGGGAACACGGCCAGAAAAGAGTGAAAGTCTCTGACTACGGCACGCAGCTGAGGGAAAAACAAAAGGTGCGCCGCATATACGGCATCTCTGAAAAACAGTTCAGGATCAGCTTTAAACGGGCTGACAGACATAAAGGCATTACCGGTACCAACCTGTTGAGCCTTCTGGAAACCCGTCTGGACAATGCTGTTTTCAGGATGGGGTTTGTCAATTCCCGGAACCAGGGAAGGCATTTTGTCCGGCACCAGCACTTCACGGTGAATGGCAAAAAGGTGAATATTCCATCCTATCAGGTGAAAAAGGGGGATGTCATTGGCCTGCGCGAAAAAAGCAAAAAGATCCAGGCCATATCAGATTCCCTGGAAGCCATTGTCAGAAGAGGCATTCCTCAGTGGCTTGAAATCGATAAGGAAAAATTTACAGGTAAAGTGGTAAGCATTCCTGTCAGAGAGGACATTACATTGCCCATCCAGGAACAGTTGATCGTTGAGCTTTATTCCAAATAGGACCTGCCGTATGGTATGGCATGTCCCAATAGATATTCAGGAGATTTAAATGTCATCTGAAAAAATTGCATATGTTAACTGGCGAGAGATGATCAAGCCGGAAAAGCTTGACGTTACCACAACATCAACATATGGAAAATTTGTGTGCGAACCCCTTGAAAGGGGATATGGTATCACCATTGGTAACTCTTTGCGGCGGATTATTCTGTCATCCATTTACGGTGCTGCCATTGTATCTGTGAAATTTGATGATGCCCTTCATGAATATAGTGTTATTTCCGATGTTCGGGAGGATGTTTCTGAAATTATTCTGAACCTGAAAGAGCTCAAACTCAGTGTCCATGATGTGGAAGACAGAATTTTGACCCTCAAGGCAAAAGGTGAAACCAAAGTCACCGGCGCTGATCTTGTCAGCCCTGATGGCAGAGTTGAGATATTGAACCCGGAGCAGCATATTGCCACCCTTTCAAAAAACGGGGTGTTGCATATGACCTTGGTGGTAAGAACCGGAAAAGGGTATTCCCTTGCATCCGCCAATAAGGATGAAGATGCCCCCGTCGGCACCATCCCCATAGATTCTGTTTTTTCCCCGATAAAACGCGTCAAGTATGTGGTGGGGACATCCCGGATCGGTCAGAAAACCGATTATGACAAACTTACCCTGGAAGTCTGGACCGACGGCAGTGTTCTCCCGGAAAATGCCGTTGCCTATGCTGCCAAGATTCTCAAAGAACAGATGAACCCATTTATCAATTTTGATGAAGAAAAAGAGCCGGATTACGACGAAGACAGCGGTGAAGACGCGGACGGAAAATTTAATGAAAACATCTACCGGTCCGTTGATGAACTGGAACTGTCAGTACGCAGTTCCAATTGTCTCAAGAATGCCAGAATTCATACCATCTACCAGCTGGTCCAGAAAACAGACAGTGAAATGCTCAAAACCAAGAATTTTGGCAGAAAATCCTTGAATGAAATTAAAGAAGTCCTGTCTTCCATGGACCTTTCCCTGGGGATGGATCTTGAGGGATTTGAACCGCCGGAAGAAGAGAATAATCAGGAAGGAGAATAGATCGCCATGAAACACAGAAAATCCGTATTAAAACTGAACAGAACCTCCAGCCATCGAAAGGCGATGTTTAGAAACATGGTGACTTCCCTGTTCAAGCACAGCAGCATCAAAACAACTGAAGCAAAAGCCAAGGGCTTAAGAAAAATTGCCGACAATATGGTCACTTTGGCCAAAAGAGGTGACCTGCATGCCAGACGGCAGGCTTTGTCAGTGATTCAGGAAAAAGATGTTGTCCATACGCTTTTTGACGAAATGTCGGAAAAATTTGCCTCACGGCAGGGTGGTTATACCAGAATTACCAAGCTGGGACCAAGAAAAGGGGATGTGGCCCCCATGGTTCAGATTGAGCTGATTTTAGATTAATCAGCGATCCTGTCGGGCAGTGCGCCCGGCAGGCCGTAAGAAAAGATTTTTGCAGCCTCCCTGATTTTTATCAGGGGGGCTTTTGCGTTTATGCACCTGCTTTGTACAACTGTTTTGCGCTGCTGGATCTATTTTCCCAGGTCCAGTACTTCCCGTACCATGTGCGCAAGATCCTGGTTCTGGATCGGTTTTGCCATGTACCTGACAATACCGATATCCAGGGCCTGCTTTTCTGAAATCTGTTCACTGTAACCGGTACACAGGATAACAGGGATATTTTTTCGGATCCGGATCAACCTGGCTGCGAGTTCATCTCCCGCCATATGGGGCATGGTCATGTCGGTGATGACCAGGTCCACGTCCAATGGCGCTTTTTGAAAAATTGACAACGCCATCACTCCGTCTTCACAGGTTTTTACCGTATATCCCAGGTTTTCCAGCAGTTCACGGGTCAGGTACCGGATGTCTTTTTCATCATCCACCACCATGATGGTTTCGGTTCCTCCATTCATGTGAGCAGGCTTTTCAGGCATGTGAAACCCGGGAGCTGATTCCACGATGGGGATAAACACAGAAAAAGCAGATCCTTTTTCCGGCTGGCTTGCAGCTGTGACAAAACCCTGGTGTTCTTCCGCAATCGCCTTGACCAGGGCCAGACCAAAGCCCGTGCCCCTGCCGATCTCTTTGGTGGTGAAATAGGGATTAAAAGCCTTGGCAAGCGTCTTTTCATCCATGCCGCAACCGGTATCTTTTACCGTGAGTTGCATGAACTCACCAGGTACAGCAGTGTTTTCCAAAGGGATCTGCCGGCGGTCCAGGAACTGTTTTTCCAGAATTACGGTCAGGATCCCGCCACCTGCCATCATGGAATGGTAGGCATTGGTGCACAGATTCATCATGACCTGGTGCATCTGGGTGGGATCGGCCAGAACCATGTCCTTGGACCGGATATCGGTCTGGATCTCGATGGTGGTGGGGATTGAGGAGCGCAGAAGCTTGATGGATTCCTTGATGATGAGATGGATTTTCAAAGGTTTTTTCTGGTTTTCGCTCTGGCGGCTGAAGGTCAGGATCTGCTGGACAAGTGCCGCAGCCCGCTCTGCGCCCTTCAACACCTGATCCATGTGATTTTTTGCTTTTTCAGGGGAAGCAATGTTCATCTGGGCCAGCTGGGTATATCCGAAGATACTGGAAAGGATATTGTTGAAATCATGGGCAATGCCGCCTGCCAAAGTGCCGATGGCTTCCATTTTCTGGGCTTTTTCCAGCTGGACGGCAAGTTTGCGCCTGTCGAATTCCGCATGCTTGAGATCGGTAATATCCCGCCCTTCCAGAATCAGAAATTCTATATTTCCCGCCTCGTTTTTCACAGGTTTAATGGATATATCCACATTTCTGGTTCCCTGGTCATGGGACAGGCTGGTGGTTTCAAACCGGACAAGTCTGCCTTCCTTTGCCTGCCAAAAGTGCAGCTTCAGTTGCCTGGCAGCACTAGGGGGCCACCAGGGCGTTTCCCAGACGGGTTTGAACAGCACATCCGACTCGGTAAAGCCTCCCATTTTCAGGGCACTCTGGTTGACTTTTTCCAGAATACCGGACAAAGATAAGATGCCGGTGTACTGGAAGGACTGGTCAAACAGCCCCCTGAACTTGAGTTCATTTTCCACCAGCGCTGCCTGCGTTTCCTTGTTTTCCTGAATCTGCTTTTCCACCTGGGTATGGTAATTTTCCAGCTGTACCATAAAGGAGTTGAAATGGCGGGCAAGCTGTCCGATCTCGTCAGGGGCCGCATGGTCCATGCGCACGGAAAAATCTCCTCTGGTCCCGGCTTTGAGTTTTTCCATCAACAGATCCAGGGGCCGGGTGATGGAGCGGCTCACAAAATATATCAAAATGATGCCCGCACCCACTACCAGCAATACCGTGATTCCCAGCAGCTTGTTAAAGGTGTACAAAGGTGCATATACCTCCTCCATATAGCTGGTGGATCCGATGATCCAGTTGAACCGGGGCAGATGTTTGAAAATCACCTGTTTTTCCCGGGGTGCGGCATCTCCCGGATTTTTCCAGAAATATCTGAGTTTTCCTTCATCCCGGGTCAGCATTTCTTCAAAAAAATCTGCGGGCTGGTCCAGATCCGTGGCCAGGTTGATTCCCGTAAAATCCGGATGGATAAGGGCTTTCCCTTTTTTATCAAGGATATAGGCATACCCTGATTTTCCAGATTTAAATGACAGCACAGGTTTTTTGAAATCATTGATATCCACCAGGTGGCTGAACTCGTTGCGGTAGGCAGACACGGAAATGATCCAGTCAAGGGGCTTGTAATAGGTCATGTACAGGGCTTTGGGACGCGCTTCAGGCTCTCCGGGATTTTTCCAGTTATATTCCAGATACCCGTCTTTGATCGCCAGCTGTTGCTGAATAAATGCAAAATCAGATACATTCTGGCCTTTAACCTGGTGATCCGGGTGAATGACGACATCACCGCTGCTGTCGATGCAATAGATATATCCACTGATGCCGATGGACTGGTTTAAAAATATTTCTTCAAGAGTGTCTATGGCCTCCTGCCTGGTGAGCAGGCCGGACCGGTGCTTGCTGTAATAATATTCGGTCAAATCAAAATTTTTTTCAGCAATGGCAGCCAGCCGGTTGCGGATGGATATGGCGGCGGTCGTCTCCACCAGGGTGAACAAAGATTGGGTGGTGTGACGCAGTTCTTTATCAATGCTGGTTTCCAGAATTTTCTTGACCTGGTAATAGGACAGGGTCCCGCCGGCAATGATAAGGGGGATGAATATAAGCAGAAAGGAAACCAGCAGTTTGTTTCTGAATTTTAATGTCTGCAAAATCATTATCAGGCCGTAATATCCTTTTAATTAAGCATTTTCAGGATACACCATCTGTGTTATTCAGAAAAGCGTTTTTCAGCAGATTTTTTTTTCATTTTTGCCCGGTATAATGATTTGTCCGCAGCGGTGAGCATGGTTTTCGCAGAATCGATGTCAGGGTCCTGGATGCAGCTGACACCATGGCTCACATGCAAAAAAAACCGCCTGCCATTGCCTGAAACAGCTGTGGCAGCCAGCATGTGTGTAACCCGGTCCATATAATGCTCTGCCTGGGGCCGGCTGGTGGAGGGCAGAATAACCACAAATTCATCACCGGCAAACCGGGCAACCACATCGGAATCTCTTTTGAACCGGGTCAGGCATCCGGCAACATGGCACAGGGCTTTATCTCCCATGTCATGGCCATGGGTGTCATTGATGGTTTTAAAGTCATCCAGATCTAAAAACAGCAGAGTCAACTGCATCTTATACCGGCTGGCCCGCACAAATTCCCGATCCAGGATACGTTCCATGACCCGCCGGTTCAAAAGCCCGGTCAAAGGATCATGATACGCCATGTACCGCAGCCGTTCATGGGCGGTGACATTGGAGAGGCACAAGGAAACTTTTACAGCCAGCCGCTCCAGCAAAGAAGCGTCAATATCCGGGGCAAACCGGTTTTGGTCCGGATCTGCCTGGTTGATGCTGCCGACAATATCCCCGTCCAGGGTGATGGGGGCAATGGCAATGGAGCCGATATCCCAGTCAACCGATTTCGGTACCAGGGCTGCATACCGGTCCAGGGCTGTGTTGGCCAGCAGGGGGGCAAAACGGTTCTTTGTCACTGCCACAAACTGCTGTCTGGATACAAAGGCTGTGGCGGTTTTGAGCAAAGCAGAATTGTCCAGATTTTTTTTAAGCTGTGTTGCAATGGGGCTTTCTTTGATGATGCAGATCCATATATAGGGAAGAGAGAATTTATCTCCTATCTCAAAGAGCAGTTTTTCTAAAAAATCCTGAAAATTGAGAATATTTAAAATACTGATTTCAATTTCATTGAATTTTTCAGCAATCTCTTCGTTTTCTTTCAGCAGCGCCATCAAAGAGGGGGAAATTTCCATTACAGGTCTCCAAGGTTTGACAAAATTATCCGCCAATGGATGTCATATGACTGACAGGGATATCTTTGGGTCTGTTTTTCCCCAGGGTATGAAACAATGGTTTGTGCTGGAGAGCTGCATGGATGATCTCTTTGAGCTGAGCATCAGTTGCCCCGCTCCGCAGCGGGGATAAAATATCTTTTTCATAATCATTGAGCAGGCAGGGCCGCAAAAACCCCCTGGAGGTAAGACGCAGCCTGTTGCATTCACTGCAAAAATGCGAAGAAATGGGGGTGATAAATCCCACCACACCAGGGGCGTGCTTAAATTCAAATTTTTTGGCCGGTCCGTCATTGGCTTCATGGGGCATGGGGAAGAGCGGACCTATTTCTGTTTCCAGAATCTGTCTGATCTGTGTTGTCAAAATCTGCTGCTGTTTTTCCATCTGGGAATCCCCCATGGGCATGTATTCGATGAACCGGATATGGAAGGGAAACCTGCGGGTAAGTGCTGCAATGGCGGCAATTTCATTGTCATTGATGCCCCGGAGCACCACGGTGTTGATCTTTACGGGTGTCATGCCCAGGTCATGGGCGGCCATGATGGCATCCCACACACGGCCAAACCGATCCCTGCCTGTAATGGCGGCAAATTTTTCAGGATCCAGGGTATCCAGGCTGAAATTGAGGCGTTTGATGCCCATGTTCAGAAGTTTTTGTATCTTGTCACGGGTCAACAGCGCCCCGTTGGTGGTGATGGAAATATCGGAGAGGGCATCCATGCGGCACAGCTGTTCCAGAAAAGAAAAAATGTCTTTTCTGACAAACGGCTCCCCGCCGGTAACCCGGACCTTTGTGATGCCCATTTCACATGCCATCCGGGTGATTTTTAAAATTTCTTCATACCTGGCGATTTCATGGTGGGGGATGACGGCAAAAGGGGATGCCGGCATACAATACCGGCACCTGAAATTGCACCGGTCTGTCACAGATATCCGCAAATAGTTTATGGAACGGGTGCCTGCTATCATGGCCGGCCTGCCGCAGAAAAATAGGCCACAAGGCTGTCCACCAGACCGGCAATGGTATAGGGATCTGCTTCAATGGAAGGTTTTAGCCCTAAAGACCTGGCTGTATCAGAGGTGATGGGGCCGATGCTGGCAATGGTCACATCTTTCAATAATTGGGGTGCCTGATCCGGATCCAGCAGGGAAATGAAATTGGACACAGTGGAGGAACTGGTAAATGTGACGGCATCGATCTGTTTTTCTTCCAGCAGGGAGGTGAGGGTGTTTTTGTTGTCACTGTCCAGAACGGTTTCATAAGCAGTAACTTCATCCACCTTTGCCCCCATTTTTGTCAGCTCTTCAGGCAGGATGGTCCGGGCTTTTTTTGCCCGGGGCAAAAGCACTTTTTTCCCCTGGATATCGGTGTGTGAAAAGGCGTTTACCACCGATTCCGCCCGGAAGGTTTCCGGCAGGATATCGCTGATAATCCCAAAATCACCCAGCCGTTGTTTTGTGACCGGTCCGATGCAGGCAAATTTCAAGTGTCCCAGGATTCTGACATCCATTCCCATGTCAAACAGGGTGTCAAAGAAAAATTTTACACCGTTGACAGAGGTGAAAACCAGCCAGTCATAGTCCCGGATACGGGTGATGGCATCTTTCATCTGGGTGATGTCTTGGGGCGGCTGGATCCTTATGGTGGGGATTTCAATACAATGGGCACCCAGATGGGTAAGCTGTGCCGTAAGGCCCGATGCCTGGGCCCGGGCCCGGGTGATGACAATTTTTTTGCCGAACAACGGCTTTTTGTCAAACCAGGCCAGTTCTTTGCGCAATGAGACCACGCTGCCCACCACAATCACGGCCGGTGATTTCAATTTCGCCTGGCGCACCTTTTCCACAATGGTGTCCAGGGTCCCTGTGACGGTCTGCTGCAAAGGGGTGGTGCCCCAGCGCACCAGGGCCACGGGCGTATCTGCCGGTTTGCCGTGGGATACCAGGTTGGTCACGATGTTTTCCAGGTTCTTTACCCCCATGAGAAACACCAGGGTAGCGTCGGATTTGGCAAATATGTCCCACTGCATGCGGGAATCTTTTTTGGTGGGGTCTTCATGGCCGGTGATAAAGGAGACAAATGCGGTATGGTCCCGGTGGGTTACGGGAATCCCTGCATAGGCCGGGGCGGAAATGGCGGACGTGACCCCGGGGATCACTTCATAGGCCACACCGGCGGACAAAAGCTGCTGTGCTTCTTCTGCGCCCCTGCCGAACACAAAGGGATCTCCCCCTTTGAGCCGGGCCACCTGTAGTCCCTGGGCAGCCTTGTCCACCAGAAGCTGGTTGATTTTGTCCTGGGTCAGGGTGTGGTCGCCGCCTTTTTTGCCCACATAAACAAGCTGGACGTCTTTCTTTGCAAATTCCAGAAGGGTCGGAGCGGCCAGGTAATCATACACCACCACGTCTGCCTGCTCAATGCAGGTTTTGGCCTTAAGGGTTATAAGACCCGGGTCCCCGGGGCCTGCCCCGATTAAATATACCTTGCCTGGTTTATTTGTCATGGGTGTTAATCGTCTCCAATATCTGTTTTCCGCCGTTTTCAAGGAGATGGACTGCCAGTTTTCTGCCGTGGTCTTCCACCATATCCATGGGAGAAACCACCTCTTTTCTTATCAGGTTTCGCCCGTCTTCAGATGCCACCACTGCTGTGAGATGCACCTGGTCTGACTGGATCCTGCCGAAACAGGCCACCGGGATATGGCAGGAGCCTTCAATCTGTTTTAAAAAAGCACGTTCTCCCTGTACACAGGTGCGGGATTCAAAATGGTCCAGGTTTTTCAATATCCCGGCCATTTGCCGGTCATCTTCCCGGGTTTGGATGCACAAGGCCCCCTGGCCCGCAGCCGGTACCATGACGGTGTCATCCAGATACTGGGTGATCTTGTCTGCCTGGCCCAGGCGCAGCATGCCGGCGGCTGCCAGGACAATGGCATCGTACTCTCCGGATGCCAGTTTGCGCATCCGGGTATCTAAGTTGCCCCGTATGGAAACCATTTCCAGGTCCGGCCGCAGGTGTTTGAGCTGGGAGGCCCGCCGCAGGCTGGAGGTGCCTATTTTTGCACCTGAAGGATAATCCTCTAGAGCCAGGCCCTGTCTGGAAATCAGGACATCAAAAGGGTTTTCCCGGCAGGGCACAGCCCCGATGGTCAGTCCTGCGGGCAGATCCCCGGGCATGTCTTTCATGCTGTGGACAGCCAGGTGGATCTCCTTGTTGAGCAGGGCGGTTTCGATCTCCTTGACAAACAATCCCTTGCCGCCCACCATGGCCAAAGGCCGGTCCGTGATCCGGTCTCCGGTGGTCTTGATGACGGCAATGGTCACATGCTTTTCAGGGAAGGCGGATGTGATAAGGTGTTTTACATGTTCTGCCTGCCACAGGGCCAGCTGGCTGCCCCGGGTGCCGATGCATATCTCATCTGTCATGATTTACCCCACACCGCAGGAGGAACAGCTGCCGGCAGAGCAACTGCCGCAGGCAGAAGATCCTGCAGATGTGGTGACCCGGCTTTCGCCGCCAGGCCCTGTGGATTTGGAAATAAATCCGCATTTTGACAGCAGCCGTGATAAATCCTTGCTGTCACAGCCGGGGCAGGCTGGTGTGTCGCTGCCCAGAACAAGGGTTTCAAATTCTTTTTTGCAGGCATTGCACATATATTCATATATCGGCATGGTACACCTCATGGTAAATTGTCAGGTAAAAGAGATAATATAAGGGGTTTTGGGCTGTTTTTCAAGGGAAGGGCCAAAAGATAAATTAAAGGCAGAGAAAAGCAGGTGCCGGGTAGAGGCACGGCAAATTTTCTGGGCTTACGCAAATTTTTTGGTTCTGTCATGGCTCTGGGATGGTTTTGTCAATTGCCGCACCTGTTCCAGACGTTCTTTGAAAATGGTGTTTTCCGGTTCCAGTGCCACGCTTTTTCTGGCAAAGGTCAAAGCAATTTTCAGATTTCGCTTTCTTAAGGCCATGGCCAGAGCATATCCGGAAAGGGCAATGCCGTCTGCAGGTTTGAGCTTGACAGCAGCATTAAATGCAGCCCCTGCTTTATCCAGCTCTTCGCGGTCAAGAAAGATCTCTCCAAGCGTCCTGAAGGCCAGGCCGGATTCCGGATTCAACCGGGATGCGGTTTCAAGATGGGGCAGGGCCTGGTCATTTTTTCCGGTCTTGAACAGCAGGTGTCCCAAAAGCAGCGCCACTTCAAACACATTTTTGTCAATGCCGCGGGCTTTCTGCAGAAAAAAAACAGCCTTTTCCGTGTTCCCCAAGATCTGGTGAACCAGGCCCAGGTTGTAAATGACCATGATCTCTTTGGGGTTGATCTCCAGGGCATCTGTAAAGGACTGTTTTGCTTTTTCCAGATCTCCGGTTACACCGAAACATACCCCTAAGCTGTTCATGAGGTTGATATTTCTGGGCTCCAGCAAAAGTCCCTGTTCATATTCTTTGAGGGCTGCACCATACTGCCCCAGATGGTAGAGACGGTCTCCGCTGATGTTCAGGGAGATGCCGTCAAAATGCTTCATATGGCCGGGACCGAAAAATGCGGCATGGTCAATGGCTTTAAGGGCATTGGCAAACACCTGGGAACAAAGAAAATCATGGAACGGAAACCATGCCACGCCCACCGTCAGTTCTGCGGCAAGGGCCTGGGAAATCTTGTTTTTAAGGGACTCCAGCAGGTCCATGGCTTTTTTCTGGTTGTCATAGTCCCAGAAAACCAGGACAAATGCAGTGGGACCCAGGCTTTCCCAGATGCCTCTTTTTTTGTCCAGCACGGAATGAAAGCAGGCTTCAAAAATATCTCTGGCCTTTTCCAGGGTCTCTTCGGATGCGGTGCAGTCCACCTGGATGGCAGCACATACAAAGCCGGTTTTTGGTATCCGGGCTGATGCGAGACGCTCTTCAAATGCCGTAAAGGACACGGTTTTCGTGTGTACCAGGTCTGAAAAAAAAGTGTCAGGTTCCTGGATGGGATGGTCATCTGAATCAGGTTTTAAAAAAGTAAATTCCTTTGATGCAAATCTGGGTGTCATTCTGCAGCCAATACGGTTTTAAGTGTTGATGAAATAATGGTTTCCTGCCCCGGTTGAATGGTTCTGGGATCCATCACATACCTGTCATTTTCGATTCTGGCAATGATAGCGGGACATGACAGGCGCATGCGGCGCTCCAGGGCAGCCACCGACATATTGTCAGGTTTCAGAGTAACACATCTGGTGGGCAGGCGCAGGGCCGGAAAAGAGCCGCCTCCGGGCCGGGATTCCAGGTCTGCAGATGCAATGCCGCCAAGGGGCCCGCAGGCATCTTTGATGGATTGTTCTAAGACGGCTGCCCGGCTGCAGGTCTCTTCAAAGGACATGGTCAGCATCCGCAGGGTGGGGATTTTTTTGACAGCCTCATTTTCATCCCGGTACAGTTTCAAGGTGGCTTCCAGGGCTGCCAGGGTCAGCTTGTCAATGCGCAACGCCCGGGTCAGGGGATTGGCCTTGATCCGGTCAATGGCCTGTTTTTTCCCCACAATAATACCGGCCTGGGGGCCTCCCAGCAGTTTGTCCCCGCTGAAGGTCACTACATCGGCACCAGAGGCAACCGAATCTGACACCAGGGGCTCCATGGGCAGGCCATAGGCCGAAAAATCTACCAGAGTGCCGGATCCCAGGTCTTCCATCACCGGGATATCATGGGTTTTTCCCAGGGCAACCAGTGCTTCCAGGTCCACGCTGGCAGTGAATCCCTCGATCTTGTAGTTGGAGGCATGCACCTTGAGGAAAAGACCGGTAGATGCGCTGACCGCATTGCCGTAGTCTTTCAGATGGGTCCGGTTGGTAGTGCCCACCTCCTTGAGGCGGCCCCCGCTTTTGGCCATCACATCGGGCACCCGGAAAGAACCGCCGATCTCCACCAGTTCCCCCCGGGATACCACCACCTCGGTATCTTTGGCCAGGGTGTTCAGGGCCAGCAGCACCGCACCGGCATTGTTGTTTACTGCAATGGCTGACTGGGCACCGGTGAGTTCACAGATCAGTTCCTCCACAGCGCTGTAGCGCAGCCCCCGTTTACCGGTGGCAACATCCAGCTCCAGATTGGAATAGGCAGCAGCAATGGCCTGGATATTTTCTAAGGCATCATCGCACAGAAGGGCACGCCCCAGATTGGTATGGAGCACCACCCCGGTGGCGTTCACCAGGGAAACCAGCCTGGGAGCAAGTTTCTGCCGGCAAAGAGCTGCTGTTTCCGACAGAATCTCTGTCTGGTCGGCACTGTGTTGTCTGTCTGATAGAATATCCTGGCGGAGCCGGTCCAGCACCGTCTGTATGGATGCCTTTACAACCGACCTGGGAACTGCTGCAAACCTGTCATCATGCCGGGTTTTTTCCAGAACATGGTCAACACCGGGAAGTGATCTGAGCAGCTGGTGTTTGTCTTTTGTGGTCATGGGCCTACCTGGGTAAAATTTCCTGATTTTTTATGGCATGCATGGGGATGGTGTCCACCAGTTCCAGGATGTCGGAAGGTTTCAGTCCCAGGCGCTTCACAACAGCATCCACACTGCGGGTCTGCATTTTTTCAAAATCCAGGCCGGTATTGAACCGCTCCATGAGCAGGTCTGCCAGATAGACTATGCAGACCAGGTTCGTGTGGTCATCGGCTTTTTCCGGTTCATGGTGATAGGCGATAACCTGGGTCAGGGCAGTGGGAAATTTCCACTGCCTGGCCAGCAGAGCCCCGGTCTGGCAGTGGGTGATCCCCAGCAGGCTTTTTTCAGACTGGAGAAAATTTTTCTTTTCCTGTACCAGGTCCCTGAAAAAAAAGGGCATGGCTTCTGACACATACTGGTCCAGCACCACCTTGCCGATATCATGCAGCAGCCCTGCGGTATATGCCTGTTTTCCGGATATGGTCCCGGTTTTGTCCGCCAGTTTTTCTGCGGTGGCAGCCACCCCCACTGCATGGAAAAACAGCCCGCCCCTGCACAGAGAATACCCGCTGGTGCCGATCTGGTTGTAATATTTGTTCACAGCTGCCGTGATGATGGACTTGAGGAGCACGGTTTCCCCTAAAAGCAGTACTGCATCCCTGAGGGTGTCGATGCGGGCGGTGCCGGCAAACAATGCGGAATTGCACAGTTTCAGGGTCTGGGCACTCAGAACCTGGTCTTTGGACAATTCCTGGGAAATGTCCATGATGTCCGCCCGGCTGTCCTGGAACATACGCAGAATTTTAAGGGCGGTCTGGGGGATCGGCTGGAGCTTTTCAATGGTGTGGGCAATGTCATCCATTTTCGGCCGGACAACCTGTCCCACAGGTTCCTGCCTTTCTGTCCAGGGCGGGCTGATAAAGGTTTCTCCGGTGGCCATGTCCAGTTCCAGGGTACAGGGAAAAAAACCGCCGGTTTCCGATGTCCGGATCTCAATGCCGGCATCTTCGAGAATGTTGGTGGCCAGTTCCGTGGTCCTTCCGCCGATATCCAGGCCCATGTCCTGGGAACTCACGGGTCCCACAAGGGCACCGCCGGCAATGGTGGCTGTGAGGTCCTTGGGGGAGCTGCCCAGGCGTATGAGTTCCTGGATCAGCAGCGGAAGCCCTGTGGCGGCATATTTTTCCGGATATTCCGGAAAACCGGTCATGGGCGGTTCCGGCAGCAGGATATGGATCATGCCGCCGGTATGGGTTTTTCTGTCATAAAGGGCCACCCCCAGGCAGGTGCCCAGGTAGGCCTGGTATATATCTGATGAATTTATATCTGCTTTGAGCTGGCCTGCGGTAATGTGTTCAGTTTTCTGGAAGTGCATAGGTTTTTTTATCCGTTATAAGGATCATGGCTTTTAAATACCATGTAGATATCATTAATGTTCCAGGGGTTTCAACACTTTATCCGCAGTAATGCAAATTTAAGGGTTTATATTGCGGTCAACGGGTTGAGGGGAGGTGCCGGCACGGTTGGTTGTTTTGCCTGTCAGGGTTCCCGGTACAGGGCAAGCACCCCTGACCGGGCCAGTTTCTTGATGCCGAAAGGTGCCAGTTCCCCAAGCAGGGCATCCACTGTGAGTTCATCCCCGGTGACCTCAAAAATGTAATGCTGCTCTCCTTTATCCACAATTTTTCCCTGAAAGGCAGTGATGATCTGCTGAATCTTTTCTTTGTTCTCTGGTTCCGCCTTGACACATACCAGGGCCATTTCCCGTTTTACCGCTTCTTCTCCGGTCATGTCCCGCAGCTTGATGACATTGACCAGGCGCTTGATCTGTTTCATGCATTGTTCCAGCATCAGGGGATTGGCCAGGGTGGTAATGGTGATCCTGGACATTTTCGGATTTGCTGTGGGGGCGCCGCAGATGGTTTCAATATTATAGCCCCTGCCGGCAAAAAGACCGGTGATGCGTGCGGTTACGCCGGGTTCGTTTTCAACCAGCATGGTCAGTGTGTATTTTTTGGTTTCCATGGTTCTCCTTTCAGGAACACTGCAATATAACACAATGTATCCGGAAAATGAACCACTGATTTTGTTTTGACCAGGGCTCGCATGGAGATGCAGCGTCACATATTTTGATATAGCCTCCTGAAGGTGTTTTACAAGCAGAGGGTTTGCCGGCCTGGCTGCCGCCCCGGGTGGTGCCCTGTGCCCGGCCCGAGATCCTCCGGGGCTGCTGTGCGTGAAATCCAGAAGGTGGACACTGGCCTGCTGTATGCGCTTCTGCCGTTCTGGTATGGCTGGTGTGCCCCTCCGGCTCTGACGGTTCCGGTCACAGGGCACCACCCGGAGCTCTACCTTTTTTTGTCCTGGTTGACAAACAGCAGGCAACCCCTTAAAATCCGGTCCACATTGTATGCCGGGGTATGCCGGAACACAGAATTTTGTTGTAACGGGCATGGTGCCGGGTAATTCAAGGAAATAAAAATGAAAAAGTCAGGCAAGGATTATATTGTATTTCCACTGGACTTTCCCTCCATGGCAGAGGCGAAATCCCATATCAGGGTGCTGGGGGACCGGGTGGGCATGTTCAAGATCGGTCTGGAGCTGTTCATCCACCAGGGACCGGCGGTGATTCGCATGGTTCGGGATATGAGCCCTGCCGGGATCTTTCTGGACCTCAAGCTCCATGACATCTGTGCAACGGTTTTCCGGGCCATGGACCGGGTGGCTGACCTGGGGGTTGATCTGGCAACCGTGCATTGCAGCTCCTCTTTAGACATGCTGAAAAGTGCGGTGCAAGGTGGTGGGGAAAAAGTCGGTGTTCTCGGGGTCACCCTGCTCACGGACAATGATGGAAAAACCCTTTCTCAAGGCGGGTTTCAGGAACAGTTTGCCGCAGAACCGAAAAAACTGGTGATGCTTCGGGCAAAAATGGCCCGTGATGCCGGTTGCAAAGGTGTTGTTTGTTCCGGCTGGGAAGCCGCCGCCATCAAAGCCGGGTTTGGCAGAGATTTTCTGGCGGTGACCCCCGGGATCCGTCCGGCATGGAGCCTGACACCGGGGGATGACCAGAAACGGATCACCACACCGGCAAAGGCCATAGCACAGGGCAGTGATCTGCTTGTGATCGGCCGCCCCATAAGGGATGCAGATGATCCTGCCGAAGCTGTCCGGAAGGTGACAGATGAAATAGAAACCGCCCTGGAGAACCGGGTGCCGCTCTAATCCTCTTTGTCCAGCCCGAATGCTGCGTGCAATGCCCGCACTGCCAGTTCCGCATATTTGGCCAGGATCACACAGGAGATACGGATTTCCGAAGTGGAAATCAACCGGATATTGATGTTTTCCTCGGCCAGGGCTTTGAACATGGTGGCGGCTACGCCGGAGTGGCTCTTCATGCCCAGTCCGATCACAGATACTTTGGCAATTTCCGTGGCAGAGAGCACCTCTTCAGCCCCCACCTCCTTGGCCACCGCCTCAGTAATTTCCAGGGCCCGGTCAAAATCATCCTTGGTAACAGTGAAGGTCAGGTCGGTTTCTCCGCCGGTCCGGGTGTTCTGGATAATCATGTCCACCATGATTTCAGCATCTGCCAGGGGGCCGAATATTTTGGCGGATATGCCGGGCTGGTCAGGTACCCGTTTCAGGGTGATCCTGGCCTCATTCATATCACATGTAACCCCTGATACCACAGCGCTTTCCATATCAGCGCTTTCATTGACGACCATGGTTCCTTCCTCCTCATTGAATGATGATCTGACATGCAAAGGAATATTGTATTTTTTGGCAAAGTCCACCGACCGTATCTGCAGTACTTTTGCCCCCAGAACCGCCATTTCCAGCATCTCTTCATAGGAGATCCGGTGGATTTTTCGGGCCTTGGAACAGATTCTGGGATCTGTGGTATACACCCCGTCCACATCAGTGAAAATTTCACAGACATCCGCTTTCAAAGATGCGGCAATGGCCACGGCTGAGGTGTCTGATCCGCCCCGGCCCAGGGTGGTGATGTCGCCGTTGTGATCAGCGCCCTGGAACCCGGCCACCACGCATATATATCCCTGGTCCAGAGATTTTTTCACGTTTTGACCGTCGATATCCAGGATCCGGGCCTTGCCCGGTGTCTGGTCTGTGTGGATGCCGGCCTGGAATCCCAGAAACGACCTGGCTTTGTATCCCCGGGATTTGAGGAGCATGGCCATCAAAGCCGCAGTGGTCTGTTCTCCGGTGGCAAGCAGAACATCCAGTTCCCGTTTGTCCGGCAGTTCAGCTGCCTGTCTGGCTAAAGAGATGAGATTGTCTGTTACACCTGCCATGGCAGAGAGCACAACCACCACCTGGTCACCGGCATCATGGGCCTTTGCAACCCGGTCCGCCACCCTGGATATCCGCTGGATATCCGCAACAGAGGTGCCCCCGTATTTTTGTACCCTTAGCGCCATAATAACTCCAAAATAATGGTTCCATAATTTATGAAAACATTTTGCTTAGCACGTTTGTGCCGGTCTGTCCATAGGCAAAAAAAGATATCACCCGGTTATAGTCGGCATCATATGCAAATGCCAGTTCCATATCAAAGGAAAATCGGTCCTCTTTGAGCAGGTCGGGCCATTCCACCACCACAACGGCATCAGTTTCAAGCATATCCTCATACCCGATACAGGCAAGTTCCTCCACAGACCCCAGGCGGTAAAGGTCCAGGTGACACAGGCGCAGGCCTTTGTCAGCCGGGTATTCATTGATGATGGTAAAGGTGGGGCTGGTGATGTGAAACCCTTCACTCACTCCCAGGCCCTGGGCAAGCCCTTTGACAAAAGTGGTTTTTCCGCATCCCAGATCCCCTGTCAGGGCCAAAGCCAGGGGGCCTGTCACAGCCTGTCCCAACCGCTGCCCCAAATCCCGGGTCTGTTCGTCCGTCCGTGTGATGACCTGCTGGTTCATGTCAGGTGCCTGTGGATGGCCGCAGGAATGGTCTGGATCATGTCCGTGGCCAGAAATCCGAACCCGCCCACAGTGTCTGCCAGGATATCTCCGCACAGGCCATGGATGAACACCCCGGCAATGGCTGCGTTTTCCAAAGAAAATCCCTGGGCTGCCAGCCCGGCGATCATGCCGGTGAGCACATCTCCCATGCCGCCGGTGGCCATGCCCGGGTTGCCAACAGGACACAGAAAGATCCGGCCGTCCGGCAGGGCGATCAGGGTCTGGGCCCCTTTGAGCACCAAAATCACACTCCATGTCTCTGCAAACTTTTTTGCCACCCCTGGCCGGTCCGCCTGGACATCTTTGGTGGAGATCCCGGCCAGCCGGGCCATCTCCCCGGGATGGGGGGTCAAAATGGTCGGGGTTTTTCTAAACGAGAGAGCTACCGGGTCCCCGGCCAGACAGTTAATGGCATCGGCATCCATGATCAGGGGAAGGGAACAGGCTTCCACCAGGGTGTGCACAAGTTTTTTGGTATCCGGGTCTGTGCCCAGGCCCGGCCCCAGCGCCAGCGCCTGCCGGTCTTCTGCCAGCGAAAGTATCCGGTCCAGACCGTCAGACGACAACGTGCTGGCAGCGGTTTCCGGCAGGGGCACGGTCATGGGCTCCACCACCATGGGCTCCACAATGGCATTGATGCTTTCCGGCACCCCCAGGGTCACCAGGCCGGTGCCAGTCCGCTTGGCAGCATTGGCGCACAGGGCCGCTGCCCCGGTTTTGCCGGCAGATCCGGCCAGGATCAGCAGATGACCGAATGTGCCTTTGTGGCTGTCAAAAGGCCGGGGGGGAAACAACGGGGCAATGGTTTGTTTTTCCAGCACCTGGAACCGGATATCTTGTTTTTTGGCTGCAAATTCAGGGATGCCGATATCAATGACCCGCAATGTGCCGGTGTATTGGCTGCCCGGATACAAAACATGGCCGGTCTTGGCAAAGGCAAATGTGGCCGTGGCACAGGCCGTGATGCACACCCCGCAGACCGCCCCGGTGTCCGCATTGAGCCCCGAGGGGATATCCACGGCAAATACCGGTTTTTTCGTCTGGTTGATGCACGCGATCACATCCCTGAAAACCCCTTTCACATCCGAATTCAGCCCGGTGCCGAAAATCGCGTCCACAAACAGGTCATGATGAACCAGCCGGGCCTTTTCCCTGGCAAATGCCGCCGCATCCGGTACCGCCTTCACAGCACAATCCGGATAATGCGGCAGCAGTTTTTCCACCAGGTCCATGTTGGCTTTGGCATCCCCGGCCACCCGGCCCGGGTCGGACAACAAAAATACTGTCACAGGAATCTGTTTTTCCATGAGATACCGGGCCATGACCCAGCCGTCCCCGCCGTTGTTGCCCCGGCCCGCCACCACCGCCACCCGGGTCTTCGAAGTGGGGCTGCATTGTTCCATGAAAAAGTCCACCGCCCCCCGGCCGGCATTTTCCATGAGCACCCGTCCGGGAATGCCGAATTTCTCAATGGTATAGCGGTCCATCTCCTGCATCTGTTTTGCTGTAACAAGAAACATTGCCGATCACTCCCATATGCTAATTTTCAGATACCACAATTGTCAGAACAGCCTCCGGGGTTTCAATGACATCCCCGTGGCGTATTTTTCTTCTTTTCCGGTGTTCGGTCTGCCCGTTCACCATGACATGGCCGGCCTGGATCCGGAACTTGGCCTCCCCGCCGCTGGCCGCAAGGTTCTCAAACTTCAGAATTTTATACAGTTCCACCGGTTCCACGGCAATCTCAACCTTCCGCCGGGTTTGCCTGTCATCTGTCATAACGCATTATGTCCTTTACCGTACAGCTATTGTCTGTCACGGATGAAAAAGATTTTCATGGATCCGGGGCAAGGATATGTTCAGCGGTGAGAGGTACGAGCATCTGCCGGAGCGTTTGGTTGGGCTGCTGTTTTCATATATCTAACTCCATCACTAATTCGGTGGGATATGCCACATTGGTGTTTAAATTTTCTAAGCGCTTGGCCTTTTTCATAAATTTATTATCACATGTGCAAAAATAATCAATTTTTGAAAAAGATGCAAATGCAAGATGTAACGCATCAAGCGTTTTTATAAGGTGGAATGGTTGATTACGGTGATTTTTTCTTTCTTTTATCTCTAACCAGGTATGAGTTACCAGGGCCTCTTTTTAACTCGAACAGATCAATAGCCTTAAAGAGGCTGCTTAAATTTTTGTATCCGTAATTTCTTGTATCAAATGATGTTTTATTGGATATATGTGATCCTACCGGACCGAGCGCCGCCCAACCATTATCTTCCTCTGTTGCTTCTATTGCCTGCCTTAGCAGGTTGAGGAGTTTTGTATCGGATTTGATATTTTTGGTTTTTTCAGGAACTGAACCATTTTGTTTCGGTGCTGTATCAAGGTATAAGAACTTAGAACACGCGTTAACAAAGGGTGAAGGGGTTTTGCGCTCTCCAAAACCCAAGACGACTTTCCCCTCTGCAAGAGCACGGGTAACCATTGGCGTAAAATCACAGTCTGATGACACAAAGCACATGACATCTATGTTCTTTGTATACATGACATCCATTGCATCGATTACCAAAGCAATGTCTGAAGCATTTTTGCCTTTCGTCAGATCGTACTGTTGTATAGGCTGTATGGCGTATTCATTTAATAAATCTTCCCAGGATTTAAGTGTAGGGCTTTTCCAATTACCGTAAGCTTTTCTTATCGTGACTACCCCGTATTTTGCCACTTCACTGAGTACTTCTTCAAATTTGCTTGCGGGAGCATTATCTGCATCTATAAATAATGCTATTTTTTGACTATTTTCATTCATTGATATTATGCCCCTTTTTATAATTTAACACCAAAATCTGCGCTTTTTATCCTCTTGATCTTGCTCCTTCCTGTTTCATCTGAAACGGCCACAGTCCATTAATCTTATAAATTAATAACAATCCCTTCTCTCCGGGCCATTTCAATAATTGTACTCTCATCATCGGTTTCCCATCTGTTTGATCCCACAGGAATGGGTTCTATCCGGTTATCAGTCCGGGCCGCCGTTCTCCACAACACATTAATATCTTCACGGCTGTATTCTTCATCGTATTTATCGGATATTACAATCAAATCAATATCGCTCCATTTATTTTCAGTTTCATTGGCATAGGAACCAAAAAGAACCGCTCGTTTGACTGGTATACCCTTGCGGGAAAGTTCTTTCAAATAATTTTTAACAATTATGATAATTGATTCTTCAGCCATTGTAACATCCCTTCGGTTTCAGATAAAAGCGCTTCAGCTTCTTTTTGTGATGGAACTGCCCCCCATAATTCCGGATAACGTCCTTCAAGGTTAAATGGATTCATTTCAGACAGAAAATCAATTTGTTTTTTTCAAAAGAAACGCCTGATAATTCAGATAATCTCACAAGGTTATGAAGCCTTGGCGCTATATCCTTACAGTGCAAACAAAAGAAAGCTTTTAAGATTTTTTCCAGGGAAAGGTGCAGAAAGAACAAACCATGACGAATTCTGTTTGCCCTGATCAGCTGCCCCGCAACTTCAAAATCCTCGTCAGATCCCTTCCGCCAATGTTCAATGTGTTTTTCTATGTTTATCATAATGTTATTTTATTAAATAAAAGTATAACCCCTAATCAGCCGCGCGGGTTTTTGCGTCGGCTGCATTAGCCTCGTTATGAACCTCTCTTTGTGAGGTTATTAGATAAGCATGCTTAATGGATAGCCCAAAAAAATTACTATCTGATATTTCGGCTAAGCCATGTTCAACTTGCACTGCTTGATGTATAGATTTTAGGACCGCATCATTTTTATCAAGAACTATAATGCGAGATATCATGAGCAATTCCTGGTTAGATAATTCTTTTCGAACCTCCTCAATTGTAACTTGAATAGAGTCTTTTTTATTGGCTCTTGCCCAGTCAGCTGAAATTAATAAGTCCCATTTATCAGGTGAATCTTCTCTTAAAAACAGCGCAAACAATTCAAAGTTGCCATTAGAATCACTAAGATTCTTTTCAACTTTCTGTAGTTTTTCTATTTGTTCTTTCATAATTGCTTTATTAACTCCTTTGCAGAATCCAGCATGTCTTTCGCATCATCCTCTCTTATGCTTCCGATTGGCTTGTAACGCGCTTCTGGATTCCATTGCGCAACAATAGACCACGCTGCCATATATTTCAATTTTATCTTATCTTCTACTCCTGTCAAATGAAGAAGTACATCAAGGTCATGCGTTTTAAATGTACTGTATTTACTGCTTGTAGGATATTCATTCCACTGAAGCGTTCTGCATATTCTTGCTTTTAAACCAAGTTCAATCGCATATCCACAAAGATAGACAGAGCCATCAAAACGGGAAGCCTCCAATAAAACTTCTGCATCATTTAATCTTGCTTGAACAATTTCTTCTATTTCTGTTTTCTGAATAAACTTTTCCAATTTATCTCTGGTTCATAACCATAATCACTTGCCGTCCTCGGACTATACCCGTAAGGTCGCTGGCGTTATTGCGGCCAAGTGAATTTGTTGGTTATGCTAAATTTCTTCCGCATCGAAGAAGTCATTATCCACCGCTTTTATTTCATAATAACTTTTGGTTTGTACCCCAACATTATACTTGTGCATGAGATCAACGAGCTTTGAGCCATCGAGTAAAATTATAGTGTGATGCGCATCTCGTGCTTTAACTTTTGCCTTTTCACCAAAAGAGGATGTAGTTACAAAAATTCCTTTCCGGTTATCACCACTCATGGCCCCTATAAAATTACGAATATCTGTTTCCCTAACTTTATTTTCGCTATATCGCTTTGCCTGAATGTATATCTTCTCCAAACCGAGTTGATCTTCATTTATGATTCCATCAATGCCGCCATCCCCAGATTTTGAGGTTTCAATAAAATCACCGTAACCCATCTTCTTTAGTAAAATTAAAATAATTTTTTCGAATGCGTAAGGATCCACTTCTTTTAATTTCGAAAGAAGCTCATTCTTGACTTCCCGTTCAATTTGTTCAAATCCGGAGCCAATCAAATCCTGTGGACTTGATCCACTACTTTCGATAATCTCTTTATTAGGTAATTTGTTTTCTGGCTCATAAAATGTAATAACATCAGAATGAATGTTAGCCAAAGATACGGCTTCCGCCTTGGAAGATTTACCTTTATCTGTTATTTGTACATAGCCGCGTTGTGGATAATGAACGAGCCCACCTTTTTTTAAGTATGATTTTCCCCAGGCGATTCGATTTTCGATCAATCTGTCGCCACTTTTTGTGGTTTGATCCAAAAGCTCTTTAGGTAAATCGGAATAGAACCTTTCTTCCACTATCCTTACCAAGTCTCTTCCTTTTATGGTGTTACCATCTCTAAGCACTTCCAGTATAGGAATAAATGTTTCAGTGACTACTCCCACCACTAAGCTGCCGCTATAGTGGGGGCTTCTTGAGCTGAAAGGCCCTGACCCTGTAGCCCCAGGGTCAAAATATTGATAGCGGCAT
>JAABSO010000017.1 GCA_011390335.1 Desulfotignum sp. | reverse complement strand
GTGACTGCGTTAATAATTGAGCGTGATTATATCACAGCTCGTCGGAGGGATCAGCCTTCTCATATTATCTGTTTGAGGACATACCTGCCCGCAGTTTTTGACGTTCAGCAGGGCATGCCGTACTCCCTGTCAGCCGGGGCAAACAGGTGAGAACAACAGGCACCGCCTCCCACGGGTCCATTCCCCGCAGGAAAATTCTGGAAAAATTCTTGAAAACAGGGTATACTGCCAGGATTGATTTTGAATAATCGGGGCAATTTATGAGCGTAATCAAAGATTGGTTCAGACGGTATTTTTCAGACCCCCAGGTGGTCATTCTGGCGGTATTTCTGGTGACAGGCATTGCCACCTTTCTGTTTGCAGGCCGCCACCTGGTGCCGGTCATTGCCAGCTTGATCATCGCGTATCTGCTGGAAGGGGTCACACAATCCCTCCAACGCTTCGGGGCACCCCGGATGCTGGCAGTGGGCACGGTGTTTGTCATATTTTTTCTGGTGCTGCTGGCATTGCTGTTCTGGCTGCTGCCGGTGCTCACCAGGCAGGCCACCCAGCTGCTCCAGGAGGTGCCGGACATGCTCAGTGCGTCCCAGACCCTGATTCTGTCCCTCCCTGAGAAATACCCCACCTTTTTCAGTGAAGTGGAAATTGAAAACGTGCTCAACCAGATCCGGCGGGAGGCGGGCAGCTTTACAGACAAGATGCTGCGCCAGACCCTGTCCTCGGTAGTCGGCATCATCACCCTGGTGGTGTATATCGTGCTGGTGCCGCTGCTGGTGTTCTTTTTTTTGAAGGACAAGAAGTTGATCACCGGATGGATCAGGCATCATCTGCCTAAAGAGCGGGGCCTTGCCAGCCGCGTCTGGCAGGGGGTGGATGTGCAGCTGGGCAATTTCATACGGGGCAAGTTCTGGGAAATTCTGATGATCTGGGGCGCCTCCTACCTGACATTCATGCTCATGGGACTCAACTTTTCCTTGCTGCTGGCCTTCCTGGTGGGGGTTTCCGTGCTGGTGCCCTATATCGGGGCGGCTGTCATGACCTTTCCGGTGGCCCTGGTGGCCTATTTTCAGTTCGGCTGGACCGGGGATCTGGCATGGATCATTTCCGCGTATCTGATCATCCAGGTCCTGGACGGCAATGTGCTGGTGCCGATTCTGTTTTCAGAGGTGGTGAACCTGCATCCCATTGCCATCATTGTGGCGGTGCTTTTTTTCGGCGGTGTCTGGGGATTCTGGGGCGTGTTTTTTGCCATTCCCCTGGCCATTCTTTTCCAGGGGGTTCTCAATGCCTGGCCCAAGCACCCGGATGACGCGGATGCCGCATACCGTAAGGAAATTTGACCCATGGGACTGTTTCATCTGCAATCCGTATTTTCCCCCACAGGGGACCAGCCCAAAGCCATCGACTACCTGGCCCGGGGGGTGATGGACAACGAACCCCACCAGGTGCTTTTGGGGGTCACCGGATCAGGCAAGACATTTACCATGGCCAATATTATTGCCCAAGTGGAAAAACCCAGCCTGATCATTGCCCCCAATAAAACCCTGGCAGCCCAGCTGTACAATGAGTTCAAAGCGCTGTTTCCGGAAAACTGCGTGGAATATTTTGTCTCCTATTATGACTATTACCAGCCCGAGGCATATGTGCCGTCCAGTGACACCTATATTCAGAAGGACTCCTCCATCAATGATATCATCGACAAGATGCGCCATTCCGCCACCCGGTCGGTGCTGGCCCGGCCGGATGTCATTGTGGTGGCGTCGGTGTCCTGCATCTACGGTCTGGGTGCCCCGGAAGATTACCTGGATCTGCGCATCACCCTGGCCAGGGACATGGAAATCTCCCGGGAAAAGGTGATCCAGAAGCTGGTGGAAATCCAGTATACCAGAAATGACACCGATTTTCACAGAGGGGTGTTCCGGGTCAGGGGTGACCGGGTGGAAGTATTTCCTGCCTATGAAGAGGATAAGGCAGTGCGCATAGATTTTTTCGGAGACACTATTGAAGAGATCTGTGAGATCGACCCCCTGAAAGGAGAGGTGCTCCATACCTTTGAGCAGACAGCCATTTATCCGGCATCCCACTATGTGACCAAGCGCCAGACCCGGAAAAAAGCGGTGGAAGGGATTCTTGCGGAACTCAAAGAGCGGCTGGAAGTGCTGCGGTCGGAGAACCGGCTGGTGGAGGCCCAGCGCCTGGAAGAGCGGACCCATTACGATATAGAGATGCTTAATGAGATCGGATACTGCAACGGCATAGAAAATTATTCCCGGCATCTCACCGGCAGGGCCCCGGGGGAGCCGCCCCCTACGCTGCTGGATTACATGCCGGATGATTTTCTGTTGTTTTTTGATGAAAGCCACATTTCCGTATCCCAGCTGGGGGCCATGTACAAGGCGGACAGGTCCAGAAAACTGACCCTGGTGGAATACGGGTTCCGGCTGCCCTCGGCCGTGGACAACCGGCCCCTGAAATTTGCGGAGTTTTCAGCCAGGACATCCCGGATAATCTATGTATCTGCCACCCCGGCGGATTATGAACTGGAAAAGGCGGGCATCCGGGTGGCAGAACAGATTGTCCGGCCCACCGGGCTGCTGGATCCACCGATCCAGGTCAGGGATGCCAAAACACAGGTGGATGATCTGTACCAGGAGATCGTTAAACGGGTGGAGGCGGATGAACGGGTCCTGGTGACCACCCTGACCAAGCGCATGGCCGAAGATTTGACCGACTACTATGCAGATCTCGGGGTCCGGGTGAAATACCTGCATTCTGATATTGGCACCATGGAGCGCATTGAAATTATCCAGGACCTGCGCCAGGGTTTGTTTGACGTGCTCATCGGCATCAACCTGCTCAGAGAAGGACTGGATATTCCGGAAGTGTCTCTGGTTGCCATTCTGGATGCGGACAAGGAGGGGTTTTTGCGGTCATTCCGGTCCTTTGTCCAGATTTTCGGCAGGGCAGCCAGAAATGTATTCGGCCGGGTGATTATGTATGCGGAAAAAGAGACCCGGTCCATGAAAAAGGCCATGGATGAAACCAACCGCCGCCGCAGGATCCAGAAAGCCTATAACGATGCCCATAACATTGTTCCTGCCACCATTCAAAAACAGCTTAATGTGTTTACATATCCAAGACAAGGCACAGATGCGGCACAAGAAGCCGCCTCGGTGAATGAAGAGATAAAGGCCTATGATGCAGAGGAACTCAATCTGGAGGACCTTATCCGGGATCTGGAATTCAAGATGAAAAAGGCGGCGGAAAAACTGGAGTTTGAACAGGCAGCCCGGTACCGGGATAAAATCAGGCAGTTGACGGAAATGGTGCCGTTTTGACCGGACTGGACACCGCACTTGCGGAAAAATATCTCCAGGCCCCCCACAGTCCGGGTGTCTACCTGATGAAGGATGCCAAAGCAAAGATTATTTATGTGGGAAAGGCAAAAGACCTGAAAAAACGGCTGGGATCCTATTTTGCCAAACAAAATCACTCTGATGGCAAAACCACGGCCCTGCTTGCCATGGTCAGGGACTTTGACCTGATCATCACTGCATCGGACCATGAGGCCTTTATCCTGGAATCCAACCTGATAAAGGAACACCGGCCCAGGTATAATGTGCTGCTCAAGGACGGCAAAAACTATCCGCTGCTGCGCATTGACATAAATGCACCCTTTCCCGCCATCCAGCGGGTGCGCAAAATAAATAATGACCATGCCCTGTATTTTGGTCCCTATTCCTCTTCCGGCAGTGTGACCCGGACCCTGCGGCATATCCAGAAAATTTTCAAGCTCAGAAAATGTAAGGATACCCAGTTCAAAAACCGGTCCCGGCCCTGCCTCAATTATCAGATCAAGGAATGTACGGGGCCCTGCTGCCAAAAGGTGGATGAGACAGCCTACATGCATCAGGTCAAAGATGCGGTCTTGTTTTTAAAGGGCAGGCCCGGCCAGGTGATGCAGAAGTTAAAAATTGAGATGCAGGCCCATGCCGACTCCCGGGAATTTGAAAAAGCGGCCCAGAAAAGGGATGCCATGTTTGCCATAACCAATATCATGGAAAAGCAGGTGGTGGTGTGCACTGACCTGAAGGACCGGGATGTGATGGGCTTAGGCGCCAGAGAAGGGATGGCTGTTGTCACGGTGATGCTTGTCCGGTCCGGCCGGCTGGTGGATACGGTGCATTATCCCCTGGATCCCGGGTTCAGGGAAAACGATGAAATCCTGCGGGCTTTTTTGTGGCAGTATTATGGCAAAACACGGTTTTTGCCGGATGAGGTGCTGGTGGACCGGGAGGTTGAAAACCTGAACGACCTGGCATCTGTGCTGCGGGAGAAAAAAGAGAAAAAAGTGACGGTGCATGTGCCGGTGCGGGGGGAAAAACGCCGGCTGGTGGAGATGGCCTGTGTCAATGCCGGCCGGGAACTGGAAAAGCTGCTGGCCAAAGAAGAGGCTGCCCGGTCTGCCCTGGCCATGCTCCAGTCCCTTTTTCAGATGGACCGGCTGCCCGAGCGTATCGAATGTTTTGACAATTCCAGCCTGGCAGGAAAGGACCCGGTATCATCCATGGCGGTGTTCACCAATGGGCGGCCGGAAAAAAATGCCTACCGCAGATATATCATCCAGGATATTGACCAGCCTGATGACTATGCCTGCATGACCCAGGTGTTGACACGCCGGTTTTCAAAACCGGAGAAGGAGATGCCCCGGCCGGATCTGCTGGTGGTGGACGGCGGAAAAGGGCAGCTGGGCATGGCCATGTCAGTTCTCAGGGAACTGGGACTCCAGGGCAGATTTACAGTGGCCGGCCTGGCCAAAAAAGATGAAACAAAAGGCGAAGACCTGGACAAGATCTATATTCCCGGCCGGGCCAACCCCGTGAACACCGCATCTGCCAAAAAAGCGCTGTTTCTGCTCCAGCAGGTGCGGGACGAGGCCCACAGGTTTGCTGTCACCTTCCAGCGCAGGCGGCGTGAAAAACGGGGCAGCCTCTCTGTTTTTGATACGGTTTCCGGCATCGGGCCCAAAAAGAAAAAACTGCTCCTCACCCGTTTCAAAGGGGTGGAAAATCTGAAAAACGCCTCTGTGGAAGAGATTGCAACAGTGCCGGGCATTACAACAGATCTTGCCAGAAAGCTGCTGGACCGGGTGAATGCGGACCTGTCCTAGCTGTTACGGGGCAGGTCCCGCAAATATCCATAACACTTTTTTGCTTTACACAGGCTTTTGTAAAGTATAGTAGTCAGGCATGTGTTACATAACCGCCTTGTTTGGAGAAAGACCATGACAGAAAAATTTGATGAAAATTCGGACGACAACTCTGAAGAATTGAGTTTTGAAGAGCTTTTTGCATCCTATGACGACAACATGGGCCGTGAACTGAAACCCGGTGATATGGTGGAAGGAAAGATCATATCTGTGGGCCGGACCAGTGTGTATATTGATACCGGCACCAAAAGTGACGGTGTTGTGGAAAAACAGGAGCTTCTGGACGAAACCGGAGAATTTTCTTTTCAGGCAGGTGACGTCATCACCCTGTATGTGGTGTCTTTGAGTGAAAGTGAAATTATCCTGTCCAAAGCTATTTCCGGCGCAGGCAAAGCAGCCTTGCTGGAAGATGCGGCCCAAAACAAAACCCCTGTGGAGGGAAAGGTAAAGGCTGTCATCAAGGGCGGTTTTAATGTGGATATCCTGGGGAAAAGATCTTTTTGCCCGGTGAGCCAGATGGATGTCATATATGTGGAAAATCCGGAGGATTTTGTGGGCCAGACCCTGCATTTTCTGGTGACCCGGTATGAGGAAAACGGCCGCAATATTGTGGTATCCCGCAAAGACCTGCTCATTGCACAGATGAAAGAGGCCCAGCAGGCGTTTCTGGCAGATGTGGCAGTGGGGGACCTGCTCCATGGAACCGTTACCCGGCTCATGCCATATGGGGCATTTGTCGAGCTGGCACCGGGTGTGGAAGGCATGATTCATATTTCCGAGCTGGGCTGGTCCAGGATTGAAAAACCGGATGAGGTGGTGAAACCCGGGGATGCAGTGCTGGTGAAACTGCTGAAAATCGATCATATGGAAGGCCAGGATCTGCCCAAAATTTCCCTGTCTGTAAAACAGACTGCCGAAGATCCCTGGGACAGCATGGACAAGGCCTTCAAGCCGGGTGACCAGGTGACCGGAAAGGTGGTGCGCATTGCCGGTTTTGGTGCGTTTGTGGAAATTGCGCCGGGTGTGGACGGCCTGGTGCATATCAGTGAAATGAGCCATACGAAAAGGGTCATGCGGCCGGAGGATGTGGTTGAAAAAGGAGAGCAGGTCCAGGTGGTGATTAAATCCATTGATATGGATGCCAAACGGGTCTCTTTGAGCATCAAGGATGCCTTAGGCGATCCCTGGACCGGGATTTCCGTGAAATACAAGGCAGGGGATATCCTGGAAGCCAGGCTGGAGAAAAGAGAAACATTCGGCCTGTTCATCGGTCTGGAGCCGGGGGTGACAGGCCTGATGCCCGTATCAGCCATCAGGAGCGCTGCCGATGCCAAATCCTATGATGCATTGAAGCCCGGGGATGCCGTTACCGTGCTGGTCCGGCAGGTGGATGAGGAAAACCGGCGCATCACCCTGGCACCCCCGGACCAAAAGGATACGGAAGACTGGCAGCAGTTTGCCGAAAACCAGAAGGAAAAACCAATGGGCACCATGGAAAGTGTTTTCCTGGAAGCCATGAAAAAGAAGAAATAGCAGACCAAAAGAAAAGATCTGCGGCCGTGAGAATGGCCGGCCGTGGTGAAAGGATGGTGCGGATGGTCCAGCAAACACAGGGCAAACGGATTTTATTTGTGGATGATGAAGACTATCTGGCCCAGGTAGGCCGGGAAATGCTGGAAGATTACGGATATGAAGTGGAGATCATGACCCGTTCCCCTGAAGCATTTGCATTGTTTAAACAAAATCCGTTTCACTATGATGCGCTGATCACCGATTATACCATGCCGGAAATGACCGGTGATCTGCTCATGGAAAAAATCCGGCAGATCAGGCCGGGGCTGCCTGTGATCATCTGTACCGGAATTACGCCGCCCCCCGAAGTCCTGGAGAGGATAAGGGGCGCCATCCTGCTCATGAAACCGTTTGATTTGGTGGATCTTCTTGAGGCGGTGCACCATTTCTGGGACACACAAGATCCTGCTTCATGAACCGGTCCTTGTTTGTCACAGACCTTGACGGCACCCTGTTCAATGATGACAAAACCATATCAGAAAGAGATTTTGACACCCTTGCCCGGCTGCGGTCAAAAGGGGTGGTGGTGGCCGTTGCCACAGGCCGCAGTATCTATTCCTTTCACAAGGCCCTGGCCCATATAGATCTGAATAAAGAGCTGCTGCCGGTGGATTATCTGCTGTTTTCCACCGGGGCCGGTATCCTGGATCTGAAACAGGACCAGATTGTCCGGCACCTTGCCATTGTTCGACCTGATGTGGAAAAGATCTGCGGCTTCTTTGGCAAGGCCGGATGTGACTATATGATCCATAAAGCCATTCCGGACACCCATTTTTTTCTGTACAGATCCCATGGACATGAGAATCCCGATTTTCACAAACGGATCGGTTTGTACCGGTCCTTTGCTACTCCTCTGCACGCCGATACCCTGTTGTATGCATCTGCCACCCAGGTGCTTGCGGTGGTGCCCCATGGGATTTCATTGGATCAGGTGGCGGAATGGAAATCGGTGTTGACCGGATACAGTGTGATCCATGCCACCTCTCCTTTGGACCACCGGTCTGCATGGATAGAGGTGTTTCATCCCAAAGCTTCCAAAAGTCAGGCTGCGGCATGGCTTGCAGCAAGATTGCAGATTCCGCGTACCCGGGTGGTTGCCGTGGGAAATGATTTCAATGACCAGGATCTGCTGGAATGGGCAGGTCAGAGTTTTTGTGTGGCCAACACCGTGCCCGGCCTGGATACCGGTATCCTGCTGCCGGTTTCCAACAATGCCCACGGGGTAAGCCGGGCTGCCGGCATGTCAGGCCTGCTAAAAGCTAAAAGCTAAAAGCTAACAGCTAACAGCTTTCTGTTACCCGCCAGGGCATGAATGTTACTACAGGGCTTTGACCAGTTGTTTCATGTCCCTGACAGCCCGGTCCATCCCCACAAGCACCGCTCTTGCGACAATGCTGTGGCCGATGGAAAATTCCCGGATTTCACGGAGCCCTTCAAATGCCTTGATGGTGTTGTAACAGATCCCGTGTCCGGCATTGACCCCGAGTTTGAGTTTGGTGCCGATCTTGGCGGCATCCACGATGCGTAAAAACTCCCGCCGGGCTTCGGCCTCGGTTGCGGCATCACAAAAGGCGCCGGTGTGTATTTCGATCATGTCTGCATCGATTTTATGGGCGATTTTGATCTGATCCAGATCCGGATCAATGAATATGCATACCTTTATCCCCGCGTTTTTCAGGGTGGATACCGCTTCTCTGACGGTATCCTGGTGGGTGACCAGGTCCAGGCCCCCTTCAGTGGTCAGTTCTTCTCTTTTTTCAGGCACCAGGGTGACGGTATGGGGGAGAATATCCAGGGCGATTCCCAGCATCTCGCTGGTGGCGGCCATCTCTAAAATGAGTTTGGACTGCACGATCTGCCGCAGCAGCCGGACATCGCGTTCCTGGATATGGCGGCGGTCCTCTCTCAAATGTACCACAATGGCATCTGCACCGGCAATTTCCGCTGCCACGGCCGCAGCCACAGGGTCAGGATAATCAATTCCCCGGGCCTGGCGCAGGGTGGCCACATGGTCCACATTCACAGCTAATTCTGCCATTTGCTTTTCCTTTCCTGGTTTAAAATGCCTCTAAATCCGGGTTGTTTTCAATACGCCTGAGAATTTCAAGACTCTTGGTTTCCATATTTTCTGCGTCGGCTGGTGCGGTTTCATGGTCATATCCCAGCAGGTGAAGAATCCCGTGGACCAGGAGCTGGGAGATCCGTTCATCCAGGGTGATGCCTGCTGCATCCGCTTCTGTCTGTGCGGTTTGTGCGGATATGACCACATCCCCCAGCAGATCCGGGGTGATGCCGGAAAACTCTCCTTCCTGCATGGGAAATGCCAGTACATTGGTGGGTCTGGATATCCCCCGGAAAGTCTGGTTGAGTGCCTGTATCTGTGCATCATCCATGATCACAATGGAGAGTTCATGCTGGTTACAGCCCAAGGCGTTTAAGATCAGTTCTGTCTTTTTGCGCAGGGGTGTGGTTGGCACCATTTGTTTTTGCCGGTTGTCTATCAGAATCTTTGGGGCTGTCATTTTTTTCTTTTTTCTTTTCCTGGGGTTTGTCCGTATACTCGATGCGGCTGTGATAAATGCTGGTCAGGATATTGTTAAAGCTTTTGGCGATCTGGTGGAGATCCTTGAGGGTGAGTTCACACTCTTCCAGCTGGCCGTCTGCAAATATATCATTGATCAGTTCCTTGACCCGTCCCCTGATCCGTGCAGGCGTGGGGCGTTCAAGTGCCCGTACCGCCGCTTCCACCACATCCGCCAGCATGACAATACCGGTTTCCCGGGTCTGGGGTTTGGGACCGGGATATCTGAAATTTTCTTCATTGATATTGTCTTTTCCGCTTTTCAAAGCCTTGTTGTAAAAGTATTTGATCAAGGATGTGCCGTGGTGCTGGGTAATGCCATCAATGATTTCATTTCCCAGTTTATAGGTTTTTGCCAGCTCCACCCCTTTTTTGACATGCTGGATCAGGATGAGGGCGGACATGGACGGAGACAGCTTGTCATGCCGGTTTTTTCCGTCTGCCTGGTTTTCAATGAAATACATGGTTTTGTCCAGCTTGCCGATGTCATGGTAATACGCCATGACCTTGGCCTTGAGGCTGCTGGCGCTGATGGCGGAAGCAGCCGCTTCCGACAGGGTGGCCACAATGACACTGTGGTTGTATGTGCCCGGGGCCTCTATCATCAGTTTTTTGATCAAGGGCTGGTCCAGATTGGAAAATTCCAGGAGTTTGGTCTCTGTGGTGTAATCAAATAGAATTTCAATCAGCGGGGTGAATCCGATGGTCAAAGTGGCGGCAAACACCCCGCCGCAAAAAGCGATGAAAATCTCTTTGGCCAGCAGTAAAGGCTCTGGCTGGGCAAGGGAATAGAACCCCAGGGAAATGGCCAGAACCGCATTGAAAATGGACAGTTTGAAGCCGGCCATGATAAAGCTTTTGCGTTCCCGGCTCTCGCGTACCAGAAAGGCGGCCGCACTGCAGCTTAAAAAGAAAAAAATAAACACCTCAAAACTGCCGCCAAAGGACAGGCCTGCCAGAACAGACAGCACCAGGGCAAAATAGATGGCGATGTCAAAACCCAGAAACAGGCAGCAGATCATGGCTGCGGCCGGCAGGGGGATGGCCATGAAAAAGGATGCCGAAGCCAGATCCCATGCCTGGTTGGGATCTGCTGACTGGACCAGAAACGTGGATATCTTTACAAAGCCCAGATACAGAACAAGTCCCAGGGCCAGAAAAATCATATGTTTGTTATGGTCAGCCTTCAGGGTTTTGTGGTCTTTGAAAAACAGCAGATAGGAGACCAGTATCAGAAAAAAGGTGATCAGGGCGATCCCGGTGGCAGACACATACACGGTTTTTCCTGCCGCCTGTTCCTGGAGGGCGTTCAGCTTGATCAGCTTGGTCTTGTTTACCCGCTCCCCTTCTCTCAGAATCATTTCCCCTGCCTTGACCTGGTACATGACAGGGTTGATGTCGGACTGGGCTGCAAGGATTCTTTTCTGGGTTTCGTTTTTGTTCATGAAAATATTGGGCTGCAGCAGCCGCTGGCAGATATCCACGATCAGGTTTGTCAGGTTGTAATTGACATTTTTCAACAGAGGCGCACCTTCGATTCTGACCATGGTCTTGGCCTGGTCAGGCCCGTAAAGCACCTTGAGATTGTTGACTATTTTTTCTTCACTGGAGCCGATGGTTCTCAGGATGATGCCCCTGTTTTCTTCTTCCAGCAATATTTCCTTGTTTGCAACAACCCCGTTGGACAGCACTTTGCCCATAATGGTCTGGATTTTTTCAGTGATGGCAGGATCAAACCGGTGCTTGTACAGAATGGAATATGCCCCTTCATTGATTTCTATGCCCAGTTTTTCTTCAAACCTGGGTTTGGTTTCCAGGACCATGGCAAAGGTGGGATCAGGGGGGGATTTTCGGGTATCTTCTTCATTTTTTTCCCGGCTTTCCTCCGGTTCAAACAGATTTCGGCCGATCTGCATGGCTTCCTGTATGTTGGCCATAATTTGCGGCACCAGGCCTGCATCAAAGTCATACACGATCCTGACCGTGTCTTTGGCCTGGCTGCGCCTGTTTTCGGAAACTTCTGTGTCTTCCACCAGAATATCTTTGGGTGCCTTGATATCCCGCTGGGCCACATCACCTACTTCATAAGAAAAGGTGATGTTCTGCTGTTCAGGTGTCTGGAAAAGCGTAAATACCAGGGTGATGGCAAAGAGCATGAACCACAGCAGGTAAGGGGTGGACAACAAAAAAGTTTTGACCTTGTCCGGCCAGATATTACGTTTTGTTTTTTTCATATGCATCAATAATATCGGAAACAAGCTGGTGTCTTACCACATCCTCTTTGGAAAAATAGGTAAAGTCGATTCCCTCTATGCGGGAAAGGATCTTTCTCACCTCCACAAGGCCGGATTTTTTGCCGGCCGGCAGGTCTATCTGGGTAATGTCACCAGTCACAACAGCTTTGGAATTGTATCCGATTCTGGTTAAAAACATTTTCATCTGCTGGGATGTGGTGTTCTGGGCCTCATCCAGGATAATAAATGCATTGTTCAGGGTTCTTCCCCGCATGAATGCTATGGGGGCTATTTCAATAATTTCCTGGTCAATATACGCCCTGGCTTTTTCAAAGTCCAGCATATCATACAAAGCATCGTAAAGGGGGCGCAGATACGGGTTGATTTTTTCCGCCAGATCCCCGGGCAAAAATCCCAGTGCCTCACCTGCTTCCACTGCCGGACGAGTGAGAATGATTTTCTGGACATCTCCCCGGCACAGGGTTGCCACTGCCATGGCCATGGCCAGATAGGTTTTTCCGGTTCCGGCAGGTCCGATGCCGAACACAATGTCCCGGGCCTGAATGGCATTGACATATTTTTGCTGGGCAAGGCTTCTCGGCCTGATGGGTTTGTTTTTGGCTGTCACGAAAATTGTCTGGGAAAACAACGGTTTCAGACGGGATTCTCCGTCTTTTTTTATCAGGGAAATGGCTGCATCCAGGTCAGCCGGGTCCATGGGAATGTTTTCCTGTAAAAGGCCGTATAGCTGGAGCAGCAAGGTATGGGCCAGGCGGGTGTTTTCCGCATCACCTGAAATGGTGACACTGTTCCCCCTGGAATTGATGGTTACCCCCAGATTTTTTGCAATTTTTTCAAGGTGGGTATTATGAAATCCAAACAGCTTCTGGACCAGTGATATGTTGTCAAATTCAATGGTTTTCATGGGCAACAGGGTGCATTTTATTTAAAGAAAGGTCAATAAAAATCTTGACGGAAAAACCGTGAAATTGTTATTTCATGAGTCTTCAGATACGGTGGCGGAAAGGAAAAAAATGAACGGTTTTGATCTGGTGGTTCTGGTGATTATCCTCTTCTGTATGATCAGGGGGCTTTTTAAGGGGCTGATCCGTGAAGTCTCCGGTATCGTTGCGGTTATTGCCGGTTTTTACGGGGCGTTTACCTATTACTGGCTGCTTTCCGACCGCCTGGCTTTTTTGATTACTGCCCCGCAAACCCGCCATCTGGTCAGCTTCGGGCTTTTGTTCTGTGGTATCCTGGTGGCGGTGGGGGTGCTGGCTGCAATGATCCGCAGACTTTTACACCTGGTGTTTCTGGGATGGGTGGACCGGACATTTGGGTTGATTTTTGGCACAGCCAAGGGCGCATTGATCGTATCGGTCCTGTTTGTCATGCTGACAGCGTTTGTCCCCACGGGCACGGCAAGGCTCATGACAGGGTCTGAATCCGCCCCTTATCTGGCGCAAATTTCCAGAACCATGACCCTGTTTGTTTCCAGGACCATGCGGGCCGGTTTTTTGCAGCAGCTGGAAAAACTCAAGGTGGAACAATTTTATATACAGGAGAAGGAACCCATTGGAGACAATAGCCCCTATTCTAAAAATCATCCAGACCCTGCGGGGGAAAAACGGGTGTGCCTGGGACCGCAGACAGACCCCGGATACCATGTGGAAATGCCTGGCTGAAGAGGTGTATGAACTCCAGGATGCCATTGTAAATGATGACCTGGACAATACCTGCGAAGAGATGGGGGACGTGCTGTTTCAAATTCTGTTCATCATGGCAATCTTTCATGATGCAAAACAGATTCCCATTTCCCGGGTGGTGGATACAGTGGTCAAAAAAATGGTCCGGCGGCATCCCCATGTCTATGGGTCAGCTGTTGTTGAAACAGAAAAAGATCTGCTGGACCAGTGGGAGCAGATCAAAACCCGGGAAAAAGACCATTCGGTGCACAGGTCCGCCCTGGATGCGGTGCCTAAGGGCATGCCCGGTCTTCTGCGGGCCCTCAAGGTATCAAAGATAGCGGTCAGGCAGGGATTTGACTGGGAAAATATTCACCAGGTGCTGGACACGGTGAAAAAAGAGATCGCAGAATTTGAGGAAGCCCTGGAAAAGGAAGATGCAGACGGGGCCATGATGGAACTGGGGGATGTTTTGTTTTCTCTGGTGAATGTGGCACGGTTTGCCGGGTTTCATCCGGAAACCGCCCTGTCACGGTCCACTGCAAAATTTGAAGGAAGGTTCCGTCTTATGGAAGCGGATCTGGCCCAAAAGAACTGTACCCTGCAGGCATTGTCAGCTGATGAAAAAGAGGCTTTCTGGGCCAGGGCAAAACACCGCTATGACAGATAATCCCCCCGCTGGAATTTGATGTATTCTGTCTGGGCTGCTACTGCGGTCTGGGTGGCGATATTACGCAGGCCGGCATGGTCAGGACCAAGGTCCCGGGTTTCCTTTACCAGCTGGTCTGCCCGCTGCTGAATGGTTTCAAGCACCGGCGCCATATGTTTCAGGGATATTCCCGGATCCTGCAATTGGGCCGCATAGGTCTCCAGTAGTCCCAGCAGTTTTTCCGTGCTGCCGGAGACAAGATCTGCCTGCTCCGGTATCTGTATTGTCCGGGCGGGCGTGATTTCACCTAAGCGGTGTGCGGTTGTTTCCGGCATTTCAGATGGCTCTGCGTTGTCCAGGGCCTGGGTCAGCGCTGATTTGAACGCATCCCTGTTCCCGATTTTTTCAGGCCCGCCCTGGGACGTCTTTACCGGCTGGGTTGTGTCTTGAATGTGATGGATATTTACCATATCGGCCTCCTTATTTGTATTAGCCATGGTAAAAGCAAAAGATATGCCAGAAGATCGCAAAATTTTTTTTATGAGAATTGTTTCTGTAATTTCAAATAGTTGTTGCATAATGGCCAGCTGATATATACAGCCGGCCGGGGTGTGCTGGGAAATTTTTGCAGTCTATACCGGTTCATCCAGGATGGAGCCGATCATTTTTTCCGCAACCTGAAGCGCATCAATGGTGTACTGGTCTGTCGCAACCTGTTGCTTGATATGGGATATCTTCTTTTGTCTGTCAGCCGGAGCGGTTTCCATGGCCTGGCTGATTTTCTGCATATCCAGGGTTTTTTCAGAAAAATCGATATTGTCGGTTTTTGTCTCCTCCGCATGTCTGCCGTTTCTGGCCTGGACAGCGGGGGCCCCGGCCTGGTTAGCCTGGTTGGAATAGGGGTTGTTTATATAGATGGGGGGAGAGCCGGATATTTTCATGATAGGTACCTCCTTTAGGATACCATGTTGCTGTCGGCAACCTGGCGTGCCAGTTCGGTCATTCTTTTTACCACAAATGTGGCGTCTTCCACTGACAGGGTATGGGTTTCCCTGTTGTCATGGCTGTCCACTGCAGTATAGGTGAACTGGTTTTTGTCTCGGTCGTAGTTGATTTTTTTTCCAAGTTCTTTTTCAATCTGGCTGGCAATTTGTTCTTCGCTTTTTTTCCTGGGACCCTCTGTGATGATTTTTTTCACAATATTGGCAGCAACCTTGTCGATGATGGCCTTGCGTTTGCCCTCCGAGGAGATGGAGACATTGTCCGCAGATAAGGTATTGCCGGCCGTGGATCTGTTTCTGCTCAGAATTTTTCCCTGGCTTAATTGCCTGGAATACACCTTTAGAACATTTTGTATTTGATAAGAGGGTATCTGCATAAAATTTTCTCCTTAAAGACCATATCGGTAAGGGAAAATTAAACCTTTAGCATTTTTATCAATCCTCAAAATTACCCTCAGGACCTTTGTCTGAACTGATGTCGGCAGCTTTTTCCATGATTTTTTCACGGGTCCATTCCTTTGGAGATTCGATGGTATCGGCTTTGCTCCCGGGGTCATGGGAACGGGTTTCAAGAATATGGTCCTTGACAATATCAGCCGTATCCGCTGCATTGAACACCTTGGTGAGCAGGGTATAAACAAACGCTTCCACACCTGCTGCCATGCGGTTTCTGATATCTGCGGGCTGGGTGGAAAACCGGTTTTCAAAGGGGGCATTGAGTTTCTTAAAATTGCCGCCGGAAAGATCCTGGGATTTTGCATAGGCCAGCATCTGCTGCCACATGGGATCATCAACCCCCTTGTCCGGCTGTTTGATGAAGTTGCCGTCAGAATCAAGAATGGCATTGCCGTAATCATTGACCTGTACCCCCCAGGAGATCATCTGCAGGGCAGTGGCAACATTGGCCTTGGTGGTCCTTGTTTTTGCGGCAATCTCCCGGAGCCGTTCCGAACTGTTGCCCGAGGTGCCGTGCTGTGCCCCGGAGACCTTATAGGGTGCAAGTGCATCATGGATCTGTGCGGTAAGCGGCACATTGATGCCGGCATCACTTTGCTCAATACCGTGGGTGGTGCCGTTGTTCAGGGCGATCCAGTCCGGGAAAATACCGTGGGCATTCAGCCCCTGGATCAGAAACAAAGCTTCCTGGGCAGTGGATAACCCCAGCTTTCCTTTTATTTCCCCCACTTCTGTTTCAAGGCCGGACCAGTCCGGGACAAAAGGAAACAGTTCGATATTGGCCAGCAGGTTCTGGTCATCAGGCATGTGGGAGGCATCAATGGCAATGGAGGTGATGCCGGCATCAAACAGGGAGGGAATTTCTGTTTTGGCGGGTGCTATGTCTTCTGGTTTTTTGATGCCGAAATGGTCAGCATGGATGGCAACCGGTACGGTGATGCCCAGTTCGTTCATGAATGCATCGGTCTGCCGGGCAATGTTCCACAGGTTGACGGCACAATAGGCATTTGTGCCTCCTTCTGACCGGGCGATTTCAATGATGATGGCGGCATTGGCCTTCTGGGCCGCACACAGGGCGCCCCTTATGACAAATGCGTTTCTGCCGTTGGCGGCAATGGTCATGCAGCCCCCTTTTTTCAGCATGGCCTGGTCAATGTATCTCCCGCTGACAATCAATGCCCTGGAGTTGGGAAACAGCTTTCTTACATTGGGGGGCCTTCCAAAATCAAGGGCTGCCAGGAAATCTGCAGAATAACGGTGTGACATGGTTTCTCTCCCGTATGGTTTTTGGCTGTTGAAACTCTTTGTGATTTTTGTCATGAAAACCGGTCAAAAGCAAGTAATATTAAATAATGAATATATATTCATGAAATAATATTTGAAATTCACTTGAGTCACAATACAGTCTGAAATCAAAATTTCATATATAACTATTTGTAAATTAATAATAAAGCATCAAATTTTCCAAAAATTTTCATACGAATATCTGCTTGACTTTTATGAAAAACTATTGTTAGATAATGAATTATTATTCATTCCAGCAGGGAAAGGCGGGAGAGGCTTGCAAAAAAACAGATCGGAAAAATACCATAAGATTCTCACCAGTGCAGGAGATGTTTTTGCCCAATTCGGGTTCTACAAGGCCACGATTTCCCAGATCGCCTCCCAGGCCGGGGTGGCTGACGGCACCTTGTACCTGTATTTTAAAAACAAGGATGATATCCTTTACCAGTTTATCAGCTATAAGACCGCTGTGGTGTTTGAAAAAATGAACACCGCCGTTGCCACAGGCAAAAACGCGGAAGAAAAACTTAAGAACCTCATTCACTGCCATTTGCAGGAGTTCCAGAACGATAAGAACATGGCGGTGATTTTTCAGTCTGAAGTCCGGTATCTGCGGGATATCCAGTCACAGATCAAAGATATTTCCAAGATGTATCTGGATCTGCTGTCGGATATTATCGAGCAGGGGCAGATCGAAGGCTCCATGCGCCAGGATCTTTTTGTGGGGCTTGTGAAGCGCTTTATTCTGGGGGCGGTGGAAGGGGTTATTTCCACCTGGGTGTCGGCGGATGGCCGGTATGACCTTGTGGCCATGGCAGATCCCCTGGTGGATCTGTATCTCAACGGGGTCAGGGGAGAATAAACAGCATACAGTAGATAAATGATATACAGTTTTTAAATGGTTTTAAATCCGGCTTTTTGCTTGACGGGAATCGCCATCTTTATTAAAGCTCATTGAGCCCTTGTTCATAAACTGTAAAAAAATAAATTTTGGAGGTAACAGTATATGTCTTCGATAATCGGTCCGGCAAGTTTTGAATTTTTCGGGATATTTCCGGCAGCAATCCTGTCCTTTATCCTGCCTGTGGTGGGGGTCGGCCTGTTCGCCTATATCATGGCCAGGCGCCTGGCTCCTCTGGTCCGGGCGGCTCCGGATTACCGGCTGGACCATATCGGCCGCCGTATCCAGAAGCTGATTGTCATCTGGCTGGGCCAGATCAGGCAGCCCCGGTATATGCTGGCAGGGGTGCTGCATATTGTCATTTTTGCCGGGTTTCTGATCCTGTCCATCCGGTCCGTATCCCTGGTGGTCATCGGATTGTCCGACGGGTTTGTCATGCCGGGTTTCGGGGGATGGCCGGGGGTTGTGTATAATATTTTAAAAGATTATGCCGCCACCTTTGTACTTATCGCCTGTATCATTGCCGGCATCCGCCGGGGTGTTTTTAAACCGGCCCGGTACGCAGTGCCGGAAAAATACGGCAAGGACCATACTGCAGAAGCTGTCTTTGTGCTGGGAATTATTGCCACATTGATGATTTCAGAAAGCCTGTTTGAGGCTTCTGAGCTGGCCTATGCGCTGAAGGAAACCGGAGACGCTCATTTTGTGGCCCCCCTGACCCTGGTGTGGTTTTTCAAGATTTTGCTGTCAGGCGCGTCTTTTGACTTTCTCCAGGGGCTGCATATATTTTCCTATTTTCTCCATGATGTAACCTTTTTCTTTTTTCTGTGTTTTCTGCCTCTGGGCAAGCATTTCCATGTGATCACATCTTTTTTCAACGTATTTTTTATGCGTCTGGACAAAGGCAAGATCAAACCGGTCCGCCACGGGGTAACAGCAGAACAGCTCGATGACCTGGAATCATTCGGGGTGAAAAAACTGGAGGATTTTACATGGAAGCACATGCTGGATTTTTATTCGTGTGCCGACTGCGGCAGGTGTTCTGACCAGTGTCCGGCCAATGCTGTGGGCCGGCCCCTTTCTCCGCGGTTTATCAGCATCAAGGCCAGGGACCTGATGTTCAAAAATTATCCTCTGTCCGGTGAAATCTATAAAAGCAAGATGCTGGTGGAAGATATCTATACCGAGGATGAGATCTGGTCCTGCACCACCTGCGGAGCCTGCGAGGAAGAGTGTCCCCTTGCCATTGAATATATTGACAAGATGGTGGATCTGCGCCGGGGGATGGTGGATGAGGGCATGGTGCCCCAGTCCCTGCAAAAACCCTTGAAAGCCCTTGAAAAACGCGGCAACCCCTACGGCAAGATGGAGAAAAAACGCGCGGACTGGGCTTTGGAAAAGGAGTTCAAGGCCGCATACACCATCAAGGACCTGGGAAAAGATGCGGCAGATACCCTGTATTTTGTGGACAGCATCACCTCCTATGATGACAATATCCAGGAAATCGCCCGGCACACTGCTGTTATACTCCAGCAGGCAGGGGTGGATTTCGGGATCCTGGGCAAGGAGGAGAAAGACAGCGGCAATGAAGTGCTCAGGTTCGGAGAAGAGATGCTCTACCAGGATCTGAAGGAACAAAATACCCAGGCAATCTTAGATACCGGTGTAAAACAGATTGTCACAGCCGACCCCCATGCGTATAATGCATTGAAAAATGATTATACCGGCCTGCCGCCGGTGCGGCACATCAGCCAGGTGGTGGCAGAAAAGATCACCAGCGGTGCATTGTCCCTCAAGCCCTGTCTTGATCCGGACAAGGTGTATGTCTACCATGATCCCTGCTACCTGGGACGGCACAACGGGGTGTATGATGATCCCAGACAGGCCCTGGATGCCATTGAAGGGCTCACCAGGGTGGAGATGGAAAAAAGCCGGGACCGGTCATTCTGCTGCGGCGGCGGCGGTCTCATGCTGTTTTATGAACCGGAAGAAGATACCCGCATGGGGGTGCTGCGGGTGAACATGGCAGCTGAGGCCGGTGCTAATGTTATTGTCACAGCCTGTCCCTTCTGCCTGGTGAATATCCAGGATGCCATAAAGGTTGCCGGAAAGGAAGGGGAGATGGAAGCACTTGATTTTACAGAACTGATTGTCCGGCATTTAAGATAATGATATAGAAAACAGCAGACGGCAGGCACCGAAAACAGGTCCTGCCCTCACAAGCAAAGGAGGTAATACATGGAGATTTTAGTATGTGTCAAGCGTGTTCCAGATACTGCTGAGAATGAATTTGAACTCAATTCAGCGGGCAACGACCTTGACCGTGACGACCTGGTTTACTCAGTGAATGAATGGGATAATTATGCGGTGGAAGAAGCCATCCAGATAGTGGACAACGTGGGCGGCAGTGTCACTGTTGTCACGGTGGGCGATGATGAATCAGAAGAGGTGCTGCGGCGTGAGATGGCCATGGGTGCCAACAACGGCGTTCTTTTGAGTGATGATGCGTTTGAGGGATCCGACGGAAAAGGCATAGCCGCCATCCTTAAGGCGGAAATTGAAAAGGGCAGGTACGACCTGATCCTCACCGGTGCCCAGGCAGATGAAGGGGCGGGCCAGGTAGGGGGCATGCTGGCTGCCATGCTGGATTACCCCTATGCCTCCCTGGTGAACAAAATAGAGGCTGTTGATGATGCCACCATCAAAGTCGGCCGTGAAATCGAAGGTGGAAACCAGGAGATGAACGAGATCCAGCTTCCCTGTGTGCTGTCCATCCAGACCGGTATCAATGAACCCCGGTATGTGGGTATCCGTGGCATCCGCAAGGTGGCCAGTGTGGATATTCCGGTAAAAGGCGCAGGAGACCTGGGCATTGATGCCGCCACAGTGGGCGATGCCGGCGCAAAAACAAAACGCGTGGATTATTTTGTACCGGATCTTGGAGAAGGGGCGGAAATGCTGGAAGGCTCCACAGACGAGATCATTGAAAAGCTGATTGAAAAGCTGAAAGCCAAAGGAGGACTTTGATCATGACACAGATTTTTGCATATATTCCCTTTAAGAACGGCAGCGCAGAAGATGTGGCATTGGAGTTTCCTGCAGCGGCCGGAAAAATAGATCCAACCGCAGACCTGACTGCGGTTGTCACAGGCGCAGGCCCGGATCTGGACGCAGTGGCCCAGGAGATGGCCAAAACCTATAAAGAAGTCATCAAAATCAGCCATGCAGACCTGGCCTATCCCAATGCCGAACTGGTGAGAAAGGCCATGACTGATGTGCTGCCCCATGATGCCGTTATCCTGGTACCCCATGATACCTTTGGCATGGACCTGGCCCCGGGGCTGTCCGTGAAAATGGATGCTGCCTATGCTGCGGACATTGTTGATTTTGAGGGACTTGACGGTACCACCCTGAAAATGATCCGCCAGGAACTGGGCGGCGCGGTGTATACCCATGTGACATCAGATATATCTGCAGGTGCAGTGATCACCATCCGTCCGGGTTCATTTGCCCCCATTGAAGCCGGTTCCGCCGGGGGCACGGTAAATGATAAATCAGGAGAGGTGAAAGACCTTGCTGCCAAAAGAAAATTTCTGGAAGTGGTGGAAGCGGAAGTGGGAGATGTGGACATCACCAAGTCTGATGTCCTGGTTTCCATCGGCCGGGGTATTGAAGATGAGGAAAATATTGAACTGGCCCAGGAACTGGCAGAGGCCATGGGCGCTGTTGTATCCTGCTCCCGGCCCATCGTGGATGCCAAATGGCTGGAAAAATCACGCCAGGTGGGCACCTCCGGCCAGACCGTCAAACCCAAGGTGTACATGGCCATGGGTATCTCAGGGTCTTTTCAGCACCTGGGCGGGGTCAAGGGAAATCCCTTTATTATTGCAGTGAACAAAAACCCAAAAGCCCCGATTTTCCAGGTGGCTGATGTGGGTATTGTGGAAGATATCCTGGAGTTCATGCCGGAGCTGACCGAAGCCATTAAATCCCAATAGTGTGATCCCCGGGCCTGCATGACCTTTTTTTTGGGTCAATGGACCAGGGACATTGTGTGATTTCAGTAAAAAGGGCTGCAACAGAGACATAATTTTGTTTCTGTTGCAGCCTTTTTGTTTTTTACAGCCCTGCAATGTGCTGTCCCCGCCCGGCCATCGCTTTTTTTCTGACACCTGTGGGTGTCTGTTTACAGTTTCCTTGGGTCCGGCGGTTTTTTCCGGGTGCAGCTGGCAGAGACAAATGCAGCCCATCCAGTGAATGATTAGAAATCTGCTAATATTTACACTCTTGGTTATTTATAGTTATTTATAGTTATTTTTAATAATTATATAATTATCATTGACCAGTATTGACAAAAAATATATTAATGTCTCCTGAAAGCATACCCTGGCGAAAAATTACACAACAGAGGGCACTGCCTGCAAATGAACCAGAAGAAAAGATAACCCGCTGTATGAAACACTGAATAACCAAAAAGGAGACAAGGAATGAAAAATGTATGGAAAATTATTGCAACTGCCTTTGTTTTAGGTTTTCTGGCGGTACCCGCGTTTTCCCAATCCACGCCTTCCCTGATGATGGCCACCACCACCAGTACCGATAACACCGGTCTTCTGGAATACCTGGTACCGGAGTTTACAAAGGATATGGGTATTGCCTTAAAATGGGTGGCAACCGGTACAGGCAAGGCATTAAAACTGGGTGAAAACTGTGATGTGGATCTGTTGATGGTCCATGCACCGGAGGCTGAAAAAAAATTTGTTGCTGACGGTTTTGGAAAAGACCGCAGAAAAATCATGTACAATGATTTTGTGATCATCGGTCCGGCAGCCGATCCTGCGGGTATCAAGGAAACATCCGTAACCGCGGCCCTGAAAAATATTGCAGAAAAACAGGCCGTATTTGTCAGCCGCGGGGACAATTCCGGGACCAATAAAAAAGAAATGTTCCTCTGGAAAGCCGCAGACCTCACCCTGCCTGAAAAGGAAACCTGGTATGTCCAGACCGGCCAGGGCATGCTCGCCACCATCAAGGTGTCAGAAGAAAAAAACGCTTACACCATGACCGACCGGGGTACCTATATCAAGTACGCACATACTGCAGGCGGTGATCCGAAACTGAAAATTCTGGTGGAAGGTGATGATGTCTTAAAGAACCAGTACAGTGTCATGGCAGTCAATCCCGGCCACTGTGAAAATGTAAAATATGAAACTGCCCTGAAATTTACAGACTGGATTACCAGTGCCAGGGCCCAGAAACTGATTGCAGAATTTACACTGCTGGGAAAGGTACTGTTTATTCCCAATGCCAGATAACTGTTCTTGCGTTCAGCACAAGCAAAAAATTACTTGAATCCAAGGCAGGTGTGCTATTTCACCATCCACCGTAAAATCCCAGAATAATCATTCTTTGCTCCGGCTCTATAGTGGTTAAAATATTGTATTATACATGTATTTGCGTATTGAAAAATCAGTTTCACCGGTTTATTTTTAATGAGTCGGAATCATCCTGGTACAGAATTGCAGCGTACAGAACTGCAGAGAAACCAGGAAGGCTTTATTGCAATAATACATAAAGGAGAATTGAAAATGGCATCAACACCACAACATTGTCCAGGTTTTCAAGATTTTAAAGATCTCAAGTCATTTATATGTGCATGTCCTGAATGCGGAGAAGAAAAAGAAATTTTTTCAGACGAATTTGATCATCCCCATACGTGCAAAAAATGTAATTCCCAGATTGATTTTAATCAATGTAAACTTGAAGGACAGGCAGGTACCAGTTAATCAGCTTAGATAATTTGAAAAAATTATAAAAAAGGAGCAGCAGACCATGAAAAACTATTCCAGAAAAATTTTCAGATGGGTTTTTCTTTTATCGGCAGGGATCTTTCTGTTTTCCCAGTCAGCCTATGCACACTGTCAGATACCATGCGGTATATATGATGATAACGCAAGGGTTCTGTCCATGCTGGAAGATGTGAGAACCATTGAAAAATCGGTTACACTTATAAAGGAACTGAGCGGCAGTAATGACCCCCAAAGCCAGAACCAGCGGGTCCGCTGGGTAATGAACAAGGAACAGCATGCCCAGAACATCATATCAACCATTTCTGATTATTTTCTGACCCAGCGGGTTAAACCGGAAGCAGATGATTACCTGAAGCGTCTTGAAAAACACCATATCGTTATCATTGATGCAATGAAGGCAAAACAAAATGTTGACATGGAGATTGTCAAAAAATTAAAAAAAGAGGTTGAAGCACTTCTCACTTATTACCCTGCACATGAGCATAAATGATTTTTGGTGTCCTGTGATGAAAATTCAAACCGTTTCAAAAAGTATGAAAACGCTTTTTGAAACGGTTTGAATTTACCGTATTTTTGGCATTCCCCTGGATGAATGCGGTAGTGTTTTTTTTTACTGTTGTATCCAAAATACGTTGAACAGCCTTGCGGGTATTGAATACACATCTCTTCCCGGATAACCGGTTCTTCCGGCAGGACATCCAGTCCTGCTGCTGCTACCTTCCATCTGCAATAACACAGGACAGCGTATCCGCCACATAGGTTTCCATGTCCGCCACTCTTACAAGCATTACGGTCTGAACACAGTCCCCAACCCCAAAAGTGGGGATCTGGATGCAGTGGCCGAAGAAATATCAAAAACTACGATAGGCAGTGAAATACTATTTTGGCTATTTTATAGCTGCTTTAAACTTGACAAAACAAAGCCATATATTTTATGATCCGCCGGGTTTGCAGGAGATCTGCACACCTGATTTTTTTTTGATATAGTTGGAAACAAAAAAGGAGCACACCTGTGAAAATAAATTTCTCGTCCCTGTCTTCAAAACTGGTTCTCATTGGCCTGGCTGCCGCCCTGATTCCCTTGTGTGTGGTGGGGTATATCGGGTATAGCAAGTCAAAATCCGCTGTGATGGAGATTTCCATGAATCAGGTGCAGGATGTGGCAAAGGACCTGTCCCGCCTCATCTACAGCAACCTTGATTCTGAGATGAAAAAAGCTGCGAGTATAGCCAATCAGCGTCGGATTATGGATATGTCTGTTGCTGTGGAAGAAAACGGGATTTCCGGGTCCGCAGATCAGATTGCAGAGGTGTTTTCTGCCTTGAGACGTCAGTTTCCCCATATGGGAAAGGGCTACCAGGGGATTTTTATCACCGATACCAAGGGGCTGATCTACACCGGAATATTGGAAAATGGAGAGGAGTACAGCCGGATTGACTTGAGCAAAGCCCCGGTGTTTTCAAAGGTAAAGACAACCAAGGCACCGCTCATTGATGAATTGCGGCGGTCTGCTGCCACAGGTGAGCTGGTCACCAGTGCCTGTGCACCCATCACGTCTGAAAACGGCCTTTTTCTTGGTGCCCTGGGTTTGGTCATAAAGGCGGATTATCTCAGCCAGCTGGTATCAGACCGGAAAATCGGAAAAACCGGATACGGGTATATGATCAATTCCAAGGGTATCGCCATTGCCCATCCCAATACAGATCATATTCTAAAAACCGATGTTACCCAGATACCTGACATGGCCCCCATCAACAAACCCATGCTCAACAACGAAACCGGCGTGGAAAAATACCGGTTCCAGGGCATTGATAAAATCGCAGGATTTGCCCCTGTGGGAATCAATGGCTGGTCTATAGCGGTTACCCAGGATGAATCGGAATTCCTGGGGGTGACTACTGCTATTCGAAATGCCATTTTCCTTGTGGCGGCGGTGACTGGCATCCTGATCTGCATCCTGGTCCTTCTGGCGGCCCGTACCATTACCCGGCCCATCAATGCTGCAGTGGCAGGGTTAAAGGACATTGCCACCGGAGAAGGGGATCTCACCATGCGACTGGCGGTTGAAACCAACGATGAGATCGGTGAACTGGCCAGGTGGTTTAACTCTTTTCTGGATAAACTCCAGGAAATTATCCGGCAGATTACAAACGGTATCCAGACCCTTGCTTCGGCATCCACCCAGTTGTCAGCTATTTCAGAACAGATGTCCAAAGCAGCACAGGATACCTCTGAAAGAGCCACCGGGGTGGCATCTGCATCCGAGGAAATGAGCACCAGCATGAATACGGTGGCATCAGCCATGGAAGAGTCTGCCACCAATACCCAGACGGTTGCCACGGCTGCCGAGCAGATGTCGGCCACGGTTAATGAGATTGCCGGTAATTCCGAACGGGCCCGGACCATCTCAAATACAGCAGCCCGCCAGGCAGCAGAGACATCCGGCAAGATGGCGCATCTGGGATCAGCAGCCCAGGCTATTGACAAGGTGGTGGAAACCATTACCGATATTTCCGACCAGGTGAACCTGCTGGCCCTGAACGCCACCATTGAGGCGGCCCGGGCAGGAGAGGCCGGAAAGGGATTTGCAGTGGTGGCCAATGAAATTAAGGACCTGGCCAGGCAGACTGCCCAGGCCACCCAGGATATCAAGGAAAAAATCGCTACCATCCAGGATACCACTGTCATTACGGTCAAAGATATTGATGAGATTACCAAAATCATCACCGAGGTCAATGAGGTGGTGTCCGGCATTGCCACTGCAGTGGAAGAGCAGTCTGCGGTGACTTCGGAAATCGCCACCAATGTGTCCCAGGCCGCCCAGGGTATTCAGCAGGTGAACGTCAATGTGGGACAAAGCGCCACAGTGGCCACGGAAATATCTTCGGACATCGGTGCGGTGAGCACCACTGCAGGAGAGATATCCACCAGCAGTGAACAGGTGCATTCCAGTGCCGGGTCTCTGTCAAAACTGGCCGAAGAGCTGAAAACCATGGTGGGGCAGTTTAAGATATAGGAATATTTCCGGCTGGAGTTGTTATTGGAGCGGTACAAGAGGAGACCTATAGGGCCTTTCAGCAGGAAAGATCCGGCAAATTTTGGGGGTTGACAAAAACCAAATTTCAGTCCTAGAATCTAAAACAGTCTTAGCCAGTGTTGCTGCCGTTTCGTTTTTTAACAAGGCGTTGCTGCAAAGGCTATGGCTTACAAGCATCGCAGACAAAATTTATGTGAACTTTAAAAAGGAGGTTTATGATGCCAGCTGTAGGTGAAGTCTACAAATGTGAAATATGTGGAAATGTTGTGGAAGTAAAAGAAGCAGGAGAAGGTGAACTGGTCTGCTGCGGAGAGGCCATGAAAAAACAGTAGCTGATCATTGTTTTTCTACCATTGAGTAAAAGGCAGAGCAGAAAGGGCCGGGTGCGCTTTCTGCTCTGCCTTTTTAAATTTTCCCAGCATTTGCTCAGTCGATGAGCGGTTTGAGCATATAGAGAATATCACTTTCCCGGGACGGGTAGGGGGCCATGATATGGTCATCCCGAAGCCTGGTGACGGGGGTTTTGTCAATCATTGCCTGCTTAAAGGCGTTGACCAGGCCGGTGGTGTTGTCTCCCAGAAAGTGGGCACCCAGGATGCAGTCATTTTCATCCACCAGAATCTTGTAGGCGGCGTGGTCCATGCCGATGCGCCGGTAGGTGGGCCAGCCAAGACCGGTATCATGGCTTTTCCAGTATTTTATGTTTTCCTGTTCCAGCATCTGTTCGGTCTTACCCACCATGGCCAGCTGGGGGTAGGTGAAAAGGACCGCCGGCACGGCAGAATAGTCCATGGCCGGCAGGTCGGTACCCTTATCCATGGCCATGATGGATTTTGAAGCCACATGGGCCTCCATGTCCGCCACCCGGGCCAGCATCACGGTTTGGGCACAGTCCCCCACTGCAAAAATGGTGGGGATGGATGTTCTCATGGCCGAATCCACGGCAATACCTTTTTTGGAAGCAGAAACACCGGCGGCATCAAGATGAAGTGGCTCGATATTGGGAATTCGTCCGGCTCCATTGACCACCAGGTCTACCGCAAGTGGCTGGCCTGATTTAAAGTGAATGGTATACCCGGATCCATTTTTTGCCACAGATGTGATGGAAACCCCGGTATGTACCTGGATGCCGTCGCTTTCCGAGGCCCGCACCAGCTGTGCCACCATATCCTTGTCAAAGGGACCCAGGGGCCTGTCAGCAGCTTCAAGGATATGGACATCCCCGTTTCCGAGACGCGCGGCAAAATGGGCAAATTCAAAAGAGATGAATCCGCCGCCGATAAAGGCGATGCGCCGGGGCAGGGATGTCAGGTCCAGAAAATCATCACTGGTGATCATGTGTTGTGCCCCTTCAATGGGCAGGTTCATGGGAACAGCACCGGCAGCGATGACGACATACCGGGTGGTGTACTCGGCTGTGCCGATGCGCAGGGTAGTTGCATCAATAAATTGTGCCTGGCCGGCAACATAGGTGATGTCACTGCCCTTGAGGCCGGCGATGGTTTTTTCCGGGATTTCGGAAGTGAATTTGCTTTTTTGTGTTTGTATCTGCTCCCAGTTGATCCGGGGCGGTTCAGTTATGCCTTTTCCCAGCAGGTGGCGGCTGCGGGCCACCACTTCCATGGTTTCATAGAACCACTTTTTGGCCTGACATCCCCGCAGTGCGCACACCCCGCCTGGTGTTTTGCTGTTTTCTGCAATGGCCACACGGTAGCCTTCCGCAGCCAGATCAAAGGCGGCTGTCTGCCCGGCGGTGCCGGTACCGATAACAATGACGTCAAATTGTTTCATGATACTCCTTTTGGTGATTATTAACGCAGTTGCCTGGCTGATTTACTGCACCGCGAAGGGCACGAAGCGCACAAAGGATCAAAAAACGTATCCCTTGATGCCAACTTTTCAGCTCACCATTGGCACGGTCAGGCCGCCGTCCATGAGAAACAGTATCCTGGCATCCTTTCCTTTTTCTTTTAGGGCCTGGTCCAGTGCGGTCTGCAGATCGGAGAACGGGGTGATGAACAGCGGAGAGATCACCTTTGGATCCACGTCGGTCACGGCCCACATCTGTGCCCACAGGCCTATCTCCGCCATTTTGGCGGCCTTGTGGTACCCCAGCACATATCCCTGCTCGATTTTTTCCAGGGCCGCTTTCGGGGAGTCGCAGGACCCCAGCAGTTCGGCAAATGCCTTGCCGCCGATGCCGCACCGGCATTTGGCCACCAGGATCAGGATCCCGTTCTCCTTCAATGCGAGCTTGGCATTGTCAATGCCTTTCTGGGCCTGGTACAGGTCGATGTCCTGGGGAAACTTCACCACTGACACCACAATATCGGCTTTTTCCGCCAACGGCGCGCAGAACACCTCATTGGCCCTGTCAATGGCCGCGTGGAAGGAATCATGGATATGACCGGAACAGGCGGCATACACCTGGTGGTACTTGTCTAAGACTGTCATGATGGAAAAGATCTCCTGTTTTACAGTCTTGATGGCATCCATCATGTCTTCATGCACCGGGTTGCCGGAAAGGGCCAGGGCACAGGCCTCGGGCACCAGGGCCAGCTTGTGGTTCTTTTCCACTGTTTTATTGCCGGCGATTCCCGGCAAAAAAGATTTTCTGCCCCCGGTGTACCCGGCAAAATAGTGGGGTTCCACCGATGAGATGATGATGATTTTGTCCGCTTCCACCCCGGCCTTGTTCACATACATGGGGGTGCCGTTGGAGGAATCGCCCAGATAGACCATGTCCTCTTCTTTTCTGGCGTCATGGACAATGATGCGGTCCCTGATCCGGGCATAATAGTCCCCGAAAATCTGGAGGTATTCTTCTTCGGACGGTCCCCGGTGGACCCCGGTGGCAATGATGAACCGGTAATTGGTTTTGGACAGATCATCAAAGATCACATCCAGCACCTTTGCCGTGGGGGTGGGGCGGGTGGCGTCATTGACAATGACCAACACGTTTTCAGCATCCTTCAAAAACAGGTCAAAGGACTTGCTGTTGATGGGATGGGCCACAGATTGGGCAATGACCTGGTCCTGGTCGGCGATGGTCACATCATTGGCTTCCAGAAAGCCGGGCTGGATGCTGTCATCCAGTTCTGCGGTCATGGTACCGTCTTTTCCATAGGGAACGGAAATTTTCATGGTATGGTTGTCCTTTTGTGTCTTTTATCTCTGCAATGCCCTGAAAGCAGGGCCGGTTTGCAAACCGGCCCTGCCGAATGGTTTACATGATCGGGTACGACCAAAAACACCTGTCATGACGGGTGAATCGTTCTGCCGGCCTATATTCCATGGGGCAGCATCTGTCAGCGGATGGGCCCCATGCTGTTGAGCCGGTCAATAAATGTGTCGATCTCCGCCTGGAACAGGGTCTTGTCTCCGGCTGGAATTTCCACCACCTGGAGGCGGGCAGGATCAATATTCACCCGTTCCAGGGTGGACTTCAGGCTTTCCACCAGTTTTTTTGCCCGGGTGTTGCCGTTTTTGTGCTGGCACTCATCTTCCGGACAGGAGGCCACCAGCACGCCCCAGGCCTTGTTTAGAAACGGGGCCATGAGCAGCTGGGATTCCAGGCGGCCGGCACACATGTTTACATAGATCTCATAATCTTTGTCATGGGTTTCCGACTCCGGGAGCCGGGAGGCCTGAAGGTCCGGAAAATAGGACCAGTTGCAGGCAAACACAATAGCTTTGGCAGATGCGTGGGTGCTTAAAAACCGGGAGGATTCCGCGATCAGATCCTCTCTGCCTGTGCCGAAATTGTTTTCGATTTTGGCGGCCCCGGCCGGACAGACTTCGACGCAGATGCCGCAGGCCTGGCATTTTATCGGATCGGTTTCAATGCCGTCTTCCCCGTGGAACCTTGCCTCGTGGGGGCAGGCCTTGACACAGACCAGGCACCGGGCGCAGTTCAGATAGGTCACCGAGGTGGTACCGGGGCCCTTGAGGCCCATTTCTACCAGGTCTTTTTTGGCATCGGTAAACACCTCGGTCAGGGTCACCCCTGAAGAACAGGCTGCCTCACACCGCTTGCAGTAAAAGCAGTTGAAAATTTTGTCCGCCGCCATCTTGGTGGGTTCCAGTTCACCTGACAACAGCCCGAAAGCGGTGATGAGTTTGGCTCTGGGGGCATCCGATTCCCAGCCGGTATATTTAAACATGGGGCAATGCTCAAAACAATAGCCGCACCTGATACAGGCGGACAGGGTTGATTCCCATTTTTCCAGATGTTTGAACCGGGTCTTTTCTTTTGTTTCCATATGTCATAACCTCGTAAAATGTAAATTAATTCATCTTTGTGAATCAGCCACAGCAGTGCCGCCGGGATGCATCAATTGTGCACGGCATATCTCAGGCCGGTTGCCGTGACCCAGTCCTCAGGAGCCTGCATGAGTTTGCCCGGGTTCAGGATGTTGTTGGGGTCCAGTGCCTGTTTGATGGTCTGCAGCAGTTTAAGGGAATCGGCTTTTTCCACTTTAAAGGACTCTGCCTTGGACAGGCCGATACCGTGTTCCGCAGAGGTGGTGCCGTTGACAGACCGCACATATTCATAAATTTCAGTAATGGCTTTTTTGGCGGATGCCCACTGGTCTTCGCGGTTGGTATCCATGAGGATTTTGGTGTGCATGCACCCGGATCCGCAATGGCCGTAGGCGGTCATGATGATATTGTTTTTCTTGGCCACTTCATGGATTTTGCCGGCCATTTCCGCCATTTTGGAATAGGGCACGGCCATGTCATCGGCCAGGGAGGTGGAGGACAGGTTGTCATCATATTTGGACAGGGCGGGAAACAGTTTTTTGCGGCCCATAAATATTTTGGCCCGTTCCTTGGGGTCGTAGCTGGTCTTGATATCGCTGCCGTGGTGCTTTGTGCAGATCTCTTTCATCTTGTTGATCTCATAGTCCACAGCTTCCTTGACCATGCCGTCCGCTTCAAAGATCAGGGAGGCTGCCACCTCCTTGAGCCCCAGGTTCATGGTCTTGTTCACCGCCTTGATGGCCACCGAATCCACCAGCTCCAGCATGGAAGGGGTGGCCCCTGATGACATGATGGCCCCGATGGCGCCCCCGGCATGGGACAGGTCGTCGAAATTGGCAATGCCCATGCACCGGTATTCCGGTATGGGCACAAAGTTGAGGGTGGCTTCCACCACAATGCCCAAGGTGCCTTCGGATCCCACCATGAGTTTGTGCAGCTGATATCCGGATGCCTCCACCCGGGTGTGGGCACCAAGGGTCACAAGATCGCCGTTGGGCATCACCACTTTCATGCCCAGGACCGCATCCCGTGTGGCCCCGTATTTGACCGATCTTACCCCGGAGGCATTGTTGGCGATCTCTCCACCGATGGTGGCGATGCGCGAAGAGGCCGGAGTCGGGGGATAAAACATGCCGTGGGGCTTGAGTGCCAGGTTCAGGTCGTCATCCACCACCCCGGGTTCCACCCGGCAGTATACATCGGGCAGGTTGATCTCCAGAATTCGGTTCATGCGTTTCATGTCCAGAATGATGCCCCCGTATATGGGAACGGTCTGGCCGCACATGCCCGATCCGCCGCCCCTGGGAATAACCGGGATCAGGGCATCGTTGGCATAGGCCATCAATTTCTGCACCTGCTCGGTGGTATCCGGCCTGACAACGGCCCATGGCATGGCGTGGTGGACTGAAGAATCAGACCCGAATGCGTACAGGTCGGACGGGTCTGTTTTGACGTTGTTGTCACCGAATATTTCCCGTAATTTAGATTCGTCAACTGATTTCATTGGTATCCCCTTTTGATGAATCATTTATTCATATGTCCTTGTTTAACCATGAAAGGATGGTATTGTGATGTCAAATATTTCATAATTTCATAAACCTGTGCAAAATTCAATGTAATTTGACGGGTAAAATTCAAATAAATGGGTTTGTTCCTTGGCAAACCATTGGGTTGGGTTTATAATTGTTGTTGTTTGAACATACTGGCGGATGGTTTTGTCGCTTTTTTATACATTTTCACGCGTATTTCCAGGGAGGATCTTGTCATGACCCATACCATTGAGTTTTTACCCCATAATAAACAGATAACCATTGATGACGGCGAAAGCCTGATCCGGGCCGCCATGGAAGCCGGGGTCCATATCAATGCATCCTGCGGCGGCGGCGGTGTGTGCGGTAAATGCCGGGTGAAGATTGAATCCGGCGAGGTGGGCGGCGGTATTTCCGAGCAGTTGTCCGATGCAGACAGGGAAAAAGGATACCGCCTGGCCTGCCTGGCCACGGTGAATTCTGATCTCACGGTGCGCATTCCCGTGGAGTCTGAAATGGAAACCAGCCGTCTCACCCAGACCATGGACCGGCATACGGCCCAGGCCATCTCCATTGATCTGGAGGATCTCAAACAGGACGGGCTGTTCATACCCCCTATGGAAAAGATATACCTGGAAATGGACCCGGCTGCCGAAGGGGACAACCTGGCGGATGTGGCACGGATCATGAACCATCTCCGGATTCATCATGACGAACACCGGCTCACCATGGACCTGGGCCTGATCCGCCGGGTGCCGGATATTATCCGGCAGGAGAATTTCAAGGTGACGGCCACCATTTTACGGCCGGTTCGGGAAGACGGAAAGAATGAGATCGTGAATATCGAGCCCGGGGATACCACGGACAGAAATTTTGCCATTGCCGTGGATGTGGGAACCACCACGGTGTTTGGTCAGGTTCTGGATCTGCATACCGGAGAGGTGCTGGCCCAGCAGGGGGAGTTCAATGCCCAGATCAGCTATGGCGAGGATGTGATTTCCCGGATCATGTATGCGGAAAAAGGGGATGGCCTGGCAACCCTGCACCGGAAGATCGTGGAAACCATCAATACCATAATCAGCGCCATTATCAAAAAAGCCGGTATTCAAAAGCATGAGGTGTCCGCTGTTACCCTGGCCGGCAACTCCACCATGACCCAGCTGCTGCTGAAGATCAATCCCAGTTATATCAGAAGAGACCCCTATGTGCCTGCTGCTGTTCTGTATCCCCCTTTCCATGCCGCAGAGATCGGCCTGGATCTGGTAGACCATGCCACGGCCCTGGTTTATCCCGGGGTCTCTTCCTATGTTGGGGGGGATATCATATCCGGTATCATGGCATCAGGCATGTACCGGTCCCCGGAGCTGACACTGTACATGGATATCGGCACCAACGCGGAGATCGCCATCGGCCACCAGGACTGGATCATGTGCACGGCTGCCTCGGCCGGCCCGGCCTTTGAAGGGGGCGGGGTGAAGTTCGGCATGCGGGCCGCTAAAGGGGCTATCGAGGATGTGTCCATCAATCCTGCCACGTATGAACCCATGATCATTACCGTGGGCAATAAAAAAGCCAGAGGGATCTGCGGATCCGGTCTCATCACCCTGGCGGCCAGGATGCTGGAGACCGGGATCATCGATTCCCGGGGCAAATTCAACCAGGAGCTTTCCACCTCCAGAATCCGGCAGACCGATGACATCTGGGAGTATGTTCTGGTGTATGAGAAAGACACCCAGATCGACCGGGACATCACCATTACCGAACCGGACCTGGACAACCTGATCCGGGCCAAAGGGGCCATGTATTCCGCGGCCCTGACCCTGTTGGACGAGATCGGGCTCAAGGTGGGGGATATTGAACGGATCATCCTGGCCGGCGGGTTCGGATCCTATGTGGACCTGGCATCGGCCATCACCATCGGCCTGCTGCCGGAGATTCCACCGGAAAAGGTCACCTACCTGGGCAACGGGTCGCTGCTGGGATGCCGCATCAACTGCCTGACCAATTCCCTGCGCCAGAGCGTGACCCAGGTGGTGAACATGATGACCAATTTTGAACTGGCCTCCACCCCGTCTTACATGGACCATTACATGGGGGCCTTATTTTTACCCCACACCGAACTCAACTATTTTCCCAAAGTCAAGGCCCGGCTGGAGGAACTGCGCAAATGAGCGGTTCCGGACAGCTGGACGGTACCGGACAACTGGGCGAATCCGGGCAAATGAACGGTTCAGGACAACAGAACGGCGCAGGACAACAGCGTAATCCAGGGCAAGTTCCCGGTTCAGGGAACAGGTGCAGTTCAAGAGAAATGGGCGTCACAGAACGAACAGGCGGTTCGGGACAGATCAGGGAGGCGGGATATGTGCGCATCATCCGGATGATCCCGCCGGCTCTGGGCAACAACACCGCAGATGCCCAGCGTCTGGAGCAGGCCTTGAGAAAGGAGCTGGATACCGGGTATGTGCATCTTCCCTGGCATCTGGTGCCGGATCTTTCGGCCCGGCTGCGGGCCTGGGACTGGCAGGCAAAGGTGGTGCTGTTCCGGGACCGCCGGTCCTTTTTGGTGGTGGACCTGCTGGATCCGGCAGATTCAGCTCCGGTGCTGGGGGCGGCCCTGGATATCGGCACCACCCGCATGGTGATCTCCCTGGTGGATCTGAATACCGGGGAAACGCTTGCCGAAATAGGGTTTGACAATCCCCAGGCGGATATCGGATCGGATGTGCTCACCCGGATTCACCATGCCCGGACCCCGGGGGGCCGGGCTGAACTCCAGGATCTGGCAGTGACAGCGGTAAATCGGCACCTGGCACAATTGTGCAGAGAAAACGGGGCCTCCCCGGACCGGGTGTTTCTGCTGGCTGGGGCCGGCAACACCGCCATGACCCATCTGTTTGCCGGTCTGCCCGCCTTCGGGATCATCCAGGAACCCTATATCCCCTGCACCAATATTCCCGATACCCTGGCAGCGCAAAGGATCGGGCTGGATATGCATCCAAAAGGGCAGGTGTTTTTGTTTCCCAATATCGGGTCCTATTTCGGCGGGGATCTGCTGGCCGGAATTCTGGCAGCGGACCTGGATCTGAAAGATGCACCCTGCATCATGGTGGATGTGGGTACCAACGCGGAAATTGTGCTGGGAAGCAAAGACTGGCTCATGGCCTGTGCCGGGGCTGCCGGCCCGGCCCTGGAGAGCGGGGTCAGCCAGATAGGCATGACCGCAAAGCCCGGGGTGATCGACCGAGTGGCAGTGGATCCTTCTACCAGGGAACTGGTCATCCACACCATTGCAGACCATCCGCCTGTGGGCATTTGCGGGTCCGGCATGATCGATCTGGCAGCGGCCCTGTTTCTCACCGGCCGCATCGATATCCGGGGAAAGCTGGTGCCCGAAGCCTGTGAAGGACGACTGAAGGACCAGGGCGGGATCCCGGCATTCGTGCTGGTGGATGCGGCGGATTCCGGCACAAAAGATCCCATCTGCCTTACCCAGGTGGACCTGAATTCTTTGACCAGCGCTAAGGCAGCCATGTATACCATCCTGGAGGTGATTGTGGCCCAGACCGCAGGGCTTTCGTTTGAAGACCTGGAGACATTTTATGTGGCCGGTACCTTCGGATCATTCATCAACCCCAAGTCCGCCATATCCATCGGCATGCTGCCCGATATCCCGGTGGACCGGTTCCATGTGCTGGGCAACACTTCCTTGAAAGGTGCCCGGCAGGTTTTGACCGATCCGGATGCCTTTGACCGGGTCATGGCGGTGAGGGACACCATCACCTACATAGAGCTGAACGTGAACCATTCGTTCATGACCCTGTTTTCCGGTGCCAAGTTCTATCCCCATACGGACCGGTCACGGTTTCCGTCGGTGCAGATCTGACCTGGCCCCCGGCATTTATATGAAAGAAAATATCAACCAACTGAATTTTTCATGTTTTGTTTTGTCTGCCAGGGAATGGCCGTTATTCAGACTTGACAGATTACCCCTCCCAGTGAGAGTTGTGCCGTTGACCCGCCCCTGGCGGTGGCTTGCCGCCGGCCTGAGAACACGGTTCTGACAGTCCGGCAGCAAGGCACCACCAGGGGCTCGACGCAGAAACGTTATTCTCAAGCTCATACCAGACAGACAATCATATCAGAACGTCACCCCTGGAATCAAAAAGGTATTGACAGTTTTTTTCAGGGGGGATTTATGCTTCAAGGGAGATTTTGAACTTACTTCCAGTTGCCCGGGCATATCTTTTCAAGCTTCGCAAGCTTGGTAGTGAGCCGCCGGATTCAAGTCGGGCAATGGTTGATTGGGTCGTTCCCATTTTTTCTGCTAGTTGCTTCTGAGTCAGGCCAGATCGGATTCGGGCCTTGATTAACTCTCTTGCAAATTGAAATTCCTCTTTCATATCAGAGAAAGCCTTTGCATATTCAGGATCATTTGTAAGCATTTCTTTGTGTTTTTCGCCCATATTTTTACCCATTTTTCATCTCCCTGGCTCTTTTTAAAACAATATTGAGTTCTTTGCGCGGCAACTTGGCTGTTTTTGATCTGACTTCAGCTGGAAATTTTTCAAACTCAGCTTCAACAGTTTCATTTAAGAATTCGATTGTCCACTTTTTCATGGGAAATATATATATCATTTTTGCTATATTGTCAATAAATGGGATCATAGCTTAGAGATTGCCCATGAAAATAAGTATACCTGTATATACAACCAGCTCTGATTGTGATACAGTTTTTGAAATTTTTACAGAATTGCAAACCAATGAATAAATGAAAAAGGAAGGCTGTGTCATGAAAAAGATTGTTGAATGCGTACCCAATTTTTCCGAAGGCCGCAACAGGGAAACCATTGATGCCATTGCCGATGCCATCCGGACCACGTCCGGGTGCACGCTGCTGGATGTGGATCCGGGCCGGTCCACCAACCGGACGGTGTACACGTTTGTGGGAGAACCGGATGCAGTGGTGGAAGGGGCCCTGGCCGGTGCCCGGGTGGCCCGGGAAAAGATCGACATGACCACCCACAAAGGCGAACACCACCGCATGGGAGCGTTGGATGTGTGTCCCTTTATTCCGGTGGCCAACGTGACAATGGAGGAGTGCGTGACCCTTTCAAAGGCGTTCGGGCAAAGGGCTGCGGATGAGCTGGGTATTCCCGTATACCTGTATGAGGCATCTGCCACCAAAGATTACCGCAGAAAACTGCCCCAGATCAGAGAAGGCCAGTATGAGGCGGTCAAGGATCGGATCGTGAAGCCGGAGTGGAAACCGGACTTCGGCCCGGCGAAATTCATTCCCGAATGGGGGGCCACGGTCACCGGTGCCCGGTTTTTTCTCATCGCCTATAATGTCAACCTGCTGTCCACCCCCAACCAGGCCCACCGCATTGCATTGAACCTGCGGGAAGCAGGCAGGGGGCCGGATGAACCCGGCCGGCTCAAAGAGGTCAAGGGTATGGGCTGGCATGTGGACGACTACAACCTGGCCCAGGTCACGGTGAACCTGAACAATTACCGGATCACCCCGCCCCATGTCCTGTTTGAAGAGGTGAAAAAAGAGGCGGCCCTGCTCAATGTGGCGGTGACCGGATCTGAAATTGTCGGCGTGGTGCCTCTGGAAGCGATTCTTGCGGCAGCAGACTATTATATTGAAAAAGAAAACCTGTTTGTCCTGGATGAGGACCAGAAGGTGCGCCTGGCGGTGGAGCGGCTGGGATTGAATGCCGTGGCCCCGTTCAACCCAAAAGAAAAGATCATTGAATATATCATTGCCGAAGCACCGGATGAACCTTTGGCCGGGCTGAGTGTCCGGCAGTTCATCGAGGAGGTGGCATCCCGCAGTTCCGCCCCGGGCGGCGGATCGGTATCAGCGGCCATCGCCGCCATGGGTGCGGGCCTGGGATCCATGGTGGCCAAGCTCACCCTGGGGGTGAGAAAATTTGAGGATGTGGATGCAAAAATGCGGGAACTGATTCCCCCGCTGCACCAGGCGGCCCATGCTTTGATCCCCTTGATTGACGCGGACACCAATGCATTCAATGACTATGTTGCAGCCCTTGGCTTGCCAAAGGAGACCGAGGCGGACCGGGGATATCGTGCAGAGCAACTGCAGCTGGGATTGAAAAAAGCTATTGACACCCCGCTGTCGGTGATGAAAACCGCGGATGCGGCCTGGGATGCGCTGGCACAGGTGGCAAAATACGGCAATATCGCTTCCAAATCAGATGTGGAAGTAGGGGCAAGGGCACTGGAAATGGGGATCTGGGGGGCGTACAAGAATGTGGTCATCAACATGGCCGGTATCACGGATGAACCCTATAAAAAAGAGACTATGAAAAAGGCAACCGCTTTAAAGGACGGGGCTGCAGATAAGTGTCGAGAGGTGCTGGAGATTCTGGATTCCCGTGCCTGATGCCGAACCCAGACCGATATCAGGCCGCCCTTGGTAGGGGATACTTTGCTGTCGGCCTGGAATTCCTTTGGGATTCGGAAGTCCCTCATCAAGGTACCCTAAACGGGGCCCTGCTGTCACCCAACACCCAGTTTTATATTGACAGGGCTGTGTATTTATAATACAGCTATATCGAAGCTATAAAAGCGAAACAATATAAATAAATTCCCAGGAGGGTTTCATGAGAGAAGTTGTGATCGCAAGTGCATGCAGAACGGCAATCGGCGGGTTCGGGGGGTCTCTGGCCCCGTTGAGTGATATAGATTTCGGCCCCATTCCCATCAAAGAGGTGATCAAACGGGCCGGGCTCACCGGGGATCAGATCGATGAGGTGATTTATGCCTCGGGTTACCGCACCGGGGATCTGCCCATCAATTCGGCCCGGGTGGTGGCGGTGAAGGCCGGCATTCCCCAGGAAAAACCCCAGTTCACAATTTCCAAGGCCTGTGCCGGTAGCATCAAAGCCGTGACCCTGGCGGCCCAGGTCATTAAATCCGGTGATGTGGACACGGTTGTGGCCGGCGGCATGGAAAGCATGAGCAATGCCACGTTCATGCTCAAAAAAGCCCGGTGGGGATACCGCCTGGGCCATGGCCAGCTCCAGGACCAGCTGATTTTGTTTGATCCCCTGAGTGGCAACACCATGGGAGAGACCGCGGAAAACGTGGCGGAAAAATACAACGTGTCCAGAGAAGACCAGGATGCATTAGGGTTGAGAAGCCAGAACCTGGCGGAAAAAGCCATCAAGGAAGGCAGGTTCAAGGAACAGATCGTGCCGGTGGAAATTCCCCAGAGAAAAGGTGATCCCAAAATATTTGATACGGACGAGCATCCCCGGTTCGGCACCACCATTGAAGCGCTTCAAAAACTGAAACCCCCTTTCCGTAAAGGGGGTTCGGTGACAGCCGGCAATGCCAGCGGCATGAACGACGGGGCGTCCGCCCTGGTGGTCATGGCAAAGGACAAGGCCGACTCTTTGGGCATCAAACCCATGGCCTCCATTGTGTCCTATGCATCTGTGGGGGTGGATCCGGCTTACATGGGTATCGGCCCCATCCCTGCCACCCGGATGGCCCTGGAAAAAGCCGGCCTGACCATGAAAGACATCGATCTGATAGAACTCAATGAGGCGTTTGCCTCCCAGGCCCTGGCCTGCATCCGGGAGCTGGACATGGACATGGACAAAGTGAACGTCAACGGCGGTGCCATCGCCCTGGGGCATCCTGTGTCTGCCAGCGGCGGCGCCATTCTGACCAAACTGCTGTATGGGATGGCCGAGCGGGATGCCAGGTACGGCCTGGCCACGCTGTGCATTGGCGGAGGACAGGGCATGGCCCTGATTGTGGAACGAAAATAAAGCCGCTGTTACAGTAAGATAAAAGAATAAAGAGGTGTGCTTTGACACAGAGTGCACCTCTTTTTTTTGTTTTACCGGTTGACAGATAATGGGTTGGTATCTAAAATATACCGGAAGTTGGCCAAATGTAAAAAAAGAGGTATAAGATGCAAAGCGCGACCCTGCATATCAAGGTAAAACCGGAAGTCGCAAAAGGGCTCAAGAATCTGTCCAGAAAGAGAGAAACATCAGTCGGCGAGCTTGTGAGACGGGCTGTTTTATCATGTTATCAGCTTGATCTTCTTGACCTGAGTCAATCCCAGAAGCAGGCGGTTTCCGCATTTCAAGGCGGATATATCAGCATTGGAAAGCTGGCTGAGGAAATGGGAATGAATGTTCTGGATATTCGTGCCTGGCTTGATGAGCACGATCTTTTGCAGAACAATTCCTTTCAGGAAAGTGATATGGAAAATGCCTGAGAAAGGCTGGTACTTTGACACCGTTTCACTGTGCAATTTTTTGTTGTCTGATGCTGAAAGTGTGCTTGAACACAGATACAGGAGACAGGCATATATTACCGGAGAGGTCTATGATGAAATCTGTGCCGGATTTGTAAAATATCCGGTATTGAAAAAGATTGAAACGTTATTGAACCGGAAAATATTTTCCCTGGTTTCTTTATCGGTAGAAGACAGGCGGTTGTACACAAGTTTAATAGCATGCCTGGGGCGGGGTGAAGCGTCCTGCATTGCGTCGGCAAATCAGACCGGCGCTGCAAAAAGTCGGAGAATAGTGGTAACAGATGATCGTGCCGCAAGAAAACAATGCCATCAGTTGCACATTCCCTTTACCGGAACAATCGGCATTTTGAAAGCCGGTGTGTCAGAAGGCCGGCTTTCCGCTGACCAGGCTGATATCTATCTTGACAGAATGATCAGGCAGGGATTTTATTCTCCTGTTCGGAGTATTTCAGAAATTACGGGTCTGATATGAAACAACCGTGGTCTGGCTCTTTTTCACCGGGATAGAGGGGTGGCAGTTACATTATTGCCGTCCCTCTATCCCGGTTTTTTTGTAGCGTGTCAGTGATATGTCAGCTGCTGCCCGGCACCTTGTATTTCCGGGGTTTGTCTTTTTTGGGAAACAGCGCGCTGGTGATTTTCGGGGCCAGTTCAAAGAGCAGAATGCCGAGCATGGCCGATGACAGGATGAAGACGCCGCTGAGCACCCGGATGGTGTCTGCGGCCATGCTGGCGATGATCACAGAAAATTCGCCCCGCTGGGTAAAGGACAGTCCCGCCCGCAGGGATACTTTTTTTGACAGCCCGTAGAGCCTGGCACCGTAATACCCTGTAATGATTTTTCCGGCGATGGACCATATCAGCAGGGTGATCAATAGGGGGACCATGGGAACCCCGTCCCCGAAGGTGATGGTGGTGCCGAAATAAAAGAAGAAAAGGGGCAGAAACAGGTCCCGGATAGGCAGGACCGCGTGCTCCAGGTGTTCGGTCCGCTGTATTTCCGCCAGTATAATGCCGGCCAGAAATGCTCCGAGCACCTCGGACAGGCCCAGCATAAGGGCCAGGCCGCCATAGGAAAGGGCAATACCCACCATCAGCAGGATGAAAATATCCTGGCTTATGTATCGGTCCACGAACCCGCCCAGCCGGCTGAATATGAGATGCCCGATGATCACGGCACCGATGATCAGGCCCATAATTTTTGCCATGATCAGGCCGAAGGTCATTGCGGTCAGGGCGGCCCCGGCGGTGAGGCCCACAAGGACCGCCACCGCCACCGGTGCTGCAATGTCTTCAAATATCAGCAGACCCAGCAGGAATTCCGATTCCGGATTGGCCATCCGTTTGGAGGTTTCCAGGATCTTGGCGGTGATGGAGGAGGAGGTGGCATACACCATGCTGCCCATGAGAAAGGCGGTGATCCAGTCCAGGCCGAAGGCCATGCAGATCCCCATGGTGAGAAACAGGTTGAGCACCAGGTCCAGGGTTCCGGCCGGGGCCACTTTTTTGGCAATGCCGACAAGACGGCGAACCGGAAACTCCATGCCGAGCATGAAAAACAAAAGGACGATCCCCACTTCTCCGGCCAGGTGCAGCAGGTGATTGCCGGAAAAATGGCCCCCCAGGCCGATGCCCAGCAGGATATACAGCACCACCCCGGGAATCCGGACCTTCAAGCCGACAAATCCCACAGCAAACAGCAGAATGAAAACCGCTCCGGCAATGAACAGAACAGGGAAGTAAACTTCCCCCATCATGCATCTCCCTTGTCTGTCTTCCCGGTGGCCAGTTCTTCAAACCGGCGGATCTGGTCCCTTTTCCCCGCTGCCATGACCGTATCCCCGGCCTTGAGCACAAAATCGATATCCGGGCTGACGCTCATGTCATCGCCCTGCATCACCGCGATGATGGAGGCCCCGGTGTGGGTTCTGATGCGGGATTCGGAAATCTGTTTGTCCACAAACGGGGATTCCGGGGTCAGCTTGATCCATTCCATCACCAGCTGCTTCTGGAAAATTTTCATTTTTTCATCATCCACGGGCTGGTAGGTGGCCCCCAGCAGCTGGGCACCCAGCTCCCGGGTTTCCTCGGATGTTAAAGACAGAAAATAATCGGCTTCATCTTCATCTGTATCCTGAAAAAAATACAGGTCCCGCTTGCCGGAATGATGGACAATGACAACGATTTTCTGTTTCTCGGCGGTCTCAAAGGAGATTTTTTTGCCCACGCCGGGCAGATCAGCCATTTTAACTTCCACGGTATCACCTCATTGTTGTTTTGAATTGGCTTGACCCGGTCACAGACCGGCAATCCAAAATAAAATAATGGAAAATAATGGTTCTGACAAGAGAAATTACCGAAGATGGACCGCTCGGCCCTGGAAAAAGCCGGCCGGGCCATCCTGTGTTTTGAAGGGGGACAGGGCATGGCCCTGATAGGGAGAAGAAATTAAATACGATTGTAATATTCTGATTAAAAAAAGGCGCACCCCTTGTAAAACGGTGCGCCTTTTTTAAAAAAACTTTGTGGCCGTCTCCGTTACTCGTCCGACCAGTGGATGCATTCAGTAGGACATGAATCGATTGCCTCCTGGATACAATCTTCATCGCCTCCTTCCGGCATAATAACGATTGCTTTTTCATCATCAGCATCAAATTCAAACACTTCAGGGCAAAGCTCTACACAGCTTTCACAGCCAACGCATTCTTCTGTTTCAATATACACGGTTTTTTCCATAACATTTTCCTTTCTCTCATGGAATGATTTATCAAAATTATTTTTGATGTAACTGCTCATGATATCCGTTACCATACGCAAAGATATCTGGTTCTAACATCAGGTAAAAACCGTATTTTGGTTACAAAAAACATGTAGAAGGGATAGTGGAATAAGAAAAAAAACTGCGTGTCGTTATTTTTTGGGCGCGTCCTTTTCGATATTATGAGCAGATGGCTGTTATTTTGTCCACATAGGCACTGATATCACATTTGCGTTCAAGGCCGGAAGCTGCCATGTACCGGACCTTGCCGAAGATGGACCGTTCTGCCCAGGCCCGGTCGTGGATTCCGTAGAGCCAGGCCACGCCGGTGTATGAGTTGGGGTCTCTGCCGTCCAGAAAATAACGGTTGTTCAGGGCCAGGGTGGTCTCATACGCCTGCGTCGGAGAGGGGGACCATTCCAGGATTTTTTTGCCCCAGTACATGCGCATGTAGTTGTGCATGAATCCGGTGTGTGTCATTTCCATCATGGCCGCGTTCCAGTATGGGTCATGGGTTTTGGCCTGTGTCAGTTCATCCGCTGTATAGATGAATTCTCTGGGATCGCTTTCATGATCTGCCAGGGTTGTTTTTGCCCACCCGGGAATCACGTCGAAGATGCCATAATCCGGGGTGTAATAGACAAAATTGACGGCCAGCTCCCGCCGGATGATCAGCTGTTCCAGGAATGCATCCCTGGCTTCTGCCAGGGATGCCGGCACGTTCATCAGGGCCATGGCCAGATACAGGGGAGATATCTGGCCGAAATGCAGGTAGGGACCCATGTGGGAGATGTCATCGGTCTGGGGCTGGTTGCCGTGGCGGTCATAGTTTTCCAGACTTTTTGCCAGAAATGCCTGAAATCGCTTTTTTGCATGGGAGGTGCCGCCGGGGAAAAACCGGGATACCGGAGGGACGGTGTTGTCCAGTGACAGCGTATTCACCAGGGTTTTCGGGGCCTGCACCTCCAGGCTGTTCAGGCCGGGAAAAGACAGGTGCAGGGAGGATTTTTTGACGGCCCGGGCAGACAGGGGCATCAAAAAATCCGCCAGAATCCGGTGAAGTTTGGGCCGGATGGTCCGGGCCGCATATTCTGCCTTGTCCGAGGCTGCTGCCACCGGCACCACCACATCGGTTTCAACCTGGATTACCGGGCATTCGGCATTTTGGGCCACCTGGTGCCGCCATTGCCGCTGATGCCGCAGGTATCCTGCGTCACACACGATCAGGGCGGCCTGTTTCCCTAAGTCCAGGGCCACGTCGGGCGGGGGGCCTTTTTGCACTACCAGCTGGATGCCCCGGTCTGCAAGCGTTGTGCCGGTTTCCGCCAGTCCTTCCAGCATAAAGGTGTAATGCCGCAGGTTGGCTTCCGGATATGCATCGGTCAGGCCGAACCCGGTCACCAGAGGCAGATCCAGCTGGTTGGCCTGATCAATGGCAAATTCCAGGGCATGGTTCCAGGCCGCCCGCTGGGACTGCTGCATCCAGTACAGCACGTAATTCCCTTTTTGGACCGGGGTGTCATTCAATCGCTGTATACGTTCCGGATGGATGGTCATTCGAAAATCTTTTCATCAGCTGCCGACGCTTCCGCCGCATCCGGTTCCATGTCCCGGATTTTTCCGGCTGGTTTGTCTTTCCAGTACGCCTTGTACCACTCATTGGCAATGATCATGGCCATCACCTCATTGGTGCCGGTCCAGATGGAGGCCAGGCGCAGGTCCCTGAAGATCCGTTCCACCGGGTAGATGTTGGTGTACCCGATGCCGCCCATGACCTGCATGGCGTTGTGTACTGCTTTCTGGCAGGATTCGGTGACAAATTTTTTGGATTCCGATACCATCCGGCGGATCTGCTTGTCATGGATCTTTTCATCCACGGCCCGTGCCGTGGTATAGATCATGGACCGGGAAGCATCCAGCAGGGTTACGGCTTCGGCCACCTGAAAAGACACCCCCTGGAATTGGGCCACGGGCTGCCCGAACGCCTTGCGTTTCGAGGTGTACCCGGTGGCGATATCCACGGCCGGCACGGCCGCGCCGATGGTCATGGCTGCCGTGCCCAGGCGCTCGGGAATCATCATGGTGTTGAACACTTTTACCCCCTGGTTTAGTTCTCCCAAAAGGTTTTCTTTTGGGACCTTCACATCCTTGAACACCATGCGGGCGGCTCCGCCGCCCCGGCATCCCATCAGCCCGTACAGGTATTGGGCCTCCACCCCTTGTGTCTTATCCACGATAAAGCAGGAGATGCCGTTGCGGGGATCTGCCTCCGGGTCGGTTTTGGCATACACCAGAAAATAATCCGCCCCCTCTCCGCCCACGATAAACCGTTTCTGGCCGTTGAGGATAAAATGGTCCCCCTTGTCCTGTGCCGTGGTGGTGGTGCCGAAAAAATCAGACCCGCCCCGGGGCTCGGTGAGGCATTCCGCCGCAAACATCTCGCCTTTGAGCAACGGTTTGACATATTTTTCCTTCTGGGCATCGGTGCCGTGGAGGATGACGGCATCGCACACCAGCTCCGCCCCCACCCCGAAGGTGCAGGCAAAGATATATCCCAGCACCCCGATCTCCTCCATCACCATGCAGGTGGACACCCAGTCCATGCCCCTTCCTCCCCATTTTTCCGGGTACCGGCACCCCATCAGGTTGCGGCGGCCGGCCTCCTGTAAAAATTCTTTGGGAAATTGGATCTTGTCCGCATCCATATCCAGGATCATCTGTCGGGGGATGGTTTTGACAAACTCCCGGGCTTCCTGTTTCAATTGTTTCTGTTTATCATTTAAAAGATAATCAAACACGGTTTATTTCCTTTCTGATTTTGTATTTCATGACCTTTCCCGTGGGCGTGTGGGGCAGTTCATCCACAAAGCTGAATTTTTTCGGGGTCTTGAATTTTGCCAGACGTTCTGCCAGAAAATCTTTTAATTCATCTTCGGACAGTTCCTGATCCTTTCCCGGTACAATCATGGCATGAACGGTTTCTCCCCAGTCCGGGTGCGGTGTGCCGATGACGGCGGCTTCAGCAACGCCGGGATGCTCCATGATCCGGTCTTCCACCTCTTTTGAATAAACATTTTCCCCGCCGGTAACTATCATATCCTTCATGCGGTCCACGATAAAGAGAAATCCGTCCGCATCGATCCGTGCCATGTCTCCGGTTCTGTACCAGCCGTCGTAAAATGCCTCCCGGGTGGCCTGTTCGTTGTGAAGATAACCCGTCATCATCGAATCGGCCTTGAGCCATATTTCTCCTGTTTCACCGGGGCCGGCCGGGGTTGTCACATCTTTCATCACTTTCATTTGCGCGCCCGGCAGTGCTTTTTTCCCGATGGAACCGGCATGGTTTTCATGGTCTTCGGGTTTCAAAACCGTGCCGGTGGGACCGGATTCGGTCATGCCGTATACCTGGTAAAACTGGTCGGACTGGTAGCTGTTTTTGAGTTTTTTCACGGTTTCCGGTGCAATAGGGCCGCCGCCGTAAACCCAGGCTTTCATGGATGACAGGTTGAAATCTGTGAAATTGGGAATCATCTGCAAAGGCAGCAGGTATGATATGGGCGCACCAAAATAGGTGGTGCAGGATTTTTTTTCAATGGCTTCCAGAAAATGCAAAGGATGATATTCCCGCAGCAGAACAGTGGCGCCGCCAACGCTTGTGATCCCCATGAACCAGTTGTTCAAAGGAGAAGAATGCCAGATGGGCATGGCAATGAGCATGATGTCCGTATCATCGAGACCCAGGGCTTTTGCACCGGTGATGCCGGCAAAAACAATACTTTTATGGGTGTGCATGCAGCCTTTGGGACTGCCGGTGGTGCCGCTGGTGTATAAAATTTGTGCCAGATCGTCATCCTGGATTTCCACGGGTGTAAACCCGGGGGCTTTCTCCATGGCATCAGAGAAAAATTCACTGTTTTCTGCAGGCGTATCCAAAGAAATTTTTTGGATATCTGTTTTGAGGTTCTGTGCCACCTCGTTCAGGGTGCCGTCAAAAAGAAACAGCAGGGCACCGCTGTTTTCAAGAATAAAATCCACTTCTTTTGATGTCAGTTTGTGGTTGACCGGAACGGCAATCCCCCCTGCCTTGAGAATACCGAAAAATGAAAAAACAAAATCAAAGGTATTCTGACTCATGATGGCCACTGGATCACCTTTTCGGATTCCCAGTTTTTGAAAACAGCCGGCAGCACGCTCACTTTTTTCTTTTACCTGTTGAAATGTCAGCGCTTTCTCCATGGTGGACAAAGCTGTTTTTTCCGGGAAACGCGCTGCGTTTTGATCGATCAGCTGGACAACATTCATTACACATTCTCCTTTTTATTATTTGTGGTTGCGGGATTTTTGAGTTCCGTAAAGCGCTGCAGCAGTTTTTTTCTGGTTGCCAGAATATCTTGTTCCAGAAGCGACAATTCTTTTTTTCTGTCCTGAATTTCCTTGAGTTTAGCCTCTCCAAAATACAGACTTTTTTCAATCTGGGCCAGTTCATCCATGTCTGTGTCCGCCATGCCGATCATTTCTGAAATGTCATCCAGGGAGAATCCAAAGCGTTTGCCCCTCAGGATCAGCTTGAGCCTGGCCTTGTTTCTGGCGGTATAGATCCGCTGGTTTCCAGCGGTCCGACCGGGTTTTATCAGGCCCTTCTCTTCATAAAACCGTATCGTCCGGGTACTGATATCCAGTTCATCTGCGATCTGGGATATGGTAAAGATGTGTACATTCTTATCATCGTTCATGTCTGCTTCCCATGAAAATATGGCTGTTTATAATTAACGTTTACGTAAACTATAAGTTTTGTCTTGTCAAGCAAAAGAAATGCCCCAAACCATTATAATGAGAAAAAAGCGGGATTTGACTTTTTGCCGCATTTGGTGCAATGATTTGCCGTCTTGAGAATCTGGATATAAATATTAGGGAGACGTCATGCGGGAACCCATTGACCTGAACTGGAAAGAGTTCGGCAGCGCATTGCTCAATGCCACGCCAAACGGGGTGGCAGTGTTTGACAATACGCTTCAGGCAGTGATCTCCAACCGGCTGGCCAGAGACAGTCTGGACCTTTATCCGGGTGCGTTTTTGTCTGCCACGGTCCCGTCACTGACGGCAGCGGCCCGGCAGGTGCTGTCTGCCAAAAGCGTTGAAACCGGGATGGTTGTGAAAAAAAACGACAGCCGGTATTCGGTGCTGCTGGCTCCCATCCGCCATAATGATGCTGCCATCGGTGTGCTGGCGGTGTTTGAGGATATGACGGCGCTGACCAATATGACCAACCGGATGAAGGGGTTTCAGCAGCTGTCCATCGAGCTGGATACCATCATTGACAGCTCCAATGACGGGTTATGGATCTGCGACGGCAGCGGAGTGGTGGTGAGAATCAATCCGGCATCTGAGAAAATGATCGGCCTTAAATCAGCTGATGTCATAGGCAAACATATGTCGGAGTTGGTGGGAAAAAAACTGGTGGACCGGTCCGTGACCCTGGAGGTGCTCAAAACAAGAAAAAAAGTATCTTTGATTCAGAAAACCCGTATCGACCGGCACCTGTTTCTGACCGGGACCCCGGTGTTTGATAAAAACGGGGATCTTTTCCGGGTGGTGGTCAATGAACGGGATATCACGGAAATTACCCGGCTGCAGGAACAATTAAAAGAAAATGTTGAGATTACCGAACAATACAAACAAGATATTCTGGAAAAACAGATTGAAGAAACCGAGTCCCGCCAGATTATTGCCAAGAGCGCCAATTACCGGAAAATCGTGCAAAAGGCCATCAAGCTGGCACAGGTGGATTCCACGGTATTGATTCTGGGTGAATCAGGCACGGGCAAAGGGGTGATTGCCGATCTGATCCATAAATACTCCTTTCGGGCGGACCATCCCATGGTAAAAATCAATTGCGGATCCATCCCGGAAACCCTTGTGGAAAGTGAGCTGTTCGGATATGAAAAAGGCGCATTTACAGGAGCCGGCCACAAAGGTAAGTCCGGTAAGTTTGAAACTGCGGACAAGGGAATCATTTTTCTGGATGAAATCGCAGAACTGCCCCTGGCATCCCAGGTAAAATTGTTAAAATTTTTAGAAGACGGCGTGATTTCCCGGGTGGGCAGCACCGCCAGCAAACCCGTGGACGTGCGGATTATTGCGGCAACCAACCGGGATTTAAAGGACATGATTGAGACAAAGCAGTTTCGAAACGATCTTTACTACCGGCTCAATGTGATTCCGGTGAAAATTCCGCCCCTCCGGGAACGCGCAGAATGCCTGGTGCCATTGATCACCCGGTACCTGGGGGTTTTTTGCCAGAAATATGGAAAACCTGAAATGACCCTGTCCAGAGAGGCTGTGGATGCCTTGACAGCCTATCGGTTTCCGGGCAATGTCAGGGAATTGATCAATATCTGTGAGCGCCTGGTGGTCATGGCCCGGAACAACCGAATCCAGTATGAAAATCTTCCCGGCAGTATCCGGAAAAGCATGGCTTCTGCTGAGCCGTATGGTGATGTCTGGCAGCCGGGCCAGACCCTTGGCCAGATGGTGGCAGATCTGGAAAAAGAGGTGCTTGCTGCAGCATTGAAAAAAACAAAGACCCAGGCAAATGCGGCAAAACTGCTGGGCATTAACCAGTCCACCATTGCCAGGAAAATGAAAAAATACGGCCTGATCAGATCTGCCTGGCAACCTCCGGGGCCTTCCCATTGAAGGCCCCGGAGGTTTTTGTTTGGAGGCGTTATGTTTTGTTTTTCAAAAATATAAGTTATTTACCGGATTCTGAGGCCGGTATGCCGTCTTCATCCCATCCCCTGAGGCGGTAATAATCCTGGACCAGTTGGGTGAGTTCTGCTTCGGTGATGCCGTTGCCGCTGGGCAGTTTTTCGGTGAGCAGCCGTTTGGGCAGGAAATCATCGGTTTTGGTCAGGCCTTCCTGCAGATTGAACCGGCGGGTCAGGTCCGTGACTCTGGCGGCCATGGCTGTCAGCTCATCTTTGGACAGGTCTGTTCCGGTGGCCATGGACACCAAGGCGGACAGCTCTTCCCAGGGGTAAAAATCCCGGTAGAAACGGCACAGGATAAAGGTGTCGAACAGGGTGCACCGGTCCTCAAAATCCAGAAACATTTCAGCCTTGCCGTCTATCTGGTCCGGATCGATCATGCCTGCCAGCTCGGGCTTGTAAAAGGTGCTGCGCAGATGGCACGCCCCCCGGGGGCTGACCGCATAGGCCAGGCCCATGCCTTTCAGAACTCTGGGGTCATACCCGGCCGGCTCCATGCCCTTGACGTGAACAGCCAGGTCTGCCATGCCCATCTCCGGTGCCGCGGTTTTGATGCCGTCGGCCAGAAGACCGCCGAGCCCCTCCCGCCGGGCGATTTTTTCCAGCAGATCTGCCACAGCGTCTGCATCCCCGTATGCCAGCGTTTCTTTGATATTTCCCCGGTCAGATGCCTCGATGGCCAGGGCCGCCAGGTTGCCGGCGGTCATGGTGTCCAGTCCCAGGCGGTCACAGATATCATTGAGCCAGGTGATCTCTTCGATGCTGTCGATCATGCACAGCCCGCCGAATGCATAGATGGTTTCATATTCCGGCCCTTCCAGTTTCAGTCCGGCATGGCGGCCTTCTTTGACCGTGACCAGTTTGCCGCATCCCATGAAACAGGTCTTGCAGGACCGGGGCCTTGCCCCCAGTTTTTCGGCCATGGCTGCGGCATTGATTTTTTCATAATGATCACAGCTGCCCTGGGACCAGTATCTGGCCGGAAACGCGCCGGCCTTGTTCAATCCCTCCACCATGACCGGGGTGCCCTGTCCCCGGTAGGTCCGGGTGGCCGGGTGCTGGTTCAGGTCTTTGGCCATGGTTTTGGCGTATTGTTTCATGGCATCTGGATCATGGAAGGTTTTTTTCTGCTCCCCATGGAACACCAGGGCCTTGATATTTTTGGATCCCAGCACTGCGCCCATGCCGGTGCGGCCTGCGGACCGCCAGTAATCATTTTCAATGACGGCAAATTTCACCTGGTTTTCACCGGCCGGGCCGATGACCAGGGCAGCGGCATTTTTATTACCGCACAATGCCTTGACCGCGTCTTCGGTTTCATAGGTGTCTTTGCCCCACAGGTCCCGGGCATCATGAAATACTATGCCTGTGTCGCTGATCTCCAGCCATACAGGATCCGTTGCCGCACCTTTGACCAGCACGGCATCATACCCGGCACCGCTGATGGCGGGGGCGGCCCGGCCCCCGGAATAGCTTTCCGCATAGAATCCGGTGAGCGGAGACTTGGAAAAGATGCCGTACCGGCAGCTGCCGTAAACCGGGCTGTCGGTCAAAGGCCCCAGCCCCACGATGAGGTGGTTCTCTGGTGCCAGAGGATCCACCCCGGGCGGGTTGTATGTGAGCAAAAGATGGGTGGCCAGGCCCTTGCCCCCCATATACTGCCTGAGGATCGCATCATCTACCGGCACGGCCTGTGTGGTTTGCGCTGTGACGTCAATGATGAGAATGCGGTTGAAAAAACCTTTCATGTCAGCTCCTTAATACCGGTTTTTCCGGCAGGTCTATTTTTGCCGGTTCTCAATCCATGAGAACCGGCAGGGTCATTTACAGGACCGGTCAGGTTATTTTTCCAAAGCCTTGAATCCATCTTCCAGGATGGACAGGCCTTTGTCAAGTTGTTCATCAGTGATTACAAAGGGCATCAGGGTCCGGATGACATTGCCGAAATTGCCGCAGGAGAGGATCACCAGCCCGTTTTCATAGCAGATCCGGACCAATTCCTTGGCTTTTTCAGAAGCCGGTTCCTTTGTCTGACGGTCTTTGACCAGTTCCAGGGCCAGCATCGGGCCCTTGCCCCGGACTTCGCCAATGATTTCATGGCGGTCTGCCAGGTCGGTGAACCGTTTTTGCAGGATCTCTCCCAGTTCACGGGAACGTTCCAGCAGATTGTCCTTGAGCAGGATCTCCAGGACGGCCAGGGCCGCCTTACAGGACAACGGGTTGCCGCTGTAGGTGCCGCCCAGACCCCCGGCATGGGGGGCATCCATCAGTTCTTTTCTTCCGGTGACGGCACTCAGGGGCATGCCGCCGGCCAGGCTCTTGGCCTGGGTGACGATGTCCGGCTCAATGCCCCAGTGTTCGGATGCAAGAAATTTTCCGGTCCGGCCGGCCCCGGACTGCACCTCATCCATTATCAGCAGGATGCCGTATTTTTTTGCGATTGTGGCCAGCTTTGGAAAATATTCCGGGGGCGGGGTGATGAACCCGCCTTCCCCCTGGATGGGTTCGGCAATGATGGCGGCACAGGATTCCGGGTCCACATGGGTGATAAAAGACGATTCCAGCAGGTCGGCACAGGCGATATCACAGGAAGGGTAGGTGCATCCCAGGGGGCATCGGTAACAATAGGCAAAGGGGATCCGGTATACCTCCGGGGCAAACGGGCCGAATCCGTATTTATAGGGTTTGATCTTGCTGGTCAGGGTCATGGTCATCAGGGTCCGGCCGTGGAACCCGTTCTCAAAAGCGATGACCGCCGGCCTTTTGGTGGCATACCGGGCTACCTTTACGGCGTTTTCAACCGCTTCGGCCCCGGAGTTGGCAAACATGGTCTTTTTGGGGAAATCTCCCGGTACCAGGGTATTGAGCTGCCGGGCCAGCTCAATATAGGATTCATACATGCCCACATGAAAGCAGGTGTGGATGAACTGGTCGGCCTGGTCCTTGATGGCTTTGACCACCTTGGGGTGGGCATGCCCTACATTGTTGACCCCGATGCCGCCGGCAAAATCGATGAATGTTTTGCCGTCTACATCGGTCATGGTGGCGCCGCTGGCTTTTGCGATGACAGCAGGGGTCAGGTTGGCAGGCCCCTGGGCCACGTGTTCCTGCCGGAGTTCATTAAAATACTGGGTTTTGTTGGAAGTCATTTTATTTCTCCAGAAAAGTTGTGTGTATATGGTTTCCTTGTGGTGATGTATGGATAAACAGAGCAAAACATATGCCAGTGCAGGCGTTTATTTCAAAGAGCGGGTCCTGGGCGGGGTTTTAGCCATAGACCGGTGGCGGCATTTTCCGGTTTGCGCCTGGTGTGCCCGAAAAACTCCTTCATATCTGCATAAATATGCAATAAGGCATATTTATGGGTGAATATGCCTTAAGTTTTTGTTTTCATGACGAATAAATTTTATGGGGATAGCGGGAAAGCCCGGGGCATAATATGCAAAAATGCATATTATGCCCCGGGCAAGGAAGGCCTGATATCCCAGTCTGCATGATACTGGGGCATATTGGACAAATGGCACGGTAATTGCTGAGTTTGATTTCAGGATAATGGTGTGAAGCATTATTGTTATGAACTTTTTTCAGGAGGTAAGCATGTCAAGAAATCACAGGACCAACCGGACAAAACTGCTGGTATCAGCCCTGGCTCTCATCTTTGTTATGGGGCTGGCTGCCACGGTTCAGGCCAAGACCTTTCGGTTCACCTGCCAGAATGTGAATGCAATGGAACATCCGGGCTGGAAAGTCATTGCCCAGATGGCAGATGACCTGAAAATCATGAGCCAGGGTCAGATTCTCATTGACCAGGTAGGACCCGGGGGCCTGGTCAAATCTCCCCAGACATTTGAAACCACCGGTTCCGGGGCCATTGATATGGCCATCACCTATGGCGCCTACCATGGCGGCATTGTGCCGGTGGCGGCCACCAGTTTTGCATTGCCCGGAGATCCCAGGGATATGTGGGAAACCCTGAACTTCTATTATGAAGAAGGGGGTCTGGATTTTCTGCGCACCCAGTATGCCAAACACGGGGTGTATTATGCCGGTGCCATGGTGTGGCCCGGGTATGGCATGTTCTCCCGGAAAAGTGTGGAAAGCCTGGAAGACATCAGAAAACTCAAGGTAAGGGCGGCCGGTACCATGGCCACTATGCTGCACGGTATGGGTGTGTCCACGACATTTATCCCTTTTGCCGAAATTTATGTGGCCATGTCCCGGGGTGCCATCGATGCCACGGTCAGCGGGTCCCATGCGGAAAACTACCTCCAGAACCTGCACGAGGTCGGCAAATACATGGTGGTACCTGATTTTTCAGGGGTACAGACCCTGGAAGTGCTGGTGAACAAAGCCAAATTCGACAGCATGCCCGAGCATCTCCAAGTGATGTTTGAAAACGCCATTCAAAAATCTTCCCTGGATTTTACCAGGTCTTTCATGCAGATGGAAAAAAGAGCGGAAACAGACATGATGGAAGCAGGGGTTGAAAAAATTGTTCTGCCCCAGTCCACTGTGGATGAAATCCAAAAAGCCGCAGATGCCATCTGGGACGAGGTGGCTGCAAAAGATGAATTTTCTGCCCAGTATATTGACATGATCAGAAAACACCTGAAAGAGCTCGGCTACTAAAAGGCAAAAAAAAAGCATAAAACATTCCGGGATGGGAAACCAGCCCGGAATGTGAATTTTAACATCGTAACATAGGGGTGACCATGCGGAAACTGGAACAATCCATAGCTTTTATAGGGGGTATGAATCGGCGCCTGGGGATGTTGTCGTCCTTTGTGTTGATCCTGATCATGCTGTTTTTGTGTTATGAGGTGTTGATGCGCTATTTTTTCAACTCCCCCACCATCTGGGTGCATGAACTTTCCGGATTCTCCTTTGCGTTTTATCTGGCCCTGACCGGTCCCTGGCTTTTGCAGCGCAAAGAGCATGTCAGCGTGGACATTGTTTACAGCAGATTTCCTTTTCGGTTCAGGCTGTTTGCCGATATTGTCGCACATATCGTGTGTCTTGTCTTTTTTGTGGTGCTTTTCTGGGTGGGGGGCAAAGACATGCTCCATTCCTTTGAAATCAACCAGCATTCCTACACGGTCTGGGGACCGCCCCTGGGACCGGTGAAACTCTTTGTTCCCGTTGCTGCAGCCCTGTTTATTCTTCAGTCATTGGCAGGCATTTGTGACACCATACTCACATTCAAAAAGGAATCTGCAAAATGAGCCCGGTTATCATTGTCCTGTTGATGTTTCTTGCCCTGGTGGTGCTCTTTGTTCTGGGCACGCCTGTGGCATTCGCCCTGGGAACTGTGGGGCTGACTTTTATCGTGACCGTTCTGGGGCCGGCCAAACTCCAGATTCTTCCCCATGCCGTCTTTGCCCAGATGTCGGGAGAGGTGCTCATGGCCATTCCCTTATTTATTCTCATCGGCAGCCTGCTGGATAAGTCCGGGATTGCCGATGACATGTTTGAACTGATCTACAAATGGCTGGGGCCCATGCCCGGGGGGCTGGCCGTGGGCACGGTGCTGGTGTGCGTCGTCATCGCCGCCATTGTGGGCATCGTGGGGGCTGCCACCGTCACCATGGGGCTGATCGCACTGCCGGCCATGCTCAGCCGGAACTACAAAAAAGAGATTGCCATCGGCTGTATTTCCAGCGGGGGGGCCCTGGGGTTTCTCATTCCTCCCAGTGTGACCATGATCGTCTATTCTTCGGTTACCGGCGTTTCCATCGGAAAAATGTTTCTTGGAGGAATTCTTCCCGGCCTGCTCCTTGCCGTGTTGTATATCACTTACATCATCATCAGGAGTTTTGCCCAGCCCGGCATCTGTCCAGCCATCCCCAAAGAGGAACGTGCCACCTGGGGGGAAAAATTTCTGGCCCTCAAAGGCCTGCTCCTTCCTTTTCTGCTCATTTTTTCCATCATGGGTACGATTTTCATGGGTCTGGCCACTCCCACCGAGGCATCCGCCGTCGGAGCGCTTGCCGCCATAGGGGTGGTGGGCCTTCACGGCAAGCTGTCCTGGGATGTTTTTTCCTCTTCTTTGTACAGAACCTCCCGGCTCGGCAGTATGGTGTTGTGGATTATCATCGGGGCTCTGGCTTTTTCTACGGTCATCAATTCTCTGGCCCTTCCTTCTTTTTTAACCCAGATCATTGAATCTGTGGGCCTTAATCCCTGGACCGTCCTCATTGCCATGATGGCCAGCCTCTTTTTTCTGGGCATGATCATGGACGATCTGCCCATTATCATGATCACCACGCCCATCTATGTGCCCATCATTACCAGTCTGGGTTTTGACCCTCTCTGGTACGGAATTCTGTTTATTTTGAACATGCAGATGGCCTATTTAACCCCCCCGTTCGGATTTGTGCTTTTTTACATGAAAGGCGTGGTGCCCGAAGGTATTACCATGGGAGACATTTACCGGTCTGTGGGGCCTTTTATTTTTCTCCAGGCCATCGGCCTGATCATTGTCATGCTTTTCCCCCAGATCTGCTTGTGGCTGCCCGCTATGATGGGATGATGGTGAATGGGGATATTCACGGCGTATTTATTTTGATTTGAAACCAGGATTGGATTATGAAACCAGAAGACAACAAGGTGATGCAGCTCAAGGATGCTGTAAGCAAATATATAAAACACGGATGCCACCTGTCCATCGGAGGCTTTACCCTGAACCGCAACCCCATGGCGGCGGTGTATGAAATCATCCGGCAGAAGACAAGAGATCTGCATGTGTATGCCCATTCCAACGGCCAGGGGGTGGATGAACTGATCGGGGCCGGGTGTGTGTCCCATCTGGAGATCGCCTATGGCGGCACCGGCAAGTTCATGCCCACCTGCATCCGGTTCAAAAAAGCGGTCCAGGAACAAACCATTATTGTGGAAGATTATTCCAACTTCCAGATGACCCTCAGGTTTCTGGCCGGGGCCATGGGCATTGCCTTTCTGCCCACGCGGTCTTCTCTGGGAACCGATATCATCAACAAATGGGGATTTCCCAAAGAGTTCAGAAAACAGCATGACCTAATTCCCAACCAGAAGCTGGTGGTAATGGACAACCCCTTTGACGGGTGGTGCGATACCAAAAAAGTGGTGCTGGTGCCGGCCATCACACCGGATGTGACCATTATCCATGTGCAGATGGCCGATTTCCGGGGTAACTGCCGCATTGAAGGATTGACCTTTGCCGATGTGGAACAGGCCAAGGCGGCAAAGAGATTGATCATCACCTGTGAGGAACTGCTGGATGATGATTATCTCAAAAATGATCCGGACAGAAACCAGATCCCGTTCATTCACGCGGATGCAGTGGTGAAGGTGCCTTTCGGGGCCTATCCCACCGCCTGTTACCGGTATTATGATTATGATGCCGCATACATGAACGCCTATGCCCGGGCCGCAAAAAACGATGATGCGTATCAGCAGTATCTTGCAGCGTATGTTTTTGACTGCCCCACCCATACCCACCTGCTGGATAAGGTGGGCCGAGGCCGTGTGGAATCCATACTGGCGGACAGAAACAGAGGATATGCCAAGAATCTGGACCGAAAATAAGGAAAAAAGTCATGGACTATACATTAAGGGAATTGATGACCATCTGCGCGGCCCGGGAGATCAAAAACGGGGATATCGTATTCTGCGGCACCGGCATCTCCATGCTGGCGGCCATGGCAGCCAAAAATATCAATGCCCCGGACAGTGTCATCTTTTTTGAGACCGGCGCCATTGACTCTAAGCTGGAAGATATTCCCCTGGCGGTGGCAGATCCCCGGATCATGTACCATACCTCTGCCAACGGCGGACTCATGGAAGCGTTCTGCACCATGCAGAATCCCATGTCAGGGGCAAGGATCGTGGGTATCTTAGGGGCGGCCCAGATCGATCTCTACGGCAACCTCAACTCCACGGTGATCGGAGAGTATGATGCCCCGGATGTACGGTTTTCCGGCAGCGGCGGGGCCTGTGATGTGGCCTCCTTTGTCTCCCGCAGCATCATTTTCATGAAGATGGAAAAGCGCAAATTCAAGAAAAAACTGGACTATCTTACCAGCCCCGGGTTTCTGGACGGTCCGGACGGCCGGGAAAAGGCGGGTCTGCCCCCCGGCGGGCCGGACAAGGTGATCACGGACATGGGGGTGATGGGGTTTGATGAACACACCCGTCAGATGTTTCTGATCGGCTGTTTTCCGGGGATTACGCCGGATCAGATTCTGGACAATATGGAGTTCGAAATCCGGACCGACCGGGCCGTTGAAATTGCTGTCCCCACACAGACCGAACTGACCCTGCTCCGGGAAAAGTGTGACCCCCACGGATTGATTTTATAATTTTTTTTAAAATTCTTGATTCATGTCAAGGATCAGGTGTGATGGTTCCTTTATGATGGGTGCACGTTTGAAAAAACACCCGGGTATCCGGCAACGGCTGCCTGAAACTGCATCCAAAAGGAGAAATACCATGAAAAAGAAAGAGATTTCCCGCCGAAACTTTTTAAAGAACAGCACCCTGGCTGTCACCGGAAGCGCCTTGATTCCCGCATTTTTAAGAGCCCCGTCCGCGTTTGCCGCACCGACAAACAAGACCAAGATGTTCTGCTACCAGTGTGAGCAGACCATGGGAGGCAGGGGATGCACGGTCATGGGCGTGTGCGGCAAGACCCCGGAAGTGGCTGCGCTCCAGGATCTGCTGGTGCATTCCCTCAAGGGGGTGTCCATCGCCGCCGTGGCCGGCCGCAAAGTCGGTATTTCGGACAAAGAAACCAACCGGTTCACCTGCGAGGCCATGTTTGCCACCCTCACCAATGTGGAGTTCGACCCGTATCGGCTCGAAGACCTGCTCCATCAGTCCGTTGCCCTGCGGGACAAGATGATCCAGCAGGTCCATGCCGCCGGCGGAAAAATCACCTCCACCAGCGATGCCCTGACCCTGAAACTCAAACCCTCCGTGGAAGGCATGGTCAAACAGGCTGGGGCCTACGGCCTGATGTCAGATCCGGATGTGGACCCGGATATCCGCTCTCTGCAGCACATGCTGCTGTTCGGCATCAAGGGCATGGCCGCCTATACCGACCATGCGGCGGAGTTTGACCAGGAGGATGAAGCCAACTACGAATTTGTACACCGGGGACTGGCATCCCTGGAGGACAAGACCCTGGGCATGAACGAACTGCTGGGCCTGGTCCTGGAGTGCGGGGAGAAGAACCTGCGGGCCATGGAACTGCTCAATATCGGCAACACCCAAGCGTATGGACATCCTGTGCCCACCAAGGTGCCACTGGGTGCCAAAAAAGGCAAGGCCATCATGGTGTCCGGCCATGATTTGATCGACCTGGAAGCGGTGCTCAAGGCCAGTGAGGGCAAAGGGATCTATGTCTACACCCATGGAGAGATGCTGCCCACACACGGGTATCCGAAACTCAAGGAGCGGTTCCCCCATTTTTACGGCCATTACGGCACAGCCTGGCAGAACCAGAAAAAAGAGTTTGATGAATTTCCCGGTGCCATTCTCATGACCACCAACTGCATCCAGAAACCCAAACAGACCTATAAGCAGAACATCTTCACCACCGGCACCGTGGGATGGCCGGGGGTCGCCCATGTGAACAAGAACAACCTCAAACCGTTGATCGACCGGGCCCTGGAACTGCCCGGATACACTGAAGACAAACCGGACATGGAAGTTTTGGTGGGATTCGGTCACAATGCGGTCCTGGGGGTGGCAGACAAGATCGTGGCCGGTGTCAAGGACGGTTCCATCGGGCATTTCTTTCTGGTGGGCGGGTGCGACGGCGTGAAAAAATCCCGGAACTACTACACCGAATTTGTGGAAAAAACCCCGGACAACAGCATTGTGCTGACCCTGGCCTGCGGCAAGTTCAAGTTTTTCAAAAAACAGCTGGGCGATATCAACGGCATTCCACGGCTGCTGGATGTGGGCCAGTGTAACGACGCCCATTCCGCCGTGCTCATCGCCGTAGCACTGACCAAGGCCTTTGACACGGATGTCAACGGGCTCCCGTTGTCCTTTATCCTGTCCTGGTACGAACAAAAAGCCGTGGCCATTCTTTTGAGTCTGCTGCACCTGGGCATCAAGGATATTCACATCGGCCCCTCTCTGCCGGCTTTTGTGAGCCCCAATGTTCTGGATGTGCTGGTGAAAAATTACAATTTGACCCCCATCAGCACCCCGGACCAGGACCTGAAAAAAATCCTGGGATAGCCTGCCGCAAATAAATAAACACAGGATGTTCAGGTCTGACAGCAAGCCCCCCGGCGAAACCGCCGGGGGGCTTTTTTGTGAACCGCTTGACAGATAATATACAGACGGGTATGCATGGAAGTTAAAAAAAATATAACTGCCTGTCAGGGCCACCAGAAAAGAGAACCATGAATACACTGTACACCCCGGATCTGTCCACACCCGTCAGCCGGCCCTTTTACATGACTGCCATCGCGGCCGGGTTTCCCTCCCCGGCTGATGACTATATTGAAGGCAGCCTGGATTTGAACCAGCACCTGATCAAACACCCGGCCGCCACCTTTTTTGTCCGGGTCAGCGGCAGCTCCATGATCGATGCCGGTATTTCCGGTATCGGCAGAGCCCGCTCCTGGAAAACCGCGTTCAATCACCGGTCTTTGCCTACCACGGACTGGAACCAATTGTTGACAGTGAGGTCCTGAGATGGCGGTCTGGTCGGTCTATTTACTGGAATGTGCGGATAAATCCCTGTACTGCGGTGTCACCACAGATCTTGACACCCGCCTGTTGAAACACAACCAGGGGACCGCTTCCAGATATACCCGGGCACGGCGGCCGGTGATCCTGGCAGCGGTCCGGGAAAACCTGGAAAAATCAGCCGCCTTCAAACTGGAATATCAGATCAAGCAACTGCCGGCCGGCAAGAAAATAGCTGCTTTGAACAGCCCGGGAATCGGAACAGATATTTCCGATTCCTGATGTCGTGTGTCAATTTTCTTGAACACGAAAGAAAGCCAATTGGACATAAAAACGTATGTACCTTTAGACCGGCATCCATGGCCCACTGCAAAGTGACCGACCAGCATGGACAGAATCTAATTCAGATTCCAATGCAACACATGTGTCTTAAAAATCAGCTTCAGGTGATGGGGTTATTCGCTGTTTGTTTTCAACGGCTTGCTGTAAATCACCTTGGCATCTCCGGGGCTGTAGAAATCGGGCAGGGTGGCGGCCGCCGTGTATCCGCAGCGTTCGTAAAAGGCGCGGGTCGGGGCGTATCTTTGCTGTGACGCGGTTTCCACATAGATGGTGTGCCCCTTAGCTTCTGTGATCAGCTGCTCCATTTTCTCCAGAAGGGCCTGGCCCAGGCCTTTTCCCTGAAATTCAGGGGCCACTGCGATCCAGTAGATATCATACCCGGCCAGGGTGCAGGGGATGGGGCCGTAGCAGCCATAGCCGACAAGCCGGCCGGACCGGAGGGCCAGGATGAAATAATACCCGCTGGCCAGGCCTTTTTCCAGGCGTTCCGCCACCAGCTGGGCCGCGATTTCCACTTCAGCCTCTCTGAAAAATCCTGTGGCAGCCACCAGGTGCCGGATCTCTTCCACATCCTGGGGCAGGGGGTCATATCGGAACTGAATGCCTTTGGGGGGGGATTGGGGCAGTGTTCTGTCCCGGGTCGGGGTGAACACGGCTTCGGCCAGGCCTTCGAAAAAATGCCGGGCATTGACCCCCAGGTTCCGGGTGTTGTATCCGCCCTCCTGGATCACCAGCAGGGGCAGACCGATGGCCCCGATCATCCGGCCGTTCCGGTAAAAATCTTTGGGTGTCAGGGACCAGGTGCCGGTGGGATCGTTTCGGGCCGTGTCCAACCCCAGGCAGACCACCAGAAAGTCAGGATCAAATTCAGCGACCTTTGCCAGGGCCCGCATCAGGGTGCTGCGGAAAGTTCTGCCGTCAACGGTTTCTGCCAGGGGCAGGTTGCAGTTGAATCCTTCGCCTTCTCCCATGCCTGTTTCATCTTCAAATCCGGTGAAATAGGGATAGGCAAATTCAGGATGGCCGTGGATGGACACGGTGAGGATATCAGAGCGGTGATAGAAGATATCCTGCTGCCCGTTGCCGTGGTGGTAGTCGATGTCCAGGATGGCCACCCGCCCCTGTTCCCGCAGATACCGGGCCGCAATGGCCGCGTTGTTGAAATAGCAGAAACCGCCGAAGGACCTTCGTTCCGCATGGTGCCCCGGGGGCCGCACCAGGGCGTAGGCGATGCGCCGGCCCGCCAGCAGCGCATCCGCTGCCGTGAGCGCGGCATTTACCCCGGCCCGGGCCGCAGGATAGGCATTGCGGTGGATGGGGGTGAAGGTGTCAATGCAGTAGTATCCCGGCAGGACCGTGGATTCTCTGGGCGGCCGGGTCTTGTTTCTGATGGGAAACACATAGGGGTAAAGGGATTTGTCTGCCGGCACCTCTTCACAGGCCCGGGCAAGGTAGGCGATAAAATCCGCGTCATGCGCCCCATGGATATGGATGTCGGGAAAGGGCTGGGTTTCCAGGGTTTCGAACAGGCCGCTTTTTTCCAGGTGGGACAGGATCCTTGTGATGCGCACCGGGGATTCCACATACCCGCGTTCATGGATATGGTGGATTTCGTGGTCCTGGTTCACCACCAGAACGATTTTTTCCGCAAACCGGTCATGGACGGCCCGGCGGGTTTTGTGGGGCAGCACATGGCAAAAGGGCCGAAGTTTCACCGGATTGTCCCGGATGGAGGCCACCACCTGTTCCACGTATTTTGCCGGGCACAGGTCTTTGTATTTGCGCTCCAGAATGGCCCGCACCACCTTTTTTGCATGGGACCGTGCCAGGGGGGTGTCTTTTCCCAGGTCGTCATATACCAGATGCGGCATGCAGGTATCTTCCGGATGCACCGGGGCTTCATACCCGGTGTTGATAATGGGCCGGGCCCCGTACCGCTCATAGAACCGCAGCCGGGCGATGTTGTCCTTGATCAGGTCGGGTTCGCATTCTCCCGGGGTGTCAGGCAGGCACTCAAAAAACAGCCCGCTGACCTTCAGGGCCGCACACTCGGTTCTGATCCGCTCGTACAGGGCACTGCCCAGCCCGCCCCGCAGGGTGTCTTTGGCGGTGGCGATCCAGTCCAGAAAACAGAAATTGATATCCGGCTCATGCAGGACCATGGCAAATCCCAGCACCTTGTGCCGCATGTTTTCCGCCACAAACAGAATGGGGCGGAACCGCAGGGTGAACGGGTTGCGCAGTTTGTCTCCCAGGTGTGCGATCTCCTGTTCCGACACTGCAGGGAACCGTTTCTGGATGATAGTTTTGACCTGGCGGAGGGCATCCTGGTTCACCGGGATGGCATCGTCAAAGATACGTCTTATTCTGAACATAATTGGGTGGTCACAATCCGGTGAATGCCGTCAATATATGAGATATCTGCCTGTTTAAGGGCAGCGGCAAATCCGGCATCCGGGGACAGGCAGGGGTTGGTGTTGATCTCCAGGATAAAGGGGCGGCCTTTTATATCCACCCGGAAATCCACCCGGGCGTAGCCGGCCAGGTGAAACAGGTGCCAGCAGCGGCGGGCCAGGGTTTCCAGTTCCTCTAACAGGGGCGTATCTGCAGGGGTAAAATCAAACTGCCGGGGGGTGTTCCGGTACTCCTCTGAATCTTCGTGCCATTTGGCCCGGTATCCCACCATGGCGGGCCGGTCTGCCGGGGTGTCCGGAAAAAGGATCTCTGCGGCCGGCAGCACAGTCACCCCGGACCGGCCGGCCAGCAGCGAGAGATTGAATTCCCGTCCGGAGATGAATTCTTCGGCAAAACAGGCGCCGCCCAGGCCGGGGGCCCGCTCTTTCAGCAGCCGGGTCACGGTTTTTGCCGTGCCGGTCACCAGGTTTTCTGCCTCCAGGCCCAGAGATCCGTGTTCCCACACCGATTTAATGATCCACAGAAGGCCGGGATCATCTCCCGGATCCATGCCCCCCTGCCAGGGCATGTCCGCAGGAAAGGGATTGATCCAGGCAGGGGTGGACAGGCCGGCCAGGTAAAGGCGCTCCTTGGCCATCACCTTGTGAGAGGTGGTGTACACGGCAGGGGCCGGGCACCCGGTATAAGGGACAGCCATGGTATCCAGCAGTGCTGGTACCACATGGATCAGGCTGCCCCGGTTTTCCAGGGATTCCACCAGGTTGAACACCCCCAGGGGCCGGATCTTTTCAAGGGTCTGCTTTAACGCGGTCAGGTCAAGGGTGCATGGCACCGGTATGGGATCGTATCCCAGGCTTGTCAGGGCGGCGGATACCGCATCCACCTGGACCAGGACATCTGCCTCGTCCGGTCCGGCCGGGTCTGTCACAGCATTGTGCACAACGGCAATGAAGCGGTTCATGCCGTCTCCGGACAGGGCGCTTGAATATGGTCCGGCACCCGCTCCATGGCGGATGCCAGGATCATTTCGATGAGTCGGACATAGGATGTCCCAAAAAATTCACACACCATGGGCAGGTCGGAATAATGGGGCCGCAACCCGGCCAGGGGGTTCACCTCGATAAAGCAGGGGGTGCCTTCTGCATCACACCGGATGTCGATGCGTCCCCCGTCCCGGCATTCCAGCACCTGCCAGGCGGCCAGGGCAAGGGCTTCCACATCCCGGATCAGCGGGTCCACATCCGGCGATAAAGGCAGGTACTGGACCCGGCCTTTCCATCCCTCCTTGTTTTCAAAAGAATAGACATCCTTACCCGGATCGGCCAGCACAATGATCTCCATGGTGCCCATCACTTTTGCAAAGGCGCCGGTGCCCACCAGGCCGGTGGTGAATTCCCGGCCGCTCAAAAACTGTTCGATGAGCACGGGCTGGCCGAATTGGTCCATCAACGCCCGGCAGACACCGGGGAGGTCCTGTTTGTCCCGGACCACGGAATCGGTTGTGATGCCCATGCCGGTGCCCTGGGCCACGGGTTTGACAAAATAAGGGGGCGCAAAAAGCACCTTGTCGGCATCCTGGGAGGCGGCAGCCAGAAAAAACTGCCCCGTGGAAAGCCCGGTATCCCGGATGACCCGCTTGGTCAGGGCCTTGTGCAGTGTCAAAGACATGACCAAAGGGTCTGAAAAGGTATAGGGAATCTGGTACAGGTCCAGGATGGCCGGCACCTGGGCTTCTCTGCCCATGCCGTGCAGGCCTTCAGCAATGTTGAACACCAGGTCCCAGTGTGCACCGCCCACCAGTTGTTCAATGAGCTGCCGGGCATTGCCGATGCGTACCGGGGTATGTCCCAGGTCGCACAGAGCCTGTTCTATGGCCGAGATGGTTTCCACGGAATCAAACTCTGCAGTTTCAAGTTCCGAGTATCCCCTGTCCAGGTAATCCTGGCGCAGGTCATAGGTCAATCCGATGATCATTTTTTTCTCCTGTGCCCTGTCACCCCTGTACAGGCGATGCCTGGACCGGGTCAGGATAGGTAAAGGATCTGTTTTCATAATTGGTCAGCACCAGGTCGTCGCCGGTGTGTCCGCTCACATAGTCGGGCATCAGCGGTATCTTGCCCCCGCCGCCAGGCGCATCCACCACATAGGTGGGCACGGCATACCCGGTGGTGAACCCACGCATGCCCCGGATGATCTCCAGGCCCTGGTTGATGGAGGTCCTGAAATGGCCGGACCCGGTGATGGGGTCACACTGGTACAGGTAATAGGGTCGGACCCGCAGGGTCATCAACCGGTGCATCAGCTCGGTCATGGTCTGGACACAATCATTGACCCCTTTGAGCAGCACGGTCTGGGAGCCTAAAGGGATCCCGGCATCTGCCAGCAGGGCGCAGGCAGTATGGGTTTCAGGCGTACATTCGTCCGGATGGATAAAATGCAGGCTCATCCATACGGGATGATATTTTTTGAGCATTTTTACAAGGGCAGGGGTGATGCGCTGGGGCAGCACCGCCGGCATCTTGGTACCGATGCGGATAATTTCCACATGGGGAATCTGCCGCAGCCGGGAAAGCACCCATTCCAGCCGGTCGTCGCTCAGGGTCAAAGGATCCCCGCCGGACAGCAGCACATCCCGGACGCACGGGTTGGCGGCAATATAGGCAATGGCCTTTTCCCACCGGGCCCGGCTGGCACGGATCCCGCCATGACCCACCACCCGGGACCTTGTGCAGTACCGGCAGTAGGTGGAGCAGAAATCGGTGAGCAGAAACAAAACCCGGTCCGGATACCGGTGCACCAGCCCGGGCACCGGGCTCTGATGGTCTTCTCCCAGCGGATCGTCAGACTCGCAGGGCAGCTTCACCCATTCACCGGCCGTGGGCACCACGCATCTGCGCAAAGGATGATCCGGCACATCTTTGGGGATCAGGCTGGCGTAATAGGGGGTGATGCTCAAGGGCAGCTGGACTGTGTTATCGGCCAGAAACTCGTCCGGCCCCAGGGGCAGGATCTGGTTGAGCCGTTCATAGGTATGGATGCGGTTGCGCACCTGCCACTGCCAATCATGCCAGTCCCGGGCCGTGGATCCGTGGAAAAACTGTTTTTGAAACGCTTTAATTTCTGGGCGGAGCTTTGGGTGACGCAAGGAAGTTGTTTTTTTGGCCGGCAGGAGGAATACCGGGCGGGTCAGGTGGATGGGGTCCATTCCGGACGGAAGGACCGGGTACAGGGTGTCTATGGCAAGCCTGCTGCTGGGAGGCTCGTCATCTTCGATTATCAGCGTTTCCGCGGATGCTTCTGCTTTGTGCATGATTTCTCCTTGTGTATCTGGTTTTTTGTGGCTGGTAACCTGTCTGTGATAACGACAATAAGGGCGGAACGTTTGTTGCTTAAAAACGGAATTAGCAACCATCGTGCCTGAAGAGAAAAAAAATGTCACAATATGATTTAGGTGTCTTGTGACCGGACCGTCAGATGCGGAATCCCGGGGATAGCGCAACTCATCCACTTGGGGCGGGCAGCAGAAAACCCGAAAGGATTCGGGATTGCCCTGATAAGAAAGAAAAAGAAGACGCGCAACAGGAATCTTTATGTCTGGTTTGGAAACAGGCAGGGCCGGCATGCAGACGTGAAATGTCTGATCGTCTGCACCAATAAACTGGATGCATTGTCCGGCCAGGCACCCTGGGTCCACCCTGGGTCAGAAAAATTCTTACAAGGAAATACTGCATTTACCGACTTTACTTTAAAGGATATCTCGGGTATGTAATTGGTTGAAATAATATTGAATCAAGACCGAAAAACATTTTTGGAGACCAGTTATCAATGATTATTCAGGGATTAAAGCTCACTATACTCGGTATGGGAGTGGTTTTCTCGTTTCTTGTCCTGTTGTTTGTCCTCATTTTGATTTTTGCCAAACTGCTTGCACCGTTCACAAAAAAAGAATTGTCACTGGCTGGTGCCAAAAAACCTGCACGGAATAAACCCAGACAGCCACCTGATGAACACCTGAAACTGACAGCCATTATCAGTGCTTCGATAGCCGCCCACAGGGCGCGCGCGGGACGGCATTGACCGCTGTTTTAATACTTCAAGGATGGTTTCAATGAAAAAAATTCACATTATGGACACCTCATTTCGGGATGGGTTTCAATCGGTTTTCGGGGCACGTGCCCTGACAGATGATTTTCTTCCTGCGGTGGAAGCTGCGGTGGAAGCCGGTATCGATCATCTGGAAGCCGGTGGGGGCGCCCGGTTCCAGAGCCTTTTCATGTACTGTGGTGAATCCGCCTTTACTATGATGGACCGGTTCAGGGATGCGGCCGGCCCGGATGCCCGCCTCCAGACCCTTGCCAGGGGGATCAATGTGGTGGCCCTTTCAGCCCAGCCAAAGGATATGATCGATCTGCATGCAAAGATGTTCAAAAAACACGGTATGACCCATATCCGCAATTTTGACGCCTTAAATGACGTGCGCAACCTGGTGTATTCAGGGCAGTGCATCAAAGATGCAGGGCTCCACCACCAGGTGGTGGTCACTATGATGGAACTGCCCCCCGGCTGCACCGGAGCCCATGACCCGGATTTTTATCTCAAAAAGTTGCAGGAGATTCTGGATTCAGGCGTACCCTATGATTCCATTTGCTTCAAGGATGCGTCAGGCACCTCCAATCCTGCCAAGGTGTATGATACTGTAAAGGCTGCCAGAAAATTGCTGGGACCTGATACCGCTATATGGATGCATTCCCATGAAACAGCCGGTATCGGCGTATCACAGTACAAAGCTGCCATCGAAGCAGGGTGTGACGGTGTCTGTCTGGCAAGATCTCCCTTGTCCGGCGGTACCTGCCAGCCGGATATGATCTCCATGTGGCATGCCTTAAAAGGAACAGATTTTTTCCTGGACATTGATATTGATAAAATTCTGGAAGCCAACCGTATCCAGGAAGAGTGCCTGAAAGACTATTTTTTCCCGCCCGAGGCACTGAAGGTGTCCTCTGAAGTAATTTTGTCCCCCATGCCGGGCGGAGCCTTGACATCCAATACCATGATGATGCGCGACACCGGGACTTTGCATCTGTATCCAAAAGTGATCAAGGCCATGTCCGAATGTATTGCAAAAGGGGGATTCGGCACGTCTGTCACCCCGGTGTCCCAGTTTTATTTCCAGCAGGCCTATGCCAATGTGACCCAGGGCAGCTGGCAGAAAATTACAGACGGATATGGCAAAATGGTGCTGGGGTATTTCGGCAGAACCCCCATACCCCCTGACCCGGAAATTGTTAAAATAGCCGAAAAGCAGCTGGGCATGAGAAAGTTTGACGGTGATCCGGTCGATCTGCTGGAACCGGGTATTCCCAAAGCCAAAAAGATCCTTGAAGAAGAAGGTCTTCCTGTGACAGATGAAAATATTTTCATCATAGGCGCTCTGGCAACACCAGGGGGAAACAAGGGCCTGGATTTTTTAAAAGGGGACAGGCCCATCAATGTCCGGAAGAAAAAAACCAAAACAGAGCCCGCCACAGAAACAACCTCCTCACCGGAAAAAGCTTTGAGAGCAGAACCTGCTCCCGGTCCATCTGCATCTGCTGCAGAAAAAAAAGACCCGGTCTCCTTAAATTATAAGGTGACGGTTGATGGAAAAACCTATGAGGTCACAGTGGAAGATGAAACCGGTGATGTTACCGGCATCAGTGAGCCTTCAACCGCACCTGCGGCACCTCCTAAAGAAAAACCCAAGGTGGAGGTCACGGCCCAGCTGCCGGGCAATGTATACCAGATTCTGTTTGATGTCGGGGATACGGTGACCGAAGGGGAAACCCTGGTGATTCTGGAAGCCATGAAAATGGAAACCCCGGTGATATCCCCTGCCAGTGGTGTAATTGCCGCCATTCCGGTGGTAAAGGGTCAGACCGTGCAGTCAGGCCAGGTGCTTTTGACCCTTGAAGAATAGCAGCCAGATAAAAAGGATTTTTACCATGTGTAGGAAAAGCCGGTTTTACATCATCCTGTGTTTTGCTGTGCTGCTTTTGCTGATGGGGTCACCGGTCCAGGCAGCAACCACGGAAGTCCAGGCTGTTGATCAGGAAGCGATCCTGTTGCCGTCCATTTTTGAGATGGCTGCCAATTTCGTCAGATCCACGGGTTTATTCAGTTTTTTGTTTCCGGAGACAGGGCGTTTTTTTGACGGCATCGGACAATTTGTCATGATCGGCATCGGGATTTTACTCCTATATCTTGCCATCAATAAAAAATTTGAGCCGTTGCTGCTGGTACCCATCGGATTCGGCGCCATCCTGGTGAATACACCTGTGGCCGGCATGGCAGACCCGGGCGGGGTGTTATACTATATTTATACCATCGGCATTAAAACCGGTGTATTTCCGCTGTTTATCTTCATGGGTGTGGGGGCCATGACCGACTTCGGGCCCCTGCTTGCCAATCCCAAAACCGTTCTTCTGGGGGCTGCGGCCCAGGTGGGCATTTTTATCACCCTTATAGGCGCACTGTTTTTGTCCGAATTTGTGCCGGGTATCCATTTTGATTTGTTTGATGCGGCTTCCATCGGCATTATCGGGGGAGCAGACGGTCCCACCGCCATATTTTTATCCAGTCAGCTGTCTCCCCATCTGGTGGGCCCCATTGCCGTGGCAGCCTACTCTTATATGGCCCTGGTGCCCATGATTCAGCCCCCCATCATGCGGGCTTTGACCACAAAAGATGAGCGTAAAATCCGCATGACCCAGCTGCGGCCGGTGGGAAAAGTTGAAAAAATATTTTTCCCCTTGGTTGTTCTGGGGCTCTGTGTGCTGCTTTTACCGTCAGCCGCTCCCCTTATCGGTTTTTTCATGTTCGGCAACCTGATGCGCGAATGCGGGGTGGTGGAGCGGCTTTCCCAGACCGCACAGAATGCAATGATCAATATCGTCACAATCCTGCTGGGACTGGGTGTGGGGGCACAGCTGTCTGCGGCACAGTTCTTGAACCTGTCAACACTGGGGATTCTTCTGCTTGGCTCCATCGCCTTTTCCATCGGCACTGCATCCGGTATCCTCATGGTGAAACTGATGAACCTGTTTTTAAAAAACAAAATAAATCCCCTCATCGGTTCAGCCGGTGTGTCCGCTGTTCCCATGGCAGCCCGGGTGAGCCAGAAACTGGGCATGGAAGCGGATCCCCAGAACCATCTGCTCATGCATGCCATGGGACCCAACGTGGCCGGTGTTATCGGATCCGCAGTGGCTGCAGGTGTGCTCCTGACCTTAAAAAGCCTGGTGATATGATGAATTTTATAAGGAGGAAAACATGACCATCCGTGTATTGATGACCAGAAGGGTTCCCAGACTGACCAGCGGCATGGACCTGGCCCTGCTGCCCACATTGTCTGAAATGCTCATTGACCTGCGGGCCATGGCGGACCGCCAGCCAGGGTATATATCCGGAGAGACGTTGCGGAATGTGGATGATCCCCATGAATACCTTGTGATCAGTACATGGAAATCCCTTGAGGCTTGGAACTGGTGGATGCGCAACAATGAGCGGGCTGAGCTGGAAGGCCGCATTGATGCCCTTTTGGGGTCTTCAACCGTTTACAAGGTTTTCAGTTATGACTGACGCTGACATGCAATAAAACAAAACAAATGCCCGGCAGTATGACACTGCCGGGCATTTGTTTTGATGATATCTTACGACGAGATGTGAAAAGATTATGCTACAGTGGCTATCAGGTCACCTTCTTCTACTTCATCGCCGACTTTTTTAACAACTTTTTCAATCACACCGTCACAGGGTGCATACACAATGGTTTCCATTTTCATGGCTTCAATCACCATGATTTCGGTATCCTGTTCAATGGTTGTGCCTGTTTCAATGTCCATTCTGATGATTTTACCTGGTAAGGGTGCGGTTACTTCGTTTGCCATTGTTTCTCTCCTTTGGGTTTTTTGTTTTCTTAAAAATTGTATGTATATTGGGTTTTAATTGCAGGATTATACCTTATTCATCAGGGCGCCAGCAGGGTTATGAATATGCCTGCGGCAATTACCGTACCAATGACCCCTGCCACATTGGGACCCATGGCATACATGATCAGATAGTTTCTCTTGTCCGCTTCTATGCCGACCTTATGTACCACCCGCGCTGCCATGGGAACAGCTGACACACCGGCAGCCCCGAGCAGCGGGTTTATTTTTTCCTTTGAAAACAGATTCATTAGTTTGGCCAGCAAAAGACCTGTCACTGTGCTCAAAATAAAGGCGATCAGCCCCAGAACAAAGATAAACAGCACCTTGGGCTGCAAAAAGATGTCTGCATGCATGGTGGCACCGATGGGCAGTCCCAGAAAAATGGTGACAATGTTCATCAATTCATTCTGAGCCGCACCTTTGAGCCGTTCCACCACCCCGGACTCCCTGAAAAGATTGCCCAGCATGAGCATGGCAATCAGAGGGGCAGATGCCGGGATCAGCAGAATAATGAGAAAGGTGGACACAATGGGAAACAACAGCTTTTCCCGCTTGCTCACCGGCCGGGGTTTTGCCATCCTGATTTTACGTTCCGCTTTGGTGGTCATCAACCGCATAATCGGCGGCTGGATAATGGGTACCATGGCCATATAGGAATAGGCTGCCACCGCACAGGCCCCTAAAAGCTGGGGTGCCAGTTTGGATGCAATAAAAATGGTGGTGGGTCCGTCAGCCCCGCCGATCATGCCGATGGTAGCGGCTTCCATGATATTGTATCCCATGGCATGGGAAGCAAAAAAGGTCAGATACACCCCGGCCTGGGCACCGGCCCCTAAAAAGATCAGCCTCGGGTTGGCAAGCATGGGGCCAAAATCCGTAAATGCACCAATACCCAGAAAAATCAACGGCGGAATTATTTCCCAGTGGATGCCGTAGTGGTAGAACTTCCACAGCAGTCCCACGTCGGGTTCCATCAGTCCGCTCAAAGGGAGATTGACAAGCAGGATACCGAATCCAATGGGCAGCAGGAGCAACGGCTCATATTGTTTTTTTATGGCCAGGTAGATCAGTATCAGCCCGATGCACCACATGACGATCATTCCCGGTGTCAGGTGTGCAAAACCGGTTGTATTGAGCAACGAATGCAAATTATTTATCATCCTGGCTACCTCCTTTGCTTTTTCGTGCCATGCGGTCAACAACAAATGCAGTGACTTTAATGGACAGATACAGCAGGGTCATACCGAAAAAAACACTGATAATGCCTTGAACAAAAATTCCACCAGGTGACATTTTACCATTCCTTTTTTATCTGTTACAGGTATCGCAAAGTTGTCATGCGCAACCATTAAAAAATTCTGACAACCTTAATTCATGCCTGAAAATTTGTCAACATGTAATCATAAATTTAATCATATATGTGATTATGATATCAAAGAAAAAAAAGGGGTTACGTGGCCGATGGGTAATCGCCTTAGATAAGATTTGTGGCGTGTCAGTTGCATCTAATTTCAATGCTGTTTTTTCAGTTCATCAACCCAGGTACGTCCTGACAAGGGAATCCCGCTTCTGTATGAGGCCCGGGCAATGAGATGGGCAGCCACCGGTGCGGTGAACAGAAGCAGGGCGATGATGAAACCGGCCCGCAGAAAAATCCCTGTCTGCTGATGGAAAAAGGCATGGGCTAAGACCACCAGGCCGGCCCCGAGAGAACCGGCCTTGGTGACTGCATGCATGCGCGTAAGGGTGTCCGGCAGCCGGATCACTCCCAGTGCCGCCACCAGGCAGAACAGGCTGCCCAGGACCATGAGAACACCGGTGAAATATTCAATCATGTGAACTCCTTTTGTCTGGAAGGTTTTCAGAAGGGGTGTCTGATTTTTGGCAGAGGTCAGGTCGGGGTTGTTTGTTTCGGGATCCTTTCTGGATAAATCTGGCCAGGGCGATGGTGCCCAGAAAGGCGATACAGGCATAGGCAATGGCCACATCCAGGTAGCTGGTTTCCCGTGTGTGGATGGAAAGAATTACCAGAAAGGTCACCACCAGTACAGACAACAGGTCCATGGCAACCACCCGGTCCGCGGCAGTGGGGCCTTTTGACAGGCGCCATAAAAGCAGAAACATGCCGGCCAGCAGTATGGCCATGGAAACCTGGCTGGCCCCATACAGAAAAACAGTTCCGCCGGTCATGACCGCATCACCTCCAGTATACGCCTTTCCAGTCCGTTTTTGATGCCTTCCCTTGTTTTGTCAATGTCTTCAAGAAACATGACATGGACATACAGGATTTTTTTGTCTTCCGACAGGTCCACACTCAGGGTGCCCGGGGTCAAAGACAGCAGATTGGCCACCAGAAATATTTCCAGATCTGTCCGGGCTGCCAAAGGCACCCCGATGATACCCGGGCGGCTGATGTGCCTGGGGGTGATGACATCCCATGCCACCTGCAGGGTGGAAATCACCAGTTCCCAAAAAAAATAGGCGGCCAGGTTAATTGTTTTGGGCAGTTTTTTAAAATACCCGATTTCCGGGTACAAGGGGCTGGACAGCCACAAAATCAGGTATCCCAGGGCAAAGCCGGACACAAAGGTACCAATGCTGCCGGAGCCCAGTAAAAGGGTAAATACGGCGGCAAAAAGGATGTTGAGCAGCAAAAGCGGCATCAGCCACCTCCTTTGACAGCAAGTATATAGGCTGCGGGGTTCATCAGCTGTTCACCGGCCGCAAGTGACAGCTGCATGACAGGTTCCATGAAAAGTCCCAGAAGGACTGTGAAAAGGCACAGGCACAACACCGGGGCCATCATCCAGGCAGAATAATTTTTTGGCAGGGGCAGGGGGTCTTTTGGGGGTGTTTGTTTCCAGAAGACCTCCAGCCAGATCTTGGCCATGGAAAATAGTGTCAGCAGTCCTACAGCAGCCGCAACTGCTGCTGCTGTGTAATGCCCGCTCTCCAGGCAGGCGTAAATGATCAGCAGTTTGGCCCAGAAACCGGACAGGGGGGGGAACCCGGCCAGGGAAAATGCCGGGATGAAAAATCCTGCAGAAAGCAGGCCATGGGTTTTGTACAGGCTGCCCATATGGGACAGGTGAAATGTGCCTGTGGCCCTGTGGATGAGTCCGCCCACCAAGAACAGATTGGATTTGGCAATAATGTTGTGCACCATATAGACCAGGGTGCCGGCCAGGGCCAGGGGGGTGAATATGGCAAGTCCCAGTATCATATATCCCACCTGGCTGATGATGTGAAAAGACAGGATGCGGCGGATATCCATCTGTGATGCCGCCGTCACAACCCCGGATACCATGGTGAGCATTGCTGCGCCCATCAGGATGGTGTGGGTGATGTGGGTCTGGGTGATAAACACCAGGGTAAACAGCCGGATCAGGGCATATACCCCCACCTTTGTGAGCAGTCCTGCAAAAAAAGCAGCCACTGCAGCCGGCAGGGTGTGATAGGCTGCCGGCAGCCAGAAGAACAAGGGAAACAGGGCAGCTTTTATGCCGAATGCCGTCATCATCAGCATGGCCGTGCTGGTGAACAGGGCGGTGTTTTCCACCCCGGCTGCTTTGTCATGCAGATCTGCCAGGTTCAGGGTGCCGGTAAGCCCGTAGAGCAGGCCGATGGCGGTTATGAGAAAGAGGGTGGACAACAGGTTTAAGGCAACGTATTTAACGGCATTGGTCAACCGGCCGGCCGGGTTTTCCATGACCATGATACCAAAGGATGCCATGAGCATGACTTCAAACCACACATACAGGTTGAACAGATCTCCTGTGAGAAATGCCCCGCAGATGGCGGCTGTCAGAATCTGCATAAAGGGATAGAACCCCGCTTTTATCTGCCGGGTTTCTATGTCCTTTGCGGCATAGACCACCACCGCCGTGTGGATTACAGCAGTAATCAGCACCAGAACTGCGCTCAGATAATCAGCCACAAGACAGATGCCGGCAGGGTAGGGCCAGGTTCCCACCCACAGGACAGTGACTTTCTGTTCCATCACCCTTGCCATGAGCATGAAGGATACGAACAGGTGTGCCAGTGCCCCGGCAATGGCCACTGTGCCGGCGTGGCGGTCTCTCACCCGGGCAAGGATGAAGAGAACTGCAACCACCAGGGGCAGCAGAATGGGAAATACCAGCAGGTTTGTCATTCCTGCACCTTTTGCCCGGTAATATCCGGCAGATCAGTTTTGTCTGTTTCTAAAATAAACCGGTCCTGGTCAGCATCCAGGGTACGGGTCTGGTCATGGGTGCGAAACAGCAGGATCAGCATGAAAATGGTCATGGCAAACCCGATCACAATGGCGGTAAGTATCAGTGCCTGGGGCAGGGCATTGGCAGCCGGTGCCGCAAGAAGGGTTTGTTTTGCACCAATCAGAGGGGGATTCACAGGGGCCAATCTTCCGGCAGTAAAAATCAGCAGATTTACGGCATTGCCCATAAGAATGAGGCCGAAAACAAAGCGAATCAGGACCCCTGAAAGCATTAAAAAAAAGGCTGCGCTGACCATCAATCCCACAACAATCGCCAGAAAAGATTCCATTTCTAATTTTCCTCCAGGGCCAGTAAAATGGAAAGAATGGCGCCCAGAACCGCCAGAAAAACCCCCATGTCAAAGAGCAGGGGGGTGCCCACGGAAAATCCGTTCAAATGCCGCCAGATTCCCGTAAGAAAAGGCCTTCCCGTGAAAAGAGCCGGCAGTCCTGATACCACAGCCATGGCCAGGCCGGTCATGGCCATGGCTGCCGGGCGGATACGGATGGCCCGGCGTACCTGATCCGCACCCTCGGTGATGGCAAACAGGGCAAATGCCGTACCTGCCAGAAGGGCGGCGGAAAATCCGCCCCCTGGTTCATGGTGGCCCCGGAGCAGCACATATACGGCAAATACCAGCATCAGGCCCACCATGAGGTGTGTGGCTGTTTTTAAAATAACCGACTGCATTACCCCTCCTTTGGTCTGCGGATAAGGGTTACTGCTGCCCAGGCGGCCAGCACCACCACGCAGATTTCCCCTAAGGTGTCCAGGCTCCTGAAGTCCACCAGAATAACATTGACGATATTGCGGCCGTGGGCAGCAAGATAGGCATGGTTTTCAAAAAAAGCGGTGAGACTCCGGTCCAGGGGTACCTGTAAAACACCCATCAGCACTGTGGTCAAAACAAGGCCTGCCCCGAGGGACAGGCAGGCATCCCTGATGGTTCTGGAACAAGATCTTTTCTGAACAGCATCAATGGGAGGCAGCCGCAGCAGCACCAGGGATACGAAGATGACTGTCAAGGTTTCCACCAGCAGCTGGGTCAAGGCAATGTCCGGCGCCCCGAAAACAAGGAAAGTCAGTGCCACCCCCGACCCCACGCCCCCCAGTCCGCCAATGGCGGAAAGCCTTTTTCTGGCTGTGACCACCACACCGGTGGATGCCAGGATAAAGGCAAACAGGCCGAATGCGATAAGGGGGCCAACGGTTTCGGGCAACACCAGGGCAGCAGGGATATGAAATATCCAGGGCCATCCAACAGCCACCACCATGGTAAAAATAGTGACAAACAAGTAAAAGTGCAGAGATCCGTTCTGTATTTTTCCGGTGAAACTGCCGGCAAGGGAAAGAAAAGCTTCCAGGGCACGCTGGTAAAGCACAGGTGTTGTGATCCAGAGCCGTTGCATAAAGGTTTCAACCCGATACCGGAGCAGGATACGGTGACGGTAGATGAGACTGCCAAGGGCAAGGGTGAGTATACTCAGTAAAAGGGGCAGGTTGATGCCGTGGAAAAAGACCAGCCGGATGTCTTCTCTGTCCGGATGGATAGAAAATACCGCCGGTTGTACCAGGTTTGCGGAAACCCATTCAGGCATGATACCGAATATGATGCCCAGCGTGCCCATGATGGCCGGACCCAGGCGCATGGTCCAGGGGGCTTCGCACACAAGCGACAGTTTTCCGCCCGGGGGACCGGCAAAGGGGGTGATCAGGATGACGGCAGCCACCGCCGTCATCAGCGCGTTGGACATCAGGGTGGCGATGGTGGCGAAAACCGGGAACATCTCCTGTGCCAGGGCCCCTTCATACATGATCTCCTTGCCGATGAACCCGAAGAAAAGCGGAAACCCGGCCATGGACAGGGTGGCCCCGGCCACGGCCAGGGCGGTGAGGGGCATGCATTTCAACAGCCCTTCCAGATGTTCAAGGTCCCTGGTGCCGGTCTGGTGGTCAATACTGCCCACAGCCAGAAACAGCGCGGCCTTGTAAAGGGCGTGGACCATCAGAAACGTGGCGGCCGCGGTCAGAGACAGTACGGTCTGTCCCCCTGCAAACAGGGTCAGCACCCCTAAGGCCATCAGCGTGGTATACGCCAGAACCCGCTTGAGGTCGCAAGGACCTAATGCCTGGATGGCGCCCCACAGCGCCGTGATCCCCCCGATTATCACCAGGGTGCCCGTCCACAAAGGGGTGCCGGCCATGGCCGGGTGCAGGCGCAGGAGCAGGTAGATGCCGGCCTTGACCATGGTGGCGGCATGGAGAAACGCACTGATGGGGGTGGGGGCGGTCATGGCATTGGGCAGCCAGAAATGGAAAGGCACCTGGGCGGATTTGGTCATGGCCCCTACCAGGATACAGATGAAAATGGCCGGATACAGGACATGGGAGCGGATCAGGTCCCCGGATGCGGCCAGCAGGCTGAGGCCCATGGGAAAACCGGCAGCTTTGATCAGAAGGATTCCCATCAACAGGAACAGGCCGCCCCCGCCGGTGACCAGCAGGGCCTGCCGGGCGCTTTCTCTGGCATCCGTGCTTTCATGGTTAAACCCGATGAGCAGAAAGGATAAAATGGTGGTGGCTTCCCAGAATATGAACAGCAAAAGCAGGTTGTCGGCCAGGACAATCCCCAGCATGGCCAGCATGAACCCGTGCAGATAAAAAAAGAACCTGCCCAGGTGGGGATATCCGGCCATGTAGGTGGAGGCATAGAGGGTGACGAAAAACCCGGTCATGGTAATAATCAGGCTAAACAACAGCCCCAGGCCGTCCAGGCGAAAGGCCAGATCCAGGTCCAGGCTGGGAACCCAGGCCCACTGGACAGCAAAAATGTCTCCTTGCACCACCCGGGGCCAGGCAAGGCACAAAAACCCGAACAGCACAAGGGGCAGAATACTGGAAAAAAGTCCGCCCCTGCAGCACGCCGGCGGGTTTTCAATGTTTGGCAGGGGCGGTTTCATGGCTACTGGGACAAAAACAAAGGTATGTCTGCTGAATGGATGGTTTCCAGCACAGTATCCCCCAGCAGGCTCCGCTTGATGATGTTTTGGGAGCTGTTGCCCATGACGATAAGGTCTGCATCATGGTCATGTGCAAAAGAGAGCAGATCAGACCGCGGGTTGCCTTCCACAAGGTCGGTATCCACCTCAAACCCATGGGCCTGGCAATAATCAGCTGCTTTTTCCAGTAAAAATGGTTCCGGTTCCTTGTGCTTTGTAAAGTGTACAAGACGGATGGCAGCCCCGGGCCAGGGATTTAAAAGCAGGTAATCCCGGGTGGCCCTGGCTGATTCCATGGAGCCGCTCAAGGCCACCAGTACGTTTTTGACAGGGCGGTACTTTTCCGCCACCGCCAGGATGGGCCGGACCCCCTGGCGCAGCAGTTTGATGATGGCTTTGTCCGGATCGGTGACAAAGCCGTATTCAAATATGCTGCGGAGCCCGAAAATGGTGAGGTCATTGAAGCGGCCTTCATCGATCATGGCCTCAAAGGTATCCCCCTGCTCATACTGGATTCTGCGGCACACCACCTGCTGGTCGCTGCAGTGCTCTTTGAAAACGGCGATGGCCTGCTCCGTGCCCTCTTTGGTCACCTGGACTTTTTTTTCGCGCATGCGCTGGGCATAGGCACCAGCTCCGGCCGGCACCGGACCCACATTTTCCAGTTTTTTGGTGTTCACAATGGTAACCCCGGTGAGCTGTGCCTGGTGCAGGTCTCCCAGTTCCGTGGCCCACTGGGTGGCGGCTTTGGTAAATGGTGTTCCGCCCAGTCCCACAAGTATCCGCTTGATCATATGATGGAATCTCCCTTGCAAATTTGGTTGCCGTTACTCTTTTAAGCCATGGGATCGCTGTTTTGTCAAGCAAAACAGACCGTTTGGCTTACAGAATCCGGTCAAGCCCCCGGATGAGCCCGGTGACGGTGCCGGCTTTTTCTGCCGCCTTCAGGGTGCCGTTGATATAAGCCTGTGCTTTGGTACCTGAATCATGGCGGATGGTGAGACGCTCATCATCGTGTCCGAAAATAATTTCCGTGGACAGCACAAATCCGGGAACACGCATGGAATGGACCTGGGATCCGTTCAGGGATGCGCCCCGGACCCCGTCAGGACCCTGGACCTGATCAGGGGGGACCTCCCAGGCCGGGGTGTTGACCTCACTTAACCGAAAGGCCAGTTCCCGGGCGGTTCCGGACGGTGCATCCGGTTTTCCCGCACCGGCATAATCCAGGATTTCCCATTGGGAGAACGCTTTGGCCGCCTGCAGGGCCAGGCGCTGCATCCACATGGCGGACAGAGAAAAATTGCCCGATGCGATGATCCCCACGCCATGCTGTCGGGCCAGGGCATCGATTCTCTGGTATTGGTCACTGGTCAGGCCGGAAGTGCCGATGACCACGTGGACCTTGTTTTCGACCGCGGTTATCACATGGTCAAAGGCGGCATCCGGATGGGTGTAGTCAATGAGAACATCTGTATCACTGCCCGCCAGGGCATCTGCCACTGTTTTTGAAACAACCACCCCCGGGAACCCAAGGTTCAGCACCTCGCCGATAGGTTTTCCGCAGGCAGTGCGTGCCACTGCCGCAGAGAGGGTGAATTTTTCAGAAATATCCGGCTGATAAATGGTGCGGATCAGCTCTTTTCCCACCCAGCCCGTGGCGCCTGCCACACAAATGCGGATTGTCATGAAGATTGCCCTCCTTTTTGTCTGTTGGTGACTGCCGGATCCGGTTACCCGTCTCTTCCGCCGCATCCCGGCACACGGTTCCGGTGTCAGTTACCGGTGTGCTTTTCAGCCTACCAGACCCAAAGAGGCAGTGCAATTGAAATCTGGACAGGCCAGGGTCAAAAGCGGTTTTCCGCAAGCTTTCTGCGCTGGTTTTCCGTCCAGTCGATGCGGCTCATGAGGCCCTGGAGTATCCGGACATCCCGGGGGGTCAGGCCGGCATCCCCGAACAGGCGGCGGAAGGTCCGCAGCAGGTGGTCCGGGTTCTGGGGGTCCAGAAAATCGATGTCCAGCAGGGTTTGGCGCATGTGGGTAAACAGGGCTTCGATTTCTTGTCCGGATGCCGGCTGTTTGGGGGCGGGATCGTGAAACGCGCCGGTGGTTTCGGATTTGAGTGAGACTTCATACAGCAGGACCGCCAGGGCATGGCTCAGGTTCATGGAGGGATAGGCATCATGGGTGGGGATGGTGACAAAGTGCTGACACAAATCCAGGTCCCGGGTTTCCAGACCGGTATCTTCTCTGCCCAGCAGCAGGGCGCAGCTGACATCCGGGCCGGATTCCCTGATCTGCCGGGCTGCCGTGGCCGGGGTCAGAAAGTTTTTGCGGTATTTGCCGAACCTGCGGGTGGTGCCGAAGGTGAGATGGATGTCGGCCAGAGCGGTTTGCAGATCCGGAAAAATCTGGGCATTTTCTAGAATCTCCACCGTGCCCAGGGCCATTTTACGGGCTTCCAGGGACCGGTAATCCTTGCAGGGGTTCACCAGCCGCAGCCGGCTTACCCCGAAATTCATCATCACCCGGCACACCGAACCGATATTCAAGGGCCCCTGGGGTTCTTTCAACACAATGACAAGGTTTGGATCATTCATTTTAATTCTATAAGCCGGGGAACCGGCCAATTGGTGTCAAACCCCATCTTTACAAGCAGGCGGATGCCGGTATCCACATGTTTTCCTGCCTGAAAAATCCCGTGGGAATCATCTCCGGGCACCATGGGAATCTGACGGGAGCGGATCTTTTCCAGAATGGATTTTGCCGGATAGGGTTCTGCCTCCCCCCGGGCCAGGGGCCGCAGGTTCAGGTCCATGACCAGATTCAGGTCTTTGATCAAATCCAGGTTCCGGTCGATCTTTTGGGCGATGTCCGGTTGCAGCACCCGTTTTGTATAATCGGGATCATGGATGCGGATCAGGTCGAAATGCCCCACCACAAAAGGCCGGACCGCCTGGATCATCTCAAATTGCCGGTCAAAATATGCCATGTACAGATCTTTGACAGATCCGCAGGCCCTGACCGCTTCCCTATAAGTTTGCGAAGAATAATCAAAGCAGATGTCTGCCACATGGTGCACCGATCCCACTATATAATCCGGGGAAAACTCGGTCACCAGGTGCCGGACATGGGGCAGATACCCGGTAAAAGCTTCAGTTTCCATGCCGGCAAATATCCGGATCCGGTCCGCCAGATCCGCTTTCAGCTGTCTGACGGTCGTAAAATACTGCGCAAACCGCTGATACATATGGTCCACGGTCAGGCCCTGCGCAATCTCTTCGGGATACAGAAATTTTGAGTGCTTCGGCGGAATATGCTCGGTGATCCCCACCTGCCTGAAGCCCATCTGAATATACTGCGCAATGATATCTGCCAGCCGGTCTTCGGCATGACAGCAGAATTCACCGGAATGTCCGCCGTGAAGGGATATGGGGCCAAAAAGTGTCATGGACCGGTTTGTACCATTAAATGTGGCCAATGAAAAGGGTTTTCACACCCTCACATGCCGGTGAGGGTCAGCGCGATTTTCCGGGTCCGGGGCCCGTTGTCATGATTGATCACCACAACCTGCTGCCAGGTCCCGGTGGCAAGGGCCGCATCTTTGACCGGCACGCTCAGGGAAGGTCCCAGTAGCGCAGCCTGGACATGACTGTGCCCGTTGCCGTCATGCCAGGCCTGCTCATGGGCATATTCCTGATCCGGCGGTGCCAGGGCCGTGATGGCCCGCTTGAGATCAGCCACCACACCGGGTTCATACTCGATGGTTGTCAAAGACCCGGTGGAACCGATGACAAACAGATGCACCACTCCGTTCCCACCTCAATAATACACCCCCTACTGCTCAGTCGTTTAAGGTGAAAATCACATTAAATTTTTGTCAATATCCATTTTTCCATGCAAAACACCAATGATATCAATGTAACTATCTGAGATCAGATAGAAGGTGATGTTTTTTTGTGCAGGAAAGGAGTAATATCCAGGCGCAATTTCAGGTCGTTGTCTTCCAAGTTCTGGATTGGCTGCAAGTTGATTAAGCGTGTCCTCAATATCTTGAAGGTATTTTTCAGCTTGTTTCTCACCCCAGGTTTCAACAGAATAATTCCAGATTTCTACAAAATCCAATTTTGCTGTAGGAGTGAGACGGTATTTATGCATTCCTGGCCTCAGTGACAATTTCGCTTACGGATTGCGCAACAAATTTCCCCTGTTTAGCTTGCTTAGCACCAATTGATAAGCGTTTTTTTAACATTTCAAGTTTCATGTGCTGTACCAATTCTTCATTTTTTTCCCAGAACCGCAAAGCATCCCGAATCACTTCACTTGCATTGTTATAATAACCTGATGCGACTTTTTGTTTAACTTTGGTTTCAAGCTCAGGTGTTAGTGAGATATGCATATTGCCCTCCTTATTTAAACAACTACATACCAGAATAACAAAACTACAAACATTGTCAATCCTTGTAAATATACATTGCGTTCAATGTGTTTATCATTTCGTCGCTATAAATAAAGGCTAATTGCATCATCATGCCTCAAAGCTTTGATTAGAAAAAATTTCCAATTGTAATGGTATCATAAGCATTTTCGGACTCTGGATTTTCAGCCATGGGATAAATCACAGCTCTGAGAAACAGACCACTCAGGTTTTTATATTATATCGTTGAATTTGAACAATTGACGAAGCGCAATCCCGCTCTTTCAAGGGCGGGTATAGCGAGTTCTTTTTCGACCAGTTAATGCTTTAGACTTTTTGATACTTTTGTCAGAGGCCGGTTTCCGTTGGTTCTGGATATATTGCTTGATGACATCCAAAGGAGCACCGCCACAGGAAACAGCACAGTAACTAGGAGACCAGAGATGTTTACCCCACAATTTATCTTTGAGTTGTTCCCAGTATTCTTGGCAAAGGAAATAAGCAGATTTTCCTTTCAACTTTCCCACCAGGTTAGAGATGGCAAGCTTGGGTGGGAACGAAAGCAACAGATGGACATGATCATCTTCCCCGTTAAATTCATGCAGGGTGCAACCCATCTGATCACAGGTTTCTGTAAAAAGGTCTTTCAACCTGGAAAGCATATCTTTGGTAAAAACATCACGCCGGTATTTTGTTATAAATACAAGATGTAGATTGATATCATAAACACAACTTCTGCCTGTTCTCCATTCAAATTTTTTATCCATATACTTGATCCTTTTGTTAAAATATGGTATAGAATATTACAGAATAAATTTCAAGGGAAAATATAGAATGTTAATGGGTATTAAACTACAGGCACATCCGACAGAGGCACAAAAGCTGATTTTGAGTCAGTGGATGGGATGTGCCCGGACCATCTGGAATGCAAAGTGTCAGGAAGATAAGTACCTGACAGCCTTTGCCCGGAAATATATGCCCATTAACACCTATGCCCCGGTGGATCAATCCTTTGCCCAATACAAGGATAAGGAATTATCCCCCTGGCTGTTCAAATGCCCCAGCCAGATCCTGCGGAATTCTGCTGTTAACTGGTATCAAACCTACCAGCGATTTTT
>JAABSO010000016.1:86965-87346 GCA_011390335.1 Desulfotignum sp. | reverse complement strand
TGCTGGCGCCATGGACAATAGCAAGGTTGTCAAATGAACACATCCTTTTGTCCCACCTGCAATCTTTTTGACTTTGGATGTAAACCCTGGTGCAATGATGAGTCCCTTTATTTGATCAAGACAGTTTGTAACTATTCAGCTCGATAATCACAATCTTACTTGAATGTATAAAAAAATTTCCTTGTTTTGACAACAACAGATTCACTCATTCATAAAATCAGGTAGTCTTCCTTCGAATAAAAGACGTAAGGCTTTGGTTGCTCTCATTCCATGTTTTTTGCATGTAGACAGGTAGCTGCGGATCCGGCAGAAAATTGCAGCCCCTTCCACCGAACGAAAGCAGCCCGATATTTTTTGCTGAACCTTTGTCATCCTGATGTC
>JAABSO010000016.1:0-86955 GCA_011390335.1 Desulfotignum sp. | reverse complement strand
TGGGCTTCATTTTTCTTTCCCTTTGTATTTCTTGTGGTATTTACGACTTTGATAGGCAGTTTTCAATATGATATTATCATCTTTATCCACAATGACGGTACTATCCACGTATAATCACATATATTCATCACAAAACACATCTGCCCTTTACGTACTGGATTCTCAATAATGTCAATATATTTATCTATAGGCCGAAAATTCAGTTGGATTCAATAATATCAATCGGTTACAAGCCATAAGGATGCCATACTTTATCATAACCTTATGAATGCTTTACTCATTCTCATTTTGACCGATAAGAAACAAAAAATGACAAAAACACTAAAAATAAAGAATCATGGGCTATATTACTTGTTAGTAAAAATCAAAATAAATTCTTGTGATGTCGGCCTGTTTCTGATAAAGTATTGCAAATATTCAGTTGTATTTGAATATTTGCAATACTTTATCGGGAGGTGCTGGTACATATGGACAAAACCCCCAACCAGAAGCTGATTTCAGCCTTTCAGGAAAACAAATGCTGGATGATCCAACCACTGGCCGAGCGAATGAACTACTCCATCCCTTCGGTTCGGCGGTTCCTGGCCAAAACCGGTTACTTCAGCAGTTTTACCCACAACGGGAAATGGTACACCCTGGCCTCGATTCCCCGTTTCAGCAGCAATGGCCTGTGGTTTTACCGGGATATCGGATTTTCAAAACATGGTCCACTGACCCACACACTGGTGAATCTGGTCGAGAACAGTACATCCGGGATGACAGCCGATCATCTGGGGCAGCTGCTTCGATGCCGCTGTCATGCCGTTCTGGTTCAATTGTACCGAAAGGGTCAGCTGCAAAGACAAAAGCATGGCGGCGCTTATGTGTATTTGGCCACCGATCCGATCAAAGCCGATGTTCAGGAAAAAGCGCTTCAAACAAAACATGCACCCCTGCCGGCGGACTTGGCAGTGCACATCCTTGTGACATTTATCCAGAATCCCGATGTGGATTTGAAACAGCTGGCCAAATCAGTTTTTCAAAAAACAAGAGCACGAATCAACACAGAGCAGATTCAAATGCTTTTCGATGTACACGGGGTAAAAAAAAGGCCTGAATTCCGGAGCCAAAGCCTGGCTTACACTGAGCCAGACTTTGATCCGGCTTTATAACGATACACTGCCGAGTGCATTGTTCTCGAGCCCCCCGGTCATCAGGTTCCGGAGCGAAGAAAATCGCTGTTCCTGCGGCAAGACTCTTTTTGTCCAGAAAACCAGACGGAAAACCGTGTTCAGCATGACCGGTCCTTTTAAAGCCCATGAGACCCTGTACCTCTGCCGGACATGCCGGCAAGTTTACCGTTCAAAAGATCTGCGGAACATTGTTGCCAGGTGTTGCAATGTGGCCTGGGATGTCCTTGTTTTTGTCGGCAAAAGCCTTTTCCAGAGATGTTTGACAACCGACCAGGTTTGCCATGAACTGGAACTTAGAAACATTGAATTGAGCCCTTCTGAAATCGAATACCTCGGACGAAAATTCATCCTCTATCTCGCACTGGCGCACCGGCAGGCCACCCCGCGCATTGAACAGGCCATGAACCGCAACGGTGGATACATATTGCACCTGGATGCCACCCATGAAGGAGATGCGCCGGTACTGATGACCCGGATGGACGGTCTGAAACAGATCGTACTGGGCAATGTAAAAATCCCCAGCGAACATGCCGATCATATCGTGCCTTTTCTTGAGCAGCTGCAAAAAAACTACGGAACCCCCATTGCCTGTGTCCATGACATGGGGACCGGTCTCTGTAAAGCAGTATCCCTGGTTTTTCCCGATATCCGGGACTTTATCTGCCATTTTCATTTTTTGCGGGATGCCGGAAAGGATCTGCTCGAACCCTCTTACGGTCAATTGAGAAAAGACCTGCAAAAACATTCCGCCACCACCCGACTGGGTGACATGATCCGGGACATTCTCCAGCGGATTGACAGCCAAACTGCTGATGCGGGGCAACTGACAAATGTCATCACAGAAGGCCATGCTGTAGAAAATCGGTAATGATCCGGATTTCAACCGATCTGTTGATGATCTTGAATGGCGGACCATACTATTTGATGATCTCCGGGAAAAAATGTGTATTGTCGAGCCTTCCGGGCGGAACGGTTTGAATGATGAAGGATCGCACAAATCCATGAACAGTATCAAAAAAGCCGTCGGCCGATTCCGTTCGAAACTTGATAAAAACGCCAGTTACAAAAGAGATCTGCTTTGCCAAAAGCTGGCCAAACAGATCGACAAGTATGATGAACGGCTGTTCGCAGATTCCATAGATGTCGATACCCCGTTCGGAAAAATGACCATCCAGCCCCAGCGCACCAATAATCTGCTGGAACAATTTTTTCGAGGACTGCGCCGTGATCATCGAAGGAAAACCGGCAACAACTCAATGCGGCGGGTTTTGCATGCAATGCTGGCTGACACGCCCTGATAAAAAATCTGGAAAACCCCGAGTACATGCACCTGCTTCTGAATGGGAAGGAAACTCTTGAAGAGGTATTCGCAGATCTTGAAATCAACGGACATGAACCAACCTCTTCAACTTCTCATACTGACCGGGTACTGCCGGGCTTCAGAAAATTGATAAAAATGGACAATTTGCCGGATAAAATTCAACTGGCTTTAAAGAAATGTTCATGATTCAACAAAATCCAACTGAATTTTGTGGCCATAGAAAATTCACGTCCATCAGCTTCTTGTTATCATTAAAGCCTTATTACTTCCATCAACACGTCTTTTAACGCAGTCATTGAATATGGTTTATTCAAAAAAGCCTGGGGAAGCTCGGGATGGTCGCCTGCCATGACTGTATCCTTGTCATATCCACTGGCCAGTATAACCGGCACACCAGCCCCTTTTTTGCGTAATGCTGTCAGGGTTTCCCATCCATTCATACGGGGCATGGTCAAATCAGAAAGAACACAATCAATCTCATTTTGATGTTCTTGAAATAGCTTCACGGCCTCAACGCCGTCCTGGGCTTCAATGACTGCGTATCCGAGGCGGATAAGCATGGCCTTTGCCATGTTGCGGACCATTTCCTCATCTTCGATTAGTAGCACGGTGCCGCCGTTTTCAACCTTCCGAGTTGGAACCCTTGTCGGTTTTTCCTGATCAAGGGGAAGGGTGATTTCTTCCGTTGATATCGGTATATAGATCCGAAAAGTGCTGCCGCGTCCTGGTTCACTGTCCACAGTGATGCAACCTCTATGGGCTTTAACAATACCCATGACAACAGGCAATCCCATTCCCCGCCCAATAAATTGTGTGGTGAAAAAAGGGTCAAAAAGCTTTTCGATATCCATGCTTTTGATCCCGCAGCCCGTATCCGACACTTCAAGACAGGCGTAGGGAACATTTTGTGGCTTCCAATCAATAGGGAAATGCTTTGTGGTAGGAACTTGGTCAACCGTTCTGATGGTCAGGCCGATGCTGCCTTGATTGTTGGAAATAGATTCCCAGGCATTGGTGATAAGATTTGCCAGAACCTCTTGTATCTGAATCGGGTCAGCATTGATGGTCGGTCCGGAAACGGGAAAATCAATAACAAGGTTCATGCCTTCCGGGTTTGCCGAAGTGATACTGGAAAGGGTTTTCCTGCAGGAATCAGACAGATCGGCCGGCATATTCCTGCCTAATGCATGACCAAGATAGATCAGCATCTGCCGGCTCACTGCAGCGGCTTTATGGCCAGCCATCATGGCATGGAGTAAATTTTTACGATAACCTGCATCAAGGGGCACATCCTTCAGGGCAATTTCCAGATTGCCCATCACCACAGAGAGCTGGTTGTTGAAATGATGGGCAATGGCCCCTGCCATGCGGCCCAGGCTTTCACTCTTCTGAGCTTGGGAGAGCTGATCCTGGAGCTTCTCGCGGTCTTCTTCCGCCTCACGATGGGCCAGAGTCAGGGCCACGGAGCCGGCAATTTTTTCCAGGCGGGCAACCATTTGAGACGAAAAACAGCCCTGTTTCCGGTCGTTGAACTGTAACAACCCGAAGGTTTTACCACCGGTGCGCAAGGGGATCAGTAAGACAGATTCATAGCCTTCACCGTTACAACGGTTGCGAGTGGGGGCTTGGCGGTCCTGTTCGCTTGTGCCGGCCAGCAGTCTGGAGGTGCTGTCCGTTACAAAGCTGCCGAATTCGGTAAAAAAAGGCTTTGATGGATCAAACCGTCCGCATATGACATTACCGCACATACATTCCAGCACCGGATTGCCGATGTCATCGCGCATCAACTGTCCGTTCAGGTCTTCCACGCACAGTTGGGTCTCCGTAGCCACAAAATTGATGGAAAAACCCTTGACTTCGTAATAGGGGAAATCATCTCCCTTGCGCAGCCGTATCCCCGCAGCTTCACAACTGCAGATTTCCTGCATGAACTGCAGTAATGCGTGCATCATCTTTCGAAGATCGGTTTGGGCGTTGAGAGTCTCCAGCATCTTTACAGTATTCTCATGCTCGAACTCGGCCCGCTTCTGATCCGTGATATCCCGGAGAAAACAGATACCCAGTCCGTTCAGTTCAGGACGTAACTGAACGCTGACTTCAACATCAAACAGGGTACCGTCTTTTCTGCGGTGTTTGGATTGAAACCGGTCCGATCCGCTTGAAATGATGTTTTGAATGTGTCCGCTCACGCTTTCACGGGTTTCAAAAACGTCCAGATCAGAGATGTGCAGGGTCAGAAGTTCGTCTTCACTGTAGCCGCTCATGCTGCAATAGGCATCATTGACTTCAAGTAGCCGGCCATCCGTGTCTATTACCCAGAATCCATCCATGGCGGTTTTGAGGATGATACGATTCCGCTGTTCATTTTTTTGGATCTGTTTCCGCTGTTCTATCTCCCTAAGCTTTTTCAGTCCGCTTTCCGCGATGACCTCGATCAGTCCCTTGATAAAAAAAAGATAACTATTCAGCTGCTCTTGAGACCAGATAGGCACCTTTTTTACCGCCGCGAGATATGCATCTTCGTCAAATCCGTATTTTTGGGCCTGTGAGCTGAAAAATGCCAGATCCGGTTCTTCGAAAAAAAACTGGCCGGTAAAGAAGTTACCGTAATGGACCCCGTCAATAATAATGGGGGTTGCGTTGTCCACCAGACCATGAGGGCACCGATAACTTAGGTCCGGGTTCGCTTCATGAATATGGTCTTTGATGTACTGGTCGCTTTTGATGCAAATCCTTTCGGCTGCTTTGTTTTTTCTGTGGAACTGCGTGCAGATTTCCTGCCACCCTGTAGCCGTAAGGATATTCCCGTCATTATCGATGATAGAAGACGGGGAGGAATAGATTTTATTAAGCCTGTCCTGAAGATTTTGAAAATGATCTATATCGATAAGATCTTGCAGTTTATATCCCATCCTTCGCCTCCGTAACATATTGGATAGTCATAAATTTCTTCAGGATAACTGCATTGGTTCGGGAAGTGCCCCGGGTATCGGGTCAACCGGCAGTTGTCTCTTGTATTTGGGATCAAAAAATAATTTTCTGCTTAATTGAGCCTCCATAATAATTCCCCCCCTTTTTTTTCTTTCCAGGATTCTTTGTCATGGCAGTAGTTAGGTTCCTGTACTTAGGCAGCCGGATGAATGAAACTATCAGAATCATTATCAGGATTTTCATGATATTTCATTCAAGAGACAGTTACCAAGCAACCGCACTCAGGACATATGGCCCTGAAACTTACAAAGATGCCCCAAGCCAGAGCAGTGTCACAATTAAGACACCTGAGAACAGCAAAGCCATCTCCCACCGCGTCTATCACTTCTTCCCTTGGCTTATGGCACGTGGGACAAAAAGGGTGCTGATGTCTTTGAATGCGCTGATTTTTTCCATTGACTGTCCTCCTGTAACAGTTAATTTTTACCGCACACAGGAATCAATTTTCTCTGATCAAGGCAGGATTAGGGAAGGGTGAAAAAGAATTTGAGGCCAACAAAGAGCTTCAATATCAATCCTCTTTGAGTGAGACAGTTGTCCCGATCTCAACAATTATGCCATACTCTCCCAAAAAAATTATGTCAATAGGGAAATTCCAATTTTTAATGGTTCCAGATTGACAACATCAGTTTATAAATAAACAGCATATTATCTGGGCAACACCCGATGAGGATCAGGTCTGATTGTCTTCCAAGGACCATGGACTTCTTCAGGATCTGACCGGAAGGTGGCCTTGCTTCAGAAGCATGACGGCAGCATGTCTGATGAGGTGCTGGTTCAGATCAAGGCTGCCCCCGATTTAATCCACGTACCCCTTTCCGATGGCACTGAATGGTAACTCCAGTTGTAATTCAGGCACCTGTTCAGCCACCCATGCCGTAAATGTATTGCTGTTGGGGCCTGGGAAGGCTTTATAGGTTTTCTCCCAGGGATATGCACGGGCAGCTATATCAACGGCCATAATCAATTCATCTACACCTTCTCCTTGATGAGCTATGAGAAGCCGCGGCTTTTCACCATACCAATAGCGGTCAGGAACATCCCTGGAAATCCTCAGAACAGACTGGCCATGGTAACCGCGCCAGCCGACAACATCATATACTGTATATGCAGTTTCACCGGTCTTTTTTGCAGCTATCCATGTATGGATGGCAAACCAGCCACGCCAGCCCCAGGCATCTGCACCGTAGACGTGCAGTACGGCCTCTTTTGTGGTTGCAGGATCAGGAGAAATGCCGGCAGATTCACGGGTGGCTGTTCGCCAATCTGTGTTGGTACAACTGTTGAACAAAAATATTACGGTGAGGCAAATCAGTTTCAGGACCTTGCTATTCAAAGATCGCACACCCCAAAATAAACTTTCTTGTGTCATAACTCTCTCTTTTTTTAGTGCTTTACCTTGCTCTTCAATCTCAAGTCTTTTTTGCAGCAGTGACTGCCATATCATGAAACAATCTTCTTGCCTCTGGGTGGTATGTCTTCAAGCCTTCGGACGTCAGCTTGGTATATCCGTGTTCATCTATGATGGTCTGGATCAGATCCTCCAGTTTTCTGTCAACTGCTGGCGTTAAAAGCTCACCCACAACTTATGTGGAGCTTCACATAAATTGTGACAAAGCATATGGGCGGCTGCATTTGACAATATTGCTGGTTTCAAGACCTCCCTGGGATGGACTATGGCAGATGTAAGGTTCCCCGTTGCCACGATATTCACTCCAATGGGATGGTTTTTGACATCCAGCAGGAGGACGCTAGAACTGTTCCCTGTCAGGCTGCCCCAGTGTCAACATGAGATTCTGCATCATACGCTGGGCTTCACCGGGGAAACATAGGGGGACCCGATCAAACTTAACGTGCTCATCTCTTACCAGGTTTACACTAACAATTACTCTGGATTAGGATCGGATGCAAAATGGACAGCAAAGCGGACAACAAACAGGGTGTTACTGATGGATTTTTTGCAAGACATGTAAGTGCAAAACAGCTATAAATACAGGCATATAGGGGTCAGGCAGGTGCCCTCTCACGCCGGTAACCCGGGTTCGAATCCCGGTGGGATCACCATCTTGAGAATCAAGGCTTTCAGCAATTTGCTGAGGGCCTTTTTTTATATCCAGGCTCTGGACTTCTCATTATCTGTCAGCAGTTTGTCCATAACAGAGAAAATCACTCTAAATCGCTCGCCTGTCTGTTTCCGCAATTCATCCACTCCTTTTTGCTGAGTTCAAACTTGAAATCTGCCTGGAATCTCTGAATATTCCGCCTGACGGCCTGTTTATTGAAGATATCATCCACCTGGTCGGCGCCCGCATTCAGTGCTTCATCCCGCAGATGGGCATACGGCTGGCTCATAACCGGGCTTTTGTGGGTCAGCATTCGTTGCTGTACGGACACGTTCACATTGCCACTGGATGGACCCCGCCCGACAGGTCATATGTGACCACCGGTTGTATATGACCCTTTCAGATGACCATCTACGCTTGTTCCGGAATGCTGGTCTTTTTTGAAATATGCTTAAATATCAAAAAGATAGATGTCTTACCAGTGAGTTATTAGACACCTGGCACAAAGATTGAATACCAATTAATAAAAGACCCATTTTTTTGTACGGGTACTTCACTGCAACCCTTATTTAACAGGAGATCTACCATGCTTTGGACCATATTTGTGATTCTATTAATTTTGTGGGCTTTGGGACTGTTGACCGGCTATACGATGGGCGGTGTCATTCATGCCCTGCTGGTGATCGCCATTATTGTGATCGTGATCCAGGTGATTCAAGGACGAAGACGGATATAACCCGTCCGACCTTTGCCGGAGAAGGCGGGCTATTAAAAAAAGAGGCTGGCATGAAAAAGATTGCATTCATGGAAACATGGATCCTGGTATGTTTTACCGGCGCGGGGGCTGATGCGCTGTGAGGCTGCCGGCGCATAAAACCAAAATCGTCTGCACCATAGGCCCGGCCTCCCGATCGGAGGCTGTGTTGGAGCAATTAATTCTCCAGGGGATGAATGTTGCGCGGCTCAACTTTGCCCATGGTACCTTGCAGACGCACAGGGAGGATATCCGCAACATACGCGCTGTGGCGGCAAGGACAGAAAGATCCTGTCTGATCATGGCGGATCTTCCCGGCCCTAAAATACGCATCGGCAAACTCATGAATGAACCGCTGCTGCTGGAAAAAGGCAATGAGGTCGTATTGACCGTCCAGGATTCTGTGGGCACGGCCGATCAGATACCTGTCGAATATAAGAGGCTGCCCGAGAGTGTGAATCCCGGCAGCCTGATTTTCCTTAATGACGGTTTCATTCAGCTTCAGGTGGAAAAGGTCTCAGGAGATAAGGTTTTTTGTCGGACGGTTATCGGCGGCCCGCTTCTTTCCTACAAGGGACTAAACCTTCCCGGGGTAAAGATATTCGCTGATGCGGTATCGGACACGGATCTTGAATTTGTGGCCTTTGCCCTGCAGGAAGGGGTGGATGCCTTCGGGGTTTCATTTGCAGAGTCAGCCGATGACATACGCAAGGTAAAGGCCTTTGCACAAAAAGATGGACAATCCGCGTATGTGGTTGCCAAAATCGAGCGGGCCGAGGCCATTGCCAATTTCGATGAAATTATCACCGCTGCAGATGCCATCATGATTGCACGCGGCGACCTGGGGGTTCAGATCCCTATAGAGGATGTGCCTGCCGTTCAGAAAAAACTGATCAACAAGGCAAATCTTTTAGGCCGGCCGGTGATAACTGCGACACAAATGTTGTTGTCCATGACAGAGAATATCCGGCCGACCCGTGCCGAGGTATCTGATGTGGCCAATGCGATTCTTGACGGGACAGACGCGGTGATGCTGTCCGAAGAGACGGCCATCGGGCGGCATCCTGTGGAAGCGGTTGAAATGCTGGGCAAGATAGCAACATCTGCCGAGCGGGAACGTAAAGCTGTTAAAATCCTGGCCGATTTGCCCGCATATTTCAGGACGGGTGCGGGTTCCGGCAGTGTCCGTGTCGAGGACGTCTTTTCACTGAATGCCGTTGAATGCGCCAACGCATTAGATGTGCGCTATATCCTGGCCCACACGCAAAGCAAGGGCACCGCGTGTTTTATCTCCAGATTCAAGCCGGACTGCTGGATACTTTCTTTTGGCGGTGATGCAAAAACGAACAACTTACCGGCCCTGTCTTACGGGGTTTATCCGGTCAGCATTGAGGATAAAACAAATGTCTTTTCCGATATGGCGATCCGCTTTCTGATGAAGGCCGGGATGGTTGAAAAAAATGAAAAAATGATTTTGATAGAGGATGGATCCCATGACGCCATGCCGGAAACCTTGTTGATGAAAATCTTTAAAGTATGAACAAGGGGTGCGAAGACAAAATGCCCTGTTTTGTCCGCAGAAAATGGTGTTTACCTTCCTGAAAAACAAAAAAGAGATCGTCGGGATCAGCCATAAGGAGAAATTTTATCATGAGCCAATATAATCTGGATCGTATCTTCCAACCTTGCTGTGTAGCGGTGGTGGGCGCAAGTGAAAGCACCGGCAGCATCGGCAATGCGCTGATGAAAAATCTTATCGCGGGCGGATTTAAGGAAAAACTGCTGCCGGTAAATCCCAAATACCATACTGTTCACGGCATGTCGGTGGTTGAATCCGTCTCCTCGCTGGAGACCGGCGTGGACCTGGCGGTCATTGCCACACCCATTCATACGGTCCCGGATATCGTACAGGAATGCGTTGAAAAAAAGATTGCCGGCGCTATTGTCATTTCAGCCGGGGGAAAAGAGGTCGGAGAAAAGGGAAGAAAAATCGAGGAGCAAATCCGCACCACGGCACATGCCGGCGGGCTTCGTATCGTGGGGCCGAACTGCCTGGGCATTATCCGGCCGAACGTAATGCTCAACGCCAGCTTCGCATCTGAAATGCCTGATATCGGGGATCTGGCATTTGTCTCCCAGAGCGGGGCCATCTGCACGGCCATTTTGGACCTGGCGTTAAAGGAGCATATCGGTTTCAGCCATTTTGTCAGTATCGGTTCCATGCTGGACGTGGATTTTGGCGACCTCATCGATTATCTTGGAAACGACCCCTCAGCCAAAAGTATTCTGCTCTACATCGAAAGTCTGACAAATTTCCGCAAGTTCATGAGTGCTGCGCGGGCAGTGTCGCGGGTCAAACCCATCATCGTACTCAAAGCGGGCCGAAGTGCGGCCGGGGCAGAGGCAGCCGCCTCCCATACAGGGGCCATGGCCGGTGAAGACGCAGTGTATGACGCTGCGTTCAAGCGCGCCGGCATCGTCCGCGTGGATACCATCCAGGATCTTTTCGACTGTGCCGAACTCATGGCCAAACAACCGCGCCCTCTCGGTCCCCGCCTGGCCATTGTCAGCAACGGCGGAGGCCCCGGCGTAATGGCCACGGACACCCTTGCCAGTCACGGCCTGGAACCGGCGCCTCTCGCCCCTGAAACCTTTCAGAAACTTGATGCATTTTTGCCGCCCTTCTGGAGCCGCAACAACCCCATCGATATCCTCGGGGATGCCTCTGCAAAACGCTTTCGCCGCACTCTTGAAATTTGTTTTGACGGAAAAGACACGGACGGTGTTTGTGTTATTCTGGCGCCCCAGGCCTTAACAGACCCCATTTCGGTGGCAAAGACCCTGGCATCCATGATGAAAGGCCGCCGGTATCCCGTTTTTGCCTGCTGGATGGGCGGTAAAAGCATCGTACGGGCTTTGCAGATTTTGAATACTGCGGGCATCCCCACCTATGAAACGCCTGAACGGGCGGTCCGGGCATTTTTGTACATGGTTGACTATGCCCAAAACACGGCAGATCTTATGGAAATCCCACCCAAATTAACCCGGGACATCGTGTTTGATCCGGAAAAAGTCCGGCCCCTGCTGGACAATGCCCCGGAGGATACGTTTATGCAGCAATCGGACGTCACCAAGGTTCTTTCTGCTTACGGCCTCCCCGTGATCCGGACGGAAACCGCCGGGACAGAGGACGAAGCCTCCCGCCTGGGTCGGGCCATGGGATATCCGCTGGTCATGAAACTCCACTCACCGGATATCACCCATAAAACCGAGGCGGGCGGGATTCGCCTGGATCTGCGTTCAGATGCGGATGTCCGCGCCGCCTTTGCCGGAATTGTTGAATCTGCGCACCGCTATAAGCCCCAGGCCCGGATCGATGGGGTTACCATGCAGCCTTTTTTTTCCAACCCGGATTTCGAAATTCTTCTGGGCGCCAAAAGGGATGCCAATTTCGGCCCGGTCATTGTATTTGGAATGGGCGGCATCTTTACCGAAGTTCTCAAAGACCGGGCATTGGGCCTTCCCCCCATAAACCGCCTGCTGGCCAGGCGCATGATGCAGGAGACCAAGGCCTGGACACTGCTGCAGGGATATAGAAACCGGCCTGCGGCAGACATGGAACGTCTCGAAGAAATGATTATCCGGCTTTCCCAGCTCTTGATCGATTTTCCGCAGATTGCCGAACTGGATATGAATCCCGTCCTCATCAAGGATGGCAGTCCCGTGGCGGTAGATGCCCGCATCCTGGTTTCCAGGGCGGCCCGCCCTTCCCCTCTGCACCTGGTGATCAGCCCCTATCCGGAGGAGGATGAGACCCACCTGGTCACCCAGGAAGGCACCAGGCTTTTTATCCGTCCTGTCAGGCCGGAAGATGCCCCGCTTTTTCAGATTTTTTTCAAGGTATTATCCCCTGAGACCATCTACAGCCGTTTCTTCAGTCTTATAAAGGAACTGAACCCGAAGATGCTGGCCCGGTTCACCCAGATCGATTACGACCGGGAGGTCGCCCTGGTGGCCTTTGGCGACGATTCCGGGGCGGAGCGCATACTGGGGGTGGCGAGAATTATGGGAGACCCGGATGGAAAAAAAGGAGAGTTCGCCGTTGTGGTGGGTGATCCCTGGCACGGAAAAGGGATCGGTTCATATCTTCTTCAAAACTGCCTGTCAATCGCTCAAAGGATGGGATTCCAAAAAGTATGGGGTGTTGTTTTACCGGAAAACCGGAGCATGCGCGCACTGGGTAAAAAGCTCGGGTTCCAGATAAACCAAGACCCTGGCGCTGAAAAAGAGTTCGAACTGGTCATCTCGCTGGACAAAAAAACCGAAACAAGGCTGGTCGGTCAAATATGATCATTGGTCAAATTTGATCCTTTCACCTCTTATGTTTATGCTGCTAAAGATTGAAAAAGGCATTGATAATTTTCAGGCAGCGGCGTTTTTCATTTACAAAGATCTTCCGAGAAGTCTATACAGCCTTTATCTCCGTCTTTACCGTAATTTCAATCGCCCTTTTTTACGCCTCTGACAACATCTGGCACGCAAGCTGCAATTACACTTTTCCAGACTCCGGAGATTCAAGCGCAAACAAAATGGGTTACACATAAATGATGAAAATTTTCATCAGGTGGGCAGAAAGGAGGGAGCCGGCCGGCCTGAAAAGATGTGACAGCAAGACGTTTTTGTTTCGATGAGACTATTTACCCCGGGCTTACCGCCTGAAATTTTTAAAGCAATTTATTGAAAAAGGATTAGGTTTTATGAAAAAATTAATACTGAGTGTCACCCTTTTGGTGGCAATGATCGGCGCCTTTGCTTTCAATGCACAGGCTGATACGATTTATGGCTATACGTCCTTTAGCGGGACATTCGAGTCGGATAACGCAGCTTTGGATTTGGCTACGAAATTTACAAACTTCAGCAATGTTGTCGTCTCAACTGACGGAGGAACCTATGATTATGCTGCCATTCCAGGTGGTTATGCGGTTAATCTTGATACCTTCACTTTTGACCCGAATGTGGGTGGAGCAGGAATAGCAGGTATCTGGGATATTAATTATTCAGGTGTAGATTACAGCTATACTATGCTAACTTCTCAGGTTGACTTCGAAGGTACGAACCAGTTAACCCTTAGTGGAACAGGTACTGCCTCCATAACCGGCTATGATGATACCGAAAGTATCTGGTTTATGAGTGCAACCGGTACCGGAGACACGTCCACTTTTACTTTGTCAACCCTGGTTCCGCCTGATTACCAGGGACCCGGTGCTCCTATTCCTGAACCGACCACAATGGTCCTTTTTGGTATAGGTCTCCTTGGCCTTGCAGGATTGACAAGAAAAAAGAGCTAACCACGCTTGTATTGTAACCATGTAGTATTGAGGGCGGATTCCTATGATCCGCCCTCAATACTTACCCCCAAATGCCCGGCCGATGTTGACGGCGTAAAGCGTGTCAACAACAATATGACCGCTGAGTAAGCCTGATCCAGTATCCATTGGGACGGCAGCGCCACTTGCCACTGAATATTTTCAAAGGCGGGTTTCCATCCTGTTCAACGGGGAAGATAAACCATGACAATAGAAATCGGAGTGGTTTTTGCCATATTGGGAACCGCCATGCTGTTGTTTATAACCGGTTGGATCCGTGCGGATATCGTCGCGGTACTGGTGCTCTTTTCACTGGCAGCTACCGGCCTGTTAGAGGTGGAGGAGGTTCTGAAAGGCTTCAGCAGCGAAGCTGTCATCTCGATCGCAGGCTTGTTGGTATTGAGCGCCGGACTGGTGCGCAGCGGGGTGGTCCGCTGGATCGCGGAGCGGTTGAACGACATTGCCGGGGGGAGCCGCAAACGGTTGACCTTGATGAGCTCTTTGGTCCCAGGATTTTTGTCAGGTTTTGTGAGCGATATTGCCACTGTTTCGTTATTCATCCCGGTGGTCCTCCGGCTGGCACGAAAGAGCGATATCCACCGCTCAAAGCTTCTCCTGCCCATTGCTATGGCTGCTCTGGCAGGTGGAAACCTGACCATTATCGGGGCCTCGCATAATCTTGTGGTGAACGAGTTGCTTCAAGCCTCGGGTCAGCCGGCACTGGGATTCTTCGAACTTGCGCCAATAGGTATTGCTTTGATCGTTTCTTTCGCCATATACACCTTTTTCATAGGACAACGCCTGTTGCCGGATGAGAATAAAAAGGGCGTCACAAAAAACCTCGAAGATCACACCGATTTAATGCAGACATACCATCTGGAAGACCGCCTGTGGGAGGTCTTGCTCCTGAACGATTCTTCCTGGGTGGGGAAGACGTTGCAGGAAATCGAAATCGGTAGTGGGCACGGGCTTACGGTCTTGTCTGTTGTGCGCCATGACGAACCCCAGCTTCATAATCGCGTGAATTTTGTACTGGAGAAGGATGATATGCTGCTGGTGAGCGGGCGCAGGACAAGGGTCGATAAGCTGGTGCAGGGGCATCCGGGACTCAAAGTATTGGGGCATCCCAGCCAACCTGAAAAATTCCCGTCATCCAGTGGAGAGCTGATCGAAGTGGTTGTCCCGCCGCGTTCACCGGTGGCCGGCAAGACCCTGGCTGATTTGAATTTTCGAAATGAAACCTGTCTTACGGGCGTAGCGATCTGGCGCGCGGATAAACCCATTCGAACCGATGTGGGAACCACTCCCCTGCAGGAAGGAGACGGACTCCTGCTCTATGGTCCGGGCGATCAGACGCGCAGCTATGATCCCGGACCGGGTTTCTTGTGGCTGCATAAGCCACACCAGGAGGAAGCCCCCCGTAAGCTGCGCCACCTGGGCAAGTGGGCCGCCTTGATTATGGCGGGGGTGGTTGTTTTGGCAGGTTTCAACCTGCTTCCTATTGCTGTAGCGGCGCTGGGAGGTGCAGCTCTAATGGTCCTCGTCGGCATTCTGCCCCCCAGGCTGTTATATGAACATGTGGAGTGGCGTACAATTGTGCTGGTCGGGGGGATGTACCCCTTGGGGCTGGCGATGGAGAAAAGCGGCGCAGCCGGGTTTGTTTCCACCCTGATAGCAGATTCTTTGGGTACACTTGGCCCCCATATCACCATGATAGGGATCACATTGATCGCCCTGATCCTGACGCAGTCCCTGCACGGGGCAGCCGTTGCGGTAATCATGACCCCGGTAGCATTGGATACAGCCGGCCTGATAGGGGTCGAGCCCAAAGCGTTTGCAGTCGCTGTTATTGTGGGGGCCGCGGCCACATACCTGCTGCCGGAAGGCCATCCGGCGCCCCTGATGGTACAGAGTCCAGGTTCTTATGAGACCAGGGATTATCTCAGGTTTGGGGCCGGGCTGGTGGCAATCACCCTGCTGGTTGTGGCGGTACTCGTTCCCCTGATGTGGCCGTTCTGATTGTTCTATCGGCTTGCACCCCTCTTGCGGCATAATCTCACTTGTTTCCTGTGCCTCTATGCCTATTCCTCGGGGGAAGTTTTATCCTGGGCCGGCTGCTGGCCAGTCTCCATGTTTTCCGATTGAGGCTGCATTTTTTCTTGTCCTTGAGACACGTTGCCGTTCTGCTGCGATTCCAGCTTTATTTTCTCCTGGCTTTCGCTGGTGTTCGACTGTTCCATTTGCTTGAGAATCTGCTGGCGTTCCTGCTCTGCTTTTTCCAGCCTGGCCTTGGCTTCGTCTCGTTCCTGGCGGGCCTGGGTCAAATCGTTTCTCAAATTCTCGATCTCTTCCTTGGCTTTAGCGATTTCTTTTTCGGCCTCATCGAATTGTCCTTTTTGCTGCTGAACGGTCTCATCGATTTTTTCGCCGGCTTCTTCTGCCGGACCGTCACAGCCCGGCAGCAGAAAGAAGAGGAAAAAAAGGGAAAGTACATATACGAACATTTTTTGGTGTGTCATGACTTACATCTCCTTTTAAAAAAAGTTTGTGGTCAACCCGTGTTGACCAGTATGGATGTGTTCAGTCTGTCGACTGCGGCCCTGACGATTATGCCTGGGAGCACATGAGATAATTTAAATATGCGAAAAACATGCCAGTATATAGTTATTTGTTTTCCGGGTTTTCGGCATATCATGCTCTTCCCCGGGCTGGTGGCGATCACACTGGCAATTATGGCAGTGCTTGTCCCTCTGAAGTAGTCTTTCTGATGATGAACCGCTGCCCGGGTCTATGCCCCCTATAGGGCTGTCGAAAACAAAAAGGCAAAAAGGCCATATATGATCTAATGATCGCATATGACCATATTCCGGAACCTGCCGGCAGATTGTTTTCATTTGCCGCTTTCCAGGTCATATATATGATCATGGTTAAATCCGACCCTTGTTATATGGCAACTTATGACAGTTTCATAAGTCTTTATTTAAATGAGTATGATTAAAAATCAAAATGATAGATCATATAGCGCTGCGTGTTGAAAGCCTGGTACAGAAATTGAATATATGAATAATGAAGTTTGCTCAACCAAAAACAAACAGGAGGAAGACCATGAAATCAAGCACAAAAGACAAAGCAAAAGGCAATTTGCACCAGGTGAAAGGTAAGATCAAGGAGACCGGCGGTAAAGCAGTCGGTAACGAGAGCATGGAAAACGAGGGCAAGGGCGAAAATGTTAAAGGGGAAGCTCAGGAGAAAGCTGGGGACGTCAAGAAGGTTGCGGGAAAATAGAGAGGTTATTCTTGTTCCCGGGCACAGCCCGGGAATAAGAAAATTAGGACTTCAATTTTCATTAAAGTACAGGTGAGACTGTCAAACCCACGACCATCTATCCTCTTACTTAAAAGATCAAAGATCCCAAATATCACAAGTAACCAGAACGTCTGAAAAAAGAAGATGCCCGGTCGAGTGTGGTCAGGGCCTTTTTTTCCGCCCTTTCTTGTTGCAGTATAACACGGTAACATTTTTAAGTCCATTGGCAGGTAATCAACAAGGAGATCATTCATGAGCAAAGATAAAAGTAAGGGGAAAGGTAAGCTGAAAAAATGATGCAGGAGAATCGACCTTCGTCAAATTCCACTGGCGCCCAAAACTCGGCCTGCAGTCTACCATATGGGATGAGACCGTCAAGATTTCCGGCGCTGATCCGGACTTCCACCGCCGCGACATGTTCGAGGCCATCGAATCGGGCAATTTTCCCGAGTGGGAACTTGCGGTTCAGCTTTTTACGCAGGAGGAAGCGGACAAATTTTTGTTCGATCATCTGGACGCTACCAAGCTGATTCCGGAAGAACTGGTGCCTTTGAAGGTGATCGGCCGCATGGTTCTGGATCGCTGGCCGGACAATTTTTTTTTTGGTGCGAACATTGGCATAACCGTTCCGTAGAAGTGTTAATTCAACCCCAAAAACAAAAAAAGGAGAAGAATCATGTCAAATAAGATGCCGAAGGGACTTAGGCAACCCGTGGGAAACTGCGGCTGGCAGCCGCCTGTTTACATGGGTTCTTGTCGGGTCGCTTATTGGACTCTATATATTTGTCGGCCTGCTTGGTTATCTGCTGGTTTATGCGCTCTGGAGCAGCAGACAATAACACATAAGAACTTTAGGAGGAAATGACTCATGGATCTGGTAAGAATAATTATAGCGATACTGCTCCCCCCTTTAGGCGTTTTTCTTCAGGTCGGCTTTGGCGGTGCCTTCTGGCTGAATATTCTTCTGACCCTTTTAGGCTACATTCCCGGCATCGTGCACGCGGTCTGGATCATTGCCAAACGCTGAACGAACAGGATGCCAATGACTGGGAGACGAAAATCTATGCTCTGGGTTATCGGAATTACTGCACTGGCCACCAGCCTGGTGCTGATAGTGTTGCAGAATTTCAAGACGTCCGAGAGGGTGCTGGAGCGCAAGATCGAACATCGATACGCTGTCTTTGATCCGCAGTTTCGGCGGGAGATGTCCGTCCTGCTGGGCCCGGCGATAGTGCACGGCAATCAAGTGACTGCGCTGCAAAACGGGAACGAGATATTTCCCGCAATGCTGCAGGCCATTCGCTCGGCACAGACCTCGATCACTTTCGAGACTTTTATTTACTGGTCAGGTGAAATTGGTGAAAAGTTCTCACAAGCACTTTCTGAAAGGGCCCGCGCGGGAGTGGCGGTGAGCGTTACCATCGACTGGGTCGGCAGCACCAAGATGGAGCAGTCGCTGCTGGATTCCATGAAAGCCGCCGGTGTGCAGTTACATCAATATCGGCCGCTGCGCTGGTACAACTTCGGGCGCATGAACAACCGCACCCATCGCAAGCTGCTGGTGGTCGATGGCCGCATCGGGTTCACCGGAGGGGTAGGCATCGCGGATCAGTGGACTGGCGACGGTGGCGATCCCGAGCACTGGCGAGACACGCACTTCCGGATTGAAGGGCCCGTAGTGGCGCAGTTGCAAGCGGCCTTCAACGACAATTGGATCAAGACCACCGGCCAGTTGCTGAACGGGCCGAGCTACTTTCCGGCCCTGAAAAAGGAAGGCGAGATGGCGGCCCACGTGTTTGTTGCCTCGCCATCCGGCGGGAGCGAGAGCATGCACCTGATGTATCTGCTTACCATCGCCGCAGCCGATGCGACTATCGACCTGGCGGCGTCCTACTTTGTACCCGACAGGCTGTTGATCGAGGCATTGGTTGCTGCCCGAGATCGCGGCGTCCGCGTTCGCATTCTGTTGCCCGGGCCGCACATCGATGAGCTTACAGTCAAGATTGCCTCCAAGGCCGAATGGGGCGCGCTGCTTCAAGCAGGCGCCGAGATCTACGTCTATCAGCCGACCATGATGCACACCAAGCTGCTGGTCATCGATGCCGAGTTTGTTTCGGTGGGTTCGACCAACTTCGACATTCGTTCGATTCGGCTCAATGACGAAGCGAGCCTGAATATCTACAACAGCGACTTCGCCACTCAGATGACGGCGGTATTCGAGGCCGATTTGCTGGCGGCCGAGCCGTATTCCCTTGCGCGTTGGGAGAGCCGTCCGCTGCGCCAAAAATTCGCCGAAAAGGTTCTGCTGCCGATCAAATCACAACTTTGAGTAAGATGCAATATGGGAGAAAAACCTATGCAGGAGCCACATGTTCTGACCGCTGAGGATGTTTTGCAAAATCATGCAACTATTGCCGGGCAGGGATTATCAGGTGCCGAGGCCGCACAGCGGCTCAATACGCACGGTCCCAACGAACTTGCTGAAAAGGGCAGAAAAAACGCCTGGCGTATTCTGCTGGCCCAGGTAAAAGAGGTGATGATCCTTATTCTGCTGGCAGCCGTGTTCATTTCGGCGGCGCTGCAGGAATATATCGATGCCATCGTTATTTTCATCATTGTCGTGCTGAACACCATTCTCGGATTCTGGCAGGAATTCAAAGCTGAAAATGCCATGGCGGCGCTTAAAAAAATGACCGTTCCAAACGTGCGGGTGTTGCGTGACGGTACGGAGCAGCAGATTTCTGCAAAAGATCTGGTTCCGGGTGATATCCTGCTGATAGAATCCGGAAATGTCGTGCCTGCAGATGCCCGTCTTATAAAAGCCGTAAATCTCAAGGTGCAGGAAGCCGCCCTGACCGGTGAATCGGAATCGGTGGATAAACATTCCCACACACTTGAAGGGGACAATCATGCCCTGGCTGACCGGAAAAACATGATCTATATGGGAACGGTGGTCACATATGGACGCGGGCATGCCGTGGTTACAAGCACCGGGATGCAAACGGAACTGGGAAAAATCGCCACGCTTCTGCACGGTGTGGAAGACGAGCAAACCCCTTTGCAGCGTCGATTGGCCAAGCTGGGAAGATCTCTGGCCATGGCTGCCGTGGTGTTGATTTTTGTGGTGGCCGGTTTGATGTATATGCAGGGTGTTGGATGGAAGATGATGTTTATGACCGCCATCAGCATGGCAGTGGCCGCCATTCCCGAAGGTCTGCCGGCTGTGGTCACCATCGCGCTTGCTCTTGGCGCACAGCAGATGCTCAAGAAAAAAGCGCTGATCCGGCAGCTTGCCGCTGTTGAAACCCTGGGCAGCGTAACTGTTATCTGTTCGGATAAAACAGGCACATTAACCCAGAATAAAATGACCGTGACCGAAGTGGTGCTGCAGGATCGCAGATTTACACTTGCAAAAGCAGTTGCCGGACACAAAGAGGACATCGATCTTTCTTTGCTGCTGCTGACAGGCACGCTGTGCAACGATGCTGTGATAGACGAGAGCGCCCGCCATGATATTATAGGTGATCCGACAGAAGGCGCGCTGGTACTTGCCGCCCGTCAGGCAGGACTGGTTCAGACCGATCTGAAAACACTTTTGCCGCGTGTACGAGAACTCCCCTTTGACTCGGAACGTAAACGCATGTCCACGGTTCATGCCATGCCCTCTGCTTTTGGTAAGACTTCTCCTGATTTCATTTTTGCTTTATCCGAACAAGATGGACATACCGGCCACATCCTGTTGACCAAGGGAGCAGCAGACGGATTGATCAATGTATGCACCCGCATCCTGATAAACGGTAAGATCGCGCCTCTCGATGATAAACAAAAAAATGCAATTCTGGCTGAAAATACCGCCATGGCTGAAAAAGGTATTCGGGTGCTGGGGCTGGCGTATCGTTTCATCGATGCCGATGAACTGGAACGGCCAAAGCGTTATGAACAGAACCTTATTTATCTGGGTCTGGCCGGAATGATCGATCCTGTACGTCCTGAAGCGGTTGAGGCGGTGCGGCTTTGTAAACAGGCAGGCATCCGTCCGGTCATGATTACCGGAGACCATCCGCTTACTGCTGTAGCCATTGCCAGACAATTGCATCTTACTGACACAGACACGTTCCTGACAGGTCAGGATCTGGAAAAGATGACCAAAGAAGAACAGAATCTGCGCATTCCAAAAATATCGGTATTTGCCCGGGTCTCACCAAGTCATAAAATGATTATCATAGATGTGCTGCAAAAACAGCATGAGATCGTTTCCATGACTGGTGACGGCGTAAACGATGCCCCGGCCCTGAAATCAGCCGATATCGGTGTGGCTATGGGGATTACCGGTACCGACGTAAGCAAAGAAGCTTCCGACATGATCCTTCTGGACGATAATTTTGCCACCATTGTTGCAGCCGTTAAAGAAGGCCGCCGTATCTATGATAATATCCGAAAATTTGTCAAATATATTCTCACGGGAAACACGGGAGAAATCGTTGTGATGCTAACCGGACCGCTGCTCGGAATGCCGCTTCCTCTGCTACCTATCCAGATTTTATGGATCAACCTGGTGACCGACGGCATACCTGCAATTGCTCTAGGATATGAAGAAGCAGAGCAGAAAATTATGGATCGCCCGCCACTTGATCCGAAAGAAGGGATCTTTGCACGCGGTTTAGGATGGCAGATTATCATGATGGGGGTGGTCGTGGGCCTGATTTCAGTGGCAGCCGGCTACTTTTTCTGGAATAACGGAACAGGTTCCCAGGCCTGGCAGACCATGGTTTTTACCATGTTGACTTTCTGCCAGATGGCCTATGCGCTGTGCGTTCAAAAACAGCATCAATCGTTGTTTTCCTATTCCTGGTTCAGCAATCCCATGCTTTTAGCCGCTGTAGGTGTTACGTTGATCCTGCAGCTGATTATAATCTATGTGCCTTTTTTCAACCTGGTTTTCCGCACTTTTCCTCTGCGGTGGGAAGAGCTTGCCGTTTGTGCCGCCGGAGCTGTGGCAATCATATTCATAACCGAGCTTAAAAAGCTGTTTCTGCGCAAAAAGCAGGATTTTATTACGGCCTGAAAAATCTGTTTTCAGAGCTGATGAACCTCAACAGTTCTTGCCCCGGCTGGTGTTTTACGGACTGGTGGCCATTAATGATTCTCGACGTCATGCGGGCCCAGGGCATCACATCGGTGCAATGCATATGCCGTTTATGCAGACAGTCCCGCGCTTTGAACCGATTACCGTTTGGGAATGGGGTCGCTATCGGTTACCTGAATTTTCCCGAGTGCATCTGATAAAAAAGCCGGGACAAGGCTGTTTGGTCAAATATGATCATTGGCCACATTTGATCCTTTAACCTCTTATATTTATGCTGCTAAAGATTGAAAAAGGGGATTGATAATTTCCAGGCATTGGCGTTTTCCATTTCCATAGAAAAAGATATCTCCCAGGAGGTCTCTGCAACCTTTATCTCCGTCTTTTACCTGAATTTATACTGCTTCTTTCCACGCCTCTGCCAACATCTGGCACGCATGCTGCAATCTTCACTTTTCAAGACTCCGGAGATTTACGCGCAAACAAAATGGGTTGCGCATAAGTGAATGCGGGGGTGTTTTTCGTTTCCTAAAGATATTCAACCAACCACTGTAAAGACAGGAAAAAAGCAAAATGAAAAAACCAATGTACCATTTGGCAGTTTTGGCCGCCACAGTCTCCATGTTGTTCATCACCGTCCCGCTTTTTGCAACTGAGACGGACGACCGCATCGAATCATCAGCTCAAATGACCCATGTGTTCAAGACCTACCTCAAAGACGATAATATTACAATACAGTCGAAAGACGGATTTGTCACCTTGACCGGGACGGTTCTGGATGCATCCCATAAAACATTGGCCGAAGAAACCATTGCGGGTCTGCCCGGCGTTACGGGTGTGGACAACAAGCTGGAAGAAAAAGGTGAAAACCGCCCTCTTGAAAAATCAGATGCATGGCTCATCACCAAAGTGAAAACCACGCTTTTGTTTCATAGGAACGTCAGCGGTCTCGGAACCGAAGTTCTCGCCGACAACGGAACCGTCACTTTGCGCGGTGAGGCTTCCAGTGCTGCTCAAAAGGAGCTCACAACCGAATATGTCATGGATGTTGACGGTGTTGAAACGGTAAACAATGAAATGATCGTGTCTGATGCAGCCGACGTAAAGACGGATGACAAAACAATGGCAAAAAAAACAGATACCGTGATCGAAGCCATTGATGATGCATCCATTACCGCCCTGGTCAAGACCTCATTGCTTTACCATCGCTCGACCAGTGGCCTCAGCACCAAAGTCGAGACCAAAGACGGGGTGGTCACCCTGGAAGGCAAAGCCAAGACTGCGGCCGGTAAGGATCTGGCCGGCAAATACGCGGCCGATGTTGACGGCGTAAAGCGTGTCAACAACAATATGACCATTGAGTAAGCCTGATCCAGTATACATTGAGACGGCAGCCACACTCACCACCGAATGTTTTCAACGGTGGGTTTCCATCATTTTTAACTAGGAGGATAAACCATGACAATAGGCACAATTTTACTCATTATAGTTATACTGGCACTGGTGGGGGTAATCCCTGCCTGGCCGCACAGCCGATCCTGGGGCTATGGACCCAGCGGGGGCATCGGGCTCATCGTGCTGATTCTTGTGATTCTGGTCGTGCTGGGCAAAATTTAGGGTAACAGTGGTGGCCAACGACGAGGGACTCACCAGCAAGGAAAGCGGCCTGCCGGACCATCCCAAGACAGAAAAGGCACCGCGCCCGATCTCATTTTATGTGATATTGGGGGCGGTGCTGTTTGCCTTCATCCGGATATTCTCGCTGCTTTCTCCCATTCTGCTCTCTTTTTTGCTGGTGCTGCTGATTTCCCTTGCCGTCAATCCGGTGATTTCCCGGATGCGGGCGTGGACAGGCGGCAGAAAGATACCGACAGGGGTGGTTGTGGCAGGATTGGCCGCAGTCATGGCTTTGGCGGGCTGGTCGCTCTTCGGACCGATGAAGGACTCGGTCATTAAAATTTCCGATGCCGTACCTGGTTACTGGGAACGTCTGCAAAAACCGCTGATCAAAATGGAGCAGCAGGCTGTCATTTTTGAAGAAAAACTTCAGGTTGAGGTCAGCACTGAAATTGCCCGGGAAGACGAGGAAAAACTTCAGTTTCAGGTCAGCACTGAAATTGCCCCGGAAGACAGGGACGCAGACAAACCGGCAAGCACGCCTCGAACTACCCCTTCAGCCCTACATTTTGAAGAATCAAGCTCTTTTCGGTCCTATTTGAACAAGATGTTTCAGGATCTGCTCGGCAGTTTCACGGCCGTGGCTTTTAACGGCGCCCAGATACTGCTCGTTCTGGTAACGGTTTTTTTCGGTGTGGTGTTTATGCTCATGAATCCCCGCCCGGTTTTTGGGGCAATGCTTTCCTTATTGCCCGAAGAACACCACCAAAAAGCGCTGATCATTTTGCAGCGCATTGGAAAATTCGTTCCTGCCTGGGCCGGGGCAACCGCATTTGGCATGCTGACGATCGGTTTTCTGGTATTTTTGCTTATGTGGCCCATCTTTGGTTTTATGGATGCCCTGGTCCTGGGTGTTATCGCCGGCGTTTTGGCGGCGGTTCCTTTTCTTGGTCCGATTCTCAGCGCCCTGCCCGCACTCTTGCTTGCTCTGGGGCAGGGGGGGATGATTCCGCTGTGGGTCCTGCTCGCCTTTGCTGCCGTACAGGCCCTGGAGAACAATGTGATCACGCCGTTTATCATGGCCCGGGGCATGAAACTGCATCCGCTGGCCGTGATCTTTTCCGTGCTCTTGTGCGTGGCCGCCTTCGGCGTGCTGGGGGTTCTCATCGCAGCCCCTCTTGTTGCAGTTGTGCAGATTTTGCATGATGAACTTTATCGAAAGCGATTTCTTCCCCATGTAACGGACGCAGACCTGGATCATCTGGCAGGAATTGCCTTGCACGAAACCCGGCCTGATGAGCGGTGATGCAGAGCTGTTAACCTTTTCTTGACAGAAGGCGGTTGCCCGGCCTATAAATAGAACCAGTTACGGCATCCGTACATACCGATCTTTCAGGGCAAAGGACCCCCCCATGACAAAAAAAAAGGAACCGGCAAAAGACAAAATTACCCGGCAGGCCAATCCAAAAACCGGAACCGCCGTTGACAGATTTCCCATTGTCGGGATGGGCGCTTCCGCCGGGGGCCTGGGAGCCTTTGAAGCGTTTTTTACGGCCATGCCCGGCGACAGCGGCATGGCCTTTGTCCTGGTATCTCATCTGGATCCCACCCATAACAGTATCCTGCCGGAGCTGATTCAGAAAAAAACACAGATGAAGGTCCATCAGATAACAGACGGGCTTACCGTTCAACAAAATATGATCTATGTGATTCCGCCCAACAAGGATCTGGCCATTTTAAACGGCACCCTCCAGCTCATGGATCCGCCTCATCCGAGAGGATTCAACCTTCCCATTGACAATTTTTTCAAATCCCTGGCCCAGGACCAGGGCGCTGATGCCGTCGGCATTATCCTGTCCGGAACAGGCAGTGACGGCAGTCTCGGAATAAGACAGATCAAGGGGGAACTGGGCATGGTCATGGCCCAGGACGAGGATTCCGCCAAATATGCAGGCATGCCCAGGAGTGCCGTTGCCACAGGCCTTGTGGATTATGTCCTGCCTGTGGACAAGATGCCGGAAGCGCTTGTTAAATATACCCGGCATGCTTTTGTCAAACCCCGGGACAAGATTACGAAGGATGAAAAAAAAAATCGAACTGCGCTGCAAAAAATTTGTATTCTTCTTCGGACCCATACCAATCATGATTTTTCCCTTTACAAGAAAAATACCATTGTCCGGCGGGTGGAACGGCGGATGCATGTGCACCAGATCGATAATATCGATGATTACCAGACCTATCTTACCAGAAGCGAGCGCGAGGTCCATGTTTTGTTCAAGGACCTTTTGATCGGTGTAACAAACTTTTTCAGAGATCCTGAAGCCTTTGCCGTGCTCAAGGAAAAATATTTACCCGAACTTTTGGCCGATAAACCGGAAGGGGCCGTGGTCAGAATCTGGGTGGCCGGATGCAGCACCGGTGAAGAAGCCTATTCCATGGCTATTTTATTGCAGGAATGCATGGAAAAAATGAACCGGCATTTCAACGTCCAGATATTTGCCACGGATATTGATCAGGATGCCATCAACACCGCCAGATCCGGCCTCTATCCATTAAGCATTTCAGCGGATCTTACTTTGGAAAGATTAAAACAGTTTTTCACCAAAGAAGAAAATCACTACAAGATCAAAAAACCCATCCGGGAAATGCTGGTGTTTGCATTGCAGGACCTTATCAAAGACCCGCCTTTTACAAAACTGGATATCATCACCTGCAGAAATCTTCTGATCTACCTGGAGCCGGAATTACAAAAAAAACTGTTTCCCTTGTTTCATTACAGTCTGAAGCCGGATGGTCTTTTGTTCATCGGTTCATCCGAATCCCTGGGCCAGGAAACAACCCTGTTTAAAATTTATGACCGGAAATGGAAAATTTTTAAACGTAAATCCGGTGTGTCAAAGGCCACGCCCATACTGAATCTGCCGGTTCCGGCACCCCCTGAAGAACCCCCGGCCGTAAAAACCCCTGAAACGGTCACAAAGGCGGAGGATATCAACAATTTTAAACTGGTGCAAACCATTCTGCAGGAAAGCGACACCCCGCCCTGCGTCATTATTGATGAAAAATCAAATATTGTGTATATCCATGGCCGGACCGGAAAATATCTGGAACCTGCCTCAGGCAGGGCGTGTTTCAATATCCTGGACATGGCCCGGCCCAGTATGAAAACCGTGCTGGCATCGGCTGTCCGCAAAGCCACCAGTATGAAGCAGGAAGTCGTTCGCAAGGGTGTTGATATCGAGGACAACGGCAGCTCTATCACGATTGACCTGACGGTAAAACCGGTCCTGGCATACGGTGCCCTTCGCGGCATGCTCATGGTCGTCTTCAATGAAGTAAAAAAAACAAAAAACAAAACCAGGCCCAAGCCCAGGGCGCCCCAAAAAAACGATGCCATAAACCGGCTTGAACAGGAGCTGGAATACACCAAAGAAAACCTGCAAACCACTATTGAAGAGTTGGAAACCGCCAATGAAGAACTCCAATCCAGCAATGAGGAGCTGCAATCCACCAATGAAGAGCTGCAATCCACCAATGAGGAGATGGAGACCTCAAAAGAGGAACTTCAGTCCCTGAACGAAGAGTCGGCCACCGTGAATGCGGAACTTCAGAGCCGGCTCAATGAATTGTCCGATGCCAATGACGACATGAAAAATTTGTTGAATGCCACCCGGATCGGGACGATTTTTTTAGACATGGATATGAATATCAAGCGGTTTACCGACAGTGTCATCGGCTTGATCCCCTTAACCATGAGCGATATCGGCCGGCCGGTCAGCCATTTTGCCACACAATTAAAAGAATTTTACATTGTGGATCATGCCCTGCAGGTCTTAAAAGATCTGATCCCCCAGGAATTTGAAGTGGAAAGCCTGGACAACAAGTTTTTCAGAACCCGGATCATGCCTTACCGCACCATGCAGAATGTCATCGACGGCGTGGTGGTGACCTTTGAAGATATCACTGAATTTAACCGGTATCGCCTCAAGGCCCAGCGCCTGTCCGTGATTATGGATGCAAAGGACGCCATCCTGATCCAGGATAAAAAAGGCACTATTTCCTTCTGGAACAAGGGCGCAGCAAGCATGTACGGGTATACGGAATCCGAGGCCCTGAAAATGAATATCAAGGAGATGATACCCGAAGAAAATCGCAAAGCGTCTCTGGAATTGATAGACAAGGCCTTTACCGGCAAATTGTTTGACAGCCTTGAAACCTTTCGAATAACCCGGTCAGGTAATGTTCTGAAGGTCTGGGTGATGGTTTTGGCACTGAGAGATGAAAAAGATATGACCAACGGGGTCGTCACCATTGAAAGGATCATCCAGGATGCCGAATGAATAAGATGAAAAATAAAACAGCCGAAGAAAAATTCAATGCATTGCGCCGGCAGGCGGAAGAAGTGATGGCAAAACCGGATTTCTCAAGGAGCCTGGTTGCGGTTGAAGATCCCCTCCGATTAATTCATGAACTCCAGACCTTCCAGGTTGAACTGGAGCTGCAGAACGATGAGCTTCGCCGCGCCCAGCAGGAATTGATGGAATATAAAATCCATTATACCCAGCTGTATGATTTTACGCCCGTGGGGTATGTCACCCTGGATGCAAAGGGAAAGATTATCGATGCCAACATGACCCTGGCCCGGATGCTGGCAACGGAAAGGGGATCTCTTTTCAACCGGCCGCTTTCCGATTATATCCTTCCACAGGACCAGGATATTTATTACCTGCACCTGCAAACACTGTTTGCGTACAAAAAAAGGCAGATATGTGACCTTACAATGAAAAAAAAGGAGGGATCCTTTCTGAATGTGCAACTGGAAAGCACAGCTATTCCGGAGCTTAGCCAGGGGGAAGCCCGGTTTCGCACCGTGATCATTGACGTCTCCGATCGGAAACGTACCGAGCGGTTGCTCAAATACGGCAGACACCAATTGGAATCGGTTCTGAACCGGATTGAATCCTGTGTCTACATTGCCGACATGACCTCCTATGAGATCCTTTTTATGAACAATTACATGATAAAAAAACACAAAACAGACCTGACCGGCCAGGTCTGCTGGGCATCCATCCATGGAAAACAGACCGGACCCTGTGAGATCTGCAACAACGACAGGCTGGTGGATGAGTCCGGCAACCCTACAGAACCGTGTATCTGGGAATTTTACGACAAGGAATCTGATCAATGGCATGAACTGACCAGTCTTGCGGTCCCGTGGACTGACGGCCGGCTGGTGCGCCTGGAAATCGCCAGGGACATCACCGGACGGAAACAAACTGAAAAGCAGCAAAAAGAGATCAAGCTGATCCTTGAAGAGAAAGTTGCGCAAAGAACAGCTGAACTGGAAGATATGAACGCAACCCTCAGAACATTGTTGAAAAAAAGAGAAGCGGATAAAAATGAGATCGAAGAAAAGATCTTTGCCAATCACAAACTGATCCTGGCCCCCATTATCAAAAATTTGAAAAAAAACCTTACCCGGGAAAGCCAGAAAAATATGATGGAGATCCTGGAATCTGAGTTGAAAAATATCCTTTCTCCTTTTTCAAAAAAATTATCCGATCACATGGTGAATTTAACGCCCATGGAAATTCATGTCGCAGATCTGGTAAAATTCGGCAAAACCAATAAAGAGATTTCGGAAATCATGCACAGCTCCATACACACCATATCCCGCCACCGCGAGAATATCCGGAAAAAGACCGGCTTGAAAAACAAAAAAGTAAATCTGCGCTCCTTTCTTTCGACCCTGGAATAATGCCTATTTTTTATAGGCGATAAATGGGGGTTTTTATACTTTTCTGCTTTGTTGACGTAAACGGTGATCCCCGTTAAGATATAAAGATAAAATAAAAGCCGGAAAATCTTGATCTGATATCCCTTCAATTGAAATACCGGCGCAAAAATCCGTTTAAAATTTTTATCCCGACAGGGAAAAGGGAAAATAAAGTCATATGAGCAGAAAAGAGATGATCCAGGAAAAATTTGATGCATTGCGAAAGCAGGCTGAAGAGATGATGATGGAGAAAGGGCATGTAAGTCCGTCAGCGGTCGACCATGATCCCCTTGAACTGATTCATGAACTCCAGACCTTTCAGGTTGAACTGGAACTGCAGAATGAGGAATTGCAACGCTCCCAGCAGGAACTCATGGAATTCAAAGTGCGTTATACGGAACTGTATGATTTTACGCCTGTGGGGTATGTCTGCCTGGATATAAAAGGCGTGATCCGCAATGCCAACCTGACCCTGGCCGATATACTGTTATTGGAAAGAAATTCTCTGATCGACCAGCCCCTGTCCGGGTATGTGCATTTTGAAGACCAGGATATCTATTACCGGCATATTAAGGATCTTGCCGAGTCAAAAAAACGGCAGATATGTGAACTGCGCATGAGAAAATCAGATGGCAGCATTGTGGATGTGCAGCTGGAAAGCATTGTGTTTTCATATCAAAGCTGGAGACCTGAACAGTACAGGACCGTTATCATTGACATCACTGAGCGCAAACAGATGGAGAAGGAACGAGAAGCGTTACGGTTACAGCTTCATCAGAGCCATAAGATGGAGTCCATCCGTACCATTGCCGGCGGTATTGCCCATGATTTCAACAATATTCTTTTCATTATAACCGGGAATGTTGACCTGGCGGCTCAAGAAACCCGGGATTGGCATCCTGTCTATCCCAAGCTCGAAAGGATCAGGACCGCTGCTGCGCGGGCGGCAGGAATTGTTAAGCTGCTCTTGAGCTTCAGCCACACCTCCGATGAAAAGCAGATCCCCATAGACGTGATTTCTGTAATCAAGGATGCGCTTATTTTGCTGCGGGCATCCATCCCAACCACCATCGACATTCATACACAGTTCCCGGATCAGGAGGTGATGATTCTCTCGGACAAGATCCAGATCGGCCAGATTCTGATGAACTTATGCACCAATGCCTCCCAGGCAATGGAGGAGACCGGCGGTCTTCTTGAGATCAAGGTGGGAACAAGGGTTATGCCAAAAGGGGCTGCCAGTGACTGTCCGGCCGGAAATTGTGCCGAGATTACGGTGAAAGACAACGGCCCCGGAATTGATCCTGACATCATAGACCGGATTTTTGACCCCTATTTTACCACCCGGACGACTGGAAAAGGTTCAGGCCTGGGGCTGGCGGTTGTTTACACCATTGTTAAAAATCACAAAGGGACCATTACCGTTCAAAACCGGCCGGAAGGCGGGACCCTGTTTACGATGCTTTTCCCGATGGTGGACCAGAAAAAAGAAACAAAAATCAAACCCATGGATGGATCTTCCCATGGCACGGAAAGAATTCTTTTTGTGGATGATGAGGAGAACATTTCGGAGATGGCCCTGGAATCATTGAAATTGTTTAATTACAGGGTCGAGGCCATGACAGACCCGGAAGATGCCCTTGCCGTATTTACATTGAACCCCGGCTATTTTGATGTGGTCATCACCGATATGACCATGCCCAAGATGACCGGTGCCAGACTGGCGGAAAAATTAATCAGGATCCGGCCCGACATCCCCATTGTTCTCTGCACGGGCCACAGTTCTTTGATTGATGAGGAAAAAGCACGGCAGCTGGGAATTGCTGCCTATATGTTGAAACCGATATCCATGTTGAAAATTGCTAAAACCATACGAAAACTGATGGATCAAAAAAATTAATGTCTGTTTTTTAACAGGGAAACCCCGCACATCATTGCCGACCGGACCGGCCGAACCGTGAAAGATTTGAAAATGCAAAAAGCTTTTATAAACGTGTTTAACAATGTCCTGGGATCTGTGCGTGAACCCCTCCTGGTACTGGATACCGGCCATAAGGTAGTCGGCGCCAACCCCTCTTTTTACAAGCATTTCTGCGTCACCCCGGAAAACACGGAAGGGGTATTGATCTATGACCTTGGCAACGGGCAATGGGATATCCCCAAACTCAGACAATTGCTGGAAGAGGTCCTGCCGCAAAATTTTGTACTCAATGATTTTGAGGTAGCCCATTCTTTTGAAAATATCGGCCCCAGGATCATGCATTTGAATGCAAGAAGAATCTACCTGAAATCAAACGATGCCCAGCTGATTCTTCTGGCCATAGAAGACGTGACCGAGCGGGAATATTATAAACGCAATCTTGAAGACATTGTTGAAACCCGTACATCTGAACTCGCCCTGGCCAGACAGGCAGCGGAAAAAGAAAAGCAAATTGCACAAGAAGCCCTGTTGGAAATACAAAAGCTGAAAAAGCAGCTGGAAGGGGAAAAAGCGTATCTGACGGAAGAGATCAAGCTGGAACATAACCATGAAAATATTATCGGTAAAAGCAATGCACTCGAATATGTGCTCTATAAAGTTGAACAGATTGCCGCCACCGATACCACGGTACTGGTTCTGGGTGAAACCGGAACCGGAAAGGAACTTATTGCCAGGGCTGTTCATCACGGAAGCCCGCGCAAAAAAAGGGCCCTGGTAAAAATTAACTGCGCAGCATTGCCGGCAAACCTGATTGAAAACGAACTGTTCGGTCATGAAAAAGGGGCTTTTACCGGTTCCGGCGCCAGACAAATGGGACGGTTTGAGGCTGCAAACGGGGCCACACTTTTTCTGGATGAAATCGGAGAATTGCCCCTGGGATTGCAGGCCAAACTGCTGCGCGTGATCCAGGACGGTGAATTTGAACGCCTGGGGAGCTCCCATACCATCAAGGTGGACGTCAGGATCATTGCCGCCACCAATAGAAACCTTGAAAAAGAAGTAAAGAAAGGCAACTTCCGGGAAGATCTTTGGTACCGGTTGAATGTTTTTCCCATTACCATGCCGCCCCTTCGGGAACGCAGAGAGGATATCCCGCTCCTGGTTGCTTTTTATGTCAAAAAGATAGCCAGACGGCTGGGCAAAGATAATCCCATTGTTCCCAAACTCATGATGGACGATCTTCTGCATTATCACTGGCCGGGGAATGTCCGGGAACTGGAAAATATTCTGGAGCGTGCCGTCATCATTTCGTCAGGCCCAAAACTGCGCATGGTGGATGATTTTGATAAGCCTTTGGCCTATTTAAGCAACACCCATAAAACAGTGGAAGCAAAAACACTGGAACAAGTGGAGCACGACTATATTGTCGAGGTTCTGGAACAGACAAACTGGAAAGTCAGCGGGGAAAACAGTGCAACCCGGATTCTCGGGCTCAACCGAAGCACCCTGCGCGCCCGGATGCGAAAGCTTGATATTGTAAAATCCTGAACGGTCATATGTGGCCTTTGGCTATATGTGACCATTCGCCCTGTTTTTTCGCCTGCTTCATTTTATCCTCCCCCGAAAATCCTGATAAGCAGAATATTATAATACATGATTTTCCATTTTTTTATGGGTATTTTCCCTGATTTCAATCTTTTCCAGATCCATATATTCTATTCAAACATGGAAAATTTGGCCCTGTAGTCCAGGTAAGATGCTTCTGAGAAACCTTTCGGGTGACCCGGTCAGGTATCATTCTGAAGGTTTGTTTGATGGTTCTGGCGCTGAGGGATGAAAGGGATATGGTCAACGGGATCGTCACCATTGAAAGGATCATCCAAAATGGAAAATAAAACAGTCGAAGAAAAATACAATGAACTGCACATGACCAGTTCAGATGGAACTTTTGTGGATGTGCAGCTGGAAAGCATCATGTTTTCACATCACAGCTGGAAACCGGAACAATACAGGACCGTGATCATTGACATTGCTGAGCGCAAACAGATGGAGAAGGACCAGGAAGCTTTTTTAAACCTGTTTGACGATGTGCTGGGATCGGTGCGTGAGCCCCTCCTGGTTCTGGATACCAGCCTTAAAGTGGTCGGCGCCAACCCCTCTTTTTACAAGCACTTCTGCGTCACCCCGGAAAACACGGAAGGTGCATTGATCTATGACCTTGGCAACGGGCAATGGGATATCCCCAAACTCAGACAATTGCTGGAAGAGATTCTGCCGCAAAATTTTGTATTCAATGATTTTGAGGTGGCCCATTCTTTTGAAAATATCGGCCCCAGGATCATGCATTTGAATGCAAGAAAAATCTACCTGAAATCAAACGATGCCCAGCTGATTCTTCTGGCCATAGAAGATGTGACCGAGCGAGAATATTATAAACGCAATCTTGAAGACATTGTTGAAGCCCGTACATCTGAACTCGCCCTGGCCAGACAGGCGGCGCAAAAAGAAAAGGAAATAGCACAAGAAGCCCTGGTGGAAGTAAAACAGCTGGAAAAGCAGCTGGAAGGGGAAAAAGCGTATCTGACGGAAGAGATCAAGCTGGAACATAACCATGAAAATATTATCGGTAAAAGCAATGCACTCGAATATGTGCTCTATAAAGTTGAACAGATTGCCGCCACCGATACCACGGTACTGGTTCTGGGTGAAACCGGAACCGGAAAGGAACTTATTGCCAGGGCTGTTCATCACGGCAGCCCGCGCAAAAAAAGGGCCCTGGTAAAAATTAACTGCGCAGCATTGCCGGCAAACCTGATTGAAAACGAACTGTTCGGTCATGAAAAAGGGGCTTTTACCGGTTCCAGTGCCAGACAAATGGGACGGTTTGAGGCTGCAAACGGGGCCACGCTTTTTCTGGATGAAATCGGAGAACTGCCCCTGGAATTGCAGGCCAAACTGCTGCGCGTAATCCAGGACGGTGAGTTTGAACGCCTGGGCAGCCCCCATACCATCAAGGTGGACGTCAGGATCATTGCCGCCACCAATAGAAACCTTGAAAAAGAAGTAAAGAAAGGCAACTTCCGGGAAGATCTCTGGTACCGGTTGAATGTTTTTCCCATTACCATGCCGCCCCTTCGGGAACGCAGAGAGGATATCCCGCTCCTGGTTGCTTTTTATGTCAAAAAGATAGCCAGACGGCTGGGCAAAGATAATCCCATTGTTCCCAAACTCATGATGGACGATCTTCTGCATTATCACTGGCCGGGAAATGTCCGGGAACTGGAAAATATTCTGGAGCGTGCCGTCATCATTTCGTCAGGCCCGAAACTGCGCATGGTGGATGATTTTAACAAGCCGGTGGCCAGTTTAACCAACACCCATAAGACAGTGAAAGCAAAAACATTGGATCAAGTGGAGGCAAAAACCCTGGAACAAGTGGCGCACGACTATATTGTCCAGGTTCTGGAACAGACAAACTGGAAAGTCAGCGGGGAAAACAGTGCAGCCCAGATTCTCGGGCTTAACCGCAGCACCCTGCGCGCCCGGATGCGGAAGCTTGATATTTCAAAACCCTGAAGGGTCACATATGGTCTTTGGTTTTATTTGACCATTCTCCCTGATTTTTCTCACCTTTTTCCTTTCTCTTTGTAAAGACGGATTCCTGCGGCAGAGCACCGGATGGACAGCCCTGGAAAACAAAGTCAAGCATGGCATGAAGCTTGCTGTTAATTCATTATGGAATCATTACCGGCAGGGCCGCAAAAACAGCTCAGGATCGAACTACCGGAACCATTCAAACCGCCAGGCCGCCAGGCATAGATAAAAAAAGGTGATCGTTATGATTGTTGTCAGAATTACCATGAATGCTCTTGCGGATAAACATCTGGAGGTCACGCAGACCCTTCTTTCGCTGATCGAACCCGTGGGTAAAGAAAAGGGTTGCAAAAACTACAATATTTTTTGCGATATCCATGACAAAAACCATTTCTGCCTGCTTGAAGAATGGGAAACCCGGGAAAATCTGGACCACCATATCCGGTCCTGCCGATTCGGGGTTCTTCTGGGAATCAAACCGCTTTTGCAGGAACCCTTGAATATCCGTATCTATACAATTTCCCATCCCCAGGGGATGGAGGCTGTTGAAGCCATCAGGGCCAAAGGAGTCCCTTATAATGAAAATATTGTTAATTTATCCTGAATTTCCGGATACGTTCTGCTCCTTTACCTATGCCTTGGGTTTTAAGCGATATATTTATTGACAAGCCCTGTCTTAAAGGCCGGCATCTCTGAGGTTTCTCAAGGCACCGGAAGCAGACCCAGGGAAAAAGAAAATTGGGTCCAATAAAACAAAGAGGCGCCTATGCCAACGATACTCAAACATGATAAGGATGTTAAATCAATTGCCGTCATCGGCAATTATAGCCCCCGGCAATGCGGCATTGCAACCTTTACCAAAGATCTGGTGGAAGGATTGTCTGCAATATCTTCGGATATGGATTGCTGGACGGTTGCAATGAATGACACATTAAAAGGATATCGTTACCCTGAAAAAGTCCGCTTTGAAATCAACCAGAACATATTGGCCGATTACGGCGTTGCATCCCAGTTTTTAAATATCAGCGGGGCCAACATTGTCTGCCTCCAGCATGAATTCGGTATATTCGGCGGTTCTGCCGGCAGCCATCTGCTCAAACTGCTGGGTGACCTTCACATGCCTGTGGTGACAACGTTGCATACGGTTTTAAAAGACCCTGCTCCCGAGTACCGGGATATCATGTGCAAATTAAGTGATCTGTCGGACAAACTCGTGGTCATGAGCCATAAGGCCGAAGACTTTTTAAAAGATATCTACGGGGTCCCCCGTGAAAAAATCGCCTTTATCCATCACGGGATACCGGACATGCCCTTTATCGATTCCAGTTTTAACAAAGACAAATTCGAGGTAGAAGGCAAAAAGGTATTGCTCACCTTTGGCCTTTTGTCCCCGAACAAAGGAATTGAAACTGTTTTGCAGGCCCTTCCCGCAGTCTTGGAAAAACATCCGGACGTGGTCTATATCATTCTTGGCCGCACCCATCCCCATGTCTTGAAATCTCAAGGGGAGGCCTACCGGATCATGCTCCAGCAGATGGTTCACAAACTGGGTATCAACCGGCATGTCATTTTTCAAAACAGTTTTGTGGCCTTGCGGGAACTGGGTGAATTCCTCGGCATTGCCGATCTCTATATCTCCCCATATCCTGAAGAGGCCCAGATTACCTCCGGGACCCTGGCCTATGCCATGGGAACCGGCAAGGCCATTATTTCAACCCCGTATTGGTATGCCGTTGAAATGCTGGCTGAAGGCCGGGGAAAAATCGTTCCCTTTAAAAATCCAAAAGCCCTGGCAGAACAGATCAATGCCCTTCTGGACAATGACGGCCAACGCCACGCCATGCGCAAAAAAGCCTATACCTTTACGCGCAAAGCCTTGTGGAAAGAGGTATCCCAACGCTATCTGGAAGTTTTCAGAGAGGTCCGTCAAAACCGCATCCGCCACCCGCGGCCCAGGTATTCCTATATTAAAGACATTGAGGCTATCACCTGTTTTGATCTGCCCGAAATAAAGCTGGATCATCTCAAAGCCCTGACCGATGACACCGGTATCCTCCAGCATGCCAACCATACCATCCCGGACAGGGCCCATGGATACTGCACCGATGATAATGCAAGGGCCCTGCTGGTGGCTGTCCTGGGGCAAAGATTCCTGCCGGTCAACGGATTCGGGCTGGATGCCCTGGCCGGTCAGTATCTTGGGTTCCTTTTATACGCCTTTGATGCAAAAAGCGGCCGGTTCCGCAATTTTATGGACTATTCCCGGCAGTGGATGGAAGAGATAGGATCGGAAGATTCCCATGGCCGGGCGCTCTGGTGCCTGGGAAAGGCTGTGGCATATCTGGAGAATCCCAGCCACCTGGCCGTGAGCACTGTTTTGTTCAAAAGGGCGCTGGGGGTTGCGGAGCATTTTTTTTCCCCCCGGGCCATGGCTTTCACACTCATCGGTCTGGATGCCTACTTCGGCAAATTTTGCGGGGACAGCGATGCCAGAAGAATCAGGGATATTCTGGCGGACCGGCTGTTCGTCCAGTTTAAAGATAATGGGACAAAGGAGTGGCCCTGGCTTGAAGATGCCTTAAATTATGCCAATGCCAAACTGCCCCAGGCCCTGATCCTGTCCGGAAACAGGATGCAGCGCAGCGATATGGTGGATATGGGGCTTCGCTCTTTGAAATGGCTTTTGGCCATCCAGACGGATGATCATCATTTTGCACCCGTCGGCAGCAACGGCTGGTATCAAAAACAAGGGAAAATAGCCCGGTTCGATCAGCAGCCCATTGAAGCCAAAGCCATGGTTGAGGCCTGCGTGGAAGCCTATAATATTACCCGGGACCGGCAGTGGTTTGAAAACAGTGTCATGAGTTTTAACTGGTTTCTCGGGCACAATGATCTGAATATGCCCCTGTATGACCCCAAAACCGGCGGTTGCCGGGACGGGCTCATGGTAGACGGCATCAACCAGAATCAGGGCGCTGAGTCTACGCTGGCATGGCTTTTGTCTTTGCTGACCCTGCAGAAGCTCTATGCCGATGAAATACTCAACCAACCGCCCTTATCCCGGTCACCAGAAAAAGCTGTTAGCGGTTAGCGGTTAGCTGTTAGCCGTTAGCTGTTAGCCGTTAGCTGTTAGCTGTTAGCTGTTAGCTTAAAACTTAACACTTAAAACTTAACACTTAAAACTTACATATAAAACGTTTTACATAAAGGAAAGATGATGCGTATTGCCATACTGTCACCCATTGCCTGGCGGACTCCGCCGGTACACTATGGCCCCTGGGAAAAAGTGGCCTCCCTTTTAACGGAAGGCCTGGTTGCGCTGGGCCACGATGTAACCCTGTTTGCCACAAAAGATTCTTTGACCCAGGCCACCCTGCATGCGGTTTGTGCGAAAGGATATGAAGAAGATCACACCATCATTCCAAAGGTGTCTGAGTGCCTTCATATTTCCGAACTGTTTGATCATGCCGAAGAATTCGACATCATTCACAACCATTTTGATTTTCTGCCCTTAACCTATACAAGACTGACCCACACCCCGGTGGTCACCACGATCCACGGATTTTCATCACCAAAAATTCTGCCGGTGTTCAGAAAATACAATAAAAAAACCTTTTATGTGTCCATCAGCGAGGCTGACCGAAACCCGGATCTCGACTATATCAGGACCATCCATCACGGCATTGACCTGACAGAATTTGATTTTCAGCCCAATCCTGAAGATTTTCTTTTATTTTTGGGCCGGTTCCACCCGGATAAGGGTGCCAAAGAGGCCATCGAGATTGCCCGGGATTCGGGCAGAAAACTTATCATGGCCGGCATCATACAGGATGAGGCCTATTTTAATGCACATATCAGGCCTGCTATCGATGACGACCAGGTAACCTATCTGGGAAGCATCGGGCCGGAAAAAAGAAATGAGATTCTGGGCAAGGCCGCAGCTTTGCTGCATCCTATCAATTTTGACGAACCCTTCGGCCTGAGTGTCATTGAATCCATGGCCTGCGGCACCCCGGTGATTGCCGTCAACCGGGGCAGCATGCCCGAACTGATCAAAAACCGGGAGAACGGGTTCCTGGTTTCCGGCACCCAGGAGGCGGTCCTTGCAGTTGACCGCATCAGCGGCATTGACCGGGCTTTTTGCCGGAAAACCGTTTTGGATCATTTCACGGTTGATCACATGGTTGAAAACTATATCCAGGTGTATGAAAAGATACATGAAATGACAAACCGTGAAGATCACCGGCCCTGGGGATTTTATCAGATTCTTTCCGATGAAAATACCTTTAAGAATAAAAAAATAGTGGTTTATCCGGGAAAACGCTTGAGCCTCCAACGTCATCAGCACAGAGATGAACACTGGTTTGTGGTCAGCGGACAGGGCATATGGACCCTGGACGGTGTGGAAAAAAAACTTGTGGCAGGACAATCGGTGGATATTCCGCGCAAATCCGTTCACAGGATTCAAAATGACGGCATGGAAAATCTGGTATTTACGGAAGTTCAGACCGGCGATTATTTTGGTGAAGATGATATTGAACGGCTGGAAGATGATTTTGGCAGAAATTAACACACAGAAAGGGTTTGTCATGAATACCCAAAAAGATATCATTACGCGCTATGCAGACAATCCCATCCTGACAAAAGAGGATGTCCCCTATCCGGTGGCAACGGTTCATAATGCCGGCGTGGTCAAATATCAGGGGCAGTATATCATGCTGTTCAGATCCCATCTTTATAACGGACGCTCCATCATCGGACGGGCGGACAGCATGGATGGGTTTTCATTTACCGTCAGTCCCGAACCCTTTTTAATCCCGGCGAAAGCGGGTATTTTTGCCGAGTATGAAGCATTCGGCGTAGAAGACCTGCGGATCAATCCGGTGGGAGATGAATTTTTGCTCACCTACAGTGCCTATTCTTGTCACGGCGTCTGTATTGCCCTGGCCAGGACCCTGGATTTTAAAACTGTCGAACGAATTGCCCTGATCACCCAGGCGGATTTGCGCAACGTGGTCATCTTTCCTGAAAAAATAAAGGGCCGGTATGTGCGTTTTGATCGGCCCCATTCGGAAATATCCCCCTGGTCCATCTGGATTTCCTATTCTCTTGATCTGGTTCACTGGGGGGATTCCCGGGTGATCATGAAACCATTGGCCTATCACTGGGATGAAATGAAAATCGGGCCAGGCGCGCCACCCATAAAAACCGAAAAAGGCTGGCTGAATATCTATCACGGGGTGTTCAAAACCATGTCCGGGACCGTATACCGGCTTGGCGCAGCACTGCATAAACTGGATGATCCGGCAATCCTTATCGGGGTTTGTGATGAGTGGATTCTTCAGCCGGAAGACCCCTGGGAAAGGGTCGGCTATGTTCCCAATGTGGTGTTTACCTGCGGAGCCGTTCCGGAAGAGGACGGTTCTGTGAAAATTTACTGGGGGGGAGCGGATACGGTCATGTGTGCGGGTACGGCAAAGATTGACGACCTTGTATCGCTTTGTCTGTCTTCTCCCCGGCCGGCCATGTGACAATTGTCACAAAGGGCAACGGGTATAACCCCTGCTCTTAAAATTGCAGTTACCTAAGGAAATTTGCATATGAAGGCAAAACATCCTGTTCAATTGAAAACGATAAGAAAACCCAATAAGATCACCGGGGATACATCCCGGGTCATTACACGGCCTCATATTCCGAATGACCCGAATCGCATATCCAGAATTATCGGCCGGATCATGGCTCTGCCCGATCCCTTTGCCAAAGATCTGATGGCAAAAATATGCAAGGACTTTGCGGACCGGCACGAAGACATCCATCATATTTTTGAACGGCACCTGAACCGGGTAAAGGATTTTTTGCCAAAGGGCGTATTGCTGAATGAAGTGCAAAAGGGACTGATCGGCGCTTATTTTACAAAAGAGTATGCCATAGAATCTGCCGCGCTTTTCAACCCTTCCATTGTGCGTCATCCGAACCAGAGCCACCTTGAAAAAGGCAGTATCCGGTTTGTCATGAGTCTGCGGGCCACCGGTGAAGGTCATGTATCCTCCATTGTATTTAGAAGCGGCATCCTGAACCGGCACAACACCTTCCAATTTGATCCGGTCAGTGAGTTTGTGGAAACCCCGGATTTAAAAAAAGATCCTGTCTACGACCGACCCGTTTTCCAGCAAAAGCTCGATGAAATGAAGGCCAACAATGAAATCAGCACCTATCTTCTCGGCCGCCTGCCCGAAGTATTCACCTTTAAGGAACTCATCGAACAAATCCGCATCCTCAACGCAAGTCCGCAATTTTCTCCGGCCAAACAGAAAAAAGCCTTCAGTTATATGACCTGGCTTGCAGATTCCAATTATGAAGTGGACTTTCATGCCGATCACAGAATATCGGAAAGGGTCATTTTCCCGGTTTCAAGAAATGAAAGTCGGGGGATTGAAGATGCCCGCTTTGTGCAGTTTTTCGATGACAACCAGGAGAGCACCTATTACGCCACCTATACGGCCTATAACGGGAGAACCATTTTACCGCAGTTGATCGCAACAAAGGATTTCATTCATTTTAAAATCCGGACACTCAACGGCGATGCAGCTCAAAATAAGGGCATGGCTCTTTTCCCCCGCAAAATCAAAGGTCAATATGCCATGCTGTCACGCCAGGGAGGCGAAAACAACTATATCATGTTTTCAGATAACCTGCATTTCTGGCAGACATCCCAGGTGATCCAGGAACCTGAACAGCCCTGGGAATTTGTCCAGATCGGCAATTGCGGGTCGCCCCTGGAGACCGATAAAGGCTGGATCGTGCTGACCCACGGGGTGGGGCCCATGCGCCAATACTGCATCGGCGCCATCCTGCTGGATCTGGAGAACCCGTCCCGGATCATTGCCCGCCTGGATGAACCGCTTTTAACCCCGAATGAAACAGAACGGGAAGGCTATGTGCCTAATGTGGTCTATTCCTGCGGGTCCATCATTCATCATAAGGAACTGGTCATTCCCTATGCCATGTCGGATATCAATTCGGGGATCGCAACAGTCTCGGTTGCGGATTTACTCAAGCGCATGCGAAAGGAGGTCCTTTAATATGATGACCATGGCGAAACCATTCTGGTTGTGGAGGATGAAGCCAAGCTGCAGAAACTGGTTAAGCGCATGCTTTCGGATCTTGGATACATGGTGCTGACGGCCGGTTCGGCAAAAGAAGCTCTGCAGATTTATGAGGTCCATGGCCATGAGATCCGCCTGGTCATCACCGACGTCATCATGCCTCAAATGAACGGCCGGGATCCGTTTTGTTCCGAACAATCAGATCACACTGCTGCAGAACGACGAAACATACTTCCCGGTCATGGAAGCGGTGCTGGACATGTACTGACCAACGGATGGGGGGCAGGTAGATTTTAAAGGTGGAACCCTGACCGAATTCGCTCAGAGCAGTTTCTGGAGTTCCTCTCTCGAAATTTCACAATCTCTGAGTATTTGAGCAAGAAGGCCGCGACCTATTGTTTCACCCCGGTGAACTGGTACAGTCGTACAGCGGCCGTTTGAATGTTGGATAAAATGATGACTTCCTTTTATTCGTATCACCTCAAATCCAATTTTGCGCAATGCACGAATTAAGTTGCTTCCTGTAATAGATGGAAATGTGGTCATAAATTTTATATCGCTACTTTTTGAACCCCGATGAATTCATTGGAGACAGGTTCTTCCACATCAAGACAAAGCTCTATTGCCTCTCGAATTCTTTTCATCAAAGTATCGATAGATTTAGCTTGAGTATGACATCCACGAAGACCCGGAACTGAAGCAACAAAATATCCATCTTCATCTTTTTCAATTATTACAGCAAATTCTTTCATTCTTTAAAGCCCTCCGACATATCTGGTTGATCTAACAAGCGAACGCGGAAAATCCTTAACTCCAAAAAACTCAACTATAAATATCATGAATTCTGCGAAAACTCAACAATTTTGCAACCTGTCAAACGGATGGTTTTGGATGGTGATATGCGCTGGGCGCGAAGACCGGACCCGGAAGTCGCCTTCTATGAGACCCGGTTGAAGCATCCATCAGGTGCAGTAAAGGTTGGGGATGTTATTCTGGTCAGGATAAAAATGAAAAAGATAGATCCGGAACCCTGGGAGTTGACTCTGGAGCAAATTCCGAAAGTCCACTCCGCGTTACTGTCACTGGAAACTGAAAACCGGGCGAATCTGTCTACCGAAGCTTATAATACGACATGATGATCCGGTCAAACCATCGGTTCGGTAATATTTTTTTCAAAATTACGGATAATTTCTGATCAGGTGCCCCCACTGCATAACGCAACCGGGGTCTGGGTGTATTGATGATCCTTTCAATGAGATATGCAATTTTCAACGGCGGCTGACCGTTTTGTTCATCGTGCGCAATGACATTCATTGTCTGCTGGAAATTATCTTTACATTTTATTGTTTTCATGTTCTGCCGGTTTGCGGCAAATTCGGTTTTAAAGTCCCCGGGTTCGATCAGGACCACTTTTATGGCTGACATGGATAACTCTTTATATAATGCCTCGGAAAGCCCTTCCACAGCAAATTTGGATGCAGAATATATCCCCTGGCAGGGAAGCCCGATGATGCCCCCAATGGAACTCATATTGATGATGAGTCCTTCGGACTGCTGTCTCATAACCGGCAGTACTTCCTGCAATACGCGATAGATACCGAAAAAATTGGTATCAAACAGTGCTTTGGCCATTTCTGTCGGTGTGTCTTCAACAGCACCGCCAATACCAAACCCTGCATTGTTTACCAGGATATCGATATGCCCTTCTTTTTTGACAATCTGTGCAATGGCATCCTTAACAGAGGCGGTATCCCGGACATCCATGTTTATCATGAGAACATTTTTTATTCCCGGACAGGATTCAGGCCGGCGGGATGTGCCATACACCTTATATCCTTTTGTGGCCAGATACGCTGCCGTACATTTGCCAATGCCGGAAGATGCCCCTGTAATCAATACGGTCTTTGATGACCTGGCAATATCAATGAATTGATTTAGCATGGGTCCTCACTTTCGAGAATCCGGCGGCAGACATTTGCGATATTCATGGCTGCCGCGCCGTTCTGTACAGGCGTCAATCGACGCATTTCATCCATATTGAAGTCTGAGTAGGTTTTTTTGCCCAGGGCAAGGCCCACAAGGGCGGTCGAAGAAAACCGGGTAATCAGAACATCACAGTTTGCGATCATCTCTTCTGCGTTACCGGAAGAAAATACCATGGCCCCGGGTGCATATTTGTTTATTTCCCGGGTGGCACGCCTGTGTTTTTCACCGGGGTGGAGCTTGAAGATAAGCTGCCGGGAACCTGCGATCTCAACGGCTTTTTGGATAAAGGCCCTGCGGTTTTCGAACTGGAGCGTCTCCCTGAGCGCAGACGTACAGGCCAGCACATAGCCCTTATAGGGAAAGGTGTTGCTGCTGTATTGCCGGCAATTGTCGAAATTGGGTATCCCCGTGACAACGATTTTTTCAGGCCGGGCCCCTTTTTTGATGAAAAAATCCCGATACCCGTCACTTGCAACACAGAATGCCCGGTATGCATCACTGAGACCGGTCAATGCATTGCCTGCAAACCAGAGCGGAAGAAATCGAAACCGGTTGACCAGATGAAACATGAAAGATTCAGGGTCTGTAAACCCTTCCTGGACCAGCACCATCCGGTTGCCTCTGATATTCTTCTGCAGATACACATCCGAGCAGGTCACCACCAGGTCGTAGGGGCGGTTGCGCCCACTTTCGTCGATGGGAAGACCCTGGTTCCGGAGATAGTCCCGGCAGCGGTTTGACAGTTTGTTGCCTGCGACGGTGAATTCGATCATCCCGAGTTTTTTGAGAAACGCGTCAAATCCGTCGACATAAAAAGGCGAAAAGGCGTGGTCATACTCGCCCAGGTGCCTTGCGATCTGATGCATCTGGGTGGTCTGGTTCATGGAGCCGCATATAAAGAATATTTTTTTCTTCATCTTTCGCCTCCCATTACCGCCGGTGTACCCAGTCACAGCTCTGACAGACCGGAAATCCGCTATAGTCAAGCTTGCCGAAGTTCTTTCGGATGTTAGACATTACCGGCCCGTTCCAGATTTCCATGACAGTCTGAAAGTTCAGATCTCCTGCGCCCTGGGCCCCATTGTAATCCACACAACAGGTAACAGCCCTGCCGTCCCGGAGCACGGACAGGGCTGACCAGGGATAAAAACAGACAGACACTATTTTTCCTTTGACAGGGTTGTAATCCCTTCCGCCGCCGAAATTGTCCGGAGAGACGAAATTCAGGCGGTCGCCCATCTTCTGATCCAAAACAGAGCGCCACAGAAATGTAAATTCTTTTGTCCCGGCACCATTGGTTTTTTGGGGCATGTATTGAAGGATCAGTTTTGGCGTCTTTTTTTTCATTTCCTTTCTTATTTTCACAAATTTTCTGATGTTGTCCAATGCCACCTTGAAATCAAGCCCCCTCATGGTGCGGCTGTAGGATTCATCATCCGTGCCGTAAAAGCTGATTTTCATCTCATCCAGTCCCGCACCAATGATCTTTCTTGCAGTCCCGGCAAATAATAACGATGCATTGGTAACCAGATAGGTATGTTTTATCCCGAAAGCTTTTGCGAGCCTGATCCGGTCCGGTAATGATTCATCCAGCAGCGGTTCTCCAAATCCGTGCAGATGCACCATTGGTTTTCGTTTTGCTCCGGACACCTCTCTTATGATTTTTTCAAATAATGCAAACGCCATAACGCCTGGTTTCCGGGTCAGCTTCTCACGGGGGCACATCACACAGTGCGCGTTGCAGCAGTTTGTGTTCTCGATCAGGATGACCGAAGGCAGTGGATAGTGGCGGCGGTAATAGAGATGAAAGGGCAAAGGGGACCTGGCCAAAGACAACAGCCCCCGGGTTATCTTGTCCCGTGCATTGAAAATCATGTGGTCTCTCCGCCCAAGTTTGTTATCATGATGCCGAAAACAAATACCACTGAGGCAAAAGCACCGATGATCAAGGCGCTTTTCAGGGCAGCTGCATGATCCACAGCGACCATGGCTGCCCTGAGCCCCTCGTTCACATAATACAGCGGCAGAATCCTGGCAAACGTCTGCAAAAATTCAGGCATCATCTCCACAGGAAAAAATGTTCCTGAGAGGAACATCATGGGAAACATAAGGGCATCGGCCGCGGCCGAGGCACTTTCAGCCTCCCTGGCCACGCGGGTAAGAATCATGCCGAGTCCGACAAATGCAAATACATCCAGGGCGACAAACACCACAAGCCAGACATTGATCTCAAGACTGACGCTAAACACGGCATAGCTCACCAGCAGCATCACCGCTGTGGACACAACCGCAAGAATGAACTGGTACAATACGTTTGACAGGATCCAGTCAATCCGGGTGATGGGGGTGGTGGAAAGCTTTCTGATGACACCTTTTTGCAAAAGTTCGGCATTGACGTTCACTGTACCGAACAGGCTTGCCGTCATCACTGCCATGGCGATGATTCCGGGGACAAAGAATTCGATGAACCGGTATTTCTTTTTAAGTATGGATACCGGTTCCGATGCGATGAGCGGCGGTTTCCCGGACATTTCCTGGTTTATCTTGGCCAGCACCATGTCCAGCACCCCTATTTTGGTGGTCACCCCAAAGGAGCCGGGGTCGTATATTTTGGTGAGGGTGACGGGTGTTTCAAAGTTGTCATCCGCCATTTTTTCAATGAGAGACATTTCAAAATTTTTGGGAATAATGACAATCAGATTCAGCTTGTTGTCCCTGGCATACTGTTTGGCATCCGCGTCAGGAGAGACCTGTGTGATCTTGAATCTTTTGCTGAGACCGATAGCCGCCGCGAGTTGTTCGGATGACGTTGTCTGGTCCAGATCCTGAATGCTCAACTCAAAAATTTCATTGTCTCTTTCCATGAAAATGGTGCCGAATACGAGTATCAGGATGACCGGAAAGGCAATCCTGAAAAATACCACCGTCTTCTCCCGGTAGAAGCTCTTGATGCTCACAATGATATTTGCCCAAATGATATTGGTATGGATGATCTGCAGGTTCATTGTGCCTCCTCTACACCGACAAAGTTTTCCAAAAAAGTGTCATCGGTCAGTTTGAGGAAGACCGCTTCCAGATTGGGCTTGCGGACGTTCAGACCGGTAAACGACGCCCCGCCGTCCCTGACGGCGTTGAGAATCCTGCGAACGTCGTCCGCATGTGTAAGCCGGACCGTGATATCCCCGTGGCTGTCATAGCCCGGTGAAAACCCCATTTTTTTAACGATGTCAAAAACAGTTTCATCCACAGACTTCAGCATGACGACCAGATAATCGGCATTACTTTCTATGAGGTCCCCGGGGGAGCCCATGGCAAAAATTTTTCCTTTTTTTACGATGGCAACCGTGTCTGCAAGAAACTCTGCCTCCTCCATGTAGTGGGTGGTGAGAAACAGGGTCTTTCCCTTTTTCTTAAGGCCCCAAAGAACTTCCCACATCGCGCGTCGCGCCAGGGGGTCGAGCCCTGTTGTGGGCTCGTCCAGAAACACGATTTCAGGGTCGTTCACCAGGGCAACCGCGATGCCGAGGCGCTGTTTCAGCCCTCCGGAAAGATTCTTATATTGTACTCCGGCCTTGTCTTTCAGGTTCACAAGTTTCATCAGCCCCTGGATATCGGGTTTTTTCCGGCAAAAAAGCCTGGAGTAATACTGCAGGGTCTCTTTGACCGTTATCCGGTCAAAGGAGCTAAATCCCTGGGGAAGGACCCCGATGCGGGGGATGATATCATACTTTTTTTCGGTGACATCCATTCCAAGAAGAATCACTTTGCCGGACGTGGGTTTTCGGATGGTATTGAGGATCTCGACGGTCGTGGTCTTGCCTGCCCCGTTGGGGCCCAGCAGGGCAAAAACCTCACCCCTTTCGACGGTAAACGATATGTTGTCAACCGCTGACAAATCCTTGTAACGCTTGGTCAGGTTATTGACTTCAATGGCATATTCACTGTTTTTGGTCATGCCTCTCCAGTTTGTATCTTTGGGGATTGGGACACCGGCCGGCCTGGCCCGTCACCCTGGTAAGACTGCCGTTGCAGCAGGGCAATGGAAAGCCACATTTTTCCCTGGCAGATCGAACGGACCCGTAAGGACCGGCCCTGCGCCATGGGAAATCGTTTTACCGCCTTTTTCGATAACCCTACCGGAAAATCATATATGCAGTTTTCCTTTGCCCCTGTCCATGCGGCCCCTCCCGTGGCCTCGCCTGTTGACGGATAAACAATCACCTGTAGCGGGTCCACAAGATGAAAGCCGCATCCCAGGGCCTTTGCAGCGGCTTCCTTGACAGACCAGAGCAAGGCCGCTGCCTTTTTCAAATCTTTTTCTGCCGATTTCAAGGCATGCGAAAGTTCCCGGGGGTGAAAAACCCGGTAAAAAGGGTATTTGCCCTGGAATTCATGGCTTTGTGCAACATCAATACCGATATCATGCGCATCTCCACAAAGCGCGGCCCAGAGGTTTTGGGAGCTTGCGCAAAAAGAGATTGCCGGGCCCATATGATCCCCCAGCAGGAGTTGGGGCCTGCCAAGAGGGCCTTGGATGACCCGGATGAACTGGCCGACCTGGACGGGGAAAGGGCCCTGGTTGTCTGGAATTTGCCTGCAAAACGGATTCTTCACAGCGACAAGGTGATCCCACAGTCTGGAAATCAAATGCTGTTTTTGGCCCGGCCCGTTCTTCCCACGCCCTGTCGGTATTTGGCCCGCCATTGGCCAGCAGGGCTGCGATGCATAGAAGACAGGGCCTTTTCCATGGGAAAAATTTACCGTTTGAACGGTTAATTCCTGATTGTCCATTCCCATATCCGCTCCTGTTTTTATTTGTAATCTTCTATACCCCTTCAGGATCAGTCTGAAATCCATTTCATCTGCAACCCGGAAATCTGCATCAGGGTTTCGCCCTGATCATCGAGCCCTCTGGTGTCCCAGGTGAGCACTTCATCGGTTTGTGCCCGCAACCGGGCTTCCAGCGTTATCTTTTCCCCTGTCCCAACTTTTCTGAAACACCGCATCTCCCCGATTTCCAGGGGAATCATGGACCGGGGCTCTGATGGATCCGTTACAGCAATGTGACAGCACACCAACTGCAAAAGCGCCTCGAAAAGATAGGGGGAATATTGGTATTTTACGTTCACGAGATTTGCAAAGTCACATGTCGCAGGATAGATGGTCCGGCCCCGTATGACGCCCGGACCTGTACCGTCAAGGAATTCTATCACCCGGTATCGGCCGCCGAGACCACTGCGGTCTTTGTACCATTTCAGTACTTTTTTACGGTTCATGGGCCGTGTTCTAAGCTCGTCCGGCCGGATGGGAAAATCCAGGAACCCTTGCTTGGGCATTTCTCCTCCGCTGTCAAGGATCACCTGGCCGCTGCATTGCAGGGCAAAGTGTTCAGTCAATCTCCCGGTCGGGGAGATCTCCTGTGCCGACAGGGAGGTGTCGCACAATACCTCCCGAAGGCTGTCACCAGCCCTGCAACAGGAAATCCGGGCCGGTCTCGGAATCCCCGGCCGGCATTCAATCATGTCCATGAGCCGGACTTTTCGGACGCCTTGCACCTGAAGGTGGGGATACAGTATCCGGGCCGCTTCCATAAAGGTTTCCAGAACCATGGTGGCCGATACAATGGGATGCTTGATGAACTTGAAAGGCCTGTGATCAGTCATCCAGAGATCTTTTTCCAGGGAGAAGGAGCGGCAGGCTTCCAGTTCTTCCTGACAAAGGTCCAGGGTTAAAATCTTTTCGATCATGGGAAAGTCCCCGGGTTTGAAGGACAAGAAGCCGGAATCCAGATCTCCACCAGGCAAAGAAGGGGTGCTGTCATTGAACAATACCGTTTTCACAGACGGCAGTTTTTTCATGAACATCACCCAATGGTCTTCGGCCGGGGATAGAAAGAGTTCCCGGCAGAAAAGTCCTGCAAGCGCATTCACATGAATATATGCAACCCCTTTTTGTTTCAGCAATGCCTGGATTTCCGGATCATCTGCCATGCCTGCCCCCTGGACAGGGGGGAGCATCAGGGCTTTGAAGCGGACAGCCTTGTTTTCCCGGCCAAGATGCCTGAGCAATGCAGACATCATCCGGTTGGCCGCAGTGTAATTTGCCTGTCCGGGATTCCCCTGGATTGCGGCTGCCGAGGAAAGACCCACAAAAAACTTCAAGCCGGCATTTTTGGCAGATAAGTACAGATTCCAGGCGCCTGAGAATTTAACATCCGTGACCATGGAAAAATCATCCCGGGTCATACGGCTTACGGGACCGTCTCTGAGAATACCGGCACTGTGAATGATCCCGTCGATTCTGCCGTAACGGTGGATCACCGCTTCCAGGACAGCCTGAACCGCCTCAGGGTCGGTCACATCGCAGGTATGGTAGACGGCCTCAATCCCTGAAGCGTGCAAATCCGCCAGGGTCCGGGTAATCTCCGATGCCCTGGAATCAATCGTGACCGCCCCGGAAGATGCGTGTTCAGCAAAAGGGTCTGCCGGATCACTTTCCGGATCAAGAACCGTCCTCCCCAGAAAGACCAAGCGGGGCATGAAAGGAGCAAGACCACGGGCCAGGTGGGAGCTGATACCGGTTGCGCCCCCGGATATGACGACAACATCTCCGGGGCATAGATTCAGATCTGATGAACCCTTGTAAACCGACGGGGCCAAATGTCCCTCTGACGTGAGGACTTTTCCATCACGATGCATCATCTCCACCACTGCACATCCTCTATCCAGGGCCTGACGCATGGCTTTTTGAAGATCGGTATCTTCTTGGATTTCCAGTGTGCGGAACTGGACGGACGGGTATTCCCGGGCAGCGCTTAAGAATAGCCCGAGCATCCCCTCCGCCAGCAACTGAACAGACGTTCCGGTATCTTCAGCAGAATGAATCAGCACGATGAATTTTTTAGCCGAAGATTCAAGAAATGCCTTCAGGAGGAGAAAAAATCCTTTAAGAAGCTGAGAAACATCCGTCATGCTACCCAATTTTATCGGTCCTCCCCGGCCGAGGATGATGACCATCCCGGAAACAGGAACCAGGTTGCCAATTGTATCTATAGCCCCCAATGTGCCGTTTTTGGTTCTGATGTCGTGACCCGCTTTGCCGGAATCCGGGATTTCCTGCATGAATCCCATTGGAAAAAGGGTAACGCCGTAGTCTGTTAGGAGAATATTCCCTGCGCGTTCGGCAATCTTGTCATCCCCGTCAGGTGAAAGGATAAGGACGGATTCGCCCGGGTTTAATTCCAGGGGAACAGAATTCTTTGGCTCAATTGCTGCGTGCTCGAATACGAGCCGGTTCAGGCTTGCCTCATCCTTTGAGCCGTTTTCGCGTTTATCCTGCATGGGGTTTGGGTCAAGTGCCTCAGCAGCCGTATTAAGGCCGCTGCCTTTCTGTCCGGCAGTTAACCTGGAGATCCCTTCAGCGATGTCCTTTACGGTACGGACATCTATAAAATCCTCCAATTCGATAGTGATCCCGAACTGGCGTTCTGCTGCGTCCATGATGATGGGCAGGCGGCTGGACCGGATGGAAAGGTCTTTCCTCAGGTCCATAGCGGGCTGGATCTCGTCTCTATCATATCCTGTGGCATCCATAATGATTCGAATCAGCCTCTCCATGAGATCTTCATCCCCTGCAGCAGCACCGGATGGTTCAACAGATACTGGAACGATCTGTTTTAATCCTTCAGGATACTCAAATCCGCCAAACATGGATTTGATAACACGTGACAAATCACCTTCTTTGAATTTCGGGTTCAATTCCTGGCGGATGGCTTCCAAGATATTGGACTTAAGAAACTGGCCCGAGTTCTCCATCACGAACCGGTTGATTTCCCTTTGAATGATCTGTTCCATGGGATTTGTATCCGGATGCAGGGGTTTTTGCGGCCCTATGGCCGATGCCTGGCTGATTTGAAGAGATTCCGGCGCCTTTTTGGGTGCCGGACGGGGACCGCCTATAGGCACTCCCTCTTCCTTAAGCTGCCCTTGCGCAAAAAGCCGGGCAAGTGCTTCCTTGAAGGTCGATGCCTCTGCGGAGCGAAGACATGTCTGGATACAGGATGATCCGGGAAGCGTGTCTGCAATAAGATTGCCCAATACGTCACCCGGTCCCACCTCAACAAAAAGCCTTGCCCCGTGGGTATTCCAAAGAAACCGGGCATTATCCATCCAATGGACGGTGGATTCCAGGTGAGCCATGAGGATTTTTTTGATCTCATCGGGATCTGGCGGATAGGGTATCCGGGTCGTGTTGGAGATGACCGGAATCTGTGGGGGATGAAATGCAATGGCGGCAATGTATGCCGCAAGTTCATCATGGATGACCTGCATGGCAGGAGAGTGAAAGGCCATGCTGACCCGCAGAAGGGTGGTCCGGTGGCCCATTTTCTTCAATTTTTTGCAAAAATCTTTGACGGCGCCTGTATTGCCGCTTAAAACAGTCTGAAGGGGTGAATTGATATTGCCGATGTGAATATCACTGTAATCTTTGATCATTTTTTTTAAAAGATCCAGGGGTGCATCTGTGGCTGCCATGACACCGGGATCGATATTGGCGGCAGCGGCCTTATCCATGCACAGGGCCCGCTTGTTTACGATGCGAAATCCGTCCTCAAAGGAATAGACACCGGCCAGGCACAAGGCGGTCAATTCGCCCAGACTATGACCGGCCATGGCCACAGGACGGATGCCGAGGCTGATGAGATATCGGGCCATGGCATTTTCCAGGGCAAACATGGCAGGCTGCTGCCATCGGGTCTTCTGAAGGTTTTTTTCCTGATCATGGAACATCAGGTGAAGCAGATCGAAATCTGCAACAGCTGCCGCCCGGTCCATCCATTTTTTGATGATGGGAAAGCAGGTATAGAGTTCTTGTCCCATTCCGCTGTACTGTGCCCCCTGTCCGGGAAATACAAGTGCAAGGGGCGGAACCTTCAGGTTCTGATGCGACGGCACCTTTGCCGTCTGTTGCGTCCCGGGTGAAACCATGACCGTGTCCATTTCGTCCATGGCCTGCTCCACCTGCACCACATAATTGGAACCGCCAAACCCGAAAGCGTTGACTTCCATTCTTCTGGGCCCGCCGGAGCGGCCTTTCCAATCTTGCGGCGCAGAAGAGATGATAAGACCTGATTTTTCCAGATTGATTTCCGGGTCCGGATGCCTGTAATTGAGGGTGGGCGGGAAAATTCCCTCCTTCATGGCCGTAACCCCCCGAATGAGGCTGCTGAGACCCGAGGCGCCTAAAGTGTGACCGATCTGGGATTTAAATGCAGTGAGTACGGTGGGGCTGGAGGAATTATAAAACGCCTTCAGGGCACGGACCTCTTCCAGGTCTCCCTGCCTTGTGCTTGTGGCATGGCATTCCACCAGATCGACTGCATCAGGTCCATAGGATGTCTTTCTAAAAGAGGCGCGAATGGCCATCTGCTGAGAAACACTGGAGGACTCCACCATCCCCAGATGGTTATTGCTGGCGCCCATGCCGGTCACATATGCATGAACAAGGGCCTTTCTTGCCCGGGCCAGGCTCTCCCGTTCGATCACAATCATTGCGCCGCCTTCACCCAGGACCATGCCGTCCCTTTGGGCATCAAAAGGGCAGGAGGTTTCCCGGGGAGGTCTTTCCCGTCCGGACAGCCCGTAAAGTGCGTCCAGGGCGGAAAATTCCAGGAAATGCAAATGGCTGAGCGTGTCCTCTCCCCCTCCCACGACGGCGGCGTCTATGATGCCGTTTTGGATCATCTGGATGGCGCTGTGAAGTGCCACCAGTGAGGTGGCGCAGGCTGCGGAGACGGCATGGCTGGGCCCCATGAACCCGTACTGCTTGCAGATAAAACCCGCGGCTGCACAGTTGAGCCGGCCCAGCAGTGTGGTGTCGTCCGGGGCCATGCGCCCGGATTTAATTTCCTGTTCAATGGCGTTCAGTTGGTCCGGTGTGAGATCCACGGCCTTTTTGATGTCAGCCAGGATGTCGTGCACATATGCCCGGATAATGATATCAGGAAGCGTCCCTGCCGCCTCTCCTGAATTCTGGGAAATGAGAACGGCGATCCTCTCCCGCGGGATATCCGATGTCAGGATGCCGGATGCCCGGATGGCCCTGTCCGCAAGCCACATGGAAATCCGCGTGGCCTGGGTCATGCTCCGAAAATCATGGGGTGGAATCCCCAGTTCATTGCGGTCGATGGAAAAATCCAGAAAAGCGCCCACCTTGCAATAGGTCTTGTCCGGAATATGGGGCTTGGGGTCATAATACAGTGCGTGATCCCACCGTGACGGCGGAATTTCCGTGATACCGCTCTTCATGGCCAGGCTTGCCGTCCAGATTTCCTCGGGACTCTTCCCTAAGGTATTCACGATACTCATGCCGGTGATGGCAATCCTGTCCTTATTTTCCTGTTTGGGGGGGATCCGCTTCAGCGTATTCTTGACCTCTGAGTCCGGCATTTTCAATGGTGTTTCCATTGACTTTGCAGCCGGCTGATGCATAAAAAGAGGGCCCTGGGCCAGTTCATGATGAAAGGACTTAAGATGATCGACGTCCCGGATAAGGCCGGCGCAGGCACCACTCATGAATTGTCCCCGTTCCAGGCAGGTTTGCTCATCCAGCACTATCTCTCCCGGCCCGTCCATTCCCCTTGCAGCCGTGAAGAGGCTTCCGGCCGCCATTTTTTCCATTTTCTCCCTGAAAGAGGTCTCGTCTAGAAGCCCGGCTGCAAACTCCCTTTCCAAAGATAAAATCGATTCCATTCCCGGGGTCCTCAAGGACCGTACCCGGAGGCCGGAATCCCGGCCTGAAACAACGGTTCCCGCCGGCGGTGATTTCAGGATCTGCTGCTGATAAAGCGGGGACAGGGCGCCTGTTTCAATAATCTCCTGTGTGGCCAGATAGGCGGTCCCCATCTGGATGGCGTCCGCGCCAAGCATGGCCGCCATAAACGCTGTTTCCCGGTTGAAAATTCCTCCGGCAAGGATAATGCGGCAATTTTGAAACAGGGATGGGGTGCGCTGCTTCATATCCAGCACCATCTGGGCAAGGGTGAGTGTGCTGTGCGGCCCCACATGGCCGCCAGCTTCATAACCCTCACAGATCACATACCGGACGCCGGCTTCAACGGCAAGGGTCAACATCGCTTCATCCGGAGCGATATACATGACATCGATGCCGCATGCCATCAATTCTCTGACAGCGGAAAGGTCCCCCCCTGCAATCACCGCAAAACGGGGTCTGTGCTTTTTTATCCAGGCCAGATGCAGTTCCCTGAAAGGGTTTTCCGCCAAAGAGACCACATTGACGGCATACGGGCGCGTGCCCATGATCTGCGGCAGGGTCCCCAGCTTTTGTTCAAGCGTCTTTACGTCCATCAGGCCAAGGGCGATGGTGGGTAATCCACCGGCATCAGCGATCTGTAAGGCAAACTCCGGGATATCCGTGATCCAGGACATGGCGCCCTGGATAAAGGGATACAGGGTTCCCATCTCTTTGGCCACCGGACTGTCCAGAAAACAATTCTTTTTTTCCTCAGCCAGGCTGCATAAATGATGCATTTCTTTTATAAAAGCGTTCACCGCTTTCCCGGTTCGGGTCCCGAAACGGTTCACAAAGGCCCCGGCAAAGGCGGCTTCCACACCCAGCGGAATAATTTCGTCCCGACTGAAACGGCTTTCCAGGGGATGAACTGCCCCGGCAGTCACCCGGCTTGCAAAGGAGAGGCGGGTTTCCTCAATGCCCGCTGCGCCCCAGAGCACATTCTCGTATGCCTTGATTTCCTTGAATGCCAGAGAGTTTCCCTTGTTGAATAGACGGCAGGGAACCTGCACATCCAGGCCGACCAGATCGGTGGAATCCGGACGCAGCCGGCCAAGCCGCTCCCGCTGGGAATCATCAACAGCAACCCTGTCCGTCAGCCAATGGATACTCTCAAAAATGACCCCGGCTGCCCCGGTCGACAGAAAGGCCGCGGCTGCTTCAGGGATAAAGACGCCCCCCCAGATGAGAATATCAAAAGCCGTTGCAGAGGATCGTTGTATTTCCCTGGCCATGGAATAGAGCGTCATGGTTGTCTCACGGCCCACGAATCCTGCGGCCTCACATCCTTTCAGGACGATGCGTTCGATACCTGAACCGCCCTTCAGCATATTTGTTATGAGAGCGGTGTCCCCGGTGATGGGAAAGCAGCCATAATTTTTCGAAACTTCCCCCAGTTTTTTTAAAAAGAGGTCTGTATCTTCGCAAGATAACCCGCGGGGGCACTCTACCCAGAGGTTATGACTCCCTGTTTTCTTTAATAACCGCCCTAAAGACGGATCCATCAAGACAGGGGCAGAAATTTTGATATCCGTGACAAGACCGGCAGGGTCTTTTTCTCTCAAGAAGGAAAACAGACCGTCTACTCTCTTTTCCCTGGAAAAATCAAAGATCGCACTGCTCCCTGTTTGTTGAGCCATCTGAATCACCGCCGGGGTTATCTCCTCAGGCCGCCAGACAAAAGCGATGGTGAAATTTTGATGCTCAGTCGACATGTTTACATCCTTTGCTGCAAAGCCATTCGTTTCATTATGATAAAGACTTGCTGAATATGCGGTACTTTTTGTGCATTTTTGCCCCGGCTTCCTCTATCAATGAGTTGACCGCCTCGTTGTCCTCCAGGGTCCAGCCCATTTCCATATAACGGTATTTTTCTTTTTTTCTCACAACCTCATAGATATGGTGGAAGGCCAGCATGGGAAGTCCGAGTTGCCGGTACTTCTCTTTGATCCCGAACATAAACAACCGCAATCCGACGATCTCTTTTTTGTACAGGAAATACTTCAGCGCCCCCAAAAGACCGACCCGCCCGTTGAGACGCTTAAGCAACGGGTTGATATCGGGAAAGACCAGGCAAAAGGCTGCGGGTTCATCCTCATAATAGATGAAAAAAGCCATGTCCAGATCTGCAAAATCCATGATGTTCTTTCCAATATCCTCCATCTCCTTTTCGCTCAAGGGAACGAATCCCCAGTTTCCGGACCATGCATCGTTATAGATCTGCCGGATAAGGGCAATCTCAGCGTCTGTCTCCGTTGGAAGAAAATTGGTGATGCGGACCCCCTTTTTTTTGGCGATCTTGCCGGCCAGACGATCCATCCAGTCGGGAAGCTTGTAATCGCTGTCTATAAGGAAAGCCAGCAGGTCTTTTTCTTTGAAGTAGCCGCACGATTCGACCAGCCTTGAATAGTACGGCGGGTTATAGGTCATCATCAGGGAAGGCGGATAATCAAATCCTTCGATGAGCAATCCTGCCTCGTGATTGGTGGATGGGTTGAGCGGACCTCTTATGAAGGTCATCCCCTTGTCATGGGCCCACCCCTCCACGGAAGAGAACAGGGCTGCCGCGGCTTGTGGATCATCAGCACATTCAAAGAACCCCCAGATGCCCATTTTCTCGTTATGGAACTGGTTATAACGGCCATCTATAATACCCGCAATTCTTCCCACCGTCTCTTTGCCCCGTCGTGCCAGAAAAAGAATACGCTGGGAAAATTCCCAGAAAGGGTGCTTGAGGGGGTCCAGCATCCGATGGACCTCTTTTTTGAGAGGAGGAACCCATTTGGGGTATGCAACATAGATCTTCCAGGGCAGTTCAATGAACTCTTTTAATTCAGAGCCCCCTTCCACGGTAATGATCTCAATCCCGGCCATGATTATACTCCTCAACAAGAAAAGAATGCCATCCGATGCCCATCGCAACACCTGACAATAACTTTTATACATTCACTTGACAATAACTTTAACAAATTCACTGTGACCACTTTTAATTCACTTTATGTGCCAGGATTCCCTTACCCTGCACAACGTGATCTATCACCCTTATATCTATGAAGAATCAGCAAAAATGGGTCTGCTGGATACTATTAAGAACCAAACCATACGACAATCAAAATTAGGTCATATATGACCAAGGGCTGAATATGACCTAATTTCTTGGTTTTTCAACGCCGTTGATATCGCATTCTTTACGGTCTGACACCCCTGCCGGTCAACAGGATGGGTGATTATAAACCAAATACAAAAGTCCCGGCACGTTAATTGAATTATCAATCTGTGAATGAATCCATCACACGGATACACATCATCCGTGAACCACAAAACATAATTTACAAAAGGAGACTTTTCATGAAATCTTTCAGTATCAAACTCATTGCTGCCTTTGCCATCGCTTTTCTGCTGTCGGGGTGTTATGCGAAAAAGGAGGTTCAGACCATCCCCGCATTTACCCTGGCTCCGTTCAGCGAAAATGACCATGTGTCATCCATTGATAATTTTGTCATTATTCTGGATGCATCCAGTTCCATGGACAAGCCATACATGGGAAATAAAAAATTTGATGTGGCCACCCAAATTGCAAGCCGCATAAATCGGACCCTGCCGGAACTGGGTCAGAACGCTGCTCTCCGGTCCTTTGGGCACAGCCCTGCAATTTCCGAGGAAAACACGGTTCTTTTTTACGGCATGGAGCAATATTCCGAAAATGCCCTGGGTGAAAAATTAAGAGGGATATCTGAAGCAGGTGGAACAAGCGCCCTGCATACGGCTCTTACCGCCTCCGCCCAGGAAGAACTGCATTCTGTTTACGGTAAAACCGCTGTGATTATCATCAGTGACGGTCAGCCGGATTACAGTTTAGAATCCCCCATTACCCTGAAAGCAGCCCAGGCCCTGAAGGATCAGCTGGGCTCAGAACTTTGCTATTATCCCGTCATTGTCGGTGATAATGAAAAAGGGGCTGTTCTCATGGATGAAATCGTCCGTATCAGTGGGTGCGGCTTTGTCTCCAATGCAGAAAACCTGCTGACGGACGCCGGCATGGCCAAATTTGTCGAAGACATTTTTCTGACCAAAAAACCCATGGAACCGGTAGCCGAGGCAGTCACACCTCCACCCGCCCCGGCCCCTGCTGTATTGGAAGGGACAAATACCGAGGGTATCTGGGTGGTGGATGAGGCCTATTTTGATTTCGATGAATCCGAGATCAAACCAGGGGCCTTTGATTATCTTAATGAGATTGCTGACGTTTTGAAAACACATCCCGATATTACTGTTAAAGTGCAGGGTCATACGGACAGTACCGGAACCAAAGCATACAATGACGCACTGTCAATCAGGCGGGCCCAGGCTGTGAAGACCTATCTGACGGACAGGGGCATTAATGAAGATCGTCTGATCATTGAGGGATTCGGCCAATCCAAACCGGCGGCTCCCAACACAACAGACAGGGGCCGTTCATTGAACCGGCGTGTTGAACTCCATCCAATGAATTTATAATATTACTATAAAGGTGCCATTATGAACAGGATCAATTATTTCAGACAATTGCTTATCGTACTGTTTCTGGCGGCCCTCATGGCAGGGTGTGCTGGAACACGAACACATGAAAGCACGGGCGAATATGTGGATAACTCCGTCATAACCGCCAAGGTTAAGGCGGCAATACTGGAGGACCCGATGCTGAAAATGTTCCAGATCAATGTGGAGTCTTTCAAGGGAGAAGTGCAGCTGAGCGGTTTTGTGGATTCCGCCGAAGCCGCTGCAAGGGCTGTGGAAATCACCCGGAGGGTAAAAGGGGTCACATCGGTTAAAAACAGTATGGTTATAAAATAAGCAAGGCTGGGTGAAGCACCCGGGGAGCAGCAGTCATGAGGGGACAACCCCGAAGGATTGCCGCTCCACCCGGGTGTGCCGGCCGGTCCCATAATAGACATTTTTAAACCCTTCATCCCAACCCGATGAATTACATAAAAGCAGGTGGAAAAAGAAAACAGGAGAAACACCATGAAATCAAGCACGCGGGATAATGCAGAAGGCACCCTGCACAAAGTCAAAGGAAAGGTTAAAGAAACGGTTGGGAAAATAGTCAAAAATCCTGACCTGAAAAATGAAGGAAAAATCGAGAAAATTGAAGGAAAAATTCAGGAGAAAAGCGGCCGGATAAAGAAGGCATTGGGAGAATAAAATGAAGCGGCAAAAAGAATCCTTCAGTTCATGCGACATATTGCAACAAGAGGCTGAATTACAGTCGGTGATTAAAAACGCCATTCATAAGAATATCATCACCAAACCGGAGTATGAGAAAATAGTGACGCTGTCCGACCAAGACCTTATGATCGAAACCCCTGAAAAACGATTGCTCGATCATCTTCAGGGTTTAATGGGAAACCGTCCGTGGAAATAACATACTAATTTTTAAGGAGAAATAAAATGGGATTTGTCATTGGTGTTTTGGTAGTGGTCGCTTTAGTGTACGGAATTATTTATTTAAACCAGCGGACATAAAAGCCTGATGTAAAACAAATTGATATATATCCGAAAGGATGGCTTTGACAAATCCGGTCAAAGTCATCCAGATTTTTATCCGGAAAAGAAACGTATTGTTTATGCAGATCGCGCTTGAGCAGCTTACAAAAACCTATAAAGAAAAAAGAGGTCTTCTGCCCATGGATCTTGCGGTGGAAGAAGGGGAATTGATCGCTCTTATCGGTCACAACGGCGCTGGTAAGTCCACTTTATTAAAACTTCTTGCCGGCTGGCTTATCCCTGACAAGGGTCAGGTTCTTGTGGACGGCATCAATCTGAAAAACAGATTGGCGGTTGTCAGAAAAATCGGTTTTGTTCCGGAAACGCCGAACCTTTTCGATTTTTTTACCGTTGGCTATAATCTTCGCCTGTTTGCCCGGCTGTTTCACATTCCTTTGCAAAGGATTGAAGAAATTTTACAGGCATTCAATCTGCTGGCGTTTCGCAATAACAAGGTACAGGATTTATCAAAAGGGTTAAAGCAGCGGGTGAGTATCGGACGGACACTTCTGGCAGATCCGCCCGTGCTTCTTTTTGATGAACCGACGTCCGGGATAGACTTTGAGATGACAAAGGAAATTTACAGATTGTTAACCGAATTTCATCGTTCAGGAAAAACCATCATTTTTACCTCCCATCGGCCTGAAGAGATCAAGACCCTGGCAACACGCATTATTGTCCTTCATCAGGGAGATATGGTTTTTAACGGGTCTCCCCAAATGTATTTTCAATCAGAAATACATGAAAAGCTGTATCTGTGATGATACAAAATATACTCATATTAACCCTGAACGATCTGGCCGTTTCATTCAAGAACAAGTCCATCTTTCTGATTCTTTTCATCCCTTTTTTTGTGTATGTTTCTTTGCTGCTGGTGGATGAAGCCGGGGTCGATATTCAAAAAACCAGGATCGGGCTGATCCAGTCTGCACCCTATGCACCTGTTATGCTTGCAGCTGTCCAATCGGCCGATACCCTGTTTACGGTTCTTAGGGTTCCCGATGAAGCTGAAGGAAAAAAACGGTTGAAGGAAAAAAAAATCGACGGCCTGCTGTTACCGCCTGAAAAAGAAAAGATGGGCCTGGTTCTGGTGGTTGTACAAAAAGAATCGATTTTATCGCTTTCAATCGTGCAGGGCTTTTTGGCCCTGCAAAAAGCAGTGCAAGGGCATGATATAAACTGGATTTCCGATATTCACCAGCTTCAGGAAGGCGGGATTCAGCAACAAACCCTGCCGACCTGGATACTCATGCTGGCTTTGCTGGTAAGCTTCATCATCCTGCCTGCGCAAATTGCCGAAGAAAAGGAAAAAAAAATACTCCTTGCGCTTTTGCAGACGCCCATGCGGGAAATTGAATGGCTCACGGCCAAATTGTTTCTGGGCATGATTTTAATTTTTATCGCAGTCCTGTTCCTTCATCTGATGGGCGGATTTGATTTTGGAAATGCCTTGACCTATTTCGCCTTTATCGGCGTCGGCAGTTTCTGTTTCAGTTCCTACGGTATTTTTCTGGGGTTTTTATGCCGCAACCAGGCTTCTGCCCGAACTCTGGGGGTTATTTTCTATCTGCCACATCTGCTTCCGTCGGCCCTGTCTGATTTTTCACAAAAATTATCGGCTGTGGCACCCTTTGTACCCTCATACCCGTTTTTTGAATCCGTCAAGTCCATCCTGCTGGTTCATACCGGGACAACAACAGGCATGTTTTGGGCATGGATTTATTTGTTTTTTGTCGGATCAACCACCTTTTTCCTGGCGTACCGGCTTATGAAAAAAAGGTGGTTGATGTAATATGAAAATTTAATAGTGTAAAGGAGACCCAATGAAAATTTCAACCTGGCTGGATAAAAAAATGGCACAGAATATTGATGTGTCGCAAATCGAATTACCGGCAGACATTTCTTATGATAATGATCCGGATGAAATGCTTTTTTTTGAAGAGTATAAACCTTGCGGATACTTTTGTGCTGAAAATCATCCCTTTTCCACGGTCGAACGGTTTGGAAACTGGTATTACAGCAGAGGTCAAGACAAGAAAGCCGGCATTCATTCATCAGAAATGAAATGGCATCTGTTCACAAAGGATAAAGACCTGGCGCTTCAAACAGCCAAAGCACACATGGAATGAAAATGAAAAAAGGAGGTTGTCATGTCAGTATGTGTTATTATAAAAAGAAAATTTGAAGATAAAAATATCGCAGCAAAGATTGCACCACTGATTGTCCGCTTGAGATCCCAAGCCAGCATTCAGCCTGGATACATCACTGATCAGGCATTTGCTGCTTTGGATTCACAAGGAGAGTATCTGGTTGTCAGTATCTGGGGTACGATTGATGACTGGAACAGCTGGATGAACAGTGAGTTGCGGCAATCCATTCAGCGCCAGATAGATGAATTGACAGCCGATAATACTGAATACCGTTACTATGAACCTATTGTCGGTGGAATAATTCCAAAATTTGAAGCAGTGCTGTAATACTGTAACAGGCGAATATGCCCCTGTACGCTTATAAAAACCATACCCCCCGGATTCACCCATCCGTATTCGTGGCCCCTTCAGCCCAGATCATCGGCAATGGCATCACCATCGGCCACAAAAGTGTGATGCACGGGTGCACCATTAAAGAAAGACGGCTGTCTCATCGGCATGGGCGCCGTCATTATGAACCATGCCGTGGCTGAAAGCTACTTGGAAAGCCCCCGGTCATTTTTGTCCTCCAGTACATTTTATGAGATAAAGCACTGACAAAAAACCGCAGCGGATCTGACAGGGTTTATCGAAACGCCTGCCTTTTTCCGGGATAGTCTTGTCAGAATTTTTGAACTTTTTCTTTTTTTAGATTGATTTTAATTAAAATTGTATTACAGTAATTGGTAATTATCACTATGATTTTTCCCTGTTGTCTTCTTTACATTGTGCTGTTTGGCAGGGAGTATACCCACCGGAATATCATTTATATTTTCCGGGTAAGACCATTATAAACCAACAAGAAAGGAGCACCCATGGAAGTAAAAGACTATTGCAATGCAATGCTGGCCGAGGTTACCGCATGGAAAAACAAACTTGAAGCGATGAAGAAGACGGCTGACAGCTATGGATCTCAGCAGAAGGAAAAGATACTGCCGCTTATTGGACAGTTGGAGCAGGAAGTATCAACTGCCCGGATGCGGGTGGATCAACTGGATAAAGAATGCCCTTCTGACTGGTCACCCATGAAAAATGAGCTTGACGACCTTTTCGGGACCGTCGGCAGCAAGGTAAACCGTGCCTGGAAGGATCTTGAAGCCGGAAACGTGGGTGGATAGCATACATCCATTGCATTATGTTGATTGAAAAGGCTTTACGCTGCTGCGTAAAGCCTTTTTTTTTGTCAGTGGGCACTGTAAACTGATCAGGCCTTGAAAAACAGTAAAGGAACAACGGAAGAAATAAGGATCTGGATTTTTTATTTTGACACAATCCTGTTAATGGATTATATTATTCTGCAGTCCACTGGGGGTGCCTTAACCGGCTGAGAGAAGCGGCCCGCTTCAACCCTTGGAACCTGATACGGGTAATACCGGCGTAGGGAAAGTGCAAACCAACCAGAAAGTTTTTCTTTTTTTCCCGGCAAACCCGTTTCAATCCCCCCCATGCGACTGAAAATTTCACATTAAGCTGTGGAGGCGGCATGAAAATCAGATTAAATGGAGAGACCGTGGAAACAAGTATCCCGGATATCCTTTCCCTTGTGAAGGTTAGAGACCTTGATCTCCCATCCCTGGTGGTCGAACATAACCACACCATTATTCAGCAGACGGCATGGGCCGATACCCTGTTGCAGGAAGGGGATACCATTGAACTATTATCTTTTGTGGGAGGCGGATGAAAATGGAAGACCGGCTTGCCCTTGGTGACAGATACTTTTCCAGCAGACTGCTCACCGGCACGGGAAAATTTGCATCAAATTCACTCATAGGCCCCATGCTTGCGGCCAGCGGTTCCCAAATAATTACCGTTGCCCTGCGCCGGGTGGATCCCAAGGCTCCCCCACAAGATAATATTCTTTCCCATATCCCGGATACTGTGACGCTTTTGCCCAATACTTCGGGTGCCAGAACAGCAAAAGAGGCGGTCCGCATTGCACACATCGCCAGGGAGGCCGGATGCGGCGATTTCATTAAAATCGAGGTGATCACGGATATGCAGTATTTGCTGCCGGACAACCATGAAACCCTGAAGGCGACAGAGATTCTGGCCAAAGAAGGATTTATCGTTCTTCCCTATGTAATGCCGGATATCACCATTTCCCGCCGGCTTTATGATGCAGGCGCAGCCGCGGTCATGCCCCTGGGGTCTCCCATCGGTTCCAACCTGGGCCTTGAGATGAAACCCATGATCCAGCGGATCATCGAAACCAGCAAACTGCCCGTAATCGTGGATGCCGGAATCGGCAGGCCTTCCCAGGCTGCAGAAGCCATGGAGATGGGGGCGGATGCGGTGCTCGTCAATACAGCCATTGCCACGGCCCGTGATACGGCCATTGCCGGCAGGGCCTTTGCCATGGCGGTAACAGCAGGCCGCATGGCCTATCACGCCGGAATGGCGGGCCACAGCAACCGGGCCCGGGCCTCATCCCCTTTGACCGGATTCTTGCGGGAGTAGGCCATGTCATTTTTAACACTGGCAAACCAGTACCAATCTTTTGATTTTAAGACATATTTCAATTCGATCCGTCCCGAAGATGTCCAGAAAACCCTGGACCGGGGGGCCGGCGGCTTGAAACGACTGGAAACCCGGGACCTGCTCACCCTGCTGTCACCGGCAGCAGAAGACTTTCTCGAACCCATGGCCCAGACTGCCCGGGAACTGACCTGCCGGCATTTCGGCCAAATCATCAGCCTCTATGCCCCCCTCTATATCTCAGATTATTGTTCCAACCACTGCACCTATTGCGGATTCAATGCACTGACCGCTTTTCCCAGAACCCGGCTGACCATGGAAGAGATCAACCGGGAAGCCCGGGCCATTGCCGATACAGGTATCCGTCATATTCTGGTACTCACCGGAGAAGCGCCGGCCAAAACCCCCCTCTCCTACCTGGAGGCGGCCTGCAGGGTCATGGCCCGGTATTTTTCTTCCATTGCCCTGGAAATATTTCCCATGACACAAAGCGATTACCAGGTATTGCACCGGGCCGGGGCAGATTCTTTGACCGTGTACCAGGAAGTGTATGACCAGGCCGTATACAAAGAGGTGCATCCCAAAGGACCCAAGGCAGATTATGCATTCCGGCTGCTGACCCCGGAACGGGGAGCAGCCGCCGGATTCAGGGCCGTGAACATCGGCACCCTTTTCGGTTTGGGAAATCCTAAGGCAGAAGCCTTCATGGCCGGTATCCATGCCAGGTACCTGGAACAGGCGTTTCCCCATGTGGAGATCTCTTTGTCCCTGCCCAGAATGACCCGGGCAGGCGGCGCCATCGCTCCGAAACACCTGCTCCCGGACAAAGGATTTGTCCAGACCATGCTGGCCTGGCGGCTTTTCATGCCCCGTCTGGGCATTACCGTCTCCACCCGGGAATCAGCCGCATTCCGGGACCGGATCATCCACCTGGGGGCGACCCGGTATTCAGCCGGCTCCAGAACCGATGTGGGCGGCTATGCCGTGCATACAACAGATACCACAGCCCAGTTTGAGGTGACAGACACCCGGACAGTGGCTGAAGTGGCGGATATGATTCGGAACAACGGGTACCAGCCCGTGTTCAAAGACTGGGAGATATTCTGATATGATGATCGGTATTGCCGGGGCCGGCGGGATCGGCTCCAATGTGGCCCGGCATCTGGCCCAGGCCGGTGTGCCGGGCCTGCTGCTGGTGGATTTTGATGTCGTGGAAACCGCCAATCTGAACCGCCAGTTCTATTTCACGGACCAGGCCGGCCGGCCCAAGGTGGCGTGCCTCAAGCAGAACCTGCTGGGAATTTTTCCAGAAATGAGCATTCAGACCCTCACCCATTTTATCAGACCCGGAGACAGCACCCGGATCTTTAAAAACTGCAATCTGGTGGTGGAGGGATTTGACAACCGCACCGCAAAAAAACAGCTGATAGAAGAGTTGGCCCCCTTGGGCATCCCTGTGGTCTCTGCCTCCGGCATTGCAGGTTTTGACATGGAAAACATCCAAACCCGGAAAATCGGCAACTGCCATATTGTGGGAGATTTTTCAACCGACGTGGCAGCTGCCCCTTTGTTTGCCCCCAAAATAGCCGTGATCGCGGCCATGATGGCGGATATTGTTTTAAAAATCCAAAAACCGTTGTTCCCGGAAGGCATCTACGGCATCTTGGGAGAGGCTTTTTCTTTGGGCCGTTCCAATGTGGAAATGGCAAAACTTCTGGTGGATAACGGGATCGATATCCTGCAATACCGGGAAAAAGCCGGCACAAAAGACCGGAAAACCATGCTGGAAGAGTGCTGTAAGATCCGGAAAATCACTGCTGATGCCAAGGTGCCTTTTATCGTGAATGATTTTTTAGATATCGCCATGATAACCGGTGCGGACGGGGTCCACATGGGCCAGGAAGACCTGCCGGTGGCAGCGGTGAAAAAACTGGCCCCCGGCCTCATGGTCGGCTGCTCCACCCATTCTCCTGATCAGGCAGCCCGGGCGGTGGCAGACAGGGCTGATTATATCGGGGTGGGACCGCTGTTTGCCACCCAGACCAAAGAAGATGTCTGTGATGCGGTCGGTCTGGAATACCTGGACCATGTGACGGCCAATATACCCATCCCATTTGTGGCCATCGGCGGCATAAAACGGCATAACCTGGCACAGGTGGTGGCAATGGGGGCAAAAACCGTCTGCCTGGTCACCGAAATCATCGGCGCCCAGGACATCAAAAAACGGATCAAAGAGATCAGAGCGATTCTGTCATGTAATTGAGACCCGTTTTTCAGAATGCTTTAAGCTTCTCACCGGTTTTCTGCGGCAGGCAGCAGCACCAGGGTGTGTGCTGCTGCAGCTGATATCCGTTCCAGGGTGAAGAGATCCTGCCGAAACTGCCCTTTCATGTACATTTGTGCCTGGGAGCAGTAAAACGGTGAGGCCGGAATGCCGGAACTGCCGGTGGGAATGACGGCCCGGCTGTTATCCCAGTCTGACAGATCGTAAATATGGCGCTGGGAGGCCCCGTGCTTTACGTCAAACGGTGCATTGACCTTGTAGGCGTATGGGGATACCGTGTGAAAGGAGCCGGGGGCGGGAAACGGTCCCCGGTTCAGGTCAAACAGGGTATCCAGAATGGTCACGGATCCCAGGGGATGAGACAGTGTCAGGGTGTGGATGCTGCCCCATTGCCATTTTTCCGGGTCGGTGCCCAATTTTTCAGCCAGAGCCGCCACAGCTTCTCCAAAACTCTGGTACACGATGTCTGACAAAGATTCTTTCACATCCGGGGTGTGGATGTTATCCGCCCATGCAGAGTCCTGGTTCGGCCAGATATTGTGCATGGCATGCCGGACCGGGTAGGACTTGGACAAAAATTCTTCAACCAGATCCTGGCCCATCTCATCTGCCAGCAGGTTCCGGGCACAGGTGACATATACCTTGTCAAAGATGGCCGGGGCCGGGGCATCCTGCCGCATTTCTTTGTCCCAGGAGGTCAGGATGCTTAAGGCTGACTGTTCCAGGTCGCTGAATTCAGAAGACCGCTGTTCCAGGCGGGACAGCAGGCCCGGCAACAGGTCTGTGACCAGCCGGGACTGGTGATCCGTCTGCATGGCCATAAAATCCTCCAGGGACAGACGGTTTTTGGCTGCCAGCATCTCCCGGATGCGGTCGATGCGGTAGTGCAGGGCATACCAGTGGGAGATATGGTGGGGGTAAGACGCGTCAACTGTCTTGTTGTTGGCTGATGACACCACGCCGTCCGCCGGGTTGAAGGTATAGGGAAGCGCTTCAAAGGGCACGGTACCCACCCATTCATATTCATCGGTCCACCCGGGATAAACGTCCATGCCGTTGCCGTTTTTGCGGACAGGTATGCCGGCACAGGTCTGCATCCCCACATTGCCCTGGACATCGGCATAGGCGATATTCTGGCTCACCGCCACAAATCCCCGGGCCGCCCTGCGGAAATCATCCCAGTTTTCAGCACGGTTCAGCTGATACACCGCCCCGAGTTCATCACTCATGGCATTGCCGATCCACTTCATGGACACCACCTCACTGTCCAGGCCCTTGAACCGGCTGATCACCGGCCCGTTACGGGTGAACTGCAGATCTCTTGTGACGGGTTCACCGTCCTTGATATGGATGGTCTGCGGTTCTGTTTCAAAATCGATCCATTCCCCCTGGTACTGATACTGCCCGGGATGGGCATCATCGGTTTTTTCCAGGAAAAAATCCATGTCATCCACCACCACATTGGTCATGCCCCAGGCAATATGTGCATTGTGTCCGGAGATCACAAAGGGCTGACCAGGCAGCACCACGCCGGTGACATGGACAAAGCCTTCTGCATGCTGGAGCATTGGATACCACAGGCCCGGGGCATTGAGGCCCAGATGCATGTCATTGGCAAACAGCGGCATGCCGGTCTGGGTGCGCTCCGGGCCGGCCGCCCAGTTGTTGGAGCCATGAAATACCGTTACACCCAGGTTTTCCAGGGTCTTAGCCGACTGCCGCAATCCCGCGTCCCACCCGCTGGAAACTATGTCATATCCGGGCAGGTGCACCGGGGTTTTCATCATGGTAGGGTCCGGAAGCAGTTCCTGGTAAAGCGCATCCCCCACCTGCTGACGGATTTTGTGAAAAAGGGGTTCAATCCCCCAGGGGTTGGTCAAATCCCAGGCCATATACCCGATCAGGTTGACCGAATGCATGGGTTCCCAGGGTTCGGGTGTGTATCCCAGTATCCGGAATTCCGGGGGCAGGCGGTCACCGGCATCGGCGATATATGCATTGACCCCGGCACAGAAAGCATCCAGGGCCGAAAGCAGGCCCTGGTCCCGGCAGTTATCGAGAATGGCCCGGCTTTTATTGCTGATTTTCAGGGCCCGCATCAGCAGGTCCACCTCCACCAGGGAGTCGCCGAGAATTTCCGACAACCGGCCCAGGGTGACCCGGCGCAGCAGGTCCATCTGCCAGAGGCGGTCCTGGGCCATCACATATCCCACGGCCCGGTACAGGTCATCTTCATTGTCTGCGGTAATGGACGGCACCCCGTGGGCATCCCGGTATACCGTGACCGGCGCTGCCAGTCCGTCCAGGGGCAGGTTGCCGTCAATGACGGGCAGGGCCGCTGTTTTCATATGATTCAGATAGATGCCGGCACCGATACCCAGCACCAGAATAATGGCAATGACCGAATAGATCCAGCGTTTCATGGGATGAAATCCTTATTCTGTTAAACAGCGAATGACTCTTTTCACCTCCCGGCTCAATCAGAAGGGGTGCCTGACACTATTTCCAGGGTGAGAATAGGACAGAGCAGGTATGGTTGTCAACTTCGGTTATGCTGTACTGACAGTTTTTTCTGAAAAATTGTTTTTCTCCTCTTCTTGATTAATTTGTACTACACTGATAATACATCTTAAATTGCAATTTTTTTATACTCAGCAAAGGAGAAAAAATGAAACTGACCATCACTATTCAACTCGACGAAGATTCTGCACAATTGATTAAAACATCACTTATGAATCTTTCAAAACGCATCAATGATCTCACCGGTGTTTCTAAAAAAATGGATTCTTCTTTTGAAGAATCGACAGGCATCAATCACAAGCCTGTACCCGTCTCGGCCAAACCAGCAGCAAAAAAGAGACCCAAACCACGCAAATCAAATCTCAATGCTGTCCTTAAAACCATCAAAAAACACAAAGATGGAATTAATTTCAAAGAATTACAGAAAGAGACCGGCCTTACCGGCAAGCAAATCTCAGACAATGCATACCGGTTGAAAAAGGAAAACAAGATAAAAAAGACAGAAAAAGGGATGTTTGTGGCTGTTTGATCCCTGCCGCGATATGCCCTGGAAGACAAACCGCATCCAGAAACAGGGATGATCTCTTCGGCATAAAGCAAAGGGGAACATCCCTTTTGGCCCCATCCAGGATTTTCTGTCCACCTGGCCGGCCGCAAAAAAAGCATCTGCCGTCCCCATCGGCCCACTAGAGCAAGCCCGGTAAGGTGGCCCCGGCGTCACACACGTCACGGAAAATCCGCCGGCATTGAAACCTTGTTCAAACGGCGGACAAAACGGCTCACCCAGGTGGCTGAAGTGATCGAAAAATCGGACATGGACCCCCAGAAGGTCAGAACCCTGTTCCGCCTGGTACAGCTGGGCAAACTTGAACGGGTCTCCCGGGGGGTTTACCGGTGGTCCAGGTAATCTGAAATCGGGCTGTTTTAACCATTATTGCAAAATAGCCATGACTATTTTGCAATAATGGTTAAAACAACCACATGCTAAACGATATAAATAATTACAGTTTGTATTAAACAGATCATTAAGATATAATACAAACTATGATTGATGATACTGAAAAATCCGCCCTGAAAAACCTGGGCCGACGTTTAAAAACAGCCAGGCTGGAACGAAATGATTCCCAGAAAGAGTTTGCATGGCGGATAGGGGTCTCCATACCCACGCTGCAAAACATGGAACAGGGAAAACCCACTGTGGCGATCGGCACCTGGGTAAAAGCTCTGGCGGTTCTTGACAGGCTCGATGATCTGGATCATTTGTTCACACCCGGAGAATCTTTATTTGCACAACATGAAAGAATCAAAAAAACAAAAGACCGGCAGCGTGCCAGGAGGAAAATATAATTGCTTCATCTTGATGTAATCATCATTTTCCCAAACAGCTTGAAAATAAAATGCGGCGAGATTATCACCGGAACCCCGGAAGCAAACGGCAGGATTAAGGGGGCATTTCGCTATACACCGGAATATTTGCAGCATCCTGATGCGTTTCCACTGGATCCTGCCAACCTGCCGCTGACCCCGAAAGAATTCCCATCCAATCGGCCCCAGGGAATCCACGGGGTTTTTGAAGATGCCCTGCCGGATGACTGGGGTAGAAAAATTCTGGTACGCAAAGCAACCCTCCCCCCCCGTGAACAGACAGAACCCAGATTACTTGAAGCCCTTGGTAACAGCGGCATGGGAGCACTCTGTTTTGAAACCGGCAATTCAATCAGGACACAGGACCCCTCTGCTGATATTCTGAATCTGGAACAATTACTTGAACTGGCAGTAAGGTATGATGCCGGCGAACAATTGAGCGATCAGGAATTTTGCTCATTGGCCATTTCTGGCAGTTCTCCCGGTGGTGCCAGGCCCAAATCACTGGTTCGGGATAAAGACAATTCCCTGTGGCTTGCAAAATTTCCTAAACACAACGACCATTTTCATATAGAACAAATGGAAGCGGCTACATTGAAACTGGCCGAAAATTCGGGCTTAAAAGTGCCTGAGTTCAAAATCCTCACCGCGGGTTCCCGGAAAGCGTTACTGGTGAAACGGTTCGATGTGGCTGACGATGGTGGCAGATACCATATGATCAGCATGAAAACAATTTTAAATGCCCAATATCATGCATGGTACGAGGATATTTTCAAGGCGGTAAAAAAATACAGTATCCAGCCATCAGTTGATATCCCGGCATTGTTCCTGCAAATGGTTTTCAATGCCGCCATCGGCAACACAGATGATCACCTGAAAAATTTTTGTATGCTCCACAAAGAAACCGGTTATTGCCTGTCTCCTGCTTATGACCTGCTGCCCGATATTCATGGGAAACGGTCTCACGCACTGTCATTTCCAAAGGGATCCGGAGAATTTTCACCCAACAGATCGGTGTTTCTTGCATACGCCGCCGACCTGAAAATAAAAAAACCCGATCACATCATCAATGCAATAATCCGGGCGGTGTCGGCCTGGAAGGATGTATATGCAGCATATGGTGTTCCGGATACGGAGATTCAGACGCTTGACCGGGATATCAGTTACCGACTGAATAAGTTGAAAAATTCAGAAGCATGACTAAGTGACCGGCGGGTGGTCCCCCCGGTCAGGGATTCCGGCAAAATTTTTTGCTATCCTGCAAGCTTCAACTTCAGGCCGATGGTATACATTTTTGCCAGGCGCGTCACCAGTTTGACCATTTCCTGGGAATAGGGGCTTTCAGGATTGGCAAGAACCAGCAGTGAAAAAAAATTCTCCCCTTGCAGCTGATTCCTGGTGCCCCCCATGGCTTGTGGCGGGGGAGGACCTTACTAAGTCTGAAAATTAAGATACAATTTGTGCAGACCTACCTTGAAAGGCGTTACCGGATACCGGTTGCGCCTTTACTTTTGGTGTATTTTTTGAATCCTTGCGTCCATTAATATTGTTTGATACGGTTTTTCATTTTTGGAACGATGGTGACAGGGAGGTTCGGTGAACCGTTTCAAGATCTGCTTCACCTCAGGGATTTGGCTGCTTTTTGTTTTGTTTGTGCCCCACGGATGTTCAGATTCGGGGGACCAGACAGCTTCCTCAAAGGGAGCTGCCGCAGACGTCCCTGTATCTGGAGGCATTTACCGGATACCTCTACCCAGCAATCCAGCCACCCTGGATCCGGCCCGGGTAAAGGATCAGTATGGGGTGGCGGTTGTCAGTCAGATTTTTGAGGGATTGGTCCGGTTTGATGAATATCTGACCGTGCTGCCCGCTCTGGCCCGAACCTGGCAGGTGGAAGAGAATGGACACGTCTACCGGTTTGAACTGCGGGAAAATACCCGGTTCCACAACGGAGACCCGGTAACTGCAGCAGATGTGGTGTTTTCCATCTCCCGGCTGATCCGGCTGGACCCCCGCCGCCATTGACCGGACCGCCTTTGTGAGCCAGGTTTACAAGGGCCAGTTTGACATCGCCAGGACCATTCTTCCGCCGGGAATGCCGGGATACAGCCCGGGCAGCCCCCTGCCGGACAATGCCCAGGGTCTTGCCCGCCAGTATCTGGACCAGGCCGTGGCATCCGGCCTGGAGGAGATTCCGGAACTGGAATTGAGGTGACATCATAGTCATCTTCCAGAATCTCCCTGAGTGCATCCCGGATGGCTTCATCATCATCCACCACAAGAATATGTGCCGGCTTTGGGTTTTCCTTGATATCCACCAGTTTTTTCTCCCTGTTGTAACGCATCTTTTTTTTGGGCGGTCATGGATTTGGATAACGGCATACTACAATTTTGACTTTTTTCCAGGCTTTACAAGGGGTATCCCTTTTCATGGTTGATTTTGTATCAGCCAGCCGATATGAATGTATAAGAAAACAGTCCCCGGCCGATACCGGATCATCGGGTTGTAATCTGCTTTGTCATAAAATTGATAACACAAGGAGTCAGGTCATGGAAAACTACCTTGAACAGGCATCTCTGGTTGGGAACCAAGACCTGAATGTAACTGACACCACCCTCGCATATTACACCACCCACTGGAAAGACCTGGTCCAGCGGTATGAATCCGCAGATGTCCCGGAACTGCAAGCCCTTCTCGCAGCAGCTTTTCCCCCGGGCGCCCGCCTTCTGGAACTGGGATGCGGTTCAGGCAGGGACGCCGCATACATGCTGGCCAACGGATTCGATGTGATTGCCTCGGATGCGGTTCAGGAGATGATCGATGCGGCCGCGGCCTGCCATCCGGTCCTTGCCGGCCGCTTCTGCCGTCTCTGCCTGCCCCGGGACCTGACCCCTTCCCTGGGACCCTTTGACGGGGTGTATGCCGTCGCCACCCTCATGCACCTGACCCGGCCCGCCATCCAGGAAGTCTTTTCCGGAATCCGCCAGGTCCTTGTCCCTGAAGGCCGCCTGTTTTTCTCCGTGCCCCTGCACCGGGACGATATTCAGGCCGATGAATGCGATGCCAAAGGCCGCCGGTTCACCGCCATGACTCCTACCGCCTGGACCGGCATCTGCCGGCACACCGGGTTTGACATCATCACCTCCACCATCTCATCCGACGGACTGGGCCGAAAATCCTTTGCCTGGCTCAACTGCCTGGCCGTGTCCGGCAAAGGCTGAAAACTTTTTTGCATGAAGAATAAAGAGCTCCGGCAGCTTCTGCTTCACCAGCGGTCCCCCTGAACTTCAGGACAGCAGCACCTGACATTTTCCGCATCCTGACAATCCGGACATTATCCAATATCCCGGAGATTTAAAAACCGCTGGGCATTCTGCCAGGTGAGCCCTTCCAGTTCTGATTCAGAAAACCCGGCATCTGCCAGCCATTTGAGTTCCCGGTCCCAGGCATAGGGAATGTTGGGAAAATCCGATCCATACATGATCCGGTCCAAAGGAAACCCCCGGAGATCCGGCCGGGCATGGGCGGGAAAATAATCGGTGAGCACCATTGCGGTATCCAGCCACAGGTTGTCGTGGACCGCCATCAGTGACTGGTAGGCGGCTATCTCGTCAAACCCCAGATGGGGCACACAGAATTTGAGGTCCGGAAACCGGGTGAGAACCCCTGCCACCTTGTCCGCCCGGCACAGCTTGTATGGATCGCACCGGTAGTGGTCACTTTTGGGCTCCCGGCCGGCATGCACCACCATGGGTTTGCCATGGGCCGCGCACACTGCGCAGATCTCATCCATGTGCGGGCTGTCCATGTCAAAACACTGGACATGGAGATGCAGCTTCACACCCCCCAGGCCCCGGTCAAATGCCTGTTTTAGAATATCCGCCGCCCCCGCCTCTCCGGGAAACACCGTGGCCATGCCGGTCACCTTCCCCTGAAACATCCGGCACAGACCTGCCATGTAATCATTGAGTTCCCGGGCGATACCGGGCTTATGGGCATACTGCAGCGCGACCACATGGGCCACGCCCCGATCCAGCAGAAACCGGATCAAATTGTCACTGGTGTCCCGGTAACGGATCCGCCAGGCATGGGCGTCAAACCAGCTTCGCACCGCCTCGAACACCGCATCGGGAAACACATGCACATGGCTGTCGATCACACAGGGGATGCCGGCAGGCAGGCCCCTGCCCTCCGGGTCATTGAAAAAAGGAAGTTCAGGCGACAGCAACGGTTGCCCTCCACATGGCAGAATACAATGCCACTTATTATTGTCTTTCGGCCGGAAACCGGCCGCCTATTTTTTGCTCACCGCCAGTATTCCGCCGGCGCAAAAAAGGATCACCGCCGTGATCCGATTCTGGACATGGGCCAGGTTCCGCTGCCGCAGCCATTTGAACACCCGGGCGCCGAACAGGGCATAGGCCAGTGCGCTGCTGCCCTGGATGACGAAGAAACTGGCCGCCAGAACAGCAAAATGGGCGGTGTAATGATCCGGCTGGATAAACTGGGGAAACAAAACAGTAAACACCAGCACGGATTTCGGGTTGGACATGCCGGTGGCACACCCCAAAGAAAACTGCTTGACCGGGGAGACGGGCAGGCCGGTATGGGTCATCTCCATATCCTGGACAGACTGCCGCCAGTTTTTGATCCCCAGCAGGATCAGATAGATGACCCCCACCCATTTGATGGTGTTGAAGACAAGCGTGGAGTTCTGGACAATCACCCCGAGCCCCAGGTACACCACGACCATCTGGATCATATAGGCTGCCGAACCGCCGAAAATACCCGGCAGGGTCCGATAAAATCCATGTTTTACACTGGAGGACATGGCAAACATGGTCATGGGCCCCGGGGTATAGGCAATGGCCGTCATCATCACAAAAAAGGCAAACCACGTACTCACCTGCATCATGGATCAAACTTCCTGAAAAAAAATGGTTGCATACCGCTTTGTGCCTTTTATCAAAAAACCGGGGCCCCGTCCAGAACCATGTACGGAATCGTCAGGCAGACATGGCCTTTTTGACCTGCCATCTCGTTCAGACACGCTTCGATCCGGGCAAAGAGGAAATCTGAGATATGGCGCAAGATCGATAAAGATAATGACTGAAAAACCACGTTCCAGGCGCACCAAAGACCATTTCACCGGCGGTCTGCTCTGCTGTTTTAACCGCTATTCCAAAATAGCCTTGACTGTTTTGGAATAGCGGTTAAAACAGTCATATGCGTTACATCCATGTCGTCTCTCCCAGGCTGCACAAATCACTCATATGCGGGCAGAAAAAAATTGACAACACCCCCGTATTTTGATATCAATTAAATGAAAATACGGGGGTGTTTTAATATGATGTACCGTCTGGCAGAAACCTATCTCGAAACCTGGATCAAAAAATCAAACCGGAAGCCGCTGGTCATCAGAGGTGCCCGACAGGTCGGCAAATCCACACTGGTCAGGCAATTTGCCAGAAAACAGAAAAAACCCCTGATCGAAATCAATCTGGAACGGCATCTGTTTCTGGATGATATTTTCAAAACCCTGGATACAGATGCTGCCTTAAGAGAAATCGAAGCATTGAGCGGCATTCCGGTTTCGACCCCTGGTGCCATACTTTTCCTTGACGAGATTCAATCTACACCGCATGCTCTCCAGCTTCTGCGCTATTTTTATGAAGAAAAAAAAGAATTGCCGGTCATTGCCGCAGGTTCGCTTCTGGAATTCACCCTAGCTGATCACTCATTCTCAATGCCGGTCGGACGTATCGAATACATGCATCTGGGCCCCATGACATTCACAGAGTTCATCCTTGCTGCTGAGCCGTCTTTAACCGGATATATCCAGGATTTTTCCATGACATCCCCCCTTCCGGCGGCAGCCCATGAAAAACTCAAAAAAGAGCAGCGCAAATATGTGTTTACAGGCGGCATGCCGGAAGCGGTGCAGGTATGGTGTGAAAGCGGATCTCTCAGAGATGTGGGAGATGTTCACCGTTCTATCGCTGAAACCTATGAGGATGATTTTTCCAAATATGCCCGATCCCATCAACTGGTTCTCATGCAGAGAGTTTTCAGAACCATCCCGAGGATTGTCGGGGATAAGGTAAAATACAGCAACATCTCCCGGGAGCACCCGTCTGGAAAAATCAAGGAGATCCTCGATCTCTTAACAAAAGCAAAAATCTGCCACAGGATTTATCACAGCCATTGTTCCGGCCTTCCGCTGAATACGGACATCAAAGAAACTGTTTACAAATTACTGTTCATGGATATCGGGCTGATGAATCATGTCTGCGGCAATGACTGGACCTATCTTCAATCCTTTCCTGACCGTGATCTTGTCAATGAAGGCGCCATTGCCGAACAGTTCATCGGCCAGCACCTTTTGACAGCCCCCAATTTTTTGCCATCATTGCATTACTGGGTCAGACAGGCCAGAACAGCCAATGCAGAAATCGATTATGTCATTTCCCATGGCCCATGGATCATCCCGGTTGAAGTCAAATCAGGAAAAAGCGGATCATTGAAATCGCTGCAACAGTTTGTCACAAAAAAAAACATTTCCCTGGCTGTCAGATTTGACCTGAATCCTCCGGGCCTTCAGAAAATTACCCACCGGATCAGTACAAAAAACGGCATTGAAACTGCAGGTTACACACTGCTTTCCCTGCCTTTATACCTGGTGGAAGCACTGCCGAAAGTGTTGAATGAAACCCGGGAGCAAGTCACGCACACCGCTCAAAAAAACTGACATCTTTGCCTGATTCTCTCTATGGTAGGAAGATCCGGTTTGAACAGTATGTCCGGGATTCTGGGCAAGGGCAGCGCATGGATCCGGTTGAAAGACCACCTGACAGGCATACTCATGGCCATTTCACCTGCTGTTTGATTCTGAACCCTGGTACAGGTGCGTGGACAAGACATCATTGTGCCGCACCATGCCCATAAGCTTTTTGGGATCATCTTTGTCCACCACCACCAGATAGGTGTCACTGGGATGTTTCTTCAGTGCCTTCATGGCAGTTTCAATGGTGTCTTCCGGCGTCAGCTTCAGGGTGATCCGGGTGGTGATATCCCCGGCCACAACGATTTTCCGAAGTCCGGGTTCGAAAAGTGTGCCGGCGATATCGGCATATTTGATCACCCCCGCCAGCTCATTCTGCCTGTTGACCACAGGCAGCTGATCATAACGGGAATTCCCCAGTGCTTTCAGGACCTCATCAAACGGGGTGTCATTGGAAATCACCTCCACATTGCGCCGCATGATGTGGGAGACGCGGATACCGGCCCGGTGGCTGGCGGCCCCGGAAAGGGCGACCCCAAAGGCATCTTTCACCTGGTGCACAACCTGGCCCAGGCCTTCGGTGAACCCCACCGGACTCCGCAGGGCCATGAGATTGAACACGGTCACCTCTCCGGCATTCACCAGGGACAGTCGTGTCAGCAGAGGCCCTGCCACCTCAAACACCACCACTGCCGCCAGCACGACCGTCTGGATGCTCTGGCCGGGGCCGGGCCAGGACCGGGCCAGGGTACCGGCAAGACCGATGGCCAAACCCGCCTGGGCCAGCATGGCAGGCCCCAGCCATTTTTTCTGGACATGGGATGTCTTGGCGGCAAATGCCCCCAATGTGCAGCCGGCATATTTTCCGACACTGCGCAAAACCACATACACCGCACCTATCCATCCCATATGAACCAGGGATTCCAGGTGAAGTTCCGCACCGGCCATGATGAAAAACAGGACATACAAAGGATAGTCAACGGCTGACAGATCTTTGATGGTCCGGCGGCCGAACGGGGATGCGTTGACAGTGGCAACACCGGCAAAAAGGGTGGCCAGCATGGCAGATATATCCAGAAATGCGGCCATACCCACGGTAATGAAAACAGCGGCCAGAACCAGAATCTGCCGGTCCACCAGGCGGGTCAGCCGCTGATCCATCACCGCAACCAAAAGGCCGGTGCCGATACCCAGAACCACCGGGACCGCAATCTGATAAACCGTTCCTGACACAGATCCTGCTGCATCGGGCAGCGCGATGCCCAGGAGGATGAAAGCGACAATGGCCACCAGGTTGTTGATGCCGATCAAGGGCAGGATGGTGTCGGTCAAAGGACCCTCGGACTGACACTCCCGTATAACCATCTGGGTGGCGGCCGGTGCCGTGGTCACGGACATCACCGCCAGAAACCCGGCCACCAGAACCGACCGGCTCAACAAATAGGTGCCCGCTCCCACCAGCAGTGCGGTCAGCCCGATCTCAAAAGCACTGATGAGAAACAGCCCTGATCCGATTTTCCGCACCGCCTTCAGGCTGAAACTGCCGCCGATGGTAAAAACAATCAGCCCCAGGATCATATCATGTACAGGGATCAGGTCATGAAACTGCCCTGTGGTAATCACCCCGGGTATACCCAGCATGCCGCTCACAGAGGGGCCGGCAGCCACGCCCACGGCCAGATAACCGGTGACCCGGGGAATCCCCAGAGACGCACTGATCCGGCCGGCACCCAGGGCCAGCAGATACAAAATTCCCAGAGACAGCAGCACAGGCAGCATGGTCCTCCTCTATTGTTTCCCGGTTCAACAAACAGCGCAGATATAATACCGTTCCCGGGGAAAAAACACCAGCCTGCTTTGCGAATGCTTAAAAAGCGTGAAAAATAATTACGCGCCGGGAATTTTGATTAGAAAATGACAATTTTACCCCTGTGTCAACCTTGCCCCTCAAAATAATAATAAGGAAACTCCACTTTCGGACTTCAGCAATGATGAACGGGGTCAGCCTACTCCGAAAGTTGAGTAAGGAAATCTTTTCTTGATCCTCTCTATTATCGAAAGATCCGGTTTGAAAGGTATGTCCGGAATTTTGGGTAGCGGCAGCGCATGGGTCCGGCTGAAAGGCGTATCCTTGAGTTTCATGTTGTAGGCCGTGACCATCAAGGTTTCCAGGTTCACCACATCCTCGATATTGTATGCCAGCAGGGTTTCCAGGGCTTTGGTACTGCCGGTCTGCGCAAACTCCCGCCATAACAGAACCGCAAAAAAGCCGTCCACCCCGTCCAGATCCCCCCGGTCCAGCCCCAGGGCCTTTTCGCACCGCTTCAGTCCGCCGCCGTAGCCCAGGCTTTTCAGGACATATCTCAAATCGATATGTGCATGGTTCAGCCGGATGCAAAAATACTTTTCGATAAAGGGCACATCAAATGTTTTGCCGTTGTAGGTGACGATCACATTGTATTTTTCAATATCATCCATGAACGCATCCAGGTTCTGCCCCTGGACATAATATTTGATCGATTCCCCGTCATACAGGGCAATGGTGGTGATCTCGCTTCCGAACATATCCATGCCCGTTGTTTCAATATCGATGAACGCCGTGGTTTTCCTAAATTGCGGGAAAAACCGCCAGTGTTCTCCGGCCGGCAGATGATCTGCAAAATAAGCCGGGTTGTTTTTGTCCAGATGCTCACAGGATTCCGCCATGCAGGCGGCAATGCGCATCAAGCTTTTGGCAGGAATATCACAGGAACCGGCCGAACCCGCCTGGTGCCAGTCCAGCAGCCCCGCCGTCCACAACCGTTTCTCCGTGACCGCCCCCACACCTGGTATGTGTATAAATGAATTTGTCAGCATATCTCATCCCGCATCTTAGCAAGTCGTTTCAAGTTCTCCGAAAGAACCCGTTCTAATTTGAAATATATTCGGGCCGGTCCGTATTTTTGTTCATGATCGGAAAAAAGGCCGGGAGCTTCCCGGTCAACCCGTCGAATGATCGTATCCAGGATCTCCGCCACCTTGACAGGACGGAATTTCATGTCTTTGGCAAATTCATTAAGGGAATTTGCACCAATCCGGTCATACCGGAATGTTTTCCCGATAGACATGGCAAAATGCCGTTCCAGATCATCATAAGTCATTGTGGACAACAGATCATAATAAGGGGCCATTTCAATTTCACGTCCATGCATAATCGAAAAATTTTTGCCATGGGCATCATGATTGCCGATTATGAAATTAAAGGCCAATACACCAACCCATTCAGACCGGATTTCCAGGCTTTGATGGGCTAAATGTTCGTCTATCAATGAACGACACCGATCAAAACCCGGACCCCCTTTAACCTGATATTTTTTGTCTGCCATGATTCCCAGTGCCTGGCAAAAATCCTCCTGGTGAACCCGGGCAACCCTCTCCGGGAGGATCCGCCTGTCAAATCGCTCAACCAGATAAATCTCATGGGGGCCAATCTGGAATAAAGAGGTATCTGGCACTCTTACGCCAATATTCCGGGCGAGATTCATGCAAAAAGCCTCATTCCTCTGTATTCCAGGGAAGCGGTATGAAGCCGGTTTGATAATATGAGATGTCGCTGATCCGGGATTAGCCGGCAGATAAAACCTGTTATCAGCAAAATACACTGGCAGCTTATCCTGAGCACCGGCAATAGATAGCCGAGTGGGTTGCATCTCAGAATAAAGTTGGCGTTCTCCCGGGTGTTTCTCGATGATATCCAGAGCCCTGACCAGGTCTTCAGTAACATCCTTATAACGCCGGGGTGTCGTATCCAATAATTGATCCTCCGGGATGATGGATAAAGCCCCGGCACAATCCTGACCAAAGTGTTCAAGAAAGGAGAATGTATCCCTTTTATTGAATCGGTTATTGAAAGCCAGAACCGAACGGACATCACTTTCCGGCAATAAATTTTCAAAGAAAGCCGTGCTGACCCCTTGAGAGAATGTTTCTTTTTGACACGGCAAGGATAAAGATATTGGCCGGCCTGTGTCGGACACCCACCCAGGAGAGTATTGAAACCTTACCCGTCCTTTTGTTTGGCGATAAAGCATCCCAACCAGGCGATCACCCCAAAAAATCGAAAGTCTTTCCACCTGTTGCTTCTTCCTTAAAAAGTTTGTCCGTCACATAAACCTGCAGAGAAAGCGCCCGGAGCAAATCAAAGACCTTATCGACTTGAACAGACTCCTTTCCCCTTTCAACCTCACATATAAATTTGACACTGGTGCCCGTAACATTCGCCAGGCCCCTCTGGGTCATCTTTTTAGACTTCCGGGCAGCTTTAATCACTTTCCCCAAATACTTTGGCATTCGAATAAGATATGGATATTTCATCTCAATCCTCCAGAATTAACCATACGGTAGATTTAAAAGAAAGTCAAAACAATTCACCGAACAGTTAAAAACCAATTATAGTTCAACAATAAACCGTTCGGTGAAATTTATATCATATTCTCTCTTTGTCTGATCCTCTTTATGGTCGAACAATCCGGATGGTTCAGCCGGATGTCTGCCCGGCTGTTTTAACTGCTGTTCCAAAATAGAATTATATAATAAATTCAATAATTTATGACTAATATCGGATGGCCTTGCATTGATTTGGATTTTTAAAACCACGAAGAGCACGAAGAAAGGGTATCTTCGTGGTAAAATAATTTGACGGCTCCGAGGGCCTAAAATAGATGGATTGACGATTAGAATGAATTCACCGTGCTGCCCCTGCCGAATATGCTTGAAATCACACTCACTATATTGTACACTATTTTTGTGTACAATATAGTGGAGGTGAATATGTTGAAAAATATCACATTAAGCGCTGATGAGAAACTGATCATTAGAGCCAGAAAGAAAGCTGAGTCGGAAAAAACAACGCTGAATTCCCAGTTTCGTCAATGGTTGGAAAAATATACGAGCATGGGAAAAAACGCAAATGAATACGATCATTTAATGCAACAGATCAGCTACGCTAAACCCATGCGTAAATACTCAAGGGATGAAATGAATGAACGATAAATTTTTTATTGACACCAATATTTTTGTTTATTCATTCGATTCAAATAATCCAGTGAAGCAAAAGATTTCTCAAGGGATGATAAAAAAAGCCCTGGGAGATCAGGAAGGATGTATCAGTTCTCAGGTGATTCAAGAATTTTTACATGTTTCGTCAAAAAAATTTAGTCCCGCGCTATCAAGCGAAAACTGCCTGAAATACTTACATACTGTCCTTTCTCCTCTCTGTGAAATATTTACATCCATTGACCTTTACAGAGCCACAATTGAGATATCAGAAAGATGGAAATACTCTTTCTATGATTCAATGATAATTACTGCGGCGCTGCAAACGAACTGTGGCATCCTGTATTCAGAAGATCTGCAGCATAACCAGAAAGTGCAGACACTCACAATAATAAATCCCTTCATCCCTTCCTAACACTCAATGATTGGAGCTGAAATGACCCTGTTTACCATTGACAATGAAAAATGCAATAAAGACGGCATCTGCGCACTTGAATGCCCTGCCCATATTATTGAAATGACCAAAAACGGACCGGTTCCGTCTGATGGTGCCCAAGAGATCTGTATCCGGTGCGGCCATTGTGTGGCGGTCTGCCCACAGGCTGCCATCACCCTGAATTTTCTTTCCCCGGAAGAATGCATGCCCGTCAAAAAAGAGCTGGCCCTAAACGCGGTGCAGACCGAGCACTTCTTAAGATCCCGCAGGGCGGTCAGACGCTACCGGGATAAACCGGTTCCCAGAGACCTTTTTGAAAAAGCGCTGGGCATTGCCTGTTGTGCACCCACAGGCAGCAACCGTCAGGAAGTTCAATGGCTTGTGATTGACAAAAGAAACGATGTGAAAAAAACAGCTGCCCATGTGATTGAATGGATGCGGTATCTGGTAAAAACCCGCCCGGAACTTGCCCTGCCGTTGAATATGCAGACCCTGATAACTCACTGGGAAGAAGGCGCGGACAGGATCTGCAGGGATGCCCCCCAGCTGGTGTTCGCCCATGCATCCAATGAATTCGGCAGCGCAGCCGCAGATTGTCATACCGCGCTGGCTTACCTGGAACTTGCGCTGCCCGGATTTGGTCTGGGTTCCTGCTGGGCCGGATATGTCAACTATGCGGCAGGCCAGTGGCCGGCCCTTGCAGAGTTTTTATCCTTTCCTGAAAACCACTCCTGCCATGGGGCATTGATGGTCGGCTTTCCAAAATTCAAATATTTCCGGGCACCCAAAAGGAACAATCCGGTTGTCCGGTACATGAAACATTCTCAAGACAGTTGACTGAAGCAGAAAAAATCATGCAGCAGGACAAAGATCTTCTCCGTGAGATGTCAAACCGATGAGCTGGACATATTTCTCCCTGTCTTGTCATTTCCAATCTTCATATGGTATGATTTATTCTGAATCCGGGAGAGAAGGAAAAAATGACCATTGATGAAAAAAAACAACTGCTGGGCAAGGCCTTCTGGGACAGAGAAATTGACCCTGACCTTCTCTACGCCTTTGTCAATGGAGAAAATGACTCCATTCCCCTGATGTTTCCAAAAAGCATCTACCTGAGGCTGCTTTCCACCTATGACTGGTATACGCTTCTGTCGCTGCTCCCCATGGAAACGCTGGAAAAAGCCATGAGCGACGATGTGTTGGACAGTTTGTTCCCAAAAACATTGCGCAGGAAGTACCGGTATGCCAGACAATTATTATTCAGATAAACTGTACCCGTTCCAGGATGCAGTGCTGGGTTCGGCCGGGTTGAGAGCTGGCAAAATATCCTTTCAAACAAGATTTGTGCGATGAGCCGGATGGAACCCAAAGATTATGCGGATATTCTTTATATTGCCGATACCTATGATTTCCAATGGCAGGAGATTATCGGCGAAGCCAGAGAAAAAGATCTCTGGGTCGATCCCCTTGAAGTCAGCCGGATGATTCACCAGTTTCCAGTTGAACATCTCAGGGCCATCAAGTGGACCGGCGCCCCGCCTGCCCCTGAAATCAGCAGAAAAGCCGTGACCATTATTGCCGAAGATATATTGAACGGCCGGGAAAACCGGATGAAGCATCTTTTCAAAAACAGCCCGGTCGGACAATAAGGAATTTCTGCTGCCGCCTCTTTGAAAGAGCTGTCAGGCGGATGGACCCGGACAAAAGCCGCCGAATTCCAGGCATATTCACTTTATCTCATAAAAAGAGCCGGGGGACAAAAATGACCGCGCGCTTTCCAGATAGCTTTCAGACATGGCATGGATGCTTTCGGCAAGCTGTTCCGGATTGTCATAGGTCTTTTTCACCTTTCCGGGGGAACCGGTGACAAGGGAACGAGGCGGTATCACGGTTTTTTCCAGCACAACCGCACCGGCTGCTATGACCGAGCCTTCTCCGATCACGGCCTGGTTCATAATGACAGCACCCATGCCGACAAGACAGCCGTCTCCAATGGTACATCCGTGGATCACACTCCTGTGGCCGACAGTGATGCCATGGCCGATGGTCAGGGGAATGCCTTCATCCGCGTGGCACATGCACAGATCCTGGATATTTGTTTTGTCACCAATGGTGATCGCGTCCAGATCTCCCCGGATGACCGTCTGGAACCAGACGGAAGAATCCCTGCCGATGCGGACATTGCCGATGATCTGGGCTGAGGGGGCTACAAATACGGATGGATGAATCCGGGGGGTATGGGCTTTAAAAGCGTACAGTGGCATGATGGACCTTTTTTAATAACAATCATGGCCTGAAAGACCACAACAAATGATGAAAGTATAAGCGTCAGGTATTCGCTTAAAACTTTATAAAGTATTATATCCGTTATCAAGAAAATAACAAGCCGGTTGAAGACCGGGATTTTTCACTTGATTGCACCTGACACGCATGTTATTACTTTGGTTATAACAACAGGAGATCAACATGCTGGAACGGAAAGTCAGAAAAATCGGCAATTCTCTCGGGATTGTCCTTCCAAAGGAGTCTCTGCTGCGGCTGCGGCCCATGACATGCAGATCGCCGAACATGGCGGTGCATAACGTCACCCAAATCTGATGGACCAGTACCGGGGGATGTTCCGGTTCATGGCCGACACCCGGGACGACCTGGCGGACGCGGCCCGCACCCTGGACCGCCTGCTGAACCGGGAGTTTACTGTCATCGACATAAACGGCCGGGATTATGTGGCTTCCGACCTGCAGTAGCGGGTGATTTTCACTTCCGGGCAAAGACTGAGCTGACCGGAAATTAATCAATATCTTGACAAAGGGAAAATAATACGCAATTGAACTATCAATACACAGACGGGGATTCATAGAAGGCCATGGCACAAAATTCTGACCTGCAAAAACAGACGCTTGACTATTATCAATCGAATGCGAAGCAATTCTTTGATGCAACTGTATCGATCGATCTTACGGACCTGTATCACCCATTTCTTGAACTGATGCCTGAGACAGGGCTGATTCTTGATGCGGGATGCGGGTCAGGAAGGGACACCCGTTTCTTCCTCAGACAGGGGTTTGATGTGGTTGCGTTTGATAACTCCCCTGAAATGGTAAAACTGGCATCTCATTACACTGGCCAGGACTGTTTGCTGCTTTCTTTTGATGATATCCATTTTGAAAATAAGTTTGATGGCGTGTGGGCGTGTTCATCAATGCTGCATGTACCAAAAAGCAATATGATCAATGTTTTGAACAAACTATGCGCGGCCCTCAAACATGACGGGATTCTATACACCTCTTTCAAGTATGGCGATGATGAAGTCTTCAGGAATGGAAGACTGTTTTCAAATTACGATGAAGAAAGCTTCAATGCCGTGATAACCGATCAAAAAGAACTGGAAATGTTGAAATATTGGAAAACAAATGATTTGCGACCTGGCCGTGAAGGTGAACAATGGTTGAATATTTTGCTTCGAAAAAAGCGGTAAT